>NZ_JASCAF010000031.1:0-114941 GCF_029967985.1 Pseudomonas sp. V88_4
GCGCAAGAAGTTGCGCAGTACTGCGCAACTTCTTGCGCACTTGGCTGGAGGCCTTGAAACACATGGCCTCCAGCGGAATCGGTGAGCATTTTTACGAAACAAGTGCGCAACTTCTTGCGCAGTATGGCCAATCGCCGCTTTTTACGCGGATCGGGTAATTGCAGCGAGGCATTCCTCGATTGAGCGTTGCTGGGTTTCGGCATACAGGCCCAACTCATCAATGGTCGAACGCCCCAGGGCCAGCTCGAACGCCTGTCGGTTGGAATGTTCGCCATAGTGCGTCTGCGCTGCATCCCCCAGGTTCGACTGAAAAATCCCTGCCGCACTCACAGGCAGGAAATCTTCGTACACCAGCGGTTCGGCTTTCACATAGCCGTAGCGCAACAATGCTTGCAGCGAGGCATCAGCGGGACGACCCGCCGCCAGCCCTTTGTCTGTCAGGAAATAACGGAAGTACGCCAGTTCCTGCTCGCGCATGCCCTCGAGGCTGTCAGGGAATTCGCTGAAATGCTGGGTCATCAGCGCGTTGTAACGTGAGGCGTTGGCTTCGTTGGGGAAATCGCCCAGTTCATCGCGCGCCGCGTTCAGCAGTCGGTCGTATAACGCACGGCCCTTGGGGGTCAGCGCTGCGCCACGCTGTTCGATTTCGCCGAAGCGGGCGCTGTGGCTGCCGCGGGTTTGTGTCTGGTCGGTGAAGGCGATCGGCTCGTCCAGCGCCTTGAAACTGGTCTGACGCAACAGGATCGGATGCTGCCGGCGCGGCGGGCCTTCGATCACCGCTTTGGGCGTGATGCCATGCAGCGGCATCTGTGCCTGGACGATGTCGATGTCCAGCGTGCGCGGGGTCAAGTGGTTGATGTGCGGGCCCTTGAACGCGACGACATCGGCGATCAAGCGATGCTGGGCGCTGAGCGTCTGGTATTGCTCGGCGGTGACGGTGGCGCTGTGGTGCCAGCGAAAAGTCTCCAGCGCTTGCAGGACAAATTCCCCGGCCTCGGATTCAGTCAGCCCGCCAGCGGCTTCGGCCTGTTCGATCAACCTTAGCGCCGATGGCGTAAAGATCGAACGCTTATCCAGCACCGATTGCGCGAAGGCCCGCAGCTCGGGGTCTTCAATCAATTCCAGTCGCAACAACGAAGTGAACACCCGAAACGGGCTGACCTGCAGCGCATTTTCATGCACCGCGCGAAACGCCGTGGAGTGCACCGGCACCCCGGCAGGGGTCAGGTCGTAATAGCCCACCGGTTGCATGCCCATCACTGCGAACAAACGGGCGAGGGTGGCGAGCTCGGCGGCGGTGCCGACGCGGATCGCGCCGTGGCGCTCCATGTCCAGCCGTTCGATCTCACCGGTGCTTTGCAGTTGGCTGGCGATCTGCGGCTCGCGTGCCAGCACGTCGCGGTTGGTCTGTTCCACCAGCTCCATCAACGCGCCGTACAGCGGCACTTCTTCGCGGTACATGTCGGACATCGCTTTGGAGAAGCGTTGGCGGATCAGGTCGGGGCTGACGAAAGGCTGCACGGTCATGAAAAAAATTCCTGGCACGGTCACGTAAAAGGTGTTGGAAAAGATCGCAGCCTTCGCTGACGCGGGCAAACGAAGAATCCTACGGACTTCATTCTGCCAACGACTGACCGTTTACCTGTCCTGACGCGAATGCTCCCCCAGAAACTCCCGATACAGACGTGCCGTGTTCGACGGTTGCTCGACCATCGGCATATGGCCGACGCCATCCCAGACATCGACCCGCAGATTGCTGATGCCTTTGCTCCACACCGGCACGCTGCTGACGTCGATCAACCGGTCCTTGCGGCCCCAGAGCAACAGCGCCGGGCATTTGATGTCCGGCAGTTTCGGCTCCATCGGCGGGCTGGCGCGAAAATCCCGGAAGATCTCTTCCAGTTCGTCGCGGCATTGTTCGTAACGCTGGGCGATGGCGTCCAGCACCAGGCCGGGCACCCACGGTGGCGAGGCCATGGTCATGGCATAGAAGCGTCGGAATTCTTCCCGGGAATTGATCAGGAACGGATTGTGCCCACGGGCCAGGTGGCGCTCCATGTCGCTGGGCTCGGGCGCAGTGACGCCCGCCGGGTCGATCAGCGCTACCGAAGCGATGCGATCCGGGTAGGTCGCCGCCAGCCACGCGGCGATGTAGCCGCCCATGGAGTTGCCGATCACGTGGACTTTCTCGACGCCGCAGACGTCGAGCAACTGGATCATGCGCTTGGCCTGCACCGGAATATCGTAGCCACCGCCGGCCTTGAAGCCGGTTTCACCGTGGCCGGCCAGGTCCGGGATGATCACCCGATACTGCCCGACAAAATGCCTGGCGAAGCGCAGCCACAGGTTCTTTTCGGCGCTGTAGCCGTGCAGCATCAAGATGCTGCTCGACGCTTCGTAAGGCCCGCCTTGCCAGGTCGACACGGTCATTTCGGCGATCGGCACTTCGATCTTGTGCAACCGGTACAGCCTGGCCTCAAGGGCCGCGCTCAGATCGTAGAGCCAGTGGCCGACCGCCGGGTAACTCAACCAGCTCCAGGCCACGAAAACCGCGAGGGCGACAAACAGCAAAAGCATCGTGGGTCTTCCTTGTTCAAGACAGAATGTGGTCGGCCGGTTTCAGCGCCCGGGTCAACCGGTGGTAGCTGAAACTGAAGCCGGGGAACATCGCGATCACGTGACCGCTCCTGCTTTGATACCAACTGTGGCAGCCGCCGGTTTTCCAGACCGTGCGCTCCATTTCCCGGTGAATCATCTGAGTGTAGGTACGTTCTGCTTCGCGGCGAACTTCGATGCTGCGCAGACCTTTGGCCTGCACCGTGCGGATGCAGTCGAGGATGTAGTTCATCTGCGATTCGATGATGAACAGCGCCGACGTATGCCCGATGCCGGTGTTCGGCCCGGTGACGATAAACAGGTTGGGAAAGTCCGGCAGGCTGGTGCCGAGGTAGGCGCGCGGGTATTGCGCCCACACGTCGCGCAGTTGCACGGCGTTTTTTCCGCTGACCGGGTAGGAAATCACGCCGTCGGTGGCGTCGTAACCGGTCGACCAGACGATCAGATCGACGTCGATGTGCTGGCCGCCCGTGGTAACGATCCCGGTTTCGTCGAGGCTGGCGATGCCCTGTTCGCGGCTGTGCAACGTGACGTTGGGCCGGGTCAGCGCCGGATAGTAGGTGCTGGAGACCAATACCCGTTTGCAGCCGATGGTGAAGTCCGGTGTGAGTTTTTTCCGCAACTCGGGGTCAGCCACCTGGTGTTTGAGAAACTTCAGGGCGTGTCGCTGCACCATGTGAATCGCCGGTTTCGAGTATTTGAAGGCGATGACCCGGGTTTCGAATTGCCAATAGATCATCCAGCGCAGCAGTTTGTAGGCCGGTTTCAGACCCAGCAACCAGCGCTGGAACCGCCCGAATGTACGGTCGGCCCGGGGCAGCACCCAGTGCGCGGTGCGCTGAAACACATGCAAATGGGCGACCTTCGGTGCAATCGCCGGAATCACCTGAGCCGCACTGGCACCGCTGCCGACAATCGCTACCCGTTTACCGTGATAGTCGTAACTGTGATCCCAATGGTTTGTGTGAAAAGTCTTGCCCTGAAAGCGATCCTGACCGGGGAAGTGTGGGATAACCGGTTGGCTCAACGGCCCGGTGGCATTGATCAGGAACTGCGCATAAAAAATGCCTTTGGTGCCAGTGTGTACGGCCCAGCGTTTTTCGGTGTCGTCCCATTCGACGCGCTCGACGTTGGCCTTCAGTTCCACCCGGTCGCGCAGGCCGAAGCGTTCGATTACATGGTCGGTGTAGCGGTGCAGTTCGGCCTGTTCGGCGAACATCTGCGTCCAGCGATAAGGCGCAAATGACAA
This sequence comes from Pseudomonas sp. V88_4, assembly GCF_029967985.1. Taxonomy (NCBI): domain Bacteria; kingdom Pseudomonadati; phylum Pseudomonadota; class Gammaproteobacteria; order Pseudomonadales; family Pseudomonadaceae; genus Pseudomonas; species Pseudomonas sp. V88_4. The sequence goes on from NZ_JASCAF010000031.1 coordinate 3,866, forward strand.
GGAATACAGCGGCGACGGCACATCCACCGCTGCGCCGGGGTAGGTGTTCTGGCACCAGGTGCCACCGAAAAAGTCGCGGCGTTCCAGCAAGCGAAAGTCGTCGATACCCGCCTTGAGCAGATTGACCGCCGCGCACTGGCCGCCAAAACCGCTGCCGATAATCAACACTTGGTAGGTCTGCATGGGCCTCCTTCTTAGAGTCTTTTTTCCATTTTCCCCCTTTCATGTATAGCCAATCATTTGCCTGCCGTGTGGTGCTGATGACGGGGTATTCGGCCCGCTGGCCGGTGATGGCTATTTAACGTTGCCCTGATAGACTCCCAGCACATCCGGTCTGCGGTCTGCGCGGTGCCGTCGAGTGGTCGAGGCCCTTATGGGAAGAACGGGAGGAAAGGGACTTTCACTGGCCAGGAGGCTCTATACATCGCGAATCCTCGGGCTGGTCCTGGGGCTTTTGTGCGTGAGCGTCGCGATGTACCCGCTCGATCCCCCCGCCTGGGTCTGGGCGCTGATGCTGTTCAACGGCCTGGTCTGGCCGCACCTTGCGTATCAATGGGCCCGCCGGGCGAAGGTTCCGTACCACGCCGAACACCGCAACCTGTTGATCGACGCCTTTCTCGGCGGCTTCTGGGTCGCCGCCATGCACTTCAATCCCTTGCCCAGCGCCACGACCATTTCGATGATGGCGATGAACAACGTTGCCATCGGCGGCCTGCGTTTTCTGCTGGCCGGGGCGGCGGCGCAGTTGCTTGGCGTGGGTGTCGGGCTGGTGGTGTTTGCCCCGGCGTTCGTCCCGATGACCACACCGGCACAGCTTTATGCCTGTCTGCCGTTGTTGACGCTGTATCCGCTGGCGCTGGGCTGGATCTGCTTTCGCCAGGCCTACACCCTCGGCTTGCATAAACGTGAACTTCTGGCCCTGAGCCGCACCGACAGCCTCACCGGTCTGCTCAATCACGGCGCCTGGAAGGATCAACTGGAAATCCAGTTCGAACGCTGCAAGCGTCAGCAGACCGGTGCCGCGATTGCGCTGATCGACATCGACCACTTCAAGGCGATCAATGACACCTATGGCCACGTGGCCGGCGATATCGTCCTGCGCCAGTTGAGCAAGATGCTCAAGCAGAACCTGCGCATGGCCGATGTGGCGGGGCGATACGGCGGTGACGAGTTCTGCGTGATCCTGCCGGACTTGCCGCTGTTCAATGCGGCGCAGGCGATGGAAGCGTTGCGTGAGCGTTTTTCCTTTCTGGTGTATGACCAGAATCCGGCGCTGAAAGTCAGCCTGAGCATTGGTCTGGCGGCGCTCGACCCGGCTCACGGCGACGCGACGCGCTGGCTCGATGACGCCGATCAGGCACTGTATGAAGCCAAGGCCGGCGGACGTAACCGGGTGATTTGCTGCAGCGATAACAACCCGCGACGCGAGGTATTCGATTCGGTTTGAACAGATCGGGTGTCGCATCGGGGATAGAGCCTTGGGCGGATGTCAGGTACGGTTCAGTACCCGACACGAAACAAGGATTGATTCATGACGTTCAAATTCCGTCGTTCTCTGCTGGCCGGCCTGTCCCTCACTTTTGCAGCCTCCTGTGTCTTTGCCGAACCGCACAAACAGGTGCTGGCCGACGCCGAGCAATACCAACCCGAAGCCCTGAAACTGCTCGAGCGCCTGGTCAATATCGACTCCGGTTCCGGCTATGAACCGGGGCTCAAGCAAGTCAGCGACATCGCCATCGATGAGCTGAAAAAGCTCGGCGCCACCATCGAACTGGTGCCCAACACCCCAGAAAAAACCAACCACGTGCTCGCCACGCTCAAAGGCACCGGCAAGGCGAAAATACTGCTGATGGCGCACATGGACACGGTGTTCAAGGAAGGCTCCGCCGCCGAGCGACCGTTCCACATCAAGGACGGCCGCGCCTACGGGCCGGGCGTGATGGACGACAAGGGCGGGATCGTCGCCGGCATCTATGCGCTGAAAATCCTCAAAAACCTCGACTTCAAGGACTACGCGCAAATCACTTTCCTGCTCGATGCCAGCGAAGAAACCGGCTCGGACGTCGCCACCGACCTGATCAAGAAAACCGCCAAGCTGCACGACGTCACCCTCAACCTCGAGCCGGGCCGTCCGGCTGATGGTCTGGTGGTTTGGCGCAAGGGCAGCGCCACCGCGCTGGTGGAGGTCAAGGGCAAGGCCGCTCACGCCGGCGTCGCACCGGAACTGGGGCGCAACGCGGCGATGGAAGCGGCGCACCAGATCCTGCAACTGGGCAAGCTCGGCGACGAAGCCAAGAAAACCACCATCAACTTCACCGTGCTCAAGGCTGGCGACCGCACCAACGTGATCCCGGATCAGGCCACGGCCAAGGCTGACGTGCGTGCAGCGGTGCCGGAAGAGTTCGACCGGATCGAGAAGGATCTGGCGCGGGTGTCCCAGGACAAGCTGATTCCTGACACCGAGGTGAAGACTTCATTGCAACGCGGCTTGCCGCCAATGCCGCAGACGCCGGAGTCGGATCGCTTGATGGCGATGGCGCAAGGGATTTACGGCGAAATTGGCCGCAAGTTGACCGAGGAAGGTAGTGGCGGGGCGGCGGATGCGAGCCTGTCGGCCGGGGTGGGGACGCCGACGCTGGACGGGTTCGGGATTGTCGGCGGCAACATTCATACGCCGGAGGAATACGCGGAGGTGGAGAGCGTGGCGCCGCGGATTTATCTGTTGTCGCGGATGATTATGGAGTTGGCTAAACGGTAACGGCAGGCAGCGGTTTCGCGGCGGGCGCCATGCGAGTGAACTCGTGATGGCGTCGGGCCGCTCTGCCTCTTTGTAGCGTGGTGCGAGGTTACTCTTTGACGCTCATGTATTCCTTGGCCCAGAGGATGTATTCCTCAGGCTGGGTGTAGGTGTGGGTCAGTTCGGTGGCGCTCAGGTCCGAGGCCTGGGTGAAGATCTGGCGCTGTTCGCGCAGGCTGTCGTAAGTCGCCTTGATCGCCGCGAAGTAAGCACCGTGGCCGTCGATGGTGACGCGCACGCCCAGTTCGGCCAGGCGTTTGTCGTCGCGCAGCGCCGGGTTGCCGTAGGTCACCAGCATCAGCGGGACGGTCAGGTGTTCGGCGATTTGCTCGAGTTGGTCGAAGTCCTGGATGCCAACCATGCAGATACCGTCGGCGCCTGCGGCCTGGTATTGCTTGGTGCGGCTGATGATTTCCTGGTTCGGCAGGATCCCGGCGTTGGTCCGCGCGATGATCGCCATTTCCGAATCGACCCGGGCTTCCAGTGCTGCGCGGATCTTGCCGACGCCTTCGGCGACGGTGATCAGGTCGGTGGATTTACGGCCGAACTGGGCCGGCAGCAGGGTATCTTCGATGGTCAGCGCGGCGACACCGGCGCGTTCCAGTTCGACGATGGTGCGCATTACGTTCAGGGCGTTGCCGTAGCCGTGGTCGGCGTCGGCGATCACCGGCAATTGGGCGACACGGCCGATGCGGGTGGCCTGTTCAGCGAATTCGCTGAGGGTGATCAGGGCAAAGTCCGGAGCGCCCAGAACCTGCAACGAGGCGACCGAGCCGCCGAGAATCCCAACTTCAAAACCCAGGTCAGCGGCAATGCGGGCGGACATCGGATCGAACACCGAGGCTGTGTGATAGCAGGTGTCGGAAGCCAGCAGCTGACGGAAGTTACGGCGCAAATCTTGATGAGAAAGCCTGGTCATACGAGTTCCACCAATACAAAGGAATGGAAAGGCTTGAGCAAAGGTGTCAACGCCGAAGGTGAAAAGGCTATCACGCGAATGGGTCAAGAATCATGACGAATTAACGAGGACGTTAACCAGGAAAAACCTGTTCAGGCTTTCTTGCTGCAGGCAGAGGCGCTCAGGCCGCCACCGCCTGCTGCTGTTGATTGGGTAACGGCACCGCCCGCACCGAATTACCCGGTTGCAATTGCAGGCGTTTGGCAGTGAGACGGTCGATCACCAGACTGCTGCCTACCCGGCGTCCCGCCGCGACGGTAATGCGGCAGTTTTCCAGGCGTCGGTTGTGGATCAGCCACAGCGGCGCCTGATCGTCCGGCGTGCCAATGCTCAGGGTCAGTTCCAGGCTGTCGCGCACCGTGCGGATGCTGCGGATCGGCGCCTCGATGACCGGGCCGCCGTCAAAAATGTCGATGTAGCCCTTATGGGCGAAACCCTCGGCCTGGAGAATCTTCAGTGCCGGCTCGGTGTTGGGGTGGGCCTGGCCGATCACGGCCTGGGCCTGTTCGGTGAGCAGGCAGGTGTACAGCGGCTGGCGTGGCATCAGTTCGGCGATGAACGCCTTGTTGCCCAGCCCGGACAAGTGGTCGGCGTGACTGAAATCCATCTGGAAGAAGTGTCGGCCCAGACTGTCCCAGAACGGCGAACAGCCTTGTTCGTCGGCGCTGCCACGCAGTTCGGCAATCATCTTTTCGCCGAACAGGTGCGGGAACTCAGCGACAAACAGCAAACGCCCCAGCGACAGCAGACGTCCATTGCTGCCGTGGCGCTGATCGTGGCGCAGGAACAGCGAGCACAGTTCCGATTGGCCGGTCAGTTCATTGTTGAGAAACAGGGTCGGGATCTGCCGCTGGATGCCAAGATCCGGTGCCGAACTGACGGTCAGCCCGACCCGGTAGTTGTACCAGGGCTCGCGCAAGCCGACGGCGCCGGCCAGGGCGCTGACCCCGACCACTCGCTGCTCGTCGTCTTCAAGCACGAACAGATAATCGGCATCGGCCCGCTCGACCTGTTCGGCGAACGCCCGTTGCGCCCAGCGTACCCGGTGGGCCAGGCGATCTTCATTGGCGGGCAGGGTGGTGAACCCCGGCCCGGCCTGTTGCACCAGCGTCATCAACGCTGGCAGGTCGCTGACTTGGACCGGACGGACAATCATGCTGCAACTCCTTTTGCGCGCCAGTTCGGGCACTGTCGTTGGGTAGGGGCGCGGTTCACAGGGCAATTACCCGGATCGTGCCGCCAGCGCGGACGTTGAGCGCCGCGCACAGGGCCGGGTCAAGCGCCAGGGGCTGACCGGGCTGATAATCCAGCTCGGCGACCACGGCCCGAAAACCATGCAGAGCATCGTTGCTCACCAGATAGCGACCGCGAGCATCGATCAGGGGTTCCTCCTGAACCTTGGCTGTCTGGCTAAGGGCGATCGAACGAATATTGGCGGTGCGTGCATATAAGGTCGGGCCGGCATCGAACAGATCGATGTAGCTGTTGGTTTCAAAACCCTCGCGCTCGAGGATGTCGAAAGCTTCCTGGCCGTCCGGGTGGATGCGGCCGATGCAGTCCTGCGCCGCCTGCGGCAGCATCGGCACGTAGATCGGATATTGCGGCATCAGTTCGGCGAGAAACGTACGGCTCTGCAAGCCGCACAGTCGCTCGGCCTCGACGTAGGGCAGGTCGAAGAAATGTTTGCCCAGCGCATCCCAGAACGGTGAATGGCCTTGCTCGTCGCTGTAGCCGACGATTTCAGTGATCACTGCTTCGGCAAAACGTGACGCATGGGCGGCGATGAACAGCAGCCTTGCCCGCGACAGCAATTCGGAAAACGGCGTGCGCACCAGTGCCGCGTCGATGTGGAAACCGCGCAGCAGTGTGTGTCCGCTCAGGTCGTGGCACAGCGACAGCGCCGGCACGCCGTGCTCGATGTTCAGCTCCCGCGAAGCGCTGGTGAAGTGGCGGTTGCGCAGGCTGTAGAACGGCTCGTTGAAACCTGCGGTGGCGAGGATCTCCGAGCAGCCGACCAGTCGGCGGGTGTCCAGGTCTTGGAGCACGAAGAAGTAATTCTCCGGGCCCTGAGCCGCGACATCACTGTCGAACGAAGCGCAGGACGCGGCGATTTTTTCGCTCAGGCGTTCGCTGTCGTCCGGCAGGGACGTGACGCCCACCAGGCTGTCGCGCGCCAGTTGTTGCAATTGAGGCAGGTCGTTTGGCTCGACTGGACGTAAGACCAGCATGGATGCACTCCTGTATCAAAAGGTTCGGCCCATTCGCCGAACCTGACTATCACTGTCGGTTTCCACGCGTTAAATCGGCGGTCGCCTGATTTTTTGTCAGACGCCGCTCTTTTTCTTGTCAGCCATTGCTCGGGTCAGGCAGCGCGGTACTGGCGCCGAGCTTGTTCAGGAAGAACAGGTACACCAGACCCAATGCGATCCAGATCAGGCCGAGTTTTTGTGCATCGACGCCCATGTTGTACATGATGGCCGCGACGATGATGAAGCCGATCACCGGGCAGATCAGGTGACGGATCACCTGGCCGGATTTCTGCCGGCGCCAGTAGTAATTGATTACGGTCAGGTGCAGCAGCATGAAGCCGCTCAGGGCGCCGAAGTTGACCAGCGAGGTCAGGGTGTCCACCGAATTGATGAACAGGTAGCAGATCACCAGCGACAGCACGGCTACCAGATAGATGCTCAGGTACGGTGTGTTGTGTTTCGGATGCACCTTGGCCAGCACTTTCGGCAGCTTGCCGTCGCGGGCCATGCCGAACAGCAGGCGCGAGACCGCCGCTTGCGAGGTGATCGCTACCGCCACGCCCCAGGCCAAAGCGGTAGCGACACCGGTCAGGGTCGCCAGCCAGCTGCCGGCAGCGATTTCGGCGATTTCATAGAACGCGGTGTCAGCGGACTTGAAGCCCATGCCGGCTGCCAGATCGGTGGCGATCCAGGTTTGTGCGACGAAAATCACACCCATCACCACCAGAGTGATCAACGCCGCTTTGCCGACGCTGCGGCCCGGATCGCCTTTGATCTCTTCGGCGAGGGTGGAGATCGCATCGAAGCCGAGGAACGACAGCACCGCAATCGAAACCGCTTGCATCAGCAGAGCGAAGTTGAAGGTTTCCGGGTGATACAGCGGCGCCAGGGTCAACTGGCCGTTGCCGCCACCGTTGTGCAGGGCGTTCCAGGCGTAGAACAGGAAAATCCCCAGTACCACCAGCTGCGCCAGCAGGAACAGGATGTTCATGCGGGCGGTAAAGGTGATGCCGCGCAGGTTGACGAAAGTCGCGCTGACCAGGAATGCCAGAATGAAGCCGACCTTTGGGATGTCCGGATACAAGTGGTTGAGCGCCATCGCCGCGTACACGTACAGCAGCGGCGGAATCAGCAGGTAATCGAGCAGCATCAGCCAGCCGGCGATGAAGCCGACATGTTGATTCAGGCCCCGTTGCGCGTAGGAATACACCGATCCGGCAATCGGAAAGGCTCGCGCCATGCTGCCGTAGCTCAGCGCGGTGAAGACCATCGCCACCATGCCGATGATGTACGCCAAAGGCACCATCCCCGGTGCCTCGGCATTGACGTAGCCATACACGCCGAACGGGGCGATGGGGATCATGAAGATCATCCCGTACACCACCAGATCGGTCAGTGTCAGGCTACGTTTCAACTCCTGTTTGTAGCCAAACTCTTCTATTTCCATGAAGCGCAACTCCTTGTCAGCCAATCGGTCGTTTTAGTTGTTATATCGGTCCGTCGTTTACAGCGTCAGCAGTGGTTACAACAATCCTTACAACAATGGAGCCAGATAATCCGCCCAGCGAGAAACCGCTTCCGGGCTGCGCAGCAGGTCGTTGCGCACCTCGATCAACACCGACTCCAGGCCCCGGGCATCGCCGTGCACCGGCACGGTCATGTCGCCCAGCGGGTCGATCCTGTAGGGCTGGTTGCCGGCGACTTTCAGCGGATGTCGCTCCAGACCGTCGAGCATCCGCTGGGCATAGGCCCTGGCCTGACCGAACAACACGCCGACTTCCAGCTCCCGCGCCTGGCCGTAGTACACCGGGGTGAAGCTGTGAATCCCCACCACCCGCACCGGTCGACCTTCGGCCAGACGTGCATCGATCAATTGCTGCAGTCGCGTATGAAACGGCTTGAACAGGCTCTGGCGACGGTATTCGCGGGTGGCCTCGTCAAGCTCACGGTTGCCCGGCACCTGATAGATCTCGCTCTGCGCCGGAATGCTGTCGAGCGCATGCCGAGGGCGGTTGAGGTCGATCAGCAGGCGCGAATAGTTGGCGCTCAACAGCGTGGCGCCCAGTTGCTCCGACAATTGCTCGGCCAGCGCCAGGGCGCCGATGTCCCAGGCAATGTGTTCGCGCGCCGCAGTGTCATCCAGGCCCAGATTGTTCAGGGCCTCGGGGATGTAGCGACTGGCGTGTTCGCACACCAGAATCAGCGGGTGCGTCGAATCTTCACGGCTCAGGTTGTAGACCGGTCGGGTGTACAACCCAAGCTCGGCGGATTCAGTACAGGCGTGCATAGTGCTCACAAAGATCAGCGGGCGAGAGCTGTTCCGTCAGCGCCAGTTCCTCGGTTTTAAGGGCGAAATAAGTGTCGAGCAACGCGCTTGGCAGCGCTTCGACCAACGCTTCACTGCGACGCAGGCAATCCAGTGCCTGGGCCAGGGAGGCGGGCAGGGCGACGATGCCTCGGGCCTTGCGTTGTTCGTCGTTGAGTGAATCGGGTATTTCATCAGTGATGGCGTTTAGCGCCAGACGCTGCTCAATGCCCAGACGCCCGGCAATCAACAGCACGGCCATCGCCAGATGCGGCGAGGCGGTGGCATCCATCGCGCGGAATTCCAGGTTGTATTGCTTCGCCACGGGTTTGTTGCCCAGGCTCACGGTCGGGCAGATGCGCAGCGCCGCTTCGCGATTCTGCTGGCCCAGACAGGCGTAGGACGCGCTCCAGTGATGCGGTTGCAGACGTTCATACGACACCGGCGTCGGTGCGGTGAACGCGCACAGTGCCGGCAAGTAATGCAGCACGCCCGCCGCCCAGTGCTGACCGAGGGTCGACAGACCATTGCTGGTGCCGGCGTCGTAAAGCATCGGCTGACCCGCCAGATCGAGCAGGCTGACGTGCAGGTGTACGCCGTTGCACACCGCGTCGGCGGCAGTCTTCGGTGCGAAGCTCAAGTCCAGGCCCATCTGCCGGGCGATTTCGCGGGTGATCTCGCGCACGTTGACCGCGCGATCCGCCGCCGCCACGCCAAGGGTCGGGCGGCAGGTGATTTCGTATTGGTGCTTGCCGTATTCGGGCAGAAACATTTCCGGCTCGACGCCTCCGGCGCGCAGCGCACTGAGCAGCCAGCCACCGAATTCGGCGCCCTGGCGCTGGGCTTCCAGCGAGAAGGCCAGATGTTCGGCAAACCCGGCGTGCAGGTTGAATTCGTGTTCGAACGCGGCGTTGACCTGCAAGCCGAGCTCATCGCGATAGCGCTCGACCTCATTGCGCAGCAGGGTGCGCGGGCAGGCTGCCCATGGTCGGCCATCGGTTTCGCGGATGTCGCCGTGGATGAAATCCAGCGCTGGCGCTGCGGCGTCCGGGCCGTTGCCGACCGTGACGCGGCTGGCCAGATCGGGAATCAGCCGCAGATCACCATAAGCGCCCCACGGACTGGTCGAGGCGATGATGTCCTGCGGCGTCAGCGCGCTGTTGGCGGGCACCCAGCCACAACCGGCGGCCTGATAGTGCTCCAGCTCATCGCTGGGAAACGAGCGGCCACGGGTGACGCCGATCAGGTCGGTAGTGACGATGGTGGTCATCGGCAACGGCGACAGGCGTTCGCTCATGGCTGCATCTCCTGCAACCGGCCGAGCACGGTGTCGGTGTCGGTGATCCAGCAGTAGCCCTTGATCGCGTTCAGGCAGGCGTCGTGGCGTGCTTCGGTGTACGTCGCGCAGGCGTCCGCCACCAGGGTGACGAGGTAGCCACGATCGGCGGCATCGCGCACGGCCATGTCCACGCACTGGTCGGTGACGATCCCGGCGATGATCAGGTGACGGGTTTGCAGATTGCGCAGCACATAGTCGATGTTGGTCGAGTTGAAGACCCCGGACGAGGTCTTGGGCAGCACGATTTCGTTTTCCGCCGGCGTCAGTTCGGCGATGACCTGGGCCTGCGGGCTACCCTTGGGCAGGTGCATGTCCGACAGTTTGTGATCCAGCGAGCGATCGCGGCCGTCGGCGGTCAGGCTTTCGATCAGGGTGTGCAGCACGTTCTGCCGTGCGTCGCGGAAGGCGTTGAGCAGTCGGACTTGATTGGGCACCACTTGCGAGCGCGTGCGGTTGAGGAAATACGCTGCGTCCGGGCCTTCGAGGTGCGGGTCGAACTGTGGCTCGAGCCAGGCGCGCTGCATGTCCACCAGCAACAGGGCAGTGTGGTCGGTGACAAACGGCAGGTCCCGTGGCGAACGATGGGGAAGGCTGAACATCCTTATTTATCCTCCAGCAAATGGGTGTCGAAGTCGTTGCGCAGGGCATCGATGCCTTCCAGGCGATCGGCCAGGTCCGGGCTGCGCAGGGTCAGGCAAGCAATCAATGCCTCGACCTGGGCCAGCGCCGGGACCATGGTGTCGAACGGCGAAGCCGACTCCACCGGTGCGCTGATGATCATGTCGGCCAGTTCGCGCAGCGGCGAGGCGTAGATGTCGGTGAACAGCACGACACGCGCGTTGCTGTTCTTCGCTGCGCTGGCCACGCGCAGGGCCTGGGTCTGATAGCGGCGATAGTCGAACACCAGCACCACGTCCTGGCGTTGCAGATCGAACAGGCGATCGGGCAGTTGCGCGTTGTCTTCCAGCGCAAAGCAACCGGGGCGAAGCAGGCGCAAGTGGTTGAGCAGGTAAGTCGCCATCAGGCTGCTGAAGCGCCCGCCGAAGCAGTAGACCTGATGCCGGGTGTCGAGCAGCCAGTCGGCCAGAATTCGTACATCTTCCGGTTGGGTCAGGGCCTGGGTTTCGGCCAGCAGGTTGTGGCTATGAGCCAGATAATGGCTCCAGGCGTCGTCCTTGTTCTGATGCGAGCGCGGCTGCAACAGGGTACGCGGCGAGCGCAGGCGATGGTCCATGTCGCTGAGCAGGGCGTCCTGGAATTCGGCGTAACCACCGAAGCCGAGTTTTTTCACCAGCCGCACGATGGTCGGATCGCTGACGCCGGCATGTTCGGCCAGGCGCGCCATCGGGCCAAGCCCGTTGCGTGGATACTGATCGAGCAAGGCGCGAACGACTTTGCGCTCCGACGGCGTCAGGTCAAGGCCGGGGTCGGTGATCAGTTCTCTGAGAGGTGGCATCCGGGCTCCTGCTGGATGGGGTGTTGAATTCGCTTCACAATTCGTTAAAACAGTATTTATGTAACTGACGCTACATGTCTAGTGAATTTTTCCGCGTTTAAACCAAGCCCCAAAATGGCGCGGGATGCCCGTAACGTAAGGGTTACATGGATGTCGATCAGTCTTGTAGTCCATTGCCCGTTGCGGTGTCAGACATTGCCGCTTTCACACACTCAAGACATCTAATCGACTTGCCCAGGGCCTCCCGGTTTACGGCACAATCACCGTTACATCCGCGAATTTGCCGATGACCGTCCTGTCTTCCAGCCGAGTGACTCCCCGTGCAGACCACCCGTTTGACATTGATCTGCCATGCCAGAACCGTCGCACAAAAATTGGCGTGTTTTCCTACGAACGAAGCTGTTGAAGAAACGGCGTTGGCGTCCTGCTCGCTGGCTTCGCGTTTCGACACATCATTCCGTCTGATTTGTGGCCCTGAACTGCGTACTCGTCAGACGGCGGCGTGGTTTGGCCGTGAAGCGCGCATCGATCAGGCTCTGCGTGATTGCGACTGGGGAGGCTGGCAAGGTCAGTCGATCAAGGCACTGCAACAGAACGAACCCGAAGCATTGCAGGCCTGGCTTGAAGACCCACACGCCGCACCCCATGGAGGTGAGTCGGTGGCGCAACTGCGTGAGCGGGTGGTGGCGTGGCTGGTTTCACTGCAAGCCACGCCGGGGCACGTGGTGGCAGTCACCCATCCGTTCGTGATTCGCGCTGCATTGATGCAGGTTGTGCAGGGCGAGGCGTTTCACAGCCTTGATGTCGAGCCGCTGGCGGCGGTCGATCTGCGGTTTGCCGGGCGCTGGCGGCTACGCTTGTCCGGCATGAGTGTGGAAGGAGCAGAGCCATGAAGCGATTGCTGGTGATCGGCATCGGTGCCGGCAACCCGGATTACATCACGATGCAGGCGGTGAAGGCGCTGAACCGGGTGGACGTGTTTTTCCTGATGGACAAGGGCCAGAGCAAGGACAAGCTGATCGAGCTGCGGCGGGAAATCTGCGAGCGCTACATCACCGATCGTACCTACCGCTTCGCCGAGGCCCACAGCCCGGAACGCGAGCGCGGCGAGTTGGACTACAGCGCCAGCGTCGATGATCTGAACCGCGCCAAGCAGCAAACCTTCGAACGCCTGATCAATGACGAATTGGCTGACGGGCAGTGCGGCGGTTTTCTGGTGTGGGGCGATCCGGCGTTGTACGACAGCACAATCCGCATCCTGAAGGCGATTCTGGCTTCTGGGCGATGCGAGTTTGAATTCGAAGTCATTCCCGGCATCACCAGCGTTCAGGCCTTGGCGGCGCAACACAAGGTGCCGTTGAACAGCATCGGCCGCTCGATTGAGATCACCACCGGCCGACGCCTCGCGGCGGGGCAGGTGAGCGACGCCGACAGCCTGGTGGTGATGCTTGATGCCGAAGATTCCTACCACCAAGTGGCAGATCAGGAGACAGAGATTTACTGGGGCGCCTACCTCGGCACGCCGGATGAAATCCTCATCCATGGCAAGCTCGGCGACGTTGCCGATGAGATCGAACGGGTACGCAAAGCCGCGCGGGCCGAGCATGGCTGGATCATGGACACCTACCTGTTGCGCAAGCCTTGACCTCACGACCAAAGCGCTCGCGATACACCGACGGCGGCACCCCGACTACGCTGCGAAACGCCACACGAAAGCTTTCCACTGAACGATAGCCACAGCGCAGGGCGATCTGTTCGGTGTTCTGCGGCGTGCTTTCCAGCAATTCCCGGGCCCGGGCCAGACGCTCGTGTTGCAGCCACGCTTTGGGTGACTGGCCGCTGGCCTCCGTGAATTTGCGCAGGAAGGTGCGTTCGCTCATCGCCGCTTCGCTGGCCAGATCGCGCACTTCCAGCGGTTCGTGCAGGCGCTCGCGGGCCCACTGCATCACGCGTGACAGGTCGCTGCGCGGTGTCGGGCTGACCGGTGTCGGAATGAACTGCGCCTGACCGCCGGTGCGCTGCGGCGACATCACCAGCCGTCGCGCCACCGCGTTGGCGATCTGCGTGCCGAAGTCCCGCGCTACCAGATGCAGGCAGGCATCGATCCCGGCTGCGCTGCCGGCTGAAGTAATCAATTGGCCGGAATCGACGTAAAGCACGTCCGGATCGACATCAATGGCCGGGAAGCGCTCGGCCAACTCCGAGGTGTAGCGCCAGTGGGTGGTGGCACCGTGACCGTCGAGCAGGCCGCTGGCGGCCAGCACAAACACGCCCGAACAGATCGACAGCAACCGGGCGCCGCGTGAGTGGGCATCACGCAATGCTTCCAGCAAGGCTTCCGGCATCGGCGCACTGCGGTCGCGCCAGCCGGGAATGATGATGGTGCGCGCATCCGCCAACAATTCCAGACCACCGTCCGCCAGCACCTGAATCCCGCCCATGGCGCGCATCGGCCCTTGATCGACGGCGGCGATGCAGTGCTCGTACCACGGGAAATCGAACTCCGGCCGGGCCAGGCCGAAGATCTCCACGGCGATGCCGAACTCGAAGGTGCAGAGGCCGTCGTAGGCCAGAATGGCGACCAACCCAGGTGAATCAGGCATTTGGCGGAAAATTCCCGGTGAGTGTCTTGTGCGCCACTGTAGCGGCAAGCGACGGCCCGATAAAGTCTGTTCATCCCCACCGACAAAGGAGTGATTCAACATGACCAGCCTGGTTCGCGAAATCCCTGCAGCGCCTTCGGCCATTGCCCTGATGCATTTCAGCAACCGTCTGACCTTTGAAACCGATTGTTCCGACGTCTTCAGCAGCCAGGAAGCCGGCGAAGTCGACTTTGTGCTGGTGGACGTGCGCGGGCCGCTGGCCTTCGAGCGCGGCCATGTGCCGGGAGCGATCAATATTCCGGGGCGTTTGCTGACGGCGGAAGGGCTGGCGAACTACCCGAAAAACACACTGTTCGTGGTTTATTGCGCCGGTCCCCACTGCAATGGCGCCAACAAGGCCGCGGTGAAGCTGGCGGCGTTGGGTTATCCGGTCAAAGAGATGATCGGCGGGGTGACCGGTTGGCTGGATGAAGGCTTTGAGTTGAGTGTGTGGCTAAACTCCAGCGATTCCTTAAGTTGTCAATGCTAGCGCTCAGGCCCCTCTTGATTTGTCAAGAGATGACTCCGAAGTTTCAAAGACACACTCTGGAGTGCAACTGGTCTGGCATTCAGCGCGCTACCCTGAAAAATTACAGATTCAGGTTTTGGAAGACGGCCCAAGAAGCACGTTGATCTGCTAACTTATTGTTTTTTCCAACGTTGTGATAACGTTCGCGCAGATTTTTAAAGCTCCGACAGAAGCCGCATTTTGATGGAGCGTTGGGGGCATCGTAGCTAAATTGATAGCACCAGGTCTTTGAAGGTACCAAGGCTTCGATGGGATACTCCCACACAAACGAAGTCGTTCTGATGCCTTCCAAAAGAGTACCTCTACGCAGCCAAAGGATATTCATGAACAACCTCTCCGCGAACGCGACTTGGATAGATCCATCGGCCGAGCCAATCCATCGTTACCAAGCTTGCAAGGCCATGGCCCGTGGATATGCTGCTGCCAAAAAAACGGATGACGCGCGTTTGGACCATGCTAAAGCCTTTTGCGCGGCAATCGTTAGCTCCTATTGGGCTGAGGTCTGCAAGCGCCATCGTGTGAATATGGCCTCGAGGCCAATGCGGGATTCATTACCAGTGCTGGTTGTCGATGTTCAATTTGTTGCAGATGGCATAGGGCGATTGATTGCGGAATTCCCTGTCGAAGATGCTGGTTATCTGATTGGCAGCATTTATACGGTAATGCTACCCGACGCACAGCGTTCCGCGATGGGGGCATATTATACGCCGCCCCCCCTTGTCGCTCGTCTGCTTGATATGGCTGAAGCTGCCGGTTTTGACTTCTCTTTCGATACGGCTATTGATCCCGCATGTGGGGGAGGTGCTTTCCTTGTTCCGATAGCATTGCGAATGCTTGATCGCGCGCGTCCCGCGGAACCTGGATGGATTGTCCGTCAGTTGGGCGTGCGCTTGAGGGGCATTGAGATTGACCCTTTCGCAGCATGGATGGCTCAAGTTTTGGTGGAGGCCGCTTTAATGCCTCTTTGCATTGCTGCCGGCCGACGACTGCCTGAAATAGTGACCGTCGATAATGCCTTACGACCATGTGAGCAGCCCAAAAAATTTGGCTTAGTGATTGGGAATCCACCCTATGGGCGTTTGTCCTTGGATGAGCCGATGCGTAAATATTACGCTCGTTCACTCTTCGGGCATGCCAATCTCTACGGTCTTTTTACCGACTTGGCTCTGCGCATGGTCAAACCAGGCGGAGTTGTTGCCTACCTCACGCCTACCTCTTTTTTAGGTGGGCAATACTTCAAAGCATTGCGTCAATTGCTTACTAAAGAGGCAACGCCGATCGGATTCGATTTTGTGTCGGATCGTGACGATGTATTCGACGACGTGCTGCAGGAGACAATGTTAACAACGTACGTCCGAGAAGTTCGACATACGCCGGCAGAAATTTCGTCGCTTGTTCCCCAAGGACTTAATGCTGCTCGTGTTGAGTCTTTAGGCACCATGTGCGTTGGTCGAGGTGGAGAACCATGGCTATTACCGCGAACCTCGATGGATGCAGCGATATTGCGCGCAATCGATCATATGCCTACACGCCTTTCAGATCTTGGATATTCTGTTTCCACCGGGCCTCTAGTATGGAATCGCCACCGCGAACAGCTCCGTACTCAAATTGACCGTACTACATTGCCGTTGATATGGGCAGAGTCTGTCACGTCAGAGAATTTTGCATTTAAGGCAGAGCGACGTAACCATGTTCCGTTCTTCGCCCCGGAGGAGTCCCAACCGCACTTAGTAACTAAAGCCAGCTGTGTGTTGGTTCAGCGTACTACTTCGAAAGAACAGGGTCGTCGGCTGGTTGCCGCCGTTTTACCACAGGATTTTTTGGACCAGTACGGCGGAGCGATCGTAGAAAATCACCTCAATATGGTATATCCCCGCACCCCGTCAGATGCGCAAATCTCCGTCGCTGCTATATCTGCGCTATTGAATACGGAGGTCGTAGATCGTGTTTTTCGTTGTATCAGCGGAAGTGTGGCGGTTTCCGCCTATGAAATGAACGCCTTACCTCTACCTTCAGTGGAACAGTTGCTTAGCTTAGAAAAACTACTGACCCTCGGGTCAAACAAGAAACCAGCTGTCGAGCGTTTGGTGTCCTCTTTTTACGGGATGGTTTAGTTTTGTTTCAATCTCTCATACCTTCTGTAGCACTTATCTACGAACGATTACCTGAAATTTTTCCTGAGGGTACAGAGAATCGGAACTATGTGGTCCGAGAAATGGCAGCGCGAGCTATCTTCGTAATGTTTTACACTGGTGCTATTGACGGGGCTGAGCGCTGGATCAGGCCAAGTCAAGTCACTGGAATGTCTGATGAGCAGGCGGTTTTAGTGGACGAGGGGAGTCGTGCTGCTTGGGTTACCATGTCTTTGGAACAAAAAAATTGGCGCACATCTTCTGCGTGGTATGCAGAAAACAGCCGCGAACCAGTTCGAGACGAGACATTGCGTAATGGCTTAGTAGCGCTTCGAGCTGTTGTAGAGCGACCGGGCGTACCTACCACCTCATCTAAGCCAAAGTACGCTTTAGAGAAGGAATTTGCAGGTCTATTCGACCCCAACCTGGTAGGTTCAGATCTAGAGAGGATGATTACCCTATGGCAAGAATCGCACTTGTCCAAAGCAGCGATTTCGAGATTTCGACTTGTTAAGCACGGTGCTACCCTCGCAGTCGACGCGGTGAAAGTTAATTTTCCAAATGGTGAATTTCGTTCTCTGGCTCCAGGGGCATCGAGTGCTATTGCCAAAGCGGTAATCGAAGTCTTTGCTCCACGCTTTCTAAAGCATCCAGCTATACTTTGGCTTTCAGAGTCGGGTAACAAAGTGGTGGCGAGAGACGAAGCACTCGCGAATGCACTTGGTTTAAAAATTGACGCATCGAAGGCTTTACCTGATGTCATTTTAGTGGATTTAGGTTCGGATATTGGCGGTGCTGACATGAAGGTGGTATTCACTGAAGTCGTTGCCACCGATGGTCCTATTAACCGTGAAAGGAAGACTGCATTAACCCGCTTAGCTCTGGAAGCTGGATTTGTTGAGCAGCAGCTATTGTTTTTGACCGCATTTATGGATCGAGCAAGCGGACCGTTCAGAAAAAGTATTGCAGAGCTGGCTTGGGGGTCTTATGCATGGTGTGTATCGGAGCCAGATAATATTATTGAGCTTCGGGACAGTTTATTCGTAAACTGTTTGGTCGGCGAGACAGGAAGTAACAGTTTTCTTTGAATTCAATCGGTATGTGAGAGGGATTTATGGCGGATGGTAATTGGACAGAGTTAGCGTATAAAGCAGTGAAGCAAGTTGCACAAAATCAACGGGAATTTACGCCGGATGACGTATGGGCGACTGGGCTTCCTAAACCTGCGGAGGCACGTGCATTAGGGGGGGTTATGAGTAGAGCTCGTAGGGAAGGGCTTATTAAAAAGACAGGACGAGTTCAACCTACTACGCAGCCTGAAAGTCATGGTACGGACGTTACTATCTGGGAGTCATTGATTTTTCAATAAGCGCTAGATGATCGACGGAGGAGCCTCCCGATAGCCGGTCAATTCTAGCTGTCTGGGCTAGTAAATTTTTCGGCAGGTTTTTTGCGTACGCATTCATTGATAGATCCGTATTGATTAAAAATGCGGGTCGCTCTTGATCGAATACAGGCACTCCCATCCTTCAGAAACCCAGCTTTGTCCTACAACCCTTGCATCGCTCTGGCGCACACTTTTCCCAGGTGATGGCACTCGCCGATTTTCTGTAAGTATTTGTCGCTTAAAAACAATTTGCCCCGTGCGCGCCGCCATAGACTGCCGGCCACTTCGGTTTTTTTGCGCTGTACAGCCCAAGGCCGAACCTGATAATCGAAAGCTGCCAATAAAAGCCTCCGCACACGGGAGTAATAAATGAAAAAGCTGGTTATGTTCGGTGCCCTGGCACTGTCGATGTTGTCCCTGACCGCCGTGGCCGAAGACGCCAAGCCGATCCGTATCGGTATCGAAGCCGGTTACCCGCCATTCTCGATGAAAACCCCTGACGGCAAACTGGCCGGTTTCGACGTGGACATCGGCGATGCGCTGTGTGAGCAGATGAAAGTCAAATGCACCTGGGTCGAGCAAGAGTTCGACGGCCTGATCCCGGCGCTGAAAGTGAAGAAGATCGACGCGATCCTGTCCTCGATGACCATCACTGACGACCGCAAGAAAAACGTCGATTTCACCATCAAGTACTACCACACCCCGGCGCGCTTCGTGATGAAGGCAGGCTCCGGCGTGAAAGACCCGCTGACCGAACTCAAAGGCAAGAAAGTCGGCGTGCTGCGCGCCAGTACCCACGACCGCTACGCCACCGAAGTACTGGTGCCGGCCGGCATCGAGCTGGTGCGTTACGGCTCGCAGCAGGAAGCCAACCTGGACATGGTGTCCGGTCGTATCGACGCGATGCTGGCCGACTCGGTCAACCTGAGCGACGGCTTCCTGAAAACCGACGCCGGCAAAGGCTTCGAATTCGTCGGCCCGACCTACGAAGACGCCAAGTACTTCGGCGGCGGCGCCGGTATCGCCGTGCGTAAAGGCGATACCGAGCTGGCAGAGAAATTCAACGCCGCCATCAACGAAATCCGCGCCAACGGCAAGTACAAGCAAGTGCAGGACAAGTACTTCGACTTTGACGTATACGGCCTTTAATACGCTGTAGAAAAAAGTGGCCCCGTTGATGCGGTGGCCACTTTTTTTTCGCCCGTGATTTATCCTGTCAGCACATTTTCAATGCGGTCGCTGGGTAGCAGCGACCACAGAATTTCCGGAGTTCCCCATGCAACGCATCGATCATCTTCTGCCCTGGAGCCACTTGGGCAGCGAACGTTCCCTGAGCGTGTTCCGTTACGGCGCCGGCCCGCGCAAGGTCTACATCCAGGCCAGCCTGCACGCCGATGAACTGCCGGGCATGCGCACCGCGTGGGAACTGAAAAAACGCCTGGCCGAGCTGGAAAGCAACGGTCAGTTGCAAGGCGTGATCGAACTGGTGCCGGTGGCCAACCCGATCGGCCTCGATCAGCATCTGCAAGGCAGTCACATGGGCCGTTTCGAACTGGGCAGCGGCAAGAACTTCAACCGCTCCTTCGTTGAACTCAGTGCGCCGGTGGCCGAGCGCATCGGGAGTCAGTTGGGCGGTGATGCCCAAGCCAACATCGCGCTGATCCGCCAGGCCATGGGCCAGGTGCTCGATGAACTGCCGGCCCCGGCCTCGCAACTGGAAGCACTGCATCGTCTGTTGCTGCGCCACGCCTGTGAGGCCGATATCACCCTTGATCTGCATTGCGATTTCGACGCCGCGATTCATATTTACGCACTGCCGCAACACTGGCCGCAGTGGCAATCCCTCGCCGCACGCCTGAAGGCTGGCGTGGCGCTGTTGTGTGAAGACTCCGGCGGCAGTTCGTTCGATGAATCCTGCTCCTCGCCGTGGTTGCGCCTGGCCCGGGCCTTTCCGAACGCGGCGATTCCACCGGCCAACCTCGCCACCACCCTGGAGCTGGGCAGCATGGGCGACACCCGCGTCGATCAGGCTCAGGCCAACTGCGAGGCGATCCTGGGCTTTCTCGCCGAACAGGGCTTCATCAGCGGTGAATGGCCAACAGCGCCGGAAGCATGCTGCGAAGGCATGCCGTTCGAAGGCACTGAATATCTGTTTGCACCGCACCACGGCGTGGTGAGTTTCCTGCGCGATGCCGGTGAGTGGGTCGAGCGTGGCGATGCGCTGTTCGAAGTGGTCGATCCGCTGAACGACCGCGTGACCACCGTGCGCGCCGGCACCAGCGGCGTGCTGTTCGCCATCGATCGCGGTCGCTATACCCAGCCCGGAATCTGGCAGGCGAAGGTGGCGGGGCGTAAGCCGATTCGAGTCGGGAAGCTGATTAACGATTGAAGGATCTTTGCTGAATTTGATGGCCTTTTCGCGGGCAAGTCGAAACGTCGAACCGCAGCTCCCACAGGTTTCGAGGTGTACGCACAATCACTGTGGGAGCGGGCTTGCCCGCGATGGCGATGTCAGCGGCACCGCAATAGCTGGACAGACAGTGTTAGGCTCTGCCCCGAACCCTGCACTGTGTGAAGGAAGGCTTATGTTGAAGGTGTTTGCGCTGTTGACGCTGCTCGCGTCCACTGCCGTTCAGGCTCAGACCTCGCTGCAAAACGATCTGCCGCTCAACTACCTGGCCCAGGTGCACCCGGACGCCGAACAGCGTCCGCTGGTGATTTTCCTGCATGGCTATGGCAGCAACGAAGCAGACTTGATCGGTATGAAATTTCAGCTGCCCAAGCATTACAACTACCTGTCGGTGCAGGCACCGATGGCGTTGGGCGAAGGACGTTTCCAGTGGTTTCGCAAGAAAGGCGAAGGTGCCTACAACGGTGAGACTGATGATCTGAAGGCCAGCAGCCAGAAACTGCGGGCCTTTATCGCCGCTGCGGCGCAGAAATATCACGCGCGACCGGAGAAGGTGTACCTGATCGGTTTCAGTCAGGGCGCGATGATGACCTACGAGGTCGGGCTGCGGCAGCCGGCGGCGGTGGGGGGCATTGCGGCGTTGAGCGGGCGGGTGTTGCCGGTGCTCAAGAGCGAGCTGAAGTCAGAGCAACAGCATCCGCCGCTGGACATCTTCATCGGCCACGGCACGGCGGATGACCGGGTGCCGTACAGCGGTGGCACCGAAGCCGATGCGTTGTTGCAGAAGCTGTCGTACAAACCGCAATTTCATGCCTATCCCGGCGTCGGCCACAGCATCAGTGCGGCCGAGCTTCGGGATTTGAACGACTGGTTGCAGCAACTCAATCCCTGAGCATCACTTTTCCTTGAGGATGGTTTTCACCAGTGCCTCGTGACCGCTCTTGTCGCTGGCCCGGGAAATCACCTGGACCAGCGCCATGCGCGTGCCGGAACCGGCCAGCAACGTGGTGTTGAGGGTCTGGCCGCCGCCCTGGGTGGCGGTGCTGTCGACCTGACGCAGACCCAGGCCATTGCCTTTGCGGGTCAGGCTCTTTTCACTGAGCTTGTTGAAGTCCGGCAGGGCCTTGCGTTGGGCGTCGATGAAATCGGAGACGGTGCCGTCCAGAAACGCACTGTCGTTGTCCTTGACGTTTTTGCCTTCGGGAATCTGGTTTTCGGCGACGATGACTACAGTCTTGGTGGCGTCATTGCTGTACATGGTGCCCTTGGCGCCGGTCGGACCGGCCGGCAGCGGGTCGCCGACAAAGCCCTTGGGCAGGACGAAACTGAATTTGCCTTCCAGCATCGAGACTTTCTCGGTGACAGCCTTCTCTTTGGCCTTGGCTGCCTGAGCATTCATGGCGCCGAAACCGGCCACCGCCGCCAACAACAGGACAACGGCTTTCTTGCTAAGCAATGACATTTGAATCTCCGAGGGATGGTCGCGCTTGGGCGGCGATCATCCCATGGAGCGTGCCCGGCACTCCAGCGCGGTTTGTCCGGCCGGGGTCAGTTCGGCGCCGGCACCGGTTTGGCCAGCAGTTGTCGGGTGACGCCCAGCATCGCCACCGAAACGGCCACTGCCACGCCGAAGCCGGCGAAGCCCAGGCCTGGAACCGTCAGCGCCAGCACCAGACAGAACGCCGAAAACGAATACATCCCCGTGGCCGTCGCCCGCAACAACGCGGCGGTAAACGCCGGGCCACGGGTCTGCTGGGAAAACACCGCCATCACGCTGCCGAGCACCGGGAACACCGCGAGCAGACCACTCCAGCGCTCGCCGACGGTGCTGGCCAGCATGGTTACCACCAGCGTCAATGCGGCTCCGGCGATCATCCGCCAGACCAGTTTGTCCGATTTCGGCGCCGGGCCGCTGACCACCGGTTGCACCTTGGGAAACAGATGCGGCGCGGCGAGGAGGGCGGTTGCGGCGGCAGCGACCGAGAAAGGCAATGACGCAGGAATCAGCGACAGAATCAGCGCCAGCACGGCCCAGACCGATAAGGAAACCACCAGCGCCAACGGCCAGTTCGCCCGCTGCGCCACCTGCGCATAAGTGATGCAAAACGCGATCATCGCAAACATGGCCGACAGCGCCGCCACCGCCGATTGCGCGGCAAACGCCGGGCCCTGCTCAATGGCGAGGAAAAACAGAATCGGCCCGACCACCACCGGCAACCCCGACAGCCACCCGGCGACACTTGGGCCCCAACGCTTGCCCGCGAGGGAAATCAGCAGCAGGAAGCCAGGAATCAGCAGCAGTTTAAGGATCAGCACGCAGGTGTCTCCGTCGGGGGCAGTGGGGCCACGTTAGCATTGTCATTGGCGGATTGCTGCGTGTGCATGCAAAACATGTATACAAAATAACAGGCGTGATAGCGGACTATGCTATGAGTGTCAGGGTTTACCGGAGTCGATAGCGCGATGAGCAATACACCGAAGTTGTTGCGTGGATGCTGCGGTATCGGCTTGTGGGCCTTGCTGCTGACACCTACCTGGGCCAGCTGGCAGGACGCAGTCCCCGGCGCGCAAATCATCGGCACCGGCGATTTCAGCGTGTTCGGCTTCGACGTCTACAACGCCCGGTTGTGGAGCGCGGCGCGACCGCTGGCCGACGGCCAACCCTTTGCCCTTGAGCTGATCTACCGACGCTCCATTTCCCGCGACGATCTGGTGAAGGCCAGCGTCGACGAGATCAAGCGTCTGGCCGGTTCCTCCCTCAGCCCGGTGAAATTGGCCGTGTGGCAAACCCAGATGCAGCAATCATTTGTCGATGTGCAGGCCGGTACGCGGATCACCGGAGTGTATTTGCCGGGCCAAGGCGCGCGGTTCTTTGTCGGGCAGCAGTTGCAGCATGAAATTAATGATCCGCAGTTTGCCCGGGCATTTTTTGACATCTGGCTTGACCCGCGCACGCGCAGTCCCGAGCTGCGCCAGCAATTGCTGGGCGACGCCAAACCCTGAGTCCATCACATCTGCTCTTGGGCGCGCCGACTGAAACGTCTAAGCTGCGCCTTTCGACTTGTTTCTGGATGTGTTCGTGAAATTCAGTTTGCCCAAGATCGCCACGGCGCCGTTCTGCCCGCCGGAAGTGGCCGGCAGTGTCCCGGTCGATCCCAACGCCTCGTTCTTCAAACGCGTGCTGCGCTTTGCCGGCCCCGGTTTGCTGGTGTCGATCGGCTACATGGATCCGGGCAACTGGGCCACTGCCATCGAGGCCGGTTCGCGTTTCGGTTACAGCCTGTTGTTCGTGGTGTTGCTGGCGAGTCTGGCGGGCATGGTCGTGCAATGCCTGTGCTCGCGGCTGGGCATCGCCACCGGGCGCGATCTGGCGCAGCTTTCCCGCGAACGCTACAGCACTCCGACGGCGCGGCTGCAATGGGTGCTGGCGGAAATCTCGATCATCGCCACTGACCTGGCAGAAGTGCTCGGCTGCGCGCTGGCGTTTCACTTGCTGCTCGGTTGTTCGCTGACGTTCGGTATCGCTCTGACCGCATTCGATACGTTGCTGGTGCTGGCCCTGCAAAATCGTGGTTTCCGCCGGCTGGAAGCGATCATGCTGGTGCTGGTCGGGACCATCGGCGCGTGCTTCTTTGTTGAATTGCTGTTGATCAAACCGTACTGGCCGGACGTCGCCCTAGGCTTCAAACCGTCGCTGTCGGCGATCAGCGATGCTGCGCCGTTGTACCTGGCTATCGGCATCCTCGGTGCCACGGTGATGCCGCACAACCTGTACTTGCACACTTCGATCGTGCAGACGCGGCTGATCGGCAAGGATCTGGCCAGCAAGCAGGACGCAGTGAAGCTGGCGCGCATCGACACCATTGGTTCACTGGCGCTGGCGTTGCTGGTCAACGCGGCGATCCTGATACTCGCGGCAGCAGCCTTTCATCAGTCCGGACACACCGACGTGGTCGACATCCAGGACGCCTATCATTTGCTCGACCCACTGGTGGGCGGCGCGCTGGCCAGCGTGCTGTTCGGCGTGGCGCTGCTGGCGTCGGGGCAGAGTTCGACCTTCACCGGCACCATCGCCGGGCAAGTGATCATGGAAGGCTATCTGAACCTGCGAATCCCTTGCTGGCAGCGGCGTCTGATCACCCGTGGGCTGGCGCTGATCCCGGCATTCATCGGCGTGTGGCTGATGGGCGATGGCGCGGTGGGCAAGTTGCTGGTGCTGAGCCAGGTGGTGTTGAGCCTGCAATTGCCGTTTGCGCTGTATCCGCTGATTCGCATGACCAACGACAAACAGCTGATGGGGCCGTTTGTGAATCGGTTACCGACGCAGGTGCTGGCGTGGGGATTGTTTGTGCTGATCAGTGGGGCGAATGCGTGGTTGATTCTGCAGTTGGCAGTGTGAGCAGATGTTTTTGTGTTGACTGAACCGGCCCCATCGCTGGCAAGCCAGCTCCCACAGTGGGTGAGGGTGGATTCAACTTCTTTGAGCACCCCCTGACCCTGTGGGAGCTGGCTTGCCAGCGATGGGGCGAGAAAGCCCGACATGAAAATCAGGCAAAAAAATACCCGGTGCGACGTGAGTCGTACCGGGTTTGTTGCCAACGGGCCATGGATGTCGTGGATCCACTGCCCGCTGTTGAACCTCTTTGCGCTTACGCGCGTTCCAGCGCCAGGGCCACGCCCTGACCGCCGCCGATGCACAGGGTCGCCAGACCCTTTTTCGCATCACGCTTGATCATTTCGTGCAGCAGGGTCACCAGCACACGGCAGCCCGATGCACCGATCGGGTGACCGAGGGCGATGGCGCCGCCGTTGACGTTGACTTTGTCCAGATCCCATTGCAGATCCTTGGCCACTGCCAGCGATTGCGCGGCGAAGGCTTCGTTCGCTTCGATCAGATCCAGTTGGTCGATGTTCCAGCCAGCCTTGTCCAGGCAGCGGCGAGTGGCGGACACCGGGCCGATGCCCATGATCGCCGGGTCGACGCCTGCGTTGGCGTAGGCGGCGATTTTCGCCAGCACCGGCAGGCCCAGGGCCTTGGCTTTTTCGGCGCTCATCAGAATGACCGCAGCCGCGCCGTCGTTCAGTGACGAAGCGTTGCCGGCAGTGACGCTACCGTCCTTCTTGAAGGCCGGACGCAGCTTGGCCAGGGATTCGGCGGTGGTGTCGCCGCGTGGCTGCTCGTCAATCTTGAACGCCACCGGATCGCCTTTGCGCTGCGGGATCAGGATCGGAGTGATTTCATCGACAAAACGACCGGCCTCGATGGCTGCGGCGGCTTTCTGTTGCGACGCAGCGGCGAAGGCGTCTTGCTGCTCGCGGCTGATCTCGTATTTCTCGACCAGGTTCTCGGCGGTGATACCCATGTGGTAATCGTTGAACGCATCCCACAGGCCATCGCTGATCATGGTGTCGACGATTTGTGCGTGGCCCATGCGCAGACCGGTGCGCGCGCCGGGCATGACGTAGTTGGCCAGGCTCATGTTTTCCTGGCCGCCGGCGATGATCACGTCAGCGTCGCCGCAACGGATCGCCTGTGCACCGAGGTGCAGGGCCTTGAGGCCCGAGCCGCACACCTTGTTCAGGGTCATGGCCGGCACGGCGTGTGGCAGACCGGCCTTGATCGCCGACTGGCGCGCCGGGTTCTGGCCGGCGCCGGCGGTCAGCACCTGGCCCATGATCACTTCATCGACCTGGGCACCGTCCAGACCGGTCTGCTCAAGCAACTGGCGGATGACCGCTGCGCCCAGATCCACGGCGGAGACGCTGGCCAGCGAACCCTGGAAACTGCCGATCGCGGTACGCGTGGCGGCAACAATGACGACGTCTTGCATTTTCGAATTCCTCACTCGGCAGCGAACTGCATTTCTGGTACGTGATCCGGGACGATCAGCTTACCAGCGGTTTTGGCGACGATTTCCTCGACGCTGACGCCAGGTGCGCGTTCCTTGAGGACAAAAGCGCCATTTTCGATTTCCAGGTACGCAAGGTCAGTCAGCACGCGCTTGATGCAACCGGCGCCGGTCAGCGGCAGGCTGCACTGGCTCAGCAACTTGGACTCACCGTCCTTGGACGCGTGGGTCATGATGACGATGATGTTGTCGGCGCCGGCCACCAGGTCCATCGCGCCGCCCATGCCCTTGACCAGTTTGCCCGGGATCATCCACGAGGCGATGTTGCCTTGCACGTCCACTTCGAACGCGCCCAGCACGGTCAGGTCGACGTGACCGCCGCGGATCATGGCAAAGGACTCGGCGGAGTTGAAAATCGATGCGCCGATGCGCGCGGTTACGGTCTGTTTGCCGGCGTTGATCATGTCGGCGTCGATGGTGTCTTCAGTCGGGAAAGGGCCCATGCCGAGCAGGCCGTTTTCCGATTGCAGCATGACTTCCATGCCTTCGGGGATGTAGTTGGCGACCAGGGTTGGAATGCCGATACCGAGGTTTACGTAGTAGCCGTCCTGCATTTCGCGGGCGACGCGTTGAGCCATTTGTTCGCGGGTAAGTGCCATGTTCTTGTTCTCCGTCAGCCTGGATTATTTGCGGATGGTGCGTTGTTCGATGCGTTTTTCGAACGTGCCGCAAATGACCCGGTCGACGTAGATGCCGGGCGTGTGGATGTGTGCCGGATCCAGCTCGCCGGGTTCGACGATTTCTTCGACTTCGACCACGGTGATCTTGCCGGCGGTAGCGGCCAGCGGGTTGAAGTTCTGGGCGGTGTGGCGGTAGATGACGTTGCCGAAGTGGTCGGCTTTCCAGCCTTTGACGATGGCGAAGTCACCGGTGATGGACTCTTCCATCAGGTACTTGCGACCGTGGAATTCACGTACTTCCTTGCCTTCGGCGACCGGGGTGCCGACGCCAGTAGCCGTGAAGAACGCCGGGATGCCGGCGCCGCCTGCGCGCATTTTCTCGGCGAGGGTGCCTTGCGGGGTCAGTACGACTTCGATGTCGCCTTTGAGCAATTGCTCTTCGAACAGCTTGTTTTCGCCGACGTAAGAGGCGACCACCTTGCTGATCTGGCGGTCGGTCAGCAGCACGCCGAGGCCGAAGCCATCAACGCCGCAGTTGTTGGAGACGACGGTGAGGTCGCGGGTGCCCTTGCGCTTGATCTCGGCGATCAGGTTTTCCGGGATGCCGCACAGGCCGAAGCCGCCGGCGATTACGGTCATGCCGTCTTCAAGACCTGCCATGGCTTCCTCGTAGGAATACACGCGCTTGTCGAAACCTGCCATATGCACCTCTTTTATTGTTTGTCGGGCGGCTGGCTAGCCGAATGACTGGAGTGTCGCGCTGAAGGATATATTTGTTAAGTTGATTTTTAAGGTTGATTGATTGATAAAGCTCATTAAATGTCCTCCCTTGTTGGCGGACGGACGTTCAGCTTAGCCCTTCAAGTGAAACGACCATGACCATCAAGCAGATCCGCGCCTTTCTCGCCGTCGCCCAGAGCCTGAGCTTTGCCGTGGCCTGCGAGCGCCTGCACCTGTCGCAATCGGCGCTGAGCCTGACCATCAAGGCGCTGGAAGAGGGCCTCGGCGGGCGCCTGTTCAGCCGCAACACGCGCAACGTGGCGCTGACCCCGGAAGGGGAATCGCTGCTGCCGCTGGCCCGGCGCCTGATCGCCGACTGGGACAACGCGGAAGACGAAATGCGCCAGCGCTTCAGTCTTCAGCGCGGGCGGGTGACACTGGCGGCGATGCCGTCGTTTGCCGGTAACCTGTTGCCACCGATCCTCAAGACCTTCCGCGCGCGTTATCCGAACGTCAATGTCACGGTCAACGACGTGATCAACGAGCAAGTGCTGGAAATGGTTCGCGATCGTCAGGTCGAACTCGGCGTGGCCTTCGAGCCGATGCAGAACACCTCGCTGATGTTCACACCGCTTTACCGGGATCGCTTCGTCGCCGTGGTACCGCAGGATTCGCCGCTGGCCAACCGTAGTGACATCGATTGGCAGACCTTGCTGCAGGAACCGTTCATTACCCTGCAACGACCGTCCACGGTGCGGGTGATGCTGGAAGAACACTTGCAGGCCCGGGGCATGAAGCTGCCGGTGGAATTTGAAAGCCATCAACTGGCGACCGTCGGGCGGATGGTGGCGAGCGGGCTGGGAGTGAGTGCAGTTCCGGCGTTGTGTGCCGGGCAGATGCGCGAGTTGGGTGCGCATTGCCTGAACTTGCACGAGCCGGTGGTGGAGCGGGCGATTGGCGTGCTGACGGATCCGGGGAATGAACTGTCGGCGGCGGCGCAGGCGCTTTTTGACATTCTCAAGGCTGAACACTGACCTGGGCAGGTCATGAAATCAGGCGTTGTGTCAGCAACGGTAATAGCTGTTCGCAGGACGCTTCAATCTTCAAATCCAGCAACTCATCCGCCCGCGTTTTCCCCAGATTGATCGCGATCAGCGGCTTGCCCCGGTCCGCAATCACCCGGCACAGGCGAAACGCCGAATACGCCATCAGCGACGAACCCACCACCAGCATCCCGGCGGCATTTTCCGCCAGCGCCATGGCCCGCGCCGCCGTTGGCTGCGCCACGTTCTCACCAAAAAACACCACGTCCGGTTTCATTCGTTCGCCTGCGCAATGCGGGCAGTGCGGCACCTGGAAGCGCGCCTCGAAGGCCGGATCGAGCAGAGTGTCGCCGTCCGGCGCCTGCACGGCATCGACGCCGGCCAGATACGGGTTCTGCGTTTCCATCAATTGCTGAATCGAATCCCGCTCGCTGCGCTGACCGCAATCCAGACACAGCACCCGGTGCAGGCTGCCGTGCAGTTCGATGACGTCGTGACTACCGGCCTGATCGTGCAAGGTATCGACATTCTGAGTAATCAAACCGCCGATCCGCCCGTGGCTTTGCAGACTGGCCAAAGCCTCATGGGCAGCGTTCGGCCGTGCCTGGCGCACGCGCGGCCAGCCGAGCATGGCCCGGGCCCAATAGCGGCGGCGCGATTCCGGGGCGGCGAGGAATTCCTGGTACATCATCGGCTGCCGGCCACGGCGCACGCCGTCGGTGTCGCGGTAGTCCGGGATGCCCGACGGCGTGCTGATGCCGGCGCCGGTCAGCACAATGAAGTCGCCGTCGGCCATGACTTGTTGCAGGTAGTCGAGCGGGTCGGGGAGGGGACGGTCGAGCATGATCAGCGCTCCGCAGGCGAAAAGTGCCTTGCAGGTTAGCACTGACGGACGCTCCCCGGCAGGCACGTCCTGTGCCCGGTTTTTACTTGCGCGCCTCCAGAATCAGGTTGAACGGCGTTTGCGTCGCCCGCCGGAAGTGTTTGAAGCCGGCTTCGGTAAACACCTTGCGCAAGCGTGACTCGCCTGCCTGCGCACCGAGGCCGAGGCCCACTTCCTGGGACAGCGAATTTGGCGTGCAGATGAACGTTGACGCGGCGTAGAACAAGCGCCCGACCGGCGTGATGTTTTCATCCAGGGTGTCATTGGCAAACGGCTCGACCAGCAGCACCGTACCGTCGTCTTTCAGGGATTCGAAGGCGTGTTTGGCAGCGCCGACCGGGTCGCCCATGTCGTGCAGGCAGTCGAAATAACAGATCAGGTCGTAGTCATCGCCGGGATAGCTTTTCGCCGTGCCCTGGAAGAACCGCGCGCGACTGCTGACGCCGCCTTCTTCGGCCCGTTGGGTGGCAACGGTGATTGAAGGCGCGTGATAGTCGAAGCCGACAAAGCGCGAGTTGGGATAGGCCTGGGCCATGATCACCGTGGACGCACCGTGACCGCAGCCGATATCGGCGACCTTGGCGCCTGCTTCGAGTTTGGCCACCACGCCGTCCAGCGCCGGCAGCCATTCGGCGATCAAATGCCCCTTGTAGCCGGGGCGGAAGAAGCGCTCGGTGCCGGTGAACATGCACGGATGGTGATCGCCCCAGGGCAGGGCGCCGTTGCCGCGCATGGCTTTGACCAGTTTGTCCTTGTCATGGAAAAACGACGCCACCACGCCGAGGCCGCCGGCCACGTACACCGGCGAGTCTTCCTTGGCCAGGGCCTGCGCCTGTTCTTCCGGCAAACGAAACTTGCCGTCGTGGTGTTCCATGTAGCCGGACGCCGCGTGGGCGCTCAGCCATTCGCGCACCAGTCGCGGGTTGCAGGTGGTTTTTTCGGCAAGGGTTTCGGGGCTGATCGGCTGACTGTCGGCCATCGCCCGGTAAAGGCCGAGTTCTTCGCCGACGATGACATTGGCCAGCATCGCCGCGCCGCCCATGTCGTTGACCAGTTTGCCCATGAATTCGTTGAGTCTGGCCTCGTCCATTTCATGTGCTCCTTTAACAGGATCACAGTCCGGTGGCGTTGGGGGTCGAGGCATTCACCACCGGGCGGTGGTCGTGGAAACGGGCAGGGCGACACTGCTGTCCTGCGTCCCCCTCGACTGGGTACTGATTGAGTCTAGCCGGTCTTCTTGCCGGCGAAAGCACGCTAGGCGCACTTCCTTACGCAACACGCAGATTTTGCCTACAACTTCGACGTGACGCTATCCCATATTCTGAATCGACTCGGTCGAGACAAGGACTTTTGAGTGCTGAAGTCTTTGTTTATCTGTGAAGTCCGAAGCCACTTCCTCGCACAGACTGATTGCATCCGCCGAGATCCATCCCCGCTACAAGGTATGAGCTCTGTCGTCTTGCCGAGTTACTCACCGATGGTGAACGCGAGCCGAATCGCAGCAATAAATTAATGCATTGGATGCAACGGAGAGCGAATTGACCGCCTACTTTCCACCGCTGTGCATAGGCGGATTGACGTACAACCTTTCTCATCTAGAACCCTTTACATTCACGATTCAGAGCCAATTGGCGAGGCGTGATTTACGCGTGCATGTCACTTTTAAGAATCATTGTTTCAGCAAGGGTTACGATCAAACCTTACATCCGGCTGAAGAGCCAATCCTGCTCGACCATGCCCAGCGCCAGCGTACCTTTTGCATGATCCGCTACCGCCTTTCACTGTCACTGCCACCAGTGATCAAGGGGTTGAATCATCCACAGGCTAAAGTCCGTGAAACGGCGGCGATGCGAAACTGGGCGTACTCCATCATGATTGAGGATCCGAGCGGGCCCTACCATGTCTTTTTTGAGTTACGCCGCGCTGCAGAAGGGAAGCCGCAAGATCTCAATCTGGTCGTGGAAAGCGCCTACCACCAGACTGAAAAGCCGCCCAGGCTATTCGGGAAAATGGGATTTATGCTGCTGTGCGGTAAGGTCTACCTTCGTCAACCGACCTCTACCAAACGCTGACCCCAGAAACGAAAAAAGGCGCCAAAGGCGCCTTTTTTCGATTCGGTAAAGCAGATCCAGACACCACTTGCGAACCGCCTTGCGCGGTTACAGCTCTCGCTGCTGGGAAGCGCTCAATCTCATCTGGTCAGTCGCTTCGATGGGGGCAAAGCTAACGAAAACCGGCGAATACGTCAATGAATTCGTAACTCGCCGTTCACGAAGAGGGCAGCGGTTCTGTATCCCATTGTGTACAGGCTCACCACCGATACAAAACCCGCCACTTTCCGCGCATTACCCACACAGCCGCGATACACCCGTCCGTTTAACTGGTCCTGTCAGTCGCCACGCCCGGCGGCTCCTCAGCAGAGATCTAGCCCATGCAGACTCCCCACCTCACCTTGCAGGCCAGCGTCGGACTCGGCCTGCGTCGCGGCCTGATGAAAGACCTGCAAGCCGCGCGCACCGGCGATTTCGACTTTCTGGAAGTGGCGCCGGAAAACTGGATCGGCGTCGGCGGTGCCCATGGCGCCGCGCTGCGCGGGCTGGCCGAGCGATATCCGTTGTCCTGCCACGGGCTGTCGTTGTCGCTTGGTGGCTCGGCGCCGCTGGACGTTGGTTTCCTCCGCGAAGTGCGGACTTTTCTCGATCATCACAAAGTGCCGCTGTACAGCGAACACCTGAGCTATTGCAGCGACGACGGTCACCTCTATGACCTGCTGCCGTTGCCGTTCACCGAAGAAGCGGTGCACCACGTCGCCACGCGGATACGCCAGGCCCAGGACATTCTCGGCCGGCGACTGGCGGTGGAAAACGTTTCCTACTACGCCGCGCCTCGGCAGGACATGGACGAAGTGACCTTCACCAACGCCGTGCTGCGCGAGGCCGATTGTGATCTGCTGCTGGACGTCAACAACGTCTACGTCAACTCGATCAACCACGGTTTCGATCCGCAGACCTTTCTGGCCGCCATCGAGCCGGGCCGGGTGGTCGGCATGCACGTGGCCGGGCACTTCGACGAGTCCGACACGCTGAAGATCGACACCCACGGCGCCTCGGTCAAACCGGTGGTCTGGTCGTTGCTGGCCGACGCTTATGCCCGATTCGGCGCGCAGCCGACCTTGCTGGAGCGGGATTTCAATTTCCCGGCGTTTTCTGAACTGGTGGCCGAGCTGCAAACCATTCGCCGTCTGCAAACCGAAGGAGGCCCGCGTGGATAATCTTCTGCTGCAACAACAGGCCCTGACCCGCTATTTGCGCGATCCGGGCCATGAAGCGCCGCCCGCCGATATGAACGCGGCGCGGGTCAATGTCTATCGCGATCTGGTGTTCAACAACGTCTCGCAACTGTTGGGCGGTACGTTTCCGGTGCTGATCCGGATCATCGGCCAGGAACGCTGGCGCATATTGATTCGTGGCTTCCTGCGGGACTACCGCGCGCAGACGCCGAAATTCGGCGAGATCGCCGAAGAGTTTGTCGGTTACCTCGCGTCGGAACCTGCCGTATTAAACGACGGAAAATGGCCTGCGTTTCTCGTGGAGCTGGCGCATTACGAATGGGTGGAAATGGTGTTGCAGCAGTCCGATGCCGAACCCTTGCCGGCGAGTGATCCGGCGCACTTGCTGGATCGGCCGTTGCAGGTTTCGGCACTGGCTTGGCCCTTGGCGTACACTTGGCCGGTGCAGATGCTGGGGCCGGATCATCAACCGGCCACGCCATCTGTCCAGCCGACGCTTTTGCTGGTGCGGCGTACGACGGACTGGAGTGTGAAGTTTTCCGAGCTGAGCCCATTGGCCTGGCGGTTGTTGCAGCGGATCGAGGAGTTCCCGTTGTTGAGCGGTCGCGAGCAACTGCAAGGGTTGGCGTTGGAGGCGGGGTTGCTGGAAACAGTGTCATTCATGGACAGCGGACTGGCGCTGTTGCAGCAACTGCACGAGGACGGTGTGATCGGCGTTGTCTGAGTCAGACATGAGGTTGCAGCCAGCGTGGCGGATCAGGATGAAGGCGATAGAAGCGACGCAGTTGTGCCATGTCTTTCTCGAACCAGTCGCCCAGCCATTGACTGTATTGCCTCTGAGCCGACGATTGCACAGAGGGTTGCCCGATGCAGTCGGACACCACCTGCGCGGCCTGCATGCCGGTCATCAAGGCCTTGAGCACGCCATGGGAAGACGCCGGGTCAAGCTGACTGCAGGCGTCACCGACCATGAAGTAGCCGCTACCGGCGACTGCGGTGCTGATGCGCCACGTAACATCGGCGCCGTGGATGGCGCCTTGCGCGGGCCAGTGTTGCAGCTGCTCTGGAACCGCCGGTCGGCGCAGGTTCGGCGCGTCGAAGGCCAGATGCGTCCAGTGCGTCAATTGCGCCTGCACGTTTGCGATCCACGTCCATCCACCGGGAACCGCTGACAAGTGCGGTGCGTGCCGATAAGCGAATGGACAACCCCGGACGTAACCGTAACGGGCAATCAGACGTGGCGAACAGCGGCGCATGGTCAGTCCCAGCTGTCGATGCAGCCAGGCTGACGAGCCGCTGGCATCGATTACATAGTCGGCGCTCAACGGGCCTGAATCGGTTCTGACACCCGTCACACGATTTTTCACGCTGAGGACGGCGAGTGCGCGACACGGCTGGAGCACCATCACCCCCAGCGCTGCGGCGTGCTGCAATAACGCTGTGTCCAGCGTTGCCCGTGGAATCTGAAAGCCTCGCCATGAACCCTTGTCCTGGATGCAGGCTCTCACCGGGGCGAAATCGCGGGAATTCCTGACGCTCGATCAATGCCACGTGCAGACCGCGTTGTGCGCAACCGATCGCTGCCGCCGATCCCGCCGGACCGCCACCGATCACCACGACATCAAAGCGCTTCAAGGGCGAGTTGCCACGCAGCATTTTCGTATTTGACCAGTATCGTTTCGGCGCTGACGAACAGTCGCACTTGTTGTTTGACCTGCACATCCCTCCATTTGAAGTCTTCGGCAGGGATGCTCATGACGCCGCGTTCGTACATCAGGAAGCGATAGACCCAACCGCGCAACACGATACCGACCTGCTGTTGCGCCGATTCCAATTCCGGATCGGGTCGCTCCACACGGATGAAGGACAGCAACGGCCACGTATTACGCAAGGCCTTGTCGGTTCCCGCGCCGAGTACGTTGTACACGCGGTACATCGAGAGCACCCGGTCTTGATATTCCTGCTGGGTGATTGCGCCGGTCTGCTGCAGGGAGAATCGGTTTTCAAGCGTGACCTGCGTGTAATCACTGTATTCGTAGGCGTGGTAACGGACGAACGTCCGTCCCTGATCCTGGATCAGTTGCGGGGATGGCTGGTTGTCCCAGGCGACGGCGCCTCTTCCGGTTTCCCTATTGGTCAAAGGGATAATGGTGTGCAGGCTGGAGCGGGGCTCGAAAGTGCTCGCAGAGTCGGGGGCCAGGCCTGGCCAGAAAGAGCCCAGTGCTGCGCAGATTCTGGCGTCTTCGGGAAAAGGACTGGCCATCTGGTAACCGGCGAGATGGTCGATCCAGCTACCGTCCGGGCTTTGCTCACGCACTCGGCCTACCCCCCAACCCGGGGCGAAAAGTCCGGCTTCGCCGTCCGGCAATGTGGACGGACGGTCGATGCCGACAGGGTGCGCGCCGGTCAGCGGCCTTGAGACCGGCTTGCGCGGCAAGCCGACAATCGCGGTGACTCCCTGATCCTCCGGGGAGAATGGCTGACCCGCGAGTGTCAGGTTGGCGCAATAGCGCACATTCGATAACGCCTGCAGTCGGGCATGCCAGATGTTCGGGTCGTTAAAGACTGGCACCTGACTGGCCCAGTGCATCAGGCGGCGCGGGTGGCAAAACGGAAAGAAACACGGGGAGGCAATGATCGAATAGGCAGGTATCGATTGCAGGTGCCCAAGCGACGGGCAGCGCGCACGGATATAACCGTCGGCCGTGCCGTCCCGATAGTGCAGGGCGCGATAGCCGCCTTGCCTCACCAGCTCGGCGACACCCTCGCGGTGGTTCAGATCTTCGATGGTGCCATTGTCGTGCAGCATTGACCGACCATGGATCATGCCCCCCGAGTCCCTGGGCATCGTGAATGACAACAACTGGCCCCGGTAACAGGCCTGCTCGGCGAGCCGGGGTCTGGGCCGGGGCAGCAGTAGACTCGACCCCGATCCGCGCTCCACCTCCAGCGTTGCCAGGCCATCGGTGATGACAAAGGGGGATTGGGAAATATCCGGTTCTTGCCAGCCGGTGTCGCTGTGACGCAGATGGATGTGGCGAATCTTTTCATTGATATGAAAAGCTTTGAATTTCACCTCCAGATCCAGTCCCGCAAGGCATTCCTTGCCATCGAACAGCTTGTGCATCGGCACCCAGAATTTCAGTGCGGGATCGACGTCCGGCTGAGCATCCATCGGGCCGAACTGTTCGTGATTTCCTTGGCGTTGCACGGCGATATAGGCGCTGTAATGCACCGGCATTATGCGAATGCCGTAGGGGTCGTCCTGAACGAACGGCAAGAAGCAGCGCAGCTCGGGGGCGTACAGGGCGCTGGTATTGCCCACACGAGCAATACCGCTGCGCGAGTAACACAGATCGGCGTGCTCACCATGAACCGTGTCGGGGGCGCAACGGTACTCGCTGGCAAACACTGCCACGGCCAGCGGTTCGCCCTGGGCCTTTCGCTGCAAATCCTTGAGCGAGGGTGGAAGGACGCCGAAGACGTAGTTCAGAACAGCCCGGATCTCGACAGGGGTTGGATAGGTTTGCAGGGGCTGACCACTTGCATCGCGCGTGACCCTCGGCGACGCCAGCGCATGGAAGAGCAGGCTTTGAGCAGGCCGGACAGGTTCGATCGCCCGATTGCCGGCCGGGCAAAAGTCTTCAAAACCGGGAAGCGACCGGTCGATACGCAATGGTTTGAGCAGTTCGTCCTTGAGCGGTACGGCGAGAATATCCAGACCATGAGCCAGCATCAGCGAGTGCCAGCCGCCCGGCGCGAGCCGCCGACAGGCTTGAGTGACAGAATCGAGCAGGGACATGGTTCACCACGCGACGGCTGAGCGAGGTGTCATCCCACAATAATTCTGCCTGGCCGGCTACTGTCAGATCTGACAGTAGCGACCGCTGGTGCTCAGCTCAATGGCAGTTTCAGCTCCGCACACAACCCGCCACCGTCGCGATTGCTCAGCGTCAGCGAACCGCCCAGCGCCAACGCCAGTTGCTGGGCGATCGCCAGCCCGAGCCCGGTGCCGCCGGTACTGCGGTTGCGAGAGTTTTCCACGCGGTAGAACGGCTCCATCACCTGGGCCAGTTCTTCTTCGGCGATGCCCGGGCCGCGATCCATGACCTTGATCGACAGTTCGTTCCTGTCGCGTTGAATCAGCAACTCGGCAGCGCCGGCGAACTTCAGCGCGTTGTCGGTCAGGTTGACCAGCACCCGGCGCAACGCGTGGGGGCGGGTGTCGATGACCGCGTCACTCTTGCCGCTCAACTGCACTTCCTTGCCCATGTCCTGATAGTCGAACACCAGGCTGTCGAGGAACGAATCCAGATTGGTGCGCCGGCTTTCTTCGGTCGAGCCGTGGATGCTGCGGGCGTAGGCCACGCCTTCGCGCACCAGATGTTCCATCTCGCCGAGGTCGTTCCACAGTTTGTCTTTCTCGGCCGAATCGTCCATGAACTCCGCCCGCAGTTTCATGCGGGTGATCGGGGTTTGCAGGTCGTGGGAGATCGCCGCCAGCAATTGCATGCGTTCTTTGAGGTACGCGGCGATGCGCGCCTGCATCGAGTTGAAAGCGCGGGCGGCGTAAGCCACTTCGTTCGGGCCTTTTTCGTCGAGGTTGATCGGGTGGGCGTTGGGATCGAGGGTTTCCACCGCGTTGGCGAGGCGGGTGAGGGGGCGGATGGCGATGCGCACCGCCAGCCAGGTGCAGGCGAGCATCAGCGCCAGTTGCCCGAGTAACACCACCGGCAGCCACGGCGACAGCGGCACCATCGACGGGCGCACATCGATGGTCACCGGGCTGCCGTCGCTCAGGCGCAGGTGGCCTTGAAAGTGTTTTATCGGGCCGGGAATATCGGTGAACGTCAGCGGATAGGCCTCGCCAATTGCGTCGGTAATCGAGGTGACGGCAATCGGTACGTCCTGCGGGTCCAGCGGCGTGCCCGGTTCGCCTTCGCTCAGCAGATAACCGTAGTTCTTGCGCGCCAGACGTTTGAGCCACATCGGGCGTTCTTCGGCGGGCAGACGATCAAGAATGGCAATCGAGGTCGAGACGTCGGTTTCGAGGTTGCCGAGCATGGTGTTTTTCGCGCTTTCGTAGCGCTCGTAATATTGCGCGCCGAACGACAGCGCCTGAGCGAGGATCAGCCCGATCAGGAAAATCAGCGACAAGCGGGAGGCGAGGGTGCGCGGCCAGCGCAGGGCGACATTCATGCGGGGGCTCCGAGGACTTCGACCGGCAGCGAGAACACATAGCCTTCGCTGCGCACGGTCTTGATGTAGGCCGGTTCACGGGCGTCATCCAGCAGGCGCTGGCGCAGACGGCTGACCAGCAGATCGATGGAGCGGTCGAACAGATCGGCGTCGCGGCCCTGGGTCAGATTCAGCAATTGATCACGGCTCAACACCCGTTGCGGATGGTCGAGGAACACGCGCAGCAGACGGTATTCCGCGCCACTCAGCGCGACCATGGTGCCGTCCTTGTCCAGCAGATGCCGAGCCGATGTGTCGAGCTGCCAGCGACCGAACGCCAGCAGCCGACCGCTTTCGGTGACCACCAGGTTCGGCGGCAGCATCCGGGTGCGGCGCAGCACGGCATTGATCCGCGCCAGCAGTTCGCGGGCGGCGAACGGTTTGGTCAGGTAATCGTCAGCGCCCATTTCCAGACCAAGGATGCGGTCGGTTTCATCGTTGCGCGCAGTGAGCATCAGGATCGGCGTGGCCCTGTGTTTGCCCGAGCGCAACTCTCGGCACAGCAGCAGGCCATCGTCGCCGGGCATCATGATGTCGAGCACGATCAGGTCGACGGTGTTGGCTTCCAGAAAGCTTCGCATCTGCCGGCCATCGGCAACCACCGTGGTGCGCAGGCCGTTCTTCTTCAGGTAATTGCCGACCAGTTCGCGAATCTCGCGGTCGTCGTCGACGATCAGGATGTGATCGACATGTTCCATGGGGCCAAACCTCAATCAAAGGGGATTGCCGGGCAGTCTATCGAGCCTGCGCGAGGCCGCCTGCCTGCCTTTGTATTGCAGTGTATCCAGCGCTGTGACGGATACACGCCGACGCAAAAAGCGGATTTTTACAGGGTTTTGTATCGCTGTGTATCCCGGGCGCGTGCGGATACGTAGCGATTTATACACGGCATTTGCCGACACATGCGCGATACCTCGCGAGCTTTAAATGGGCTCCATCGAGGCACACACAGAACGCCTCGGCCCAATCAACGATTCAACCATTGAAGCCCCGAGGAAAACGCCATGAACGCCAAGACCAAATCGATCGCTGCCGCTTGCCTGTTTGCCGCTTTGAACATTTGCACTCTGTCGGCCCGCGCCGAAGCCGATGTCCCCCCGCAAACCTACTCCTACGGCAGCCACCTGGACATCCAGAAAGTGGTGTCGCTGAAACAGGACAACTCGATGACCTGCGGCATCGTCGACGCTCGCCTGACCTACCTCGACTCGGCCGGCAAGACCCAGGTGCTCGACTACCGCAAATTCGCCGACGGCTGCAACGAAGACAACTGATTAACCACCTCTATAAAAGGAACATCGCCATGAACAACGTATCGCGCTATCTGACCGCTGTTGCCTTCTCCCTCGCCGGTGTCGCGGCCCACGCCAACGCTGCCGTCGAACAGAACAGCTGTGGCAGCAGCACCTGCTTCCAACTGGCCCCGGTGGCCAAGCCGGGCAGCGACGGCCTGATCGCCGCCGACGGCTCCAGCCGTACGCCACAAGGCCAGACACTGGCTGCCGACGGCTCCAGCCGCACGCCACAAGGCCAAACACTGGCCGCCGACGGCTCCAGCCGTACGCCGCAAGGCCAGACGCTGGCTGAAAACGGTGCCAGCCGTACGCCACAAAGCCAATGGCTGGACAGCCAGACGGCTTGAGGATTGAAGGGGGCTGCCCGTAACGGGCGCCCCCCGAACCACTCAACAGACCACCCCTCATTCAAAAGGTGAACCTCATGTTTCTCATCGCTTTCCTGGGCGGTCTGTTGACTGTCCTCAGTCCGTGCATCCTGCCGGTGGTGCCGTTTCTGTTCGCCGGTGCCGACCGCACCCGTTCTTCGATCCTGCTGACCCTCGGCGGCATGGCCCTGACCTTTGCCCTGATCTCCAGCCTGGCGGTGGTCAGCAGCGAGTGGGTGATTCAGGCCAGCAACACCGGTCGCCACATTGCGCTGGCGGTGATGGTGCTGTTTGCGCTGTCGCTGATTTCCGCCCGTATCGGTGACTGGCTGGCGCGGCCCTTCGTGCTGCTGGGCAATCGCCTCGACCCCGACGCCCGGAAAAAGACCGGACCCATGGCCTCGATCATGATCGGTGTCGCCACCGGTCTGCTGTGGGCGCCGTGCGCCGGTCCGATCCTCGGTGTGATCCTCACCGGCGCCATGCTGCAAGGCGCCAATGCCCAGACCAGCCTGTTGCTGCTGGCCTACGGGTTGGGCAGTGCGCTGTCGCTGGGGACGCTGATCTTCGCCGGTCGTGGCCTGGTCAATCGGCTGAAGCCGTCGATTCCGTTCACCGGCTGGTTCCGCCGTGGTGCGGGTGTTGCGGTGCTGGCGACGGCGGCGGTGATCGCCACCGGTGCCGACAACCTGCTGCTGGCCAACACCTCGTCCCAAGGCGTGGCATCGGTCGAGAAAAGCGTGCTGGAGAACGTGCCGAAAGTGGTGGACTACTTTGTCAGCAAAGTCCGTGCAGACTCGACCGAAGACGAGGCGAGCAAAGGCGCGATGCCGTCGCTGTCCGGCGCAGTGCAATGGTTGAATTCGCCGGAACTGACCGCTGAATCCCTGCGCGGCAAAGTGGTGCTGGTGGACTTCTGGACCTACGACTGCATCAACTGCCAGCACACCCTGCCGTACGTTAAAGAGTGGGAGAAGAAGTACGGCAAGGACGGCCTGGTGGTGATCGGCGTGCACACCCCGGAATACGGCTACGAGCGGATCATCGACAACGTCAAGGATCAGGTGCACAAGCTCGGCATCACCTACCCGGTGGCCATCGACAATAACTACGCGATCTGGCGCAACTTCGATAACCAGTACTGGCCGGCGCATTACCTGGTCGACGCCAAGGGGCAGGTGCGTTACACCCACTTTGGCGAGGGCAGTTATCAGGCGCAGGAGCAGATGATTCAGCAACTGCTCAAAGAGGCCAAGGCGCCTGCGGCCTGATCAATGAAAGCGAACGGTCCGGGGTTAATCTTCCCGGGCCGTTTCGCTTTTCCCGTATCTGTTTCGAGGCCTTTACAAAATCCCGCCATTCATCGGCCAACGCCCGGTTTTATGGGCTCTCCGGACGATTGACAGGGACGCCGGCCAGCGCCCGCGCGATAGTGGCGAAGCAGGGTCGATGCCGGCCTTGTCACTGATAAAAAGAAAGCGAGGTTGCCATGCCGAAGTTCGTGATTGAACGCGAGATTCCAGGAGCCGGAAAGCTATCGGAGCAAGAACTCAAGGCCGTATCGCAAACGTCCTGCAACGTGCTGCGTGAACTCGGGCCGCAGGTGCAGTGGCTGCAGAGTTATGTGACTGCCGACAAGATCTATTGCGTGTACATCGCACCCAACGAGGAACTGGTGCGCGAACACGCCAGGCGTGGGGGATTTCCGGCCAACAGCGTGTCCCGGGTGACGAGCATCATCGACCCGACGACCGCCGAGTGACGCTTGACCCTTCTGCCGTGGAGCCCCCATTCATGAGTACCCCCATTGATCTCACTGCCCTGAAGGAACGCCAGAAAGTCGCCTGGGCCAGTGGCGACTATGCCTTGATCGGCACCACGCTGCAGATTGTCGGTGAAACCCTCGCCGAAGCCTGCGACCTGCGCTGCGATGAAGAGGTGCTGGACGTTGCTGCCGGTAACGGCAATGCCACGCTGGCGGCGGCGCGCCGGGGTTGTCTGGTGACGTCCACCGACTATGTCGCGGCGCTGCTGGAACGCGGCCAGGACCGGGCGCGCGCCGAGCATCTGGACGTGACCTTTCAGGTCGCCGATGCCGAAGCGCTGCCGTTTGCCGATTCCAGTTTTGACGCAGTGCTGTCGACCTTCGGCGTGATGTTCGCCCCGGATCAGGCGAAAGCGGCCAAGGAGCTGGCGCGGGTCTGTCGCCGGGGCGGACGGATCGGCCTGGCCAACTGGACGCCGGAAGGCTTCGTCGGCCAGATGTTCAAGACCCTCGGGCGCTATCTGCCACCGCCACCCGGTGCGCAACCGCCCTCGAACTGGGGCGCGGAAGCCTGGCTGCATTCGAACTTCGATGATCGCCAGTTCCAGGTCCAGGTGACCCGCCGCCACTTCAACTTTCGCTACCGCTCGGCGGCGCATTTCATTGATGTGTTTCGCCACTGGTACGGCCCGGTGCACAAGGCGTTCGTGGCGTTGCCGCCGGAGAGCGGTCAGGCGCTGGAGACAGATCTTGCTTTACTGATCGACGGGTTGAACCGGGCGGGAGCGGAATCGATGGTGGTGCCGAGTGAATATCTGGAGGTCGTCATCACCAAGCGCTGAAACCATTGTGGGAGCGAGCTTGCTCGCTCCCACAGGGATCCCTGCAAAGCTTCTATTTCAGATGCGCACCGTCAAACCACTCCAGCGCCGTGCGCCAGATGCAGATGCCGAGAAAGTACGCCGACGCCAGCAGCCACAAGCCCATCACCAGCGGGTTGATTACCGGGTGGTTCAGCACCAGCGACAGACTGCACAGTAGCCAGATCGCCGTCACGGCAATGTTGATCGGCATGAACCGGCGTACCCGGAACGGGTGCAAAAACTTCATCCGGGTCACGGTCAGCAGCGCCAGGCCAATCACCGTCAGGAACGTGATCCATGGCCCCGGATCGATGATGTACAGGCACAAGGCAACCACGTTCCACGCAGCGGGGAAACCGACGAAGTAGTTGTCCTTGCTCTTCATATTGACGTTGCAGAAGCAGAACAGCGACGACACCAGAATCAGCGACACGGTCAGCAGCAGGGTGTAGTCGGGCAGGGGAATGTAGCGATAGATGAACAGCGCCGGAATGAACACGTAGGTCAGGTAATCGATCACCAGATCGAGGATCGATCCGTCGAAACTCGGCAGCACCGACTGCACGTTGACCTTGCGCGCCAGCGCCCCGTCGAGGCCGTCGACGATCAGCGCCACGCCCAGCCACATCAGGCAGTGGATTGGCTGGTTTTCCAGCAGGGCAAGGGTGGCCAGGAAGGCGGTGACCACGCCGGTCGCGGTGAAACCATGGGCGCCCCAGGCCTTGAGCCTGGCGATGTGGACGGTCGATATCACGAAGGCGTTCTCCAGAAAGTGCAGCAAGCCGCGTAAACCCTCGGGCAGCAAGGGCGGCGACCAACCGGGTCGGGGTTGCAGTTATCGACCGGTCGGGCCGGGTCAAGGTTCACCCATGCGTGAAGATTAGCTGGCCGGGAAAAAATTTCTCTGGAGAATCACTTGCCCATGGCCAC
This sequence comes from Pseudomonas sp. V88_4, assembly GCF_029967985.1. Classification (NCBI taxonomy): domain Bacteria; kingdom Pseudomonadati; phylum Pseudomonadota; class Gammaproteobacteria; order Pseudomonadales; family Pseudomonadaceae; genus Pseudomonas; species Pseudomonas sp. V88_4. The sequence continues at coordinate 46,993 of NZ_JASCAF010000031.1, forward strand.
GTCAGCCCAACGGTGCTGGCACATCACATCAGGAGGGCTATCGTTGCCTGACGCAGTCATACCCCTTTGCCTGAGGACGACGTCATGAACACCAGCGATCTGCTCGAACAACTGCTGCGAGGCCAGGCCTCGGCCGGACAACCAGGTGGCGCGTCGGCCGGCGGGGGACTGGGCGGGCTGCTCGGTGGTTTGCTGGGCGGTGGCGATGTTTCCGGGGGTGGATCTCCGGCTGGCGGACTGGGTGGCCTGGGCGGGCTGCTCGGCGGATTGCTCGGCGGTGGCGGCGCGCTGGGTGGTGGCACGCAGCGTCGTTCTGGCGGTACCAACTACGCGGCACTGGCCTCGCTGGGCATGATGGCGTTCCAGGCGTATCAGGCCTGGCAACGCAGCCAGGCGTCCGCCGCGCCGCAGCAGGCGCCGCAAACTGCGGACCTGCTGTCCGGCCCGCAAGTCGAAGAACACAGCCACGCCGTTCTGCGGGCGCTGATCGCGGCAGCCAAGGCTGACGGGCGGATCGACGAGTCGGAAAAACACCTGATCAGCAGCGAAATCGGCAAGCACACTGACGACCCGAACCTGCAGCAATGGCTCGACGACGAAGTCGCCAAACCGCTGGATCCCACCGAAGTCGCCCAGGCGGCGCAGAACGATCCGGCGATGGCCGCCGAAATGTATCTGGCCAGCGTGATGCTGGTGGACGATCAGCAGGACGCCGAGCGCAATTATCTGGATGAACTGGCGGCGGCGTTGCAGATCGACCCCGAGTTGCAGGTCCACCTGGAGCAGCAGGCCAAGGGCACAACCTGACCCTCTCATCCCACAGCCTTCGACCGCTCTGCTCAAGCAAGGAGCGAGCCGAAGGCTCCGTCCGTCAGGGCAATTTTCAAGCCGATTGAATTTTTGACGCGCCAAGCCTCTCTGCTGCACTAGAGGCGAGTGACTGAGCGTCCTGCCAATCGATCGAGAACATTGCCATGACTGTCCTGACTCACCTGCAAGCTGCCCCCGCCCAATCGCGACCGCTCGACTCTTCGGGTGAGTTGCGGCGTATCCATGAAGCGCTTTTAGCCGACGAACATCCGCAGCCGCTGGCGCGCGCCTTTCTGGAAGATCAACTGCTGCAAGCCGCGCAGTTGAAGGATGAGTTGCCATCGGACCCCGCGCAGTGGCATGCCTGGGTGGCCGAGCACTGTGCCGAAGTCGCCCGGCAATATGCCGACTACCTGCAACAACGCAAGGCTGGGGGCGCGCGACGGTTCTTCAGTTGCAAGGCTCATGCGCTGTATTTCCTCCAAGCGGTGGCGCCGACCAAACTGGTCGATGGCGCCTGGCTCTACGGCTTGCTCGGACAGTGGCGCGATCCGCGCTTCAGCAGCCTGCTCAGCACCTATCTGGAAGAGCTGGGTGATGGCAATCCGGCGCAGAATCACGTGGTGATCTACCGTCAGTTGCTCGCCGAACAAGGCCTCGAACCCAGCAATCCTCTGCCCGACGAACGCTACCTGCAAGGCGCGCTGCAATTGGCCCTGGGTGCCTGCGGTATGGATTTTCTCCCGGAGGTGATCGGTTACAACCTTGGCTACGAACAGTTGCCCTTGCACCTGCTGATCAGCAGTTACGAGCTCAGCGAACTGGGGATTGATCCGTACTATTTCACCCTGCACGTGACCATCGACAACGCCAGCACCGGCCATGCGCAAAAAGCCGTTCAGGCCGTTCTTGATCTGTTGCCACTGGAAGCCGATCGCAGCGATTTTCTGCGTCGGGTCTCGCTGGGCTATCGACTTAATGATCTGGGGCAGGGCAGCCGCGCAATCATCGAGGGCTTCGACCTGGAGCGCGAGTTGTTGGCGATGCTCGAACGCAAGTGTCCGTTCGCTCAGCACATGCACTCCGATTATTGCCGCTTCGAAGGCAAGACCGTCAATCAGTGGCTGGCCGATCCGCAGCAGTTGTCCGGGTTCCTGAAAGCCATGCAGGTCAAGGGCTGGATCAAGCGCCACGAAGATCCCCAAGGCAGCCGCTTCTGGCAATTGATCGATGGCGATGGTGCAGCGATGTTCGGCGTGTTCAGCGCCTATGAAAAACAACTGGTGCACGACTGGATTGCCGGTGACTGGATTTCTGCGGACAAACCCGTCGCGTTCCGCCGCCGCCCCTCGGTTCCCGCGCCGATCGAGGTGCCCGAACAGGACCCTGATGTGCAGCGCCTGAATGCGGCGCTGCAAGGGCAGGACGCACACACCAGGTTCGCAACGTTGATCCCCTGGCTCGCGCCGGCCCGGCACGCGCATCCGGCCGGGCTGCTTGCCACTCGCCGATTCATCCAACTCAAATCCGGCCTGCGTTAAGGAAATATTCAATGAATCAGGAAGAACAACTGTCTGCCAACGATCTGGTGCTGCTGCAACTGGGGCGGCGCTTGCAGGCCGACGGCTATCGTTTCATCACCCCGACGCCTCTGACCCATCAACGGGTCAACCAGCGCGACGAAGGGCAGGCCGCCGATAGCCTGCGGGATGTGTTCGGATGGTCGCGTCCTTTCGAACCGGGCCTGCTTTCTGCCGACGAACAGCGGCAATTGCAGGACGCCCAGGTGATCGATGCGTTCGACGGGCGCTTGAAGAGCCGGGTGCGCTGGTCGAGCCTGGATGATTTGCTGTTCGTGCATTCGGGGTTTCCCACCGATGCCGCCGATTCGGTGTTCTTCGGCCCGGACACCTATCGCTTTGCCCAACTGATTCACAGCCATTTGCAGCAGAACTTTGCGCCCATTCACCGGGCGGTGGACATCGGTTGTGGCGCCGGAGTCGGCGCGATCCTGATTGGCCGTGCCCGGCGCGAAGCGCAAGTGCTGGCGGTGGATATCAACCCCGCCGCGCTGCGCCTGACCACGATCAACGCGGCGCTGGCCGAAGTGGCCAACGTCGAGGTGCGCGCCAGTGATGTACTGCAAGGCGTGGATGGTGAATTCGACCTGATCGTCGCCAACCCGCCGTACATGGCCGATCCGGCCGGACGAGCTTACCGCCACGGTGGCGGGACGTTGGGGGCGGGCCTGTCCCTGCGGATCGTCGAACAGGCGCTCAATCACCTGACCCCCGGCGGCTCGCTGCTGCTGTACACCGGTGTGGCGATGGTCGATGGCCGCGATCCTTTCCTCGACACCGTATTGCCGCGGCTGGATGAAAAACGCTTCGGCTGGATCTACCGCGAACTCGATCCCGATGTGTTCGGCGAAGAGTTGCTGAACCCGGGCTATCAGCGCGTCGACCGGATAGCCGTGGTCGCGCTGACGGTGACTCGAACAGGCTGAAACAAGGCAGGTGCAGGATGAGCAGGAATCTCGACGACTACAACCGGATGCGCGACTTTTCGGCGACCTCTGAACCGTCGGCTGACCACCGCCGGGGCAAGAAATCCGCCGGCGACCATGCCCTGCAGTTCTGCATTCAAAAGCACGATGCCTCGCACCTGCATTACGACTTTCGCCTGGAACTCGACGGCGCGCTCAAGAGCTGGGCGGTGCCCAAGGGCCCGTCGCTGGATCCCAAGGTCAAGCGGCTGGCGGTGCATGTCGAAGACCATCCGCTGGACTACGCGACGTTCGAGGGCAGCATTCCCGAAGGGCATTACGGTGCCGGCGATGTGATCGTCTGGGATCGCGGCGTGTGGATTCCGCTGGAAGACCCGGAGAAGGCCTACGCCAAGGGCAAGCTCAAATTCGAACTGCAAGGCGAGAAACTCGCCGGGGTGTGGAACCTGGTGCGCACCCACATGCCGGGCAAGAAAGAGCAGTGGTTTCTGATCAAGCATCAGGACAGCGCCGCACGCCCGCAGAGCGATTACGACGTGCTGGTCGCCGAGCCCGACAGTGTGCTCAGCGAGCGCACGATCGTCGACAAACCCCGGCTCAGTGCCAAGCAGGTCAAACCACTGAAAAGCCCGGCGAAAGCACCGCGCAAGCCGGCTTCGGGCAAACTCACCGGAGCGCACAAGGCCAAAATTCCCGCGCAGCTCAAACCTCAACTCGCCACCTTGGTGGAGAGCGCGCCGGAAGGGGATTGGCAATACGAAATCAAGTTCGACGGCTATCGGATCATGGCGCGTATCGATCAGGACGAGGTGCAGTTGTTCACCCGCAATGGTCATGACTGGACGCACAAGTTGCCGAAACAGGCGCAAGCCCTCGCGGCGCTGGGCTTGGAATCGGCATGGCTTGACGGTGAGATGGTGGTAGCTGACGCCGACGGTGTGCCGGACTTTCAGGCCCTGCAAAACGCATTCGATTCGGGACGCAGCGAAAACGTCGTCTATTACCTGTTCGATCTGCCGTATTTGAACGGTGTCGACCTGCGCGAGGTGCCGGTGGAGGAGCGGCGTGCAGCGCTGGCCACGGTACTGAAAAGCCATGAAAGTCCGCTGCTGCGTTTTTCCGAGGCATTCGACGAAACCCCGCAGGCGTTGCTTAACAGCGCCTGCCAGATGCGCATGGAAGGCCTGATCGGTAAACGCCTCGGCTCGCCTTACGTGTCGCGCCGCAGCAGCGACTGGATCAAGCTCAAGTGCAAGCATCGCCAGGAATTCGTGATCGTCGGCTATACCGATCCGAAAGGCGCGCGCAGTGCGTTCGGCGCGTTGTTGCTGGGGTTGCATGAGCGTGACAGCGGCGAGTTGCGGTACGCCGGCAAGGTCGGCACGGGATTCAATGAATCCACCCTCAAGAGCATCCTCGCGCAGCTCAAACCCTTGCGGGTGAAGAAGCCGGCGGTGATCAATCCGCCCAGCGGTTTCGAGGCCAAGGGTGTGCACTGGCTTAAACCGAGTCTGCTGGCGGAAGTAGCGTTTGCCGAAATGACCCGGGACGGCTCGGTGCGCCATGCCGTGTTCCACGGCCTGCGCGATGACAAACCGGCCAAGGACATCACCGAGGAGCGCGCCAGACCCATGAAACCTTCAAAGACCGAAGCTACCGCTCCGTCCCAATCCGGCCTGGCTGACGGCAAAGTGCGGATCACCCATCCCGACCGGGTGATCGACGCCAGCAGTGGCACTACCAAAATGCAGCTGGCCGAGTATTACGCCAGCGTCGCCGAATGGATTCTGCCGCAGCTCAAGGACCGCCCGGTGGCGCTGGTGCGCGCGCCGGACGGTATCGCCGGTGAGCTGTTCTTCCAGAAAAACGCCGAACACCTGGCGATCCCCGGCATCCGCACGCTGGACAAGGAACTGACCGGCCAGCCGGTGATGCTGATCAACAATGCCGAAGCCTTGATCGGCGCGGTGCAGATGAGCACTGTCGAATTGCACACCTGGAACGCCACCACAACGGATCTGGACAAGCCCGACCGCTTTGTCCTCGACCTCGACCCGGACCCGGCGCTGCCGTGGAAAAGCATGGTGGAAGCCACGGCGCTGACCCTGACCGTGCTGGACGAGTTGGGCCTCAAGGCGTTTCTCAAGACCAGCGGTGGCAAGGGCATTCATCTGGTGGTGCCGCTGACCCGCAAGCATGGCTGGGACGAGGTCAAGGATTTCAGCCACGCCATCGTCACGCACATGGCGAAATTGTTGCCGGAGCGTTTTTCTGCGGTATCCGGGCCGAAAAACCGTGTGGGGCGGATCTTCATCGATTACCTGCGCAACGGCCTGGGTGCCACCACCATTTGCGCCTACGCAGCGCGCACCCGCGAAGGGCTGCCGGTGTCGGTGCCGCTGTTTCGGGAAGAAGTCGGCGAGATCAAGGGCGCCGATCAATGGAACGTGCGCAACGTTCACGAACGGTTGGCGGAGGTGGGCGATGAACCCTGGGCGGACATCAAGAAAACCCGACAGAGCATCACGGCCGAGATGCGCAAGCGGGTGGGCATGAAGAAATGATCAGGTGCCGCGCAACAAATCGTGGGCGTTGAGCAGATCGAAGGCGACTTGCGGATTGTTTTCCAGGCCTCGGCGGATGGCGGCGGGGATGGTTTTTCGGGTTTTTCGACAGAGCCCCGGGAGCTCTTGGACTTCGATTTCGATGCCTCCGCGCACCGTCCGCACCTCACCGAACTTTGGGGCGATCAGCACGCGAATCCCGAGCTGATCGAACATCCTGCCTTGCAAACGCTCGAGGTCGGCGAGGTCTTTCAGGTTTTCCAGACGTTCAAGCAGTCGCTTCTCTTCCTCGCGGGTCAGCAGCAGGATGCGCACATCCGCGCCGGGCGTATCCAGCAGCGGATCACGCCCGCAGATGCACAGACCCGGCGGGCAAGGGGAGCGAAGCGAGGCGGAAATCGTCATGGCCTCCATCATAGAGGCCGTTCGACGGTTTTGCCCATGGTCGTCTGCCAGCCGTCCATCGGCGGGGCGTAACGGTGGCAAGTCCGTCAGCCACCATCATCGAACGTGCCGTGGTTACTGCGACAGACCTTCGTAGTGAACCAGAATGGCATTGGCCAGCTCTTCATCGCTGGCGTTCAGGCCGGGATTGTCCTGACGCACCTGTTGCAGCACCGATTCCAGGTACACGCCACGGATCGTTCCGCCGCTGGCGACGAATGCGGACAAGTCGTCACGGGCCGGAATCACCATTTTGTGATCCTTGAAAGTCGAGTACAGCGACGCGGAAACCCCCGCTGAAGTAGCCACATCTCCCGCATCCACGCGGGCGAATGCCGAACCGAAAGGCAGGCACAGCATAAGAGACGAAACGAGTAATAAACGGCGCATGACGGTGTTCCTCCAGCAGCGTGAAGCGAAAAGGAATTACCACATAATGTGAGAGGTGCCGGACAGCCTGGGAGTTCCATGCGCCATGCCGGGCGGTAGTGGCCGTAGAACGAGAACCGTCGCACAGTCCGCGTTTTTACCGAATGTAACGACACACCCTGCGACGCTCTAAAGCGGCGGATTCACGTAAATAGGCTTAACTGAAGCGTTGAACGGCGCCGCGTGGCGCAGCCTGGGAGGAAATCACGGTGTCGATCAAACTGCGTTTGGTGTTGCTGATTGCAACCAGCCTGCTGACGGCGTTGATCGTGAGTCTGGTCAGTTACGTCGGCAATCAGCGGATGGCTTCGGCGGTCAGTGACAACGCGGTCAGCATGAGCGCGCTGCGCAATCACATGGAAGCCGACATGATGCATGACGCCCTGCGTGCCGATGTGTATTCGGCAATGCTGGTGGGGCTGGGCAAAAGCACCAGTTCGGCGGACGAGGTGCGCAGCTCCGTCGAAGAGCATGCGGCGCATTTTCGCGAGGTATTGGGTGAGAATCTCAAGTTGCCGGTGAATCCGACGATCAAGTCCGCGCTCGAGCAGATCAAGCCCAGCCTCGACACCTACATCAGCGCCGGCGAGCAGATCGTCGGTCTTGCACTGGAAAACCCGGACAGCGCCCAGCAGCATCTCGGCACCTTCAGTACGGCGTTCAGCCAGCTCGAAGAACAGATGGCCGCCCTCAGCGAGCTGATCGAAACCAATGCCCGGCAGACCAGCGAGGGCACCGAAGCGGCGATCCACAATGCCAATGTCGCACTTGGTATTGTCCTCATTGCCAGCCTGTTGCTGCTGTTGGTTCAGGGCCGCTGGGTGATCCTGAGCATCATGGGGCCGCTGAAGTCCGCCAGTCGCATCGCTGAAAGCATCGCCCACGGCAACCTCAGCGAACCGATCGCCGAACCGTCCGGCAAGGACGAAGCCAGTGCGCTGATCCGCACGCTGGCAACCATGCAGCGCGACCTGCGAGACATGATCGGTGTGGTGCGAAGCAACGCCCACGGCGTCAGCGGCATGAGCGAACAACTGAGCCACGGCTGCCATCAGGTGGCCGACAGCAGTCAGCAGCAAAGCACCGCCGCCGGCACCATGGCGGCTGCCGCAAGCCAGATGACCGCCAGCATCGAGGAAATCACCCGTCACGCCGAGCGCGCGTTGAACATGGCCAGCCAGGCCGAGTCACTGGCGAAAAACGGCGGGCAGGTGATCCATCAAGTAGTCAGTGATATGGACGACATCGCCCGTTCCGCCCAGCAATCGGCACAGGTGATCCGCACCCTGGATCAGGAATCCGAAGGCATCTTCAATATCATTCAGGTGATCAAAAGCATCGCCGATCAGACCAACCTGCTGGCGCTCAACGCAGCCATCGAGGCCGCCCGGGCGGGCGAGCAGGGCAGGGGCTTTGCGGTGGTGGCCGATGAGGTGCGCAACCTGGCTGCGCGCACCAGCGCCTCGACCCAGGAAATCGCCGCGATGGTCGCGCGCATCCAGAACAGCACCCGCGAGGCCGTCAGCAGCATGGAAGCCGGTGTCGCCCAGGTCGACAAGGGCATGGCGGTCACCGCCGACGTCGAACGCGCGATCCGCGAAATCCTTGAGGCCACCCTGAGCACTACGCAATTGGTCAACGACATCACCCGCACCATCGGCGAACAGAGCCATGCGAGCAACGAGATTGCCCATCAGGTGGAGATGATCGCGGGCATGTCGGAGGGCAACAGCAAGGTCATCGGCCAGACGGCCAATACCACGGACGAACTGTCGAGTCTGGCGGGGCGGCTGGCGCAGTCGGTGGATCGGTTCAGGTTGTGAGAGCAGGCTCTGCCGCCTTGTCAGCGGCAGAGCTCATGCTTCAGAACTTGTACGCCTGACGCCCCACCAGCAGCCATTTGCCGGACTGCTTCTGCCAGATCTGGAAATTCTCAATTTCCGTCGGCACGACCTCGGTGCCTTTCAGTGCCTGCGCCGAGAAGTGATGGCGCACCAGCGCGGTGTCCCCGGACATTGTGATGGTCTGGTTCTGCATCTCCAGCGTCTTGAATGCGCTCTTGCCGGTTTCAATATCGGCAATGAAGGCTTTCTTGTCCTGGATCTTGCCGCTGGAGTGGCCGTAGGTCAGGTTGTCGGCGGTCAGGGCGTTCAGCTCGGCGATGTCCTTGTGCAGCATCGCCTGGGTCAGATGGTCAACGGCCTGGGCGACGTCCTGTTCCGCCGGGGCGGCGGCGACATAACCACTGAAAACACAGAAAAGACCGAGCAGCACTTTGCTTTTGTTCATGAGGATTCCTTGTTGTTGTAGGTTTCGGAACGACTGGAGTATTTGTCAGTCGTCGTACAACTTGTCAGGAACAGGACGGCGTTTGAAAGCGCTTGATGAACCAATGGAAAACTATCCGGTCGCGAACAGACGCGCGGGTTTGCCATGACGTGATATTCTTCGCGCCACTTGTTTTGACCCCATTCAGTCTGGCGCGCTTTTCGGCGGGCCAGGCGGAATCCCTGTCGCTCAAGTAGCTGAAGCCAATAATGATAAGAAGTCAGTTCAGAAGGGACATATAACTGAGGTCGACGCAGCCTGTCGGCCTTGTGTGCCCACCCGTCAAAATTGAAGTGTGCCGGAACCCGCGACGCTGGCCTGAGTGTCGCGAAAGAGGGGACCCCATACGTACAACAGCGGCGGGCGGAAGGCGTTTTATCATAGGTGCAACAGATGTTTAAGAAAGTGAACACAGCCTTGCTGGGGCTGGCTTTGGCGATGGGGATGTCTTCCGCCAATGCCGAAGAAGCAAAGAAAGTCGACGTTCTGCTGATCGGCGGCGGCATCATGAGCACCACCCTGGGTGTGTGGATCAATGAGCTGGAACCGACCTGGTCGATGGAAATGGTCGAGCGCCTCGACGGCGTCGCCCTGGAAAGCTCCAACGGCTGGAACAACGCCGGTACCGGTCACTCGGCACTTGCCGAGCTGAACTACACCCCGGAAGACGACAAGGGCAATGTCACCATCCCGAAAGCCGTCGAGATCAACGAAGCGTTCCAGGTCTCCCGTCAGTTCTGGGCCTGGCAGGTTCGTCAAGGCGTCCTGAAGGACCCTCGTTCGTTCATCAACACCACTCCGCACATGAGCTTCGTGTGGGGCGATGACAACATCAAGTTCCTGAAAAAGCGCTACGAAGCCCTGCAAGCGAGCCCGCTGTTCGCCGGCATGCAGTACTCCGAAGACCCGGCTGTGATCAAGAAGTGGGTCCCGCTGATGATGGAAGGGCGTGACCCGAACCAGAAAATCGCGGCCACCTGGAGCCCGCTGGGTACCGACATGAACTTCGGCGAAATCACCCGCCAGTTCGCCGGTTACCTGCAGACCAAGCCTAACTTCAGCATGAAGCTGTCCAGCGAAGTGCAGGACATCACCAAGAATGCCGATGGCACCTGGCGCGTCAGCTACAAAAACCTGAAAGACGGCACCAAGACTGAAACCGACGCCAAGTTCGTGTTCATCGGCGCTGGCGGCGGTGCACTGCACCTGCTGCAGAAATCCGGTATCGAAGAAGCCAAGGAATACGCTGGCTTCCCGGTAGGCGGCTCGTTCCTGGTGACCGATAACCCGGCCATCGCCGAACAGCACCTGGCCAAGGCCTACGGCAAAGCTTCGGTTGGCGCGCCTCCGATGTCCGTTCCGCACTTGGACACCCGTGTCCTGGACGGCAAGCGCGTCATTTTGTTTGGCCCGTTCGCGACTTTCAGCACCAAGTTCCTGAAAGAAGGTTCGTACCTGGACCTGCTGACCAGCACCACCACCCACAACATCTGGCCTATGACCAAGGTCGGCATCAAGGAATACCCGCTGGTCGAGTACCTGGCCGGTCAACTGATGCTGTCGGATGAAGACCGTCTGAACGCGCTGAAGGAATACTTCCCGAACGCCAAAGCCGAAGACTGGCGCCTGTGGCAAGCCGGCCAGCGCGTGCAAATCATCAAGCGTGATGAAGCCGCTGGCGGCGTGCTGAAACTGGGCACCGAAATCGTTGCTTCCAAGGACGGCTCCATCGCCGGTCTGCTGGGCGCATCCCCAGGCGCATCGACCGCTGCACCGATCATGCTGAGCGTGCTGCAGAAAGTCTTCAAAGACAAAGTCGCCAGCCCTGAGTGGCAAGCCAAGCTGCACCAGATCGTTCCAAGCTACGGCACCCAGCTGAACAACGATCCAGCCAAAGTGGCTGAAGAGTGGGCCTACACCGCCAAGATCCTGCAACTGCCAACCCCTCCGGTGATTGGCCAGGTTGCAGCTCCAGCGGCGGACGCCTCGGCTGAAAAAGCCCCGGCTCCAAAAGAAAGCGCTGCACGTGACATGGCTCTGTAACCAGACGCCTGACACACGAAGCCCACTGATCCGGTGACGGTCAGTGGGCTTTTTTGTGTGCGGATTTCAGGCCTTGGCGGCCGCCAGATAAGCGCCCAGACGCCGTCCCATCTCTTCCCCCAGCGCCTGCAACCCGCTGAGCGGCCGCACCATCACCTCGAACTCGACGATCTTGCCTTGTTCATCGAAACGGATCATGTCGATGCCTTTTAGCTCTTTTGCGCCGACTTTGGCGCTGAACTCCAGCACCACATTCAGGCCATCGGCTGTCGCCAGTTCACGGTGGTATTTGAAGTCTTCAAACACCTCGAACACGGTATTGAGGATCATCGACACCACCGGCGCGCCTGGATAAGGCGTGTGGGCCATCGGCGAGCGAAACACCGCTTTGGGATCGAGCAATTCGGGCAGGGCCTTGAGGTTGCCGGTGCGGATCATCTCGTGCCAGCGGCTCAGGGATTCGGCGGCGTTGGGGTGCAGGTTCAAATCGGACATGGTTTCACTCCTGTATTTTTGTTGTTCTTGGCGCGGCGCCCATGACTCTAGATCAAAGCTGCGTAATGGAAACCCTCTGTACCGACCTGAATGTCGAACCATGCGCCAGCCCGATCCATCTGATCCGCTTTTTCCTGTCGGATCTGCATCTGTATCCATCTCAGCCACGGGCCCAGAATAGCCCTGCCGTTCGGCCATACGCGACGCGCTTCATTCCGAAGCGCCCGGTGCGCCGGACATTCAGTATTCAGGAGGCCTTCATGGCTAAGATGGCGATTTTTCTCGGCGGCTTTCTTGTGTTGACCATCATGATCGGCGTCCTTGCCACGATTTCTCCGGTCTGAGATCAGCAGTTGAGCAGCGGCATGTGGCGCTCTTCACGGACTTTGAAATGGATCGGCGCGGTCGGGATTTTTTCTCCATTCAGGAAGAGATCCGGTAGCGTCAGGATGAAATCGTCTATTTCACCGTCACCCAGGGGCGTTCCCGGGGAATAAATATCCAGCTTCGTTTCACGCGGGTCGAAACCGGTTTTCAGGTGTTCGATCGTGACCGTATAGGACTTGCCGTTGGCCAGCTGCACGGTGGCCTCAGGTGACGCCGCGCTGATCCAGAGTGCCGGAGGAGGGGTTTCTTCGGCGATCTTGCGTTGTTCCGGTGTTTGCAGGTTCCGCATGTACGGGGGCGTGTAGAGGTAAACGTACATCCGCAACTCGGTGTCCGTGGAGAGGTGGGAGTCGGGTTTGGTTGGCATCCCCGGCAACGGCGCATAGACCAGAAGATGAACCCAGTCGAGCGTCTTTGATGCGGTCTTATACCTCATGGACGGCTTCGCTCCGGGACACGTCCTGACCAGCAGCGCGTGCTCGCCCACGGTCGATTCCGGATATAGAAAGGGCCCTGTGCTGCAAGCCGCGAACAAAGGGAGCAACAGGTACAAGGCAAGACGTTTCAAATGATCGACTCCATGATGGACTGTTTTCCTTTCCCAGCCGACGCAGATTACCTGAAGCGCATGGATGTGGCGTGTGATCTAATCCCGGCCCTTTTATCCAGCAAACGGACTTTACCCCATGGCCGAGCAGCGTATCCGCGCACTTGCACTGTGTGTCTTTCATCACCAGGGCAAGATTCTGGTGAACCGTTGCCACGACCCGGTCGCAGACAAATCCTTCTACCGGCCTATCGGTGGCGGAATCGAATTTGGTGAAACCAGCCGCGAGGCGATCGTGCGCGAAGTGCAGGAAGAATTGGGTCTTTCCATAAAGGATCTGCGCCTGCTCGGCACGCTTGAAAGCCTCTTCGTCTACAACGGCAAACCGGGGCATGAAATTGTCCAGGTGTATGACGCCCGCCTCGAAGACGCGCAAGTGTACGAGCAATTACAGATCGTCGGGCACGAAAGCGACGGCACTCCGTTCACCGCAAGCTGGCAGGGCAGTTCAAGCTTCACGGATCAATCGCCGTTGGTGCCGGTGGGTTTGCAGGCGCTGCTCGAGGGCGCCGCGATCCTTGACTGAGCGCGCCGTCAAACGAGCATCCAGACAAATCCATATTCAGTATTAGACTCCACCCACGATCTGATACCGGAAACCTGCCATGTCGGACGCTCCATGGACTCGCTGATCAACGCCGCCGGCCGCGCGCTGGCAGCGGGAGATCCGTTGGCGGCGCTGAATTTCGTCGCCCTGCGTGAAGACCCTCCAGCCCTGGCCCTGCGCGGGATCGCCATGGCGCAGCTCGGCGACATGACGCGGGCCAGGACGTTGTTGCAACGGGCAGTGAAGGCATTCGGCGCCAATGAGCCGCTGTCCCGGGCGCGCTGTGTGATCGCCGAGGCCGATGTGGCGCTGGCGGCACGGGATCTCGGTTGGCCGGTCGAGGCACTGGAGGCGGCGCGACAAGTCTTGCAGGATCATGGCGACGGCGTGAATGCCGCGCACGTGCGTTGTTTGCAGATTCGTCGGTTGTTGCTGATCGGCCAGCTTGATGCGGCTGAAAAGCTGCTCGATGAACTCGATCCTGCACCGTTACCCCCGGCTCTGCGCACTGTTCATGAATTGATGACAGCCGGGATCGCTTTGCGTCGGGTCCAGGCGCACAAGGCGCAAACAACGTTGGAACGCGCGCAACGTGCAGCTCATCAGGCGGCGATTCCGGCACTGTTGGCAGAGGTCGCTCATGCCCTGCAACTTCTTCATGAGCCGGCAGCCCGATTGATCGTTGCGGGCCGGGAGAAAGCGGTCACGCTCGCGCAGGTGGAAGTGTTGTTCACCTCGCCGACGCTGGTGGTCGATGCCTGTCGCTACAGCGTGCGCGGTGCCGGAATGACCGTGGCGCTGACCACGCGACCGGTGTTGTTCAACCTCGTTCGGCTACTTGCCGAAGCCTGGCCGGCAGGGGTGTCCAGAGAGGCGTTGATCGCCAAAGCCTTCCGATTGAAACTCGATGATGAATCCCACCGCGTCCGATTGCGGGTCGAAATTGGCCGGTTGCGTGCGGCGTTGCGTCCGCTGGCCGGAATCATCGCAACCCCTCGCGGCTATGCACTGGTTGCACACGATGTAGCGCTGCTCACGTTGCCGCTCGAAGACAGACACGCCGGGCTGCTGGCCTTGCTTGCCGATGGCGAAGCGTGGTCGAGTTCGGCACTTGCGCTCGCGTCGGGCAACAGCCAGCGGCAAGTGCAGCGGGCACTTGAAACGTTGGCGGCACAAGACAAAGTACAGGCATTCGGTGCGGGCCGTGCACGACGCTGGCTGACACCGCCATTGCCGGGTTTCGCGACGATCTTGTTACTCCCGGTGTCGCTGGGCAATGGCTAGGCTGGACTCACCCACTCAGCGAGGAAACCAGCATGAAACAGGCAAACGCAGAAATCCTTCGGGAATACGGCCCGTTCGAAGGCATCGACGGTGTCCATGGAGTGACCTACGATGGCCGGCAAGTCTGGTTCGCCAGCGATGGTCAGCTCAACGCACTCGACCCGGCCAGCGGCGAAACTTTGCGCACGATCAAGGTCGGCGCCGATGGCGGGACCGCGTTCGACGGCAAGCACCTGTACCAGATCGCCGACTGCCGAATTCACAAGATCGACCCCGTCACCGGGCGCGTACTCCATACCATTCCGGCTCCGGGCGACGGCGGCGACTCGGGCATGGCTTGGGCCGAGGGCTCGTTGTGGGTGGGGCAATACCGCGACCGCAAGATCCACCAGATCGATCCGGACACCGGAAAAATCCTCCGCACACTTGAGTCCAATCGTTTTGTCACCGGCGTCACCTGGGTCGACGGTGCGCTGTGGCATGGCACCTGGGAAGGCGATGAAAGCGAGATCCGGCGGATCGACGCGGGCAACGGCGAGGTACTGGAAAGCCTGACTTTGCCCGGCGGCATCGGCGTCTCCGGGCTGGAGGCCGATGGCGCTGAGCGATTCTATTGTGGCGGCGGGAAAAGTGGCAGGGTTCGGGCGGTGCGTCGGCCGAAATGAACGCTCAAGGCGCCCCGAACAGCATCGTCCAGTAAACCCCTTCGTCACTGCGCGCCTCACTGGCAAACCCGGCGCCGACCTGGGTGAACATCGGGTTCATCAGGTTGGCGCAGTGTCCGGGGCTGGCCAGCCAGCCGGCCATGGCCTTGCCCGGTGAGCTTTGTCCGGCGGCGATGTTTTCGCCGATCTGCCGGCCACGGTAGCCGGCTGCGCGGGCACGATCTGCCGGGCCGTCGCCGTCCGGGTCGCGGTGGGCGAAGTAGTTGCCGTAGGCCATGGCCTTGCTGTGGCCCTGGGCGGCGGCGCCGAGTGCCGGGTTCCAGCTCAAGGGCCGGGCAGCGGCGAAGCGCTGCCGACCGCACATACGCGGCCGGGCACGGGCGGCGTTGACCTCGGCCAGCAAGGCCTTGCCGACGCTGCGGTTGTCGCCGACGCGGCTGTCGAGCACCGGCCGGGCCAGCACCACTTGCCATTCGCTGCGGGCGCGGCTGATGCCGATGTCGGCGTATTGACCGTCGAGCAATGCGCCGCAGTAATCGTCTTGCAGCATTTCGAACGCCTCTTCGGCGTCCTGTGCGCCGACGATCCGGATGCTGCGCACCGCCACGGCGGCGTATCCGGAATCTTTCAGTCGCTCACGCAATCCACCGCCGTAGCCATAGCCGACCGGCAACGCCAGATTCGACTTCAGCGTCAGCGGCGCCAGCCGTTGAGCCGGGCGCCGGTCACAACGTTGCGGATGGGCCCGGTAGTCGTTGATGGCGGCCACCAGTTGGCGCTCGGCGCTGGCGTGGGCAGAGGGAGAAAGCAGGGGAGAAAGGATCAACAGGCACAGCGAAACGAAGCGAGACGAACGAACGGCGTGGCGCATGGGACGCAAAGCTCTGAAAAAGGACAGCGCTGAAGGAAAGTGAACCGCAGAACGCGGCGCGGGTAGGACTGGCCTTTTTGCACTTGGTTCACGAGGTGGCGCCGGGTTTCATCGGCTGCCGACGAAGTGCTCAGCGATTCAACGCATCCTCGATCCATTGCAGGTATTGCGGCCGTTCGGAAATCGAATTGTGCGTCGCGTTCGCCACCACTTTGAGCGTGGCCACACCGCCGGGAAAGCTGTGCAGCAAGCGTTCGGTGCTGGACCGTGGAATCACCTCGTCATCGTTCGCCGCCAGCAGCAGCGTCGGCACGCGGATATGCGCCGCGTACTGGCCGGACCGGAAACGATCCTTGAGCAACCACTGCACCGGCACCCACGGGAACTGGCGGGTGGCGATTTCCTCGAGGCTGTTGTAGGGAGTGACCAGAATCAGCCGCTGCACCGGCCGCTGGCTGGCCAGCCGCACCGCGACCCCGGAACCGAGGCTGCGTCCCAGCAGCGCAATCTGCGGATGACTGGCATACACCTGATCAAACAGCGCCAGCGCATCCTCGGCAATCGCCGCTTCGGAGGGCGAACCACCGCTGCCGCCAAAACCCCGGTAATGCAGCAAATACAACGAATAGTCGGCAAACGCCTCGGAAAACTCCGGCAGATTACGCGAAACATCTTCGGCATTGCCGCCGAAATAGATCAGTGCTTTGGGTCCGGCGCGCTCGCGCACTGTCACGCGGATCTCGGCGTCGGGCATGGCCAGCGTCAACCGCGACTCCGGTGAATCGAGGCTGGTGGGCTGGGGAAAATAGATCAGCGCCCGCTGAAAAACGAACAGCGCCGCGCACAGGATCAAGTACACGGCGAGGATCAATGCGACGAGTGACGACAGGGTTCTGGACATTCGACTAACGTTAACCGGGCGCGCAGGTTGGCTGTCGCAGTGTAGTCCAACGGTGTTGCGGGCTGCGTCAAAACACAAGGTGCAACAGATCCACAGGGCAAGGGCGCCAGCATGAACCACACTGAGGGATATTCCCGCCGCCGGTTGCTGACGCTGGCAGCCGGGGTGTCAGCGGTTTTTACCTTTGACCGTGCGCTGGCCGCCATTACGTCGCCGAATGCCACAGGAGCCCAGACCATGCAGACCCGCGCCATCCCTTCGAGCTCCGAGCCACTGCCGCTGGTGGGGTTGGGCACTTATCGCGGTTTCGACGTCGCCCCTGGCGATCCGGTCTACAAACAATTGCCGGCGGTGCTCGGCGAGCTGTTCAAAAAGGGTGGCACGGTGATCGACAGCTCGCCCATGTATGGCCGCGCCGAGGAAACCACCGGTGAATTGCTGTCGATCCACGAACCGCGCTCACCGGCGTTTCTGGCGACCAAGGTCTGGACCCGGGGTCGCGAGGAGGGCATCGCGCAGATGGAACAGTCGTTCAGCCTGCTGCGCACCGAGCGCATCGACCTGATGCAGATTCACAACCTTTTGGACTGGCAAACCCACCTGCCGACCCTGCGCGACTGGAAAGAGCAGGGCCGCATCCGCTACATCGGCATCACCCACTACACGCCGTCGGCCTATGACGAGGTCGAAGCGGTGCTCAAGGCCGAGCCGCTGGATTTCCTGCAAATCAATTACGCGCTCGATGATCGCTGGGTCGAGAAACGCATCCTGCCGCTGTGTCGCGAGCGTGGGGTGGCAGTGATTTGCAACCGACCGTTCGGTGGCGGCGACCTGCTCGCGCGGCTCAAGGGCAAACCGCTGCCGGGCTGGGCGGCGCAAGTCGGGGCCAGGAGCTGGCCGCAACTGGCGCTGAAATTCCTGCTGGCGCATCCGGCGGTGACCTGCGTGATCCCTGGCACCAGCAATCCGCTGTACATGGCCGACAATGCCGGCGCCGGGTTCGGGCTGATGCTGACCGATGCGCAGCGTCAGCAGTTGATTGCATTGGTGAGTTAGCTATTTCCCGGAGTGATTAGCGCACCAGCACCCCATGCTGGTGCGCTACCGGTTTCAGATCATCGGCGGCAACGCATCAAGAATCTTGTCCAAGGTAATCGGATACTCCCGCACCCGTGCACCGGTGGCGTTATAGATCGCATTCGCCACCGCCGCACTCACACCGCAAATCCCGAGTTCACCCACCCCCTTGGCTTTCATCGGCGAGGAAATCGGGTCGGTTTCATCGAGGAAAATCACCTCCTGATGCGGGATGTCGGCGTGCACCGGCACTTCGTAGCCTGCCAGGTCATGGTTGACGAAAAAGCCTTGGCGTTTGTCTACCGCGAGCTCTTCCATCAATGCCGCGCCGACGCCCATGGTCATGGCACCGATCACCTGGCTGCGGGCTGATTTCGGATTGAGAATCCGCCCGGCGGCGCAGACCGCGAGCATGCGCCGCACGCGGACTTCGCCTGTAGCGGCATCCACCGCGACTTCGACGAAGTGCGCGCCGAAGGTCGATTGCTGGTACTGCTTGGCGAGGTCGGCGAATTCGATGCTGTCCTCGACTTCGATCGCGGCATGTTGCGCGGCGTCACGCAACGGCACGTTCTTGCTGCCCAATCGAACGTGGCCATCGGCAAACTGCGCTTCACCCGCGTTCATGCCCAGTTTGGCCGCGACCGCTCCGCGCAGCTTCATGCACGCCGCGTAGACCCCGGCGGTCGAGCAGTTGGCGCCGAACTGGCCGCCGGAGCCTGCCGACACCGGGAAGTTTGAATCCCCGAGTCGCACCACCACATCGTCCAGGCTGACCCCCATCATTTCCGCTGCAGTCTGGGCAATGATCGTATAGCTGCCGGTGCCGATGTCCGTCATGTCGGTTTCCACGGTGATCTTGCCGTCGCGCTCCAGCCTCACTCGTGCGCCGGACTTCACCAGCAGGTTGTTGCGAATCGCCGCCGCGACGCCCATGCCGATCAGCCAGCGACCTTCGCGACGGGTGCCGGGCGTCGCATTGCGCTTATCCCAGCCAAAACGTTCGGCGCCGGTTTGCAGGCATTCAATCAGACGCCGCTGGGAGAACGGTCGCTCGGTTTTCACCGGATCGACCTGGGTGTCGTTGAGGATGCGGAACTGGATCGGATCGAGTTTGAGCTGTTCCGCCATCTCGTCCATGGCGATCTCCAGCGCCATCAGCCCCGGCGTTTCACCCGGCGCGCGCATGGCGTTGCCTTCCGGCAGATCCAGCGGCGCAAGACGCATGGTCACCAAACGATTTTCGGCGGCGTAGAGCAACTGACTCGGCTGCGCTGCAACCTCGACCTTGCCGTCGACGAGGTTGCCCGACCAGCCTTCATGGGCGATGGCGGTGAGTTTGCCGTCCGCCGTGGCACCCATGCGAATGCGTTGAATGGTGGCGGGTCGGTGGGTGGTGTTGTTGGCGATCTGCGGACGGGCGAGGGCGACTTTCACTGGACGATTCGCCAAGCGTGCGCCGAGGGCGGCAAGGATCGCGTCGGCGCGAATGAACAGCTTGCCGCCAAAACCGCCACCAATGTACGGCGAGATCAGCCGCACGTTTTCCTTGGGCAGGCCGAGGGTGGCGGCGATGTCGCCGACGCTCCAGGCGATCATCTGGTTGGAAGTCCAGAGCGTCACGTGATCGCCTTTCCAGGCGGCGAGGGTCGCGTGGGGCTCCATCATCGCGTGGGACTGGTCCGGCGTAGTGTAGGTCTGGTCGAACTGCACCGGCGCGGCGGCGAAGGCGCTGGCGAAATCGCCGTGCTTGACGTCCGGCAGATCGTCTTTCGGCTCCACGCCCTGGTCGCGCACGCTGGCCAGATCAAATTGACCTTTGTCGGCCGCGTACTCGACGTTGACCAACTGCGCGGCGGCCCGCGCCTGTTCGAAGGTTTCGGCGACCACCAGCGCCACGGCCTGGTGATAGTGCTGCACGTGCGGCCCGGCCAGCAGGTGCGCGGCGTTGTACTGGCCTTTGCCGAGCTTGCCGGCATTGGCGGCGGTGACGATGGTCAGCACCCCCGGCGCGGCGCGGGCGGCCTCCAGATCGATGCGGGTAATGCGACCCTTGGCGATGGCCGAGCCGACCATCACGCCGTAGGCCTGATTTTTCACGGCTTCATGTTGCTCGTAGGCGTAAGGCGCCTGGCCGCTGGTCTTCAGCGGGCCTTCTATGCGGTCGGTGGGTTTGCCGATGACATTCAACTGGTCAATCGGGTTGGTCGTGGCGGGTGTGTCGAATTTCATGCTTCGTCCCTCGCTTGGGCCAGCACCGAGGCAATGGTGCGCTCGACCAATGTCACTTTGAACTGGTTGTCAGAGGTCGGCGTGGCGCCGTCGAGCAGGTGCGCTCTGACGGCTTTCGCGCCTTGCGGCAGCAGCGCTTCCGCCGCTTCGACGCGCCAGGGTTTCGGCGCGATGCCGCCGACGGCGATGCGCCCGCTGCCATCCTTCTGCAGGATCAGGCCGACGGAGACCAGCGCGAAGGCGTACGACGAGCGGTCGCGCACCTTGTGATAGACATGGGTGCCGCCCACTGGCGCGGGCAGGGTGACGGCGGTAATCAGCTCGCCCGGCGTCAGACTGGTTTCGACATTCGGTGTGGTGCCGGGCAGTTGGTGGAAGTCCGCGATGGCGATGCGTCGAGTGCTGCCATCAGCGTTGATCGTTTCGACCTGAGCATCCAGCGCACGCATCGCAATCGCCATGTCACTCGGATGGGTCGCGATGCAAGCGTCGCTGACACCGATGATGCCGAGTTGTCGACTGACCCCGCCAATCGCCGCGCAACCACTGCCGGGATTACGTTTATTGCAGGCCTGATTGGTGTCGTAGAAATACGGGCAGCGCGTGCGCTGGAGCAGATTGCCGGCGGTGGTCGCCATGTTGCGCAACTGGCCCGATGCGCCGGCGAGCAAGGCACGGGACAGCAGCGCGTAGTCTTTCCGGATGCGGTTGTCGGCGGCCAGATCGGTGTTGCGCACCAGTGCGCCGATGCGCAAACCGCCGTCGTCGGTCGCTTCGATCCGGTCGAGGCCCAGGTGATTGACGTCAATCAACTGCTGGGGCGTTTCGATGTCGAGCTTCATCAAGTCCAGCAGGTTGGTGCCGCCGGCAATGAAACGTGCGCCTTCGATTTGCGCGGCTTGGGCAGCAGCTGCGGCAGGGGAGTCGGCGCGGCTGTAATTGAACGCTCTCATGCTGGCACCTCCGCGACTTCGCTGATGGCTTCGATGATGTTCGAGTAGGCGCCGCAGCGGCAGATGTTGCCGCTCATGCGTTCCTGCAATTCGCTGGCGATCAGTTGCGGTGCGTCGGTGAGGCTGGGGCTGGCGTGGCTGGGGATGCCGTCGCGGATTTCCTGGAGCACGGCGACCGCCGAGCAGATCTGCCCCGGCGTGCAGTAGCCGCACTGGTAACCGTCATGCTTGATGAACGCCGCCTGCATCGGGTGCAGATGGTCCGGCATGCCGAGGCCTTCGATGGTGGTGACTTTGGCGCCGTCCTGCATCACCGCCAGGGTCAGGCAGGAATTGATTCGCCGGCCGTCGACGATCACCGTGCAGGCGCCGCACTGGCCGTGGTCGCAGCCCTTTTTGCTGCCGGTCAGGTGCAGGTGTTCGCGCAGGGCGTCGAGCAGGGTGGTGCGGGTGTCAACCTCCAGCGCCTGTGGCTTGCCGTTGACTTCGATGGTTACTTTGGCCATGGCCGGTTGCTCCAGGCTGGCCGCGTAGGCCTTGAGGCTGATGAAAGGGGGCATCGCGAACGCGGTTGCGGTCACGGCCCCGAGAATCAGGAAACGGCGTCGGGATATCGCCAACGGCGGTTGGTCGTTCATGGTTGGGCTTCCTCTGATCAGGTCGGCAGGTTGCAAATGACCCGCCAGGGCACGCCGGCGTGGTAGCCGGTCTTGGTCTGTTCTAGGAGTGACCGCAGGGGGGAGGAAAAGGTTTTGTCGGATTTTGTCCCAGTCAAAGCCATCAGACGGCCACTTGGTGGACAGGGCGCACGCGGCGGGCAGGGCGATGAACGGTCGTTGGTGGCCAGTGAATCAAAGCCTTTTTCCCCGGTCGTATCTGCGCCAGCGCGCCCTGCGCCTCTTCGGTGTGGGCAGCGCTGCCGTTTCCGTCGTCAAGACCTTGGTTTTAGGGAAATTCTGAATGATGCGTGCAACAAGCCTGCTGCTGACCGTTTCCGCCGCTGTATTGCTGGGCGGCTGTGTGGCGGATTTCGATGATGACCATCGCCATGGCCGGCATTACGACCGCGATCATGGCCGTTATTACGATCATGACCGGCGCTGGGACGACCGCGATGACGACCGCCGCGACGGGCGTCGTTATCACCGCGACCGGGATGATGATTGATTGAAACGAAGAGGGCGTTCCCCGACGGGAACGCCCTCTGGCATTAAAAATGAGCGCTCGCCCGGACGCTGGATCGCGCAGGCACGGAGGCCTCGATGTCCAGCAAATGGGTGGCGAGAATGTCGCTCAGAAAGCGGAACTGATCGTTGAGGCCGACCACTTCATTGCTGAAATGATTGCTGGCGGCGGGCATCAACAGGTCTTCGAAGGCTTCGTCGAACACCAGCGCCTGTGTCTTGCGCGACACGGCGTGCTGATCGTAGTAGTTGCTGCCGAAGTCCGGGAAACTCACGGCGAGGGTGACGGTATTGATCATGATGTGAACTCCTCGTGCTGTGTGTTTCGGATGGGCTAATCGTGCCTTTGGCGAGCAACATGCGGAAGGCAATCGTCGCGATGGTGAATATCGACGCCATTGATGGTTGGACCGGCGCGGCCCTGACCAGCGGATAAACGGCGCACCCCGCGCACCTATACTCATGTCATCTCTCTCCGGATTCTTCAGGTCTTGCGATCGAAGAACAGATAAGGACCGCCACTGTGAACCTGCGTGCGCTGCTCGTCGCCGCACTGGTGTTGCTGGCCGGCTGCGCCACCACGGCGCGGGCCCCGGTGAGCGCGCCGGCGGTGGTGGTCTCGCCGGCCACCTGGCAGCAGATCGACCGGGAAATCGTCAACGCCTCCCGGCAGGCCACCGAGCAGGTCAAGGTGTTCGCCCGTGGCTCGATGGAACATTGGCGCATTCGGGTCTATGAGCAAACTGAAGAAAATTTCATCCCGTGGTTCAGCAGCTACTGGACCCAGGAATGGCTGTCGATGAAGGTCAGCTGGTACACGATCAGTGCCAGCGGCGAGCAGGATGCCTCGGCCAAGCGCCTGGCGGATTACCTGCTGGAGCAATATCAGGAACGGGTGCTGGCGCCGGTGGCGGTGGAGATCGACCCGGACGCGATCCTCGGCCATTCCACCGCGTTTTACGCGCAACTGATGGCGCAGCAGATGCCGGTCATCGCCCAGCGCCACGGCGTGCCCATTGCCCAGCTCAACGAGCGATTGAAGAAAATCCCCGCCATCGCCCTTGGTCCGCCGCCGGCCCGCGATGCCTCGCTGTACCAGGTTGTCAGCACTGAGCCGTTGAACACGCTGCCGGCCTACGCCGCGTTGATCGACAAGATCCACACTGATGGCGGCTCGAAAGGCGTGGCCTCGACTGAATCGGCCATGGCACCGGTGGCCAAGCGCGCCAGCCAGCGCATGGAGGCGGAAATGGCCCCGCGCGGCGCTGCCAGTGCGGTGGCGGCAGCGGCAGGCAAACTGGCCGGGGCGCTGATTTCGGTCGGCGTGGCGGGCATCCGCGCGATCATTCAGGCCAACGACCGCCCGGACAGCGAAGCGCTGATCCGCAGCAGCCTGGGCAACACCTTCGACAAGGCCTGGCTGAAACTGGTGCAGGACCCGACCACCGGCGTGATGGCCGGCACGCTGCACATGGCGGCGCAGGTCGAGGGCAATCTGGGCGGGCGAGATGAACCGTCGGTCGGGTTGGGCGTCAACCGTGTCGAATGGCGGCCGCCCGATTCGACTACTCAGCAGATCGAACCCACCCTGCAAGGAGAATGATCATGGCTTACATCGATGTGTTCGTGGCGCCCGTGCCAAATGCCAATCGCGAGCAGTACAAGAAGCACTGCGAAATCGCCGCCAGGCTGTTCAAGGAATACGGCGCGCTGGAGGTGATCCAGGGCTGGGGCGATGACGTGCCGGACGGCAAGGTCACCTCATTCCCGATGGCCGTAAAACTCAAGGAAGGCGAAACCGTATCGGCAGGCTGGCTGGTCTGGCCGGACAAGACCACCCGCGACACCGGCATGGCAAAAATGATGGAAGACCCGCGCATGCAGCCGGACGTTAATCCGATGCCGTTCGATGGGCAGCGGATGATCTTCGGTGGCTTCAAGAACATTCTCGAGTCCTGAGTCCAACGCAAATCCTTCGTGGGAGCCAGCAGGCTGGCTCTCACAGGTATTTGTTCACTCTGCTGATGGCGTGATCCGGCAGCCTTTGCGATTGCGAATCTGCTCGTCCGTCGGCCGCTCGCGCACGAATTCGAAACGCGGCTCACCTTCGCTGTAATGCACCAGCCAGCCCCATTCCAGTTCGCTCTCATCCTGCCCGGGATTCGGCGGTCGGGCCCACCAGGGTTCTTTGCTGAGGATCTCGCGCATGACGTCCTCCGGTTGATGGCAATCGTAGAACTATAAACCCCATGCCGAGAGTCGCCAGAAACGGGCGTGTAGAATCCAGGGATCTCGACGAACGAAGGAGCGTGGCCATGACGGACGAAACGCGCGGGGATCAACCGTTCAAGCGGCTGTTTTTCGCCCTCGACTGCCCGCCGGCGCAGCGCAAGGCGATTGCCCAGTGGCGCAGCGAACTGGGTTTGCGCACCGGCAAACCGGTGCCGGCCGACAATTTTCACCTGACGCTGCTGTTTCTCGGTGCGGTGCCGTTGGCGCAGATTGGCGAAGTCTGCGAGGCGGCGGCAAAAGTGCGCACGCCGGGCGAGGCGCTGAGGATTTCACTGGATCGGTTGCAGGTCTGGCGCCGTGCCGGGGTATTGTCGCTGGCGCCCGAGCAGGCGCCGCAGGGATTGCTGCGGCTGGTGTATGCGCTGGAGCAGGCGATGTTGCCATTCGGGTTTGAAGAGGCCACGCGGGAGTATCGTCCTCACCTGACGCTGGCCCGGGACTATCGCGCGCCGGAACCGGAATCCGCCACGCCGCCGGAATTCTTTCTGCGGGCCGAACGCTTCGCGCTGTTCGAATCCCACAAGGGCAGTTATCGCTCGCTGGCCCACTGGCCACTGATCTGAGCCCACAAAAAAAGGCGCCCGAGGGCGCCTGAATTCACCTGAACCGAGGAAGCCAGGTGAGGCCGTTCAGAGCAGGGGCAGCGGTGGTAAGGCGCTGCGTGAACGGAAATCGATGTGCGTTTATTTGCCGAGTTTCACGCGGGTCCAGCCCCGGGTCATGATCCGTTGCGTGGCAATCGGCTGATCCGGCACCGCATACAGTGTCGCCATCACTTCCTGCGACGGGTACGAGCCCGGATCGTTGCGGATCGCTTCGTCCACCAGCGGCGTCGCTGCCGAGTTGGCGTTGCTGTAACCGTTGCTGTTGGTGATCTCGGCGATGATGTCCGGGCGCATCAGGAAGTCCATGAACAGGTACGCGTTCTCGACGTTGGCTGCATCGCGCGGGATGGCGACCATGTCGTAGAAGCTGCCGGCACCTTCCTTGGGAATGCTGTAGTCGATCACGACGTTGTTGCCCGATTCCACCGCGCGGGCCTTGGCCTGCAATACATCACCGGAGTAACCGACCGCCACGCAGATGTTGCCGTTGGCCAGGTCCGAGATGTATTTCGAAGAGTGGAAGTACGCCACGTTCGGGCGAATCTTCATGAACAGCGCCTCGGCTTCCTTGATGTGCGCGGTGTCTTTGTCGTTCACCGGATACCCCAGATAGTGCAGGGCGGCCGGGATCATTTCGGTCGGCGAGTCGAGGAAACTGATGCCGCAAGCCTTGAGCTTCTCGGCGTTCTCCGGTTTGAACAGCAGGTCCCAGGAGTTGGTCGGCGCGTTCTTGCCGAGCACTTCGCGGACCTTGGCCGGGTTGAAGCCGATGCCGATCGAGCCCCACATGTACGGGAACGCGTGGGCGTTGTCCGGATCACTGGCGGAGGCGTTTTTCAGCAGCACCGGGTTGAGGTTTTTCCAGTTTGGCAGCTTCGATTTGTCCAGGGTCTGATAGACCCCGGCCTTGATCTGCTTGGCCAGGAAACTGTTGGACGGCACCACGATGTCGTAGCCGGATTTACCCGCGAGCAGACGTGCCTCAAGGGTTTCATTGCTGTCGAACACGTCGTAGGTCACGCGGATGCCGGTCTCGTCCTCGAACTTCTTGACGGTGTCCGGGGCGATGTAATCCGACCAGTTGTAAACGCGCAGTACCTTGTCGTTGGCCTGGGCGCCCGTGGCGATTGCGCCCAATAAGGACAGTGTCAGCAGAGTCCTGCCAAACATTTTCATCGGTGAAACTCCATTCTTTTTATTCAAAAGCTTTTAAGCCAAAGCACAAAGCCGTAAAACGCGTCGGCCCTAGGCCGTCGCTGCCACTCGTTGAGGTTGCGGTTGCTGCCACGATTCGTTGGCGGTCTGATCCATCGCTTCCTGAATCGCCCGCTTGCGGTTGGCTTCTGCCTTGCGGCCGAAGTACCAGACCAGGAAGGTCACCAGCGACACCGCCAGCAGAATCAGGCTGGCCACAGCGTTGATCTCGGGCTTCACGCCCAGACGCACGGCCGAGAAGACTTCCATCGGCAGGGTGGTGGAACCCGGCCCCGAGACGAAGCTCGCCAGCACCAGATCGTCCAGTGACAGGGCGAACGACATCATGCCGCCCGCCGCCAGCGACGGGGCGATCATCGGGATGGTGATCAGGAAAAACACCTTGAACGGCTTGGCGCCCAGATCCATCGCTGCTTCTTCGATCGACAGGTCCAGCTCGCGCAAGCGGGCGGAGACTACCACCGCCACATAAGCGGCACAAAACGTGGTGTGGGCGATCCAGATCGTGACAATGCCACGCTCCTGCGGCCAGCCGATCAGTTGCGCCATCGCCACGAACAGCAGCAACAGCGACAGACCGGTAATCACCTCAGGCATCACCAGCGGCGCGGTCACCAGGCCACCGAACAGCGTACGACCCTTGAAGCGGGTCACGCGGGTCAGCACGAACGCGGCAAGGGTGCCCAGCGCTACGGCGGCAATTGCGGTGTAGCAGGCGATTTCCAGCGAGCGCACCACCGAGCCCATCAGTTGGGTGTTGTCGAGCAGGCCGACGTACCACTTCACCGACCAGCCGCCCCAGACCGTCACCAGTTTCGAGGCGTTGAACGAGTAGATCACCAGAATCAGCATCGGCAGATAAATGAACGTCAGGCCGAAGATCAACATGAACTTTGCAAAACCGAAGCGTTTCATCCCCTTCCCTCCATCTCTTTGGCCTGGCTGCGGTTGAACAGCAGGATCGGCACAATCAGGATCAACAGCATCACCACCGCCAGCGCGGACGCCACCGGCCAGTCGCGGTTATTGAAGAACTCTTGCCACAGCACGCGACCGATCATCAGGGTCTCCGGGCCACCCAGCAGTTCCGGAATCACGAACTCGCCCACCACTGGAATGAACACCAGCATGCAGCCGGCGATGATGCCGTTCTTGGCCAGCGGCACGGTGATTTTCCAGAAGTTGTTGAAGTTGCTCGAACCCAGATCCTGCGCGGCTTCCAGCAGGCTGGCGTCGTGCTTCACCAGGTTGGCGTAGAGCGGCAGCACCATGAATGGCAGATACGCATACACGACCCCAATGTAGACGGCGGTGTTGGTGTTTAGGATCTCGATCGGGTGATCGGTGAGCCCGGTCCACATCAGGAATGCGTTGAGCAGACCGTTGTTGCTGAGGATGCCCATCCACGCGTAAACGCGGATCAGGATCGCGGTCCACGTTGGCATCATGATCAACAGCAGCAGGACGTTTTGCGCTTCCTTGCTGGCCTTGGTGATCGCGTAAGCCATCGGGAAACCGATCACCAGGCACATCAGCGTGCTCAGTGCCGCGACCTTCAGCGAACCGAGGTAGGCCGACAGGTACAACTCGTCTTCGCCGAGCATGGTGTAGTTGCCGATGTTCAGCAGCAGCTGGAATTTCTGTTCGGCGTACGTGTAGATCTCCGAGTACGGCGGGATCGACAGCGCGGCTTCCGAGAAGCTGATCTTCATTACCAGGAAGAACGGCAGCATGAAGAACAGGAACAGCCAGATGAACGGGATGCCGATGACGAACTTTCGCCCGCTGGGCACCAGGCGCAGGAATTGCTGATTGAAGGTTCTCATGAGCGCAGTACCACGCCGCTGTCGTCTTCCCACCAGACGTAGACCTTGTCGTCCCAGGTCGGCCGCGCGCCACGGCGTTCGGCGTTGGCCATGAACGACTGGACGATCTTGCCGCTCGGCAATTCGACGTAGAACACCGAATGGCCGCCGAGGTAGGCGATGTCATGCACCTTGCCTTCGGACCAGTTGTAGCGGGTCTCCGGCTTGATCGTGCTGACCAGCATTTTTTCCGGGCGGATCGCGTAGGTGATCGACTTGTCCTGCACCGAAGTGCTGACGCCATGACCGACGTAGATCTTTTGCTGCAAGTCCGGGCTGTGAATGATCGCGTGACCTTCAAGGTCCTCGACCACGGTGCCGTCGAAGGCGTTCACGTTGCCGATGAATTCGCAGACCATGCGGCTGACCGGCGCTTCATAGATGTCGACCGGGCTGCCGATCTGGGCGATCCAGCCCAGGTGCATGATCGCGATGCGCTCGGCCATGGTCATGGCCTCTTCCTGGTCATGGGTCACCATCACGCAGGTCACACCGACGCGCTCGATGATCTCAACCAGCTCCAGTTGCATCTGCGAACGCAGTTTCTTGTCCAGCGCGCCCATCGGTTCGTCGAGCAGCAACAGCTTCGGCCGCTTGGCCAGGGAGCGGGCGAGGGCCACGCGCTGACGCTGGCCGCCGGACAATTGATGCGGGCGGCGCTTGGCGTATTGGGTCATGTGGACGAGGCGCAGCATTTCTTCGACGCGGGCGTCGATTTCGCTGGCCGGCAAACGGTCCTGCTTGAGGCCGAAGGCGATGTTCTGCGCGACCGTCATGTGCGGGAACAGGGCGTAGGACTGGAACATCATGTTGATCGGCCGCTCGTACGGCGGCATGTCGGTGATGTCGACACCGTCGAGCAGAATGCGTCCTTCAGTCGGCCGTTCGAAACCGGCGAGCATGCGCAGCAGGGTCGATTTGCCCGAGCCGGAGCCGCCGAGCAGGGCGAAGATTTCGCCCTGATGGATCTCCAGGGACACATCGTCCACCGCCGTGGTTTCGTCGAACTTCTTGGTGACTCGATCGACCTTCACCAGAACCTTTTTCGGTTGCTGATGACCTTCAAGAGCCTTCCTGTAAGTGCTGGAGGCGTTTGCCATGTGAAACTCCCAACAGGTTTCAGTCGCCGGGCCAACGCGGCCTGGCTTAAGAGTGGATTGCAGACTTGCAAGAGCATTTCCTGTCGGATCGCGTCCCCCTGTGGGAGCGGGCTTGACCGCGATGGCGGCGGGTCAGTCACCTCGATGTCGAAAGTGACGGCCTCATCGCTGGCAAGCCAGCTCCCACAGGGTTTTGCATTGATCCGATTGGCACTGCGCTTGCCGATCCGGCTTGGTCGGCGCCGCCGTCCTGGCTGCCTGGGTAGTACTTGTTGTTATTACGGTTTGTTGTTTTCACGGATGGCGGATGCGCAAACGCGCGCCCGCCGACCCCGTGGGGGCAGTAATCGATGTAAAGATCCGGTGTTTGTCAGCGCTGGCTGCGTCGCGCCGCACGCTGGCGGCAAGCCTCGCCGAATGCCTGGAAAATCCGCAGATAGTTCGGGTTGTCCAGCACTTGCCATTCTGGGTGCCATTGCACGCCGAGGGCGAAGGTCGGGCTGTGCTGCACCGAGACCGCCTCGATCAGACCATCCGGCGCCACGGCTTCGGCGCGCAGGCCGGGAGCGAGGCGGTCGATGCCCTGACTGTGAATCGAGTTGACCTGGAATTCGCCCGGCAGCTCCAGCGCTTCGAACACGCCGCCGGGCAATACCGTCACGGTGTGGGCCGGGGCGTACTGCACGGCGACATCCGGGCTGTCGGCTTCGCGGTGATCGAGCATGCCCGGCAGCTCATGCACCTTCTGGTGCAGGCTGCCGCCGAACGCCACGTTCATTTCCTGGAAGCCCCGGCAGATGCCGAGTACCGGAACGCCCGCCGCGATGGCTGCACGCAATAGAGGAAGGGTAGTGGCATCCCGCGCCGGATCGTGATCCGTGCCGGGAGCGCTGTCCGGGCCCTGATAGTGGAAAGGTTCCACGTTGGACGGCGAGCCGGTCAGCAGCAGACCGTCGAGCTGACCCAGCAGGTCTTCGATTTCAGTCAGTTGGCCAAGGGAAGGAATGACGACGGGCAACCCCAGCGCCGCAACGCTGACAGCGCGAACGTACTTGTCGCCGCTGATGTGATAGGGGTGCAGGCCAATCTGTTTGACGCACGCAGTAACGCCGATCAATGGCTTGAATGCCATTTTTATTCACCTCGAAGTTTGACACTTGAACGAGCTTTTCCGGAGCTTAGCCTCGTTGATTTTAATTAACAACTCCCATGTAAAAAATTCTAAACGCCGTTCATCAAATCTTCATCAAGACCGCCGCTCTGGCGCCTGCATTGGCACGAGAGTGTTAAAAAAAGCCCGAAAAATAAACGCTGAGCGGCCCTGTGTTCGCTATTGACTTCACTTTGCCGTTCGGGTTGACTGGCTCGGCGAAACAGCGGTGAACATAATAATTAACAGCTAAATAGGTGCATCATGTCGGTCCCTCTGCGTGCCGTTCAACTCAACGAAGCAAACGCATTCCTTAAGAAACATCCTGAGGTTTTGTACGTCGACCTTCTGATTGCAGACATGAACGGTGTGGTGCGCGGCAAGCGCATCGAGCGCACCAGTCTTCACAAGGTTTACGAGAAAGGCATCAACCTGCCGGCCTCGCTCTTTGCCCTCGACATCAACGGCTCCACGGTGGAAAGCACCGGCCTGGGCCTGGACATCGGCGACGCCGACCGCATCTGCTACCCGATTCCGGGCACCCTGAGCATCGAGCCCTGGCAGAAGCGCCCGACCGCGCAACTGCTGATGACCATGCACGAGCTGGAAGGCGAACCGTTCTTTGCCGACCCGCGTGAGGTGCTGGCCAACGTGGTGCGCAAGTTCGACGCGTTGGGCCTGACCATTTGCGCCGCGTTCGAACTTGAGTTCTACCTGATCGACCAGGACAACGTGAATGGCCGTCCGCAATCGCCGCGTTCGCCGGTTTCGGGCAAGCGTCCGGTGTCGACCCAGGTTTATCTGATTGACGATCTCGACGAATACGTCGACTGCCTGCAAGACATCCTCGAAGGCGCGAAAGAGCAGGGCATTCCTGCCGACGCCATCGTCAAGGAAAGCGCGCCGGCGCAGTTCGAAGTCAACCTGCACCACGTGTCCGACCCGATCAAGGCGTGCGATTACGCCGTCCTGCTCAAGCGTCTGGTGAAGAACATCGCCTACGACCACGAGATGGACACCACCTTCATGGCCAAGCCGTATCCGGGCCAGGCGGGCAACGGTCTGCACGTGCACATTTCGATCCTGGACAAAGAAGGCAACAACATCTTCGCCAGCGAGGATCCCGAGCAGAACGCCGCGCTACGCCACGCGATCGGCGGTGTGCTGGAGACCCTGCCTGCGCAAATGGCTTTCCTGTGCCCGAACGTCAACTCTTACCGCCGCTTCGGCGCACAGTTCTACGTACCGAACTCGCCGAGCTGGGGCATCGACAACCGCACCGTGGCCGTCCGTGTACCGACCGGTTCGCCGGACGCCGTGCGCATCGAGCATCGCGTAGCCGGTGCCGACGCCAACCCGTACCTGTTGATGGCTTCCGTGCTGGCCGGTATCCACCACGGCCTGACCAACGAAATCGAGCCGGGCGCCCCGGTCGAAGGCAACAGCTACGAGCAGAACGAACAGAGCCTGCCGAACAACCTGCGCGATGCCCTGCGTGAGCTGGACGACAGCGAAGTCATGGCCCGCTATATCGACCCGATGTACATCGACGTGTTCGTCGCGTGCAAGGAAAGCGAGCTGGCCGAGTTCGAAAACTCGATCTCTGACCTTGAGTACAACTGGTATCTGCATACCGTCTAACGCTCAAGCGCGATCTCGCTAACACCGCAAAACCTGTGGGAGCGGGCTTGCCCGCGAAGAGGCCATCACCTTCAACATTGAAGGTGACTGACCCACCGTATTCGCGAGCAAGTCGAATCGTCGCACCGTCGCCCCCACAGGGATATCGGTCACTAATTCTTATGTGTGAGTCACCCCCATGACCATGACCCGCAACGACTGGGAACAACGCTTCCAGTCCCTGACCCTCGAATCCCGCGCCTTCATCAATGGCGAATACCGCCCGGCCATCAGCGGCGAAACCTTCGAATGCCTGAGCCCCGTCGACGGCCGTTTCCTGGCCTCCGTCGCCAGCACCGATGAAGCCGACGCCAACCTCGCCGTCGAAGCTGCGCGCCAATCCTTCAACTCCGGCGTGTGGGCCAACAAGGCCCCGGCCGAGCGCAAGCGCATCCTGATTCGCTTCGCCGATCTGATCCTGCAACACCAGGAAGAACTGGCGCTGCTCGAAACCCTCGACATGGGCAAACCGATCAGCGACTCGATGAGCAT
Source organism: Pseudomonas sp. V88_4 (assembly GCF_029967985.1). Classification (NCBI taxonomy): domain Bacteria; kingdom Pseudomonadati; phylum Pseudomonadota; class Gammaproteobacteria; order Pseudomonadales; family Pseudomonadaceae; genus Pseudomonas; species Pseudomonas sp. V88_4. The sequence goes on from NZ_JASCAF010000031.1 coordinate 79,719, forward strand.
CGACATCCCGGCGACCGCCAACGCGATCCGCTGGAGCGCCGAAGCGATCGACAAGATCTACGACGAAGTCGCCGCCACCCCGCACGACCAACTCGGTCTGGTCACTCGCGAACCATCGGGCGTGGTTGCTGCGATCGTGCCGTGGAACTTCCCGCTGATCATGGCCAGCTGGAAATTCGCCCCGGCACTGGCGGCGGGTAACTCGTTCATTCTCAAGCCTTCGGAAAAATCCCCGTTGACCGCGATCCGCATCGCCCAACTGGCGCTGGACGCGGGCATTCCGAAAGGCGTGTTCAACGTCCTGCCAGGCTTCGGCCACACCGTCGGCAAGGCGCTGGCGCTGCACATGGACGTCGACGTGCTGGCCTTCACCGGCTCCACGGTGATTGCCAAGCAACTGATGATTTATGCCGGCCAAAGCAACATGAAACGCGTCTGGCTCGAAGCAGGGGGCAAGAGCCCGAACGTGGTGTTTGCCGACGCACCGGACTTGCGCGCGGCAGCACAAGCGGCGGCCGGCGCCATTGCGTTCAACCAGGGCGAAGTCTGCACCGCCGGTTCGCGCCTGCTGGTGGAGCGTTCGATCCGCGAGCAATTCATCCCGCTGCTGGTGGAAGCGCTGCAAGCGTGGAAACCGGGGCACGCCCTGGATCCGGCGACCACCGTCGGCGCCGTGGTCGATCAGCGTCAACTGGACAACGTGCTGCGCTACATCAGCATCGGCCGCGAGCAGGGCGCCGAGCTGATCGCCGGCGGCCGACGCACCCTCGAAGACACCGGCGGCACCTACATCGAGCCGACGATTTTCGACGGTGTGACCAACGCGATGACCATCGCCAAGGAAGAAATCTTCGGCCCGGTACTGTCGCTGATCACCTTCGACACCGTCGAGGAAGCACTGCACATCGCCAACGACAGCATCTTCGGCCTCGCCGCCGGGGTCTGGACCAGCAACCTGAGCAAGGCCCACACCTTCGCCCGTGGCCTGCGCGCCGGTAGCGTGTGGGTCAACCAGTACGACGGCGGCGACATGACCGCGCCGTTCGGTGGCTTCAAACAGTCGGGCAACGGTCGCGACAAATCGCTGCACGCGTTCGACAAGTACACCGAGCTGAAAGCGACCTGGATCAAGCTCTAATTCTATTTACAACGGCGGGCGCCGGTTTGGCCGGCGTCCCTCGGAGAACAATAATGAAACAACAACACGTCAACAGTTATTACGCCGCCACCCGCAACGAAGTGATCGATTTCCCGATCCTCGAAGAGTCGGTGGAGTGCGATGTCTGCATCATCGGCGCCGGCTACACTGGCCTGTCTTCGGCGCTGTTCCTGACCGAAGCCGGCTACAAGGTGACGGTGCTCGAAGCGGCGAAAGTCGGCTACGGCGCCAGCGGTCGCAATGGCGGCCAATTGGTCAACTCCTACAGCCGCGACGTCGACGTGATCGAAGAGCGCTACGGCGACAAGACTGCTGAAATCCTCGGCAGCATGATCTTCGAAGGCGCCGACATCATCCGTTCGCGCATCAAGGAATACGACATCAAATGCGACTATCGCCCGGGCGGTATCTTCGCGGCGATGAACAACAAACAGCTCAAGGGCCTCGCCGAACAAAAGCGGAGCTGGGAACGTTACGGCAATAAAAACCTGAAGATGCTCGACGCCGCTGACATTCGCCGCGAAGTCGGCTCGGACGCCTACGTCGGCGGTCTGCTGGACATGCAGGGCGGCCACATCCACCCGCTGAACCTGGCCCTCGGTGAAGCCGCGGCCATCGTGCGTCTGGGCGGCAAGATCTACGAGCAATCCGCTGCGGTGGAAATCAAATACGGCGAACCCAACGTCGTACGCACCGCCAAAGGCCAGGTCCGCGCCAAGTACCTGCTGATCGCCGGCAACGCCTACCTGCCGCAAGGCCTCGACAACCGCGTGACCGCCAAGAGCATGCCGTGCGGCTCGCAGATCTGCGTCACCGAACCGCTGACCGAGAAACAGGCCCGCAGCCTGATCACCAACAACTATTGCGTCGAAGACTGCAACTACCTGCTCGACTACTACCGCCTCACCGCCGACAACCGTCTGCTCTACGGCGGCGGCGTGGTTTACGGCGCCCGCGAACCGGACGACATTGAAACCCTGATTCGCCCGAAGATCCTCAAGACCTTCCCGCAGCTCAAGGACGTGAAAATCGACTACCGCTGGACCGGCAATTTCCTGCTGACCATGTCGCGCATGCCGCAATTCGGCCGCATCGAGAAAAATGCCTACTACATGCAGGGCTACAGCGGCCACGGCGTCACCTGCTCGCACCTGGCCGGCAAACTGATCTCGGAAATGATCCGCGGCGACGCCGAACGCTTCGACGCCTTCGCCTCCCTGCCACACATGCCGATGATCGGCGGCCGCACCTTCTCCGCGCCGCTGACCGCCCTCGGCGCCGTGTATTACTCGCTGCGTGACCGTTTCGGCATCTGATTAACCTCCCCGGCGGTGGCCCCAAAAAGGGCGCCGCCGGCTTTTTCATGTGCCGTCCATCGAACCTGCTGAGCAACACCGACAAACGTGATTTAATAGCCGCCTTTCACGGTTCCGGGACACGGGAGCAACGTGATCCGCGCGACCTGCGCGGCACCCGCCACCCACCCCCATCGCCCTTAAGTCGTTCTCACATAAGGCTGTCATGGATACGGGTTCTCGACTCAAACTAGTACGCGAAAGCTACAAACTCTCCCAGCGCGAGCTGGCCCGGCGTAGCGGCGTGACCAATGCCACCATCTCCCTGATCGAACAGAATCGTGTCAGTCCCTCCGTCAGCTCACTGAAAAAGCTGCTCGAAGGCATCCCGATGTCCCTGGCCGACTTCTTTACCTTCGACCAGCCGCCCCGCGAACACCAATACGTCTTCCGCGCCAACGAACAACCCGACCTCGGCCGCCACGGCCTGCGCCTGCTGCTGATCGGCGCCTCCGTGCCAAGCCGCCAGATGCGCTTGCTGCGCGAGCAATACGCACCGGGCGCGAGTTCCGGGGAAGAGCCGATTGTTCACTCGGAAGGCGAAGAGTGTGGGTTGGTGACGCGCGGCACGGTCGAGTTGACGGTGGATGGGCAGGTGAGCGTGTTGAGTGCGGGGGATGGGTATTATTTTCCGACCACGCTGCCGCATAAGTTCCGGAATATCGGGGCGGATGAGGCGGAGATTATTAGTGCGAATACGCCGGCGAATTTTTGAGTTCTTAAATTTGTAGTAAAAATCTCCCAATGGAGAAGCGAGTTTGACCGAAGGGGCTTGGTTGTTGATGCCCATCGGTCAAGTTCGCCTGCATAATTCAGGAGATTGGCTGTTTTTCGAAAAGCGTTCGTACTATTTGCTTGCAGTTCTCTAACGCCCAAGTCCACTGTCCGTAATTGGGTGCTCTACCATCCCACCATTCTGCGTAAAACGTAATCTCCCTCAGCTTGTCCAGGTTTTTAGCCTCTTCATCCGAAATGAGCCCTCTGGTGAGACAAAGTGGAATTAACTTCGAGAGACTTGGTGAATATCCGAATGTATGATCGGGTACCAGGCACACTAAACCTTGCCGCATCAGCATTCTCGATAGGACCAGAGTCATCCACTCGCTAAGTTCTACAGTCTTGAATAAGTCGTCTAGGGCTTTCGGATCGATAGCCTTTTTATGTGCTGCTTTTTTGATGGTGTTATTGACGTCGATTTTTAGTTTTTCAATCGCGAATCCATCTTTTCCAAACTTCACATTTGACAGATCCTTCCATATATATGGAAGGAAGGGGCTGAGTACAAAAAATACCAATAGAATTGAAAGCGGAGATTCGTTTTTTTCCACGGAAAAATAAATGTGCAGCGTGCTTATGAATATTACGGCTATTGAATATGCTCTCATGTTCTATATTGTTTCTACATGGGTTTTGTTTTGGGGGGCTTGAACCAGAAAAGGCTGCATTTTATATTCGTTCCTGGAAGGCGCCATCTGATAAACGGGGATATTTTTTTGTTTTGCAATCCAAGCCAGTTTTTTGGCCGCTTTATTACTGATCTTGGCTCCAAGATAAATTGCGATCGGAGCCGGTACGTCGAGCAATTCTGCGGGTTTTTGTGACCTGTTGGTAAGGATTATTCGCCACTCTTTTTCATATTTCCAATCTAGGCATTTTTGGAGTGCGCCACCAATAACAAATAATTCGTTGAATGTGTCGACTTTTCTGCCCCATATTTGGTTGGATACATCGTATAAGTTGTTCTCGTAAAATACAGGCCATAATGATCGTCGAATGAGGTTGTCAGTTGGTAGCGTGGTAAAGTCATATTCCATCGCGAATCCTTTGTGATCATCTCCATAGTGTGCCCACATTGGCAGGCTATCGATGCTTTCGCACAAGGAGCAAATATTGCAAGCGTCTTGGAGGCTTGAACTTAACCGTTGAATGGGTTCGTGGAAAGGAGCGCTAAACATTTTTTTCATTTGTTCCTTATCCTTGTCGGCAAGGGAAGGCTCAAATTCTCGTACTATGTCAGCAAAGCAGTCGTCAATATCGACGGCCTGTCTTAATCTAGTTGCTCGTTCTTCCGTGAACTGGTGGAATGAATGAAGTGATTTTATTAATACTTCAATTTGATGAGGGCTGCCAAACGTCAGAGTACAGTCAAATGGGTCGTTGAAAGTTATTGCCTTTGCGCAATATAGAGTGTCAGTTTTTAAGTTTTCAACAGATAGTTTTCCAAATTTTCTGAATTTGAATAGCGTTTTTGGAATATGTGGTTCTTTTAATCTTTCTGCCTTTAGTAGAGCGTCAGGACTATCATATTCTTCTGAGATGATTTTCTTCAGGTCGTCGTGCACAGATGGTTTCCAGGTCCGCAGAAAAGGTGACACGCAGAAAAAGCGCAGAAAAGGTGACAGATTTATTTATGTAGTGTTTTATAGGTCTGTCACCTTTAAGTTTCGCACTTTAACTACCATGTAAGGCTTTTGTTTTTGGCTTCAAAATTTTTCTTATACATCATCCATATGGTGCTGTAATTACACATGTCAATTTTCTCGCAGTAGTCATGAATCACTGCGTTCATTATTTTTCGATCTGTGGCTTTAGTCGCTTCTTTGAAGGAGTCAAGATTCTTCTTTTCCATCATGCGAAGAGTGCTTTCCTGACACATGTCGATTTTTTCGCAGTAGTCCTTCCTCACCGTTGCGGTGATGGAATCAATGACCTGTTGTTTCTGTGCTTCTGAACCGTCGAAATCCATCGGATTGAGAATTGTCGCGGCGGAACAAGAAAATGAGCTGAAGAATGTGAGAATGCAGAGCAGTTTTTTCATGGAGATATCCTTTCCTCGTCTACTGTTGCCGTGATCGTCGCTGATCAGGATCGAAGATCCTCAGTACACCGATCAATTGCCGGATGTCAGAGTGCCACTAAGTTTTTGTCAGTGGAAGACGTTCAGACCAAAGTCGCTAGCCGGCGGAGCCGCAGCCGATTTTGCGACTGAGTTTCTACTCCGCCCCATCCAAGGGACTAAAAAACCGCGGTATCGCGGTTTTTTATGGTTTCAAAGGGAGGGGAGAACGCTTGGGTCAGGATTCAATTGCTCGTTGCCCAATTACCCGAAATACATCCCTCACGTCCTGCACCAGGATTCTCGCGATCGTGGTGATGGTGCTGATGTCGTGTTCGGAATGGTCGGGGAGGCTGGTGCACGCCATGAGATCTAAATACTTGAGGACTGCCTCGAGGCGTTCGGATGCGCAGGCATGTAGGTCACTTAAGGGGGCTTCGGCATTAATCAGCAGGACAGGGTGATCCGAAGCCGGATAGGACATGTCAACGCAGTGGTAGAGCGGTTTTTTGTTCGTCATGGTGCTAATCCTTTTAATGAGAAGAATTGCCACCGTCCTGCTGCGAAACAAAATGGGTGGCAGCTATGCGCGGGTTCGCAGACCGGAGGACTAACACCAAGACCCGGCAGACCCGAAGGTCTCCCACGCACAACCGCCATAAAATTTGCGCAGCCGGGAGTCGGCCGTGCCAGACGGAACAGGGTGTCAATCTTAAGGGCTGCGAAACCCTATCGCCAAATTCGTTCGGCGACAGACCCACTCTAGGCACCTACTCCCACCGTCGCAATCAGCCTGTAGGACGTGAAATCACCACGTGTGGCCAGCGATTTTGCTCCCAGTTGGCGGCGCAATCGGCGTAAATCAATGGCTGCAGCGTGTCAGGAAAAAATGACTCGCCATGTTTCGACCCACTTCGCAGCCCCGCAAGAACAAGCTCCCTCACCACGCGGAGCAATTTCCTACGGCGTTTTCAGATCAAAAAATCCCTCACACATTCCAGCCCCGGAACTTTCCCCAAAACCGATGTCAATTTGATGGCGTGTCGCGACGCTCATTCATCGGCTCAAGCAGTGCCAGGCTGGTTCCTGGTCAACCATGGAAGTGTGTGATGAGACTATTACTCGCAATGTTGTTGATGTTCAGCGGCTACAGCTTTGCCAGTTGCGGCAACATTGATGACCACGATCAGCGTGCCTATTGCAATGCAAGGGAGAGCGGCAGCAGTTGCGGCAACATCGACAATCACGATCTGCGGGCGGCGTGTAACGCGGAGCAGGGCGGCAGTTCCTGCGGCAATATTGACGACCATGACCAGCGCGCCTACTGCAACGCCAAACAGAGCGGCAGCAGTTGCGGCAACATCGATGATCATGACCTGCGTGCGCGGTGCAACGCGGAGCAGGGTGGCAGTTCCTGCGGCAACATTGATGACCACGACCAGCGCGCCTACTGCAATGCTACGACGGGCGGCAGCAGTTGCGGGAATATCGACAACCATGATTTGCGTACGCGGTGTGAGGCCATGAAGCGTTGATCTGGTTTTGATTGCGTTACCCAGTGCCAGGCTGTTTCCCGGCAAGCTCAAGGAAGTGTGAGATGAAACTGATTCTTGCGATGTTGTTGCTGTTCAGCGGCTACGTTTCCGCCAGTTGCTCCAGCATCAGTGATCACGACAAACGCAGTTACTGCCAGGCCAGGGAGGAAGGCAGCAGCTGTTCTTCCATCGGCGACCACGACATGCGTTCGGCCTGCGAGGCGGAGAAAGGCAGTTCGTGTTCAAGCATTGGCGATCATGACCAGCGCGCTTATTGCGAAGCCAAAAAGGGCAGCAGCTGTTCCTCTATCGGCGATCACGACCTGCGCGCGGCCTGTGAAGCGGAGAAGGGCAGTTCATGTTCAAGCATTGGTGATCATGACCAGCGGGCGTTTTGTGAAGCGAAAAAGGGCAGTAGTTGTTCGTCAATTGGCGATCATGATCTGCGCAGTCAGTGTGAAGCCATGAAGCGCTGAATCCACTCGCCGTTGAGAACAAAAAGGGACACCCATCGGTGTCCCTTTTTTGTGGCCGACTGAAACGGATTTCCCGGACCACCCAGTCAATCTTTTCACTTGCCACGCCCCGGCTCATCACCAAAGGTTCCCCCCACCAGCACCACGACGTAGACTGCGAAACAAGTTGTAACGCCTCTCCCACGGACGGAACCGCGCATGATTCAAATCGGCAGCCGCAACAACGCCCCCACGCCGCAGCACAAGACCCAGGACATCTACATCTTCAGCATCGACCTGTCCCGCCCGGCAACGCCGTTTTGCTTCGAGCAATCGATTGGCGGTGGGCATGTCGAGCAGGGTGGTGCGCGGTGGTTGGCGCTGGATGAGCTGGATGGTTGGCCCGGTGAGTGGCGTGAGCATTTGAAGAAGTCCTGTTGTGCCTGGGTGGCCGAATTGATGGACGCGCATTCGGGGGAGAGTCAGGCTGATCTGGTCTCGCTGATCCTTCAGCGCTATGCCGAGCCGGCGCAGCCCACCGGGCGTTTGCAGGCGATTGGGCGCTGGTTCAAGCGCCACTTCTATATTGGCGGCCGGTACGGCGTCTGACCCGAGGAACCCCCCATGACTCAGACACTGGAACGCGCCATCGCGATTGCCGCCACGGCCCACGCGGGGCAGGTGGACAAGGGCGGTGCGCCGTATATTTTGCATCCGCTGAAGGTCATGTTGCGCATGAGCAGCCTGGAAGAGCGCATCGTCGCGGTGTTGCACGATGTGGTCGAGGACTGCGGCATCAGCCTGGAGGATTTGCGCAAGGAAGGTTTCAGCGAAGCCGTTTTGTCGGCCATCGAATCGGTGACCAAAGTGCCCGGCGAATCCTACGAGGACTTCGTCGAGCGCGCGGCGCAGAACCCGATCGGGCGGGTGGTGAAGCTGGCGGATCTGGAAGAGAACAGCGACCTGTCGCGGATTGCCTCGCCGAGCTGGGAGGATCTGGAGCGGATCGAAAAATATCGGCGGGCGATTGGACGGTTGCGCGCCTGACCTAACTGAAAAGCACCTTGAATAGCCAGGAAGGCGACCATGAAATCCATTCTGTGTTTGTTGATTGCTGCCGGCTTCGGCGCAGTGTTGCAGTTCGAAGGCGTGCCCCACGGTTTGCTGCTGGGCTCTATTCTTGTGACGGCACTGGTCGTCACCAAATTCAAATTCGCGCCAGCGACGCCCTATGGACTGGGCTACATCCAGGTCACGCTGGGCATCGCTACCGGGTTGATGTTTGAAGCGTGGGACAGTGCGACCGTCTCCACGATGTTGCCGAGCCTCGGCGTCTTGCTGTTGTGCCTGGCAGTGCAAGTGGCGCTGGCCGCCTGGTGGCTGTCGCGCGGTGCGGGGTGGAATCGCACGGATGCCTTGCTGGCCGTGTATCCGGGCGCGCTGGCGGCGGTGTTCGATTTGCTGGAATCGCATCAGGCGTCGAGCAAGGTGATCATCGTGCACTTGATGCGCCTGCTGCTGATCACGGTGCTGGTGAGTTTGCTGATTCCCGGAACGGCATCGGTTGCGGTGGCCGAGGTCGATACACTGTCGACGGGCATGGCGCTGACAGTATTGTCGGTGATTGGTTTGAGCGTGGTGGTCGGGCGTTTGTTGCTGGCCGTTGGCGTGCCGGCGCCGTTCATGTTGACGGCAATCATCATCACCGCCGTGTTTGTGAAATCAGGATGGCTGCAGGGCTTTCACATGCCGGACTGGAGCCTGAATCTGGCGGCGCTGATTCTCGGTGTGCGGATCGGCTCCCGTTTTCAGGGATTGGGCCTCGCGGAACTGGGACGTCATGGCCGCACGGCGTTGGTATCGGTGGGTTTGATGATTCTGGTCGCGGCGGTTTTTGCATTGGCGGCGGCACGGTTGCTGGGCAGCGATGCGTTGTCGCTGTGGCTGGCGTACATGCCGGGGGCGATTGAAACCATCGCGATTGTGGCGTTCGCCGGCGGGTTGAATGTGGTGTTTATCCTCACTCACCATCTGGCGCGGATGGTGGTGTTGCACTTCGCGCCGGCGTTGTTGGTGCAGGTTCGGCGGGTGCGGGAAGACGTCTGACCGGAGACGTGAATGGCTTTCCTTCTGGGTTCAACATTCGTCGGCATACATCAGCGTCAACTGCTCGATCCACTCGGTAGGGGCTTGGAATCTTGCAAAGTACGCTTGTTTCTCAGCGTCACCGAGTCGGATGAAATACGGAAGAAAGTAGTTGTCGTTATAGAAACCCTGCGTGCCCTGCATATTGCCGCCCCACCACGACGCGGGGTAACCGTCGAAGGCGATCCAGGGCGGAGGCACGCAAAAGGTCTGATTTCCAAGGCTACTCAGAAACTCGACGCTGTTGGTCAAGATACGAATGGTCAGCGCGTTGAACTCGGTGGTGGAGGGGAAGTAAATCAACAGCTCCTGCTTCGTGACATCTTCGTATTCAAAAATGGTCAGGTCTTTGAATCTGCGCTCGTCGATCTTTTGGAAATGTGATTCCACCAGTCGCTGAAACTTGCAAAGGTCATCGGCGACCATCAGAAGGGAGATGTAATAAGCATTGATCCCGGACGCTTCTACAGATGCCACCGTCGATAGTTTCGGCAGGCTGGCGCTTGGTAACGGTAAGGCGAATCGGGTCTTGAGTGCTTTCTCGCTGTAACCGGCAAAAAGCTTTCGGCTTGCGGGTTTCACGAAAGCCTTGATTCGGCTAAGTAGATTCATCGGGATGGGGGACACAAAGAGATTGGCGTGCCGGGATGGTACCCAACAAGCGGGGTGCGAACCATTGATGCGTTCGCCCGGAGTTGTGAACCCCGTGAACTACACTCCCAGATTACCCCGCCCCACAGGCAACCCCGCCGCGTCGGAGGTCATCATGTTCCGCCATTCACTGTTCATCGCAGCGTGCCTGTGCGCCACACAGGCCAGCGCTGAATCCGTCGTCCCGCTCAAGGGCCAGACTTCCCAGCAAACCCAGATCGACATCAACGAATGCCATTCCATCGCGTCCACCTCAACCACGTCGACACCCCAGGCCGGCGGTCGGTTGAAGGGCGCCGCAGTGGGAGCCGCTGCCGGCGCCACCGCCGCTGAAGTGCGCGGTCGTCAGCACGACGAGTTCTACGAAGCCGTGGGCGATGACCGCAAGCAGGATTATCGCCAGAACCGAGCCAAAGACACGGCTGCCGCCGGTGCGGTAGTCGGCGGTGCGCGGCAGCGGCAGGATCGGCGCGAGCAGCGGCGGACCGATGCTTCAGCCAGTTCAAGCGCCTACACTGGTTGCCTGCAAGGGCGGGGTTATCAGGTCACACCCTGACGGCTTTCCCGGTGCGCGACGAGCAGGTGCATCATCACGCCGCTGTAGAGTGTTACCAGAATGAACAACCCCATGCGCACCGCGAACGCGGTGTAGACGTCCTTGCCCGCTGCACTGTCCTCCACCGACTGGCCGAGCAGGATGATCATGGTGATCAGGGTGTTGAGCCAGAACCCCGGGGTGAGTTGCGTCGGGTGCAACCGATAGAGTTTGCGCGCCACGAACAACCCGAACAGCAGCATCCACAGAAAGAACATCCACAGGTGCACGAACAGACTCAACGCACACCAGAACAGCACCGCCAGCAGCCCGCCGAGCAAGGTCGAGCCGAGCAGTTCGCGCCCGGCGTGATGCGTGCGGGTGGTGGTGCTTTGCTGGCCGAGGCTGACGGCTTTGAGGATGATCGGCAGGTAGCTGGCCGGGTCGATCAGCACCAGCAGGAAGGTCGGCAGTACGATCAATGTTGCGCGCATCGCTACGCGGGGCACGTCTTCGGCGGGCAGGGCGGGAGCAGGTGGTGGCGCGGGGCTGTTGGCCGGTTCCGGGAACAGGACGTGGCTCAGGCCGACGATGATGACGGCCAGCAACAGGCCTTTGACCAGCGCGCCGATCACTGCCATCGCCAGCTCGAACGAAGCGAAACCGGCGGCGGAGATCATGGTCATGCCGATCACCAGAAAGGTCATGATCAGCACGTTGCCGCCGCGCAAGCCGTAAGTGAACACCAGAAACAGCCCGACACCGATCAGCAGCACGCCGCATACCGGGTAATAACGCAGCAACGGCACCAGCAACAGCCCGAGACTGGTGGTGAACGCCGCGACCAACGTTAGCACCAGCGCCATTTTGACTGGCAACGGCCGAGGCATGCTGGCCAGCAGCAACACCGCGAGCACCGGCGACAGGAACGACAGCGGCAGAGCGAGGCCGTAACTGGCGGCGGTGCACAACGCCGTGCCGCACGCCAGGCGCAAGGCCCGTTGCGCCGGGACGCTGCGCTTAATAGGCATACGACAGCCAACTCATCAACCAGACAAACATCCGCCCGAGTGGATTGAGCAGATTGCCCTCGCTCGGAAACGCCATGACCTCCGCCTGCCCGCCGGCGCGAATCGACCGACTCTCGAACAGACGCTTTTTCGCCTCTTCGCTGAACTCGATGATCACCGGAAAACGCTGCGCCGGACGCAGCCAGTCGCGGCTGTTCTGAATCGTCGGCAGGGTGCCGGGCGGCGGCGTCTGGCCGACGCTGACGCCATAACCGACGCTGCGCACCCGGCCGTCGAGCACTTCGCCGGGCAGGGCGTCGAGGATGATCGACACCGGCGTGCCGGGCTTGATCCGGCCGAGGTTGTTCTCGGTGAGGTCAGCGCTGACCCACACATCCTGGATCGTGATCAGCGTCATCACCGGACTGCCGACAGCGGCGAACTGGCCGACATCGGTACGCAGGTCGGTGATCAGTCCCGCCGAGCGCGCGCCGATGCGGGTGTTGGCCAGATCCAGTTCGGCCTTCGCCAGTGTGGCGGCAGCGCTGAGCAGTTTGGCGTTGGTGTCGGTGTTGCCGCCTTCCTGCTCCTGCGCACGCAGCACTTCGGCTCGCGCGGCGGCGACCTGGCTGACCGCGGCCTCGTGGTTGGCCCGGGACACTTCCAGCAGCCGAACCGAAACCGTGCCCGGATCTTCTTTGTACAAGCCTTCAAGCCGTCGATTGTCCTGGCGCGTTTTGAGTTCATTGGCTTGCGCGGCACGCAACGATGCCTGGGCCGACGCGATGCCGGCGGTGCTGGCGCCGACCGTGCGCCGGGTGTTTTCCAGATCGGCGCGGGCCCGGTCGACGGCGATTTGCAGCGGTTGTGGATCAAGCTCGAAGAGGATATCGCCGGCCTGCACGTCCTGATTGTTGCGCACATTGACCTTGATCACCCGCCCCGCGACTTCCGCCGCCACCGGGATCACGAACGCGCCGACCCGCGCCTGCTGGGTATAAGGCGTAAAGCGGTCGGCCAGCAGATACCAGACCAGGCTCAGCACAATCACCAGCAGCACCCAGCGGATGCCTTTTTTCGCCGGATCCGGCGGCGCTTCATCACTCATGGCGGTCTACCTGCGAGGGAATCGGATAGGTTGGTTGGGGCGGCGGGGCGCTCAGCAGATCGCCCCAGTCGGTGCGTTGCTGCATTTGCTGCCGGGTCGTTGAATCAATCTGCGGCCCGGCGCTTTGCCAGCCGCCGCCCACGGCGCGGTAAAGCGCGATCAGGTTGCTCACGGCGTTGCTGCGGCTGACCAGATAGTTGTCCTGTAGCTCCAGCAGCGCACGCTGGGCGTCGAGCACCCGCTGAAAATCCGAATAGCCTTCGCGATATTGGGTGTTGGCCAGCACCAGCGAGCGCCGCGCCGCACCTTCGGCCTCGGCGAGAATACGCTCGCGTTCCAGCGCTTTGGTCAGGCCGCTGGCGGCATCGTCGGCCTCTCGGGCAGCCTGGCGGACTTTGTCGCGATAGGCCTCGATCAGTTGCTGCAAGCGCGCATCCTGCACGCGGATGTTGTTGTGGATGCGGCCGTAGTCGAACAGGTTCCAGCGCAGGCTCGGGCCGCCGATCAGGTCGAGGCTGCGCGGGGTGGCGCCGAGGGTGTCGCTGGACCAGACAATGCTGCCGAGCAAGGTCAGCGAGGGATACAGATCGGTTTCCGCCACGCCGACCAGCGCCGATTGCGCGGCCACGTTCAGCTCCGCCGCGCGCACATCGGGGCGGCGCAGCAGCAGGTTGGCCGGGACATCCTGCAACACGGCGCGATCCACCAGTGGAATCAGCCCCGGTTGTTCCGCCAGAAACGCCGCGCCACCGGGCGGCTGGCCGACCAGCACCGCCAGCGCATTGCGGGTACGCAGCAACTGATCTTCGAACGCCGGAATGCTGCTCAGGGTGCCGAGGTATTGGGTCCTGGCCTGTTGCAGGTCGAGTTCGGCGGTCTGGCCGCTGCGAAAGAGTTTTTCGGTGATTTCGAAATTGCGTTTTTGCTGGGCGGCGTTTTCCCGGGCGACTCGCAGCCGGGCTTCGGTGGTGCGCAGGGCAAAGTAGGTGTCCGCCACTTGCGCGCGCAGCAGCACGAGGGCGTCTTCGTAGTTAGCCTGGGCGGCGAAGTAGCTGGCGTCGGCGGATTCGATGGCACGGCTGAAGCGGCCCCAGAAATCCAGTTCCCAGCCGACATCGAACGCGGCGCTGTGCTGCCAAAAGTGCAAGTCCTGGGGGTTGTTGCCGCCGGACTGGTGGCGGTCGATGTACAGGCTGTCGGCGCTGGCCTGTTGCAGTTGCGGATAGCGACCGCTGTCGGCGATGCCCAGTTGCGCGCGGGCTTCAAGGACCCGCAGGCCGGCGATTTTCAGGCTGCTGTTGCGGGCTTCGGCGTCGCTGATCAAGCGGTCGAGCACTGGATCGGCAAACACCTGCCACCACTGGCGCATATCCGGCACCGTCCCGCGTTCGCTGGCCTGCTCCAGCGCCGGGCTTTGCCACCGCTGGCTCCACGCCTCCGCCGGCGGGTGGAAATCCGGGCCCAGCCGCAGGCAGCCGCCAAGGCTCAGCGCACCGAGCAGCAGCAGGTGGCCGGGACGGATCAGCAGGGCTGGCGTTGCAGGCATACCGGAAGGCCCCAGCGGGAAATGTCACTGGAGCATAGACCGCAGATTGCGGGTTGTTGGAAGCAATCAGCTGCTACGCTTTTCAGGCGAACGCCACCGAACCCCGCCCCGGATAAAAAGGTAGGAAGCCATGGACACTGCTCAAGAACCACTTGCCCCCACCAGCGCCAGTTGGAGATTCAAGGTCGGCGTGGCAATCATCTGCCTGATGCTCGGTTCGTGGCTGATGGTGCCGATTGCCGCCGCCCTCGACGTGCCGGGCTCGAAAGTCGCGGCGCTGACCGGGGTGTTGTTCATCAGCAATAAAGTGCTGTTGCTGCTGGTGATTGCGGTGATGGGCAAGGCCGGGTTCGCCGAACTCAAGCGCACGATCGGCCACTATATCTCCGGCGTGATTCCGACCCCGGTGGCTGAAGTCAGCCCGCTGCGCCACAAGATAGGCGTTGTGATGTTCTGCCTGCCGCTGCTGTCGTCCTTTCTGGAACCGTATTTCGACAACTTCTTTCCCGGCGTACGGCCCAACCTCTGGCAGATGCAGGCGCTGGGCGACTTGATGTTCGTCGGCAGCTTTTTCGTGCTGGGCGGCAATTTCTGGGACAAGGTGCATGCGCTGTTCGTGCGCAAGGCGCGGGTGGTTGCGGAATGACCGCCGATCGAGCATTGATTTCGATCAGGCATGCCCGAGCGCGATGGCAAACGATACGACGACCATGCAGGCAAATGCGAAATTGAGGTTCATGGGGTATTCATCCTGGTCCTTTTGAAAGTGGGGCCATTCTGCTGGGGCGGGGTGAAAAGAAAAAATTCGGCTTCGTGATTCCAATGATCGAAGCCATTGATACCTGCGTTGTGTTTACCGACCGGCTTGGCTAATCTCGCCAAACCTGCAACGACAAGCACAAACAGGCAAAACCATGCACGATCATTCCGCATCCGAGCTTCCCTCCCTGCGCCGGCAGAAAATCCTTCTGATCCTCGAACGAGACGGCAAGGTCATGGCGTCCGAGTTGAGCCAGCATTTTGCGGTGTCCGAAGACACCATCCGCCGCGATCTCGCCGAGCTGGACAACGCCGGGCTGATACAGCGAGTGCACGGCGGCGCGCTGCCGAGGCCCAAGGACACCGGCAAGGATTACTTCACCCGGCTGGACGAGATCGACGAGGTGAAGATTCGTCTGGCGCAATTGGCGGCGCAGCAGGTCAGGAACGGGCAGACGGTGATGTTCGACTCGGGTTCCACCTCGTTGCAGGTGGCGCGCTCGTTGCCCAGGGACATCAGCCTCACGGCGGTCACAGCATCGCCGATGACGGCGATCGCGTTGTCCGAATACCCGGGCATCAAAGTGATTCTGGCGGGCGGGCAGCTCAATCCGAAAACCATGGCCGCCGGCGGTCATGAGGCGCTGCGGCTGCTGTCGGGGATCAAGGCGGATCTGGCGATCACCGGGGTCTGCGCGATTCATCCGGAGGTGGGCATCACCTCGCTGCATTTCGATGAAGTGCCGGTCAAGCAGGCGCTGCTCGACTGTGCTGCGCGGGTGATTGCCGTGACCACGGCGGACAAGCTCGGCGCGGTAGAACCGTTTGTGGTGGCGCCGTGCGAGCGCTTGCACACGCTGATCACCGAGCGGCATGTGGCGTCGGGGAGTGTCGAGGATTATCGGCGGTTGGGAATTGAGGTTGAGCAACTGCAGGATTGAGTTTTGTGGTGAATTTAAAGGCCTCTTCGCGAGCAAGCTCGCTCCCACAGTGTCCGAGGCGTACTCAAAACGCAGGTACACCCCAAACCCTGTGGGAGCTGCGGTGCGACGATTCGACTTGCCCGCGAAGAGGCCAGTCGATCCAATGCATAAACTGGCACGCGGTCGAGGAATCAATCAGCGCAATTTTTCCAGCATCTGGTAGTACCACATGCCCGCCGCCAGCATCGGATTCCCCAGCAGATCCCCCATCGGCACGCGAATGTGCGAGCACGCGGCAAACGTGTCGAACTGCTGCATCTGGCCGGTGATCGCCCGGCTCATGATTTCGCCCATGATGTGGGTCGTGGCGATGCCGTGGCCGGAGTAGCCCTGGCAATACCAGACGTTGTCCGAGAGCTTGCCCAGTTGCGGAATGCGGTTGATGACGATGCCCATCGCGCAGCTCCACTGATAGTCGATCTTCACCCCTTTGAGCGCCGGGAAGGTCTGTTC
The DNA here is from genome assembly GCF_029967985.1 of Pseudomonas sp. V88_4. NCBI lineage: Bacteria > Pseudomonadati > Pseudomonadota > Gammaproteobacteria > Pseudomonadales > Pseudomonadaceae > Pseudomonas > Pseudomonas sp. V88_4. Next base: position 96,249 of record NZ_JASCAF010000031.1, read on the forward strand.
GATACACGGGCGCAGTTCGCCGGCGATGTCCCGTGAATCCTTGCCGCTGTAGTTGGCGCCGCCGCCGAACAGCAGGCGGCCATCGGCGGTGAGGCGGTAGTAGTCGAGGACGAAGCGGCAGTCGTAGACGGCGAGGTCTTCAGGGTTGATTTGTCTGGCCAGATCCCCCAGCGGTTCGGTGGTGACGATGCCGCCCATGGCCGGGAAGATTTTGCCCTTGAGCTGGCCCGGCTCGAGTTTGTGGTAGACGTCGCCCGCCAGCAGCACCTGATTGGCGTCGATCCGGCCGTGGGCGGTGCGCACGCCAGGGCTGTCGCCGTGAATGATCTCCAGCACTTCGCTGTTTTCGAAGATCAGCGCACCGAGGCTTTCCGCCGACCGCGCCTCGCCGATGCACAGGTTGAGCGGGTGCAGGTGCATGTTGCGGGTGTTCTTGATTGCGCCGTGATAGAGCTCGCTTTGCAGCAGATCGCGCACCTGGCTGCGGTCGAGCAGGCTGACTTCATCACCCATGCCGCGCCGCACGGCTTCATCGTAGTCGCTGCGCAAACCGGTCATGTGGCTTGGCTTGTACGCGGCGTGCAAGTGGCCGTGCTTGAGGTCGCAATCGATCGCGTATTTCTCGACCCGTTGCTGGATGATTTCGTGGCCACGCCAGCGCAGGTGCCAGATGAAATCATCGACCTCATCGCCCAAGGTGTTGCGCATCTGTTTGCGCATCGCGCCGTCGCCGGACAGGCTGCCGGTGACTTGCCCGCCATTGCGCCCGGTGGCGCCCCAGCCGATCTTGTGGCTTTCGACGATGGCGACTTTCAGGCCTTTCTCGGCCAGCTCGACGGCGGTGGCGACGCCGGTGAAACCGCCACCGATGATCACCACATCGACTTTGTGCCGACCTTGCAGGGTCGGGTAGTCAGTGTCGCGGTTGAGGGTGGCGGTGTAGTAGGAATTGCTGCGTTGAGTCATTTCAGTGTCCAGATTCGGGAGTCGGTGCACGGACCCTGTGGGAGCTGGCTTGCCAGCGATAGCGGAGGGTCAGTCAACAAAAATGCTAGATGTGCTGGCGCCATCGCTGGCAAGCCAGCTTCCACAGGTGCAGTGTTTGATCTTTAAGCTTCGGTCAGGTACCAGCGCCAGTCCTGCTCACCCACTTCGGCCATGAACTGCCGGTATTCCGCACGTTTCACTGCCAGATACACACCAAGAAATTCCTGTCCCAGCGCATCCCGTGCCCACGCCGAGTTTTCCAGCGCGGTCAGCGAGGTCAGCCAGTCGGTCGGCAGCAGCTCTTTCGCCTGCGCGTAACCGTTGCCTTGCACCGGCTCGCCTGGATCGATGTCTTCTTTTATCCCGCGATGAATGCCCGCCAGGATCGCCGCCGCTGCCAGATACGGGTTGGCATCGGCGCCGCAGATGCGGTGTTCGATGTGCCGGGTGTTGGCCGGGCCGCCGGGCACGCGCAGGCTGACGGTGCGATTGTCGACGCCCCAGGTCGGCGCCAGTGGCGCGTAACTGTTGGCCTGGAAACGCCGGTAGGAGTTGGCGTTCGGGCAGAACAGCAGCAGCGAATCGAGCAGGGAAGCGAGCATCCCGCCAATCGCCGTGCGCAGCAGCGGGGTGCCGGCCGGGTCCTCGGAGGCAAACAGATTGCGTCCCTCGGCGTCGGCGAGGCTGACGTGCATGTGCATGCCGGTGCCAGCCAGATGATCGAACGGCTTGGCCATGAACGTCGCCTGCATCCCGTGCTTGTGCGCCACGGCTTTGACCAGCCGTTTGTAGCGCACCGCCTGGTCCATCGCCTCCAGCGCATCGCCGTGTTCGAGGGTGATTTCCACCTGGCCCGGCGCGTATTCCGAGATCGCTGTGCGCGCCGGAATGCCGTGCAGTTTGCAGGCGCTGTAGAGGTCGGCGAGGAACGGTTCGATCTGTTCCAGCTCACGCAAACCGTAGACCTGCGTGTGTCTCGGTCGACCACCGTCGGCATCCAGCGCCGGTTGCGGGCGACCGTTGTGATCGCGTTTGGCGTCGAGCAGATAGAACTCCAGCTCGCAGGCCATTACCGGGTGGTATCCCTCGGCTTTCAAACGGTCGATGACCTTGATCAACAGGTGACGCGGGTCGGCAATGCTCGCCGGCATGCCCTGTTCCGGATGCATGCTGACCTGCACCGCAGCGGTCGGAATCTGCCGCCACGGCAGGCGTACCAGACTGCCCTCCAACGGATAGGCGCGGCAGTCAATGTCGCCGACGTCCCACACCAAGCCTGAGTTTTCCACGTCTTCGCCATGCACGGTCAGGCCGAGGATGGTGCTCGGCAGCGGGCGGCCGCTTTCGTACACGGCGAGCAGTTCTTCGCGGTGCAACAACTTGCCGCGGGGCACACCGTTGGCGTCGAGGATGAACAGCTCGATCATGTCGATGTCGGGGTTCTGTTCGAGAAAGTGACGGGCGTCTTCAATGGCTGCGAATTTCATAATCAATCACTCACGATGGCGCCGCACAGGCGCGCAGATTCGGGCCGGACGCAGCGCGGCAAAAGGCGCGGGCGTCCTGGCAGGGATATCGAAAAAAAGGGGGAGCTGTCGCGGTTTTTATCGGCGCGATCAGACGGGCAGGCAGATATCCGGCGGGCGTGCGGAGTGACGCAGCTTGGAACGGCTCAGGGCCATTGGGAGATTGACGATGCGATTCATGCGCGGCTCCTGTGAAGGAGGGCGCACAGTGCAGAGACGTTCAACGATTCTGATTGTTGGAGTGACGTGCTCATGACGCGTGTTTCCGTTGGCGGAAAACGTCGGCGGCGGGAGCGTCCCGCCATGCCGGTGTGGCTGGATAGTAAGGGGGAATCCCCGGACAAGTAAACGCCTGTTTCCGCAAGCGGTGGCGTGCCCCCCGGTTCAGCGCAGCAGGTAAAACCCCAGCCCGACGAGGGCGCAAACGATCAACGCCTCGATTACCCCGCGCTTGAAAAAGAACAGGGCGAGGGCGGCCATGAGGGCCAGCACGATCGAGAACACATCGGGCTGACCGGCAAAGCCGTTGGGCCAGAACACGTGGTAAGCAAAGAAACACGCCAGATTGAGGATCACCCCGACCACCGCTGCGGTGATCGCGGTCAGTGGCGCAGTGAACTTCAGTTCGTTGTGCGTCGACTCCACCAACGGCCCGCCGGCGAGGATGAACAGGAACGAGGGCAGGAAGGTGAACCAGGTCACCAGCGTCGCGGCCAGCGCGCCGGCGGCGAACGCGTGTTCCGCGCCGAACGTCGGTTGCACGTAGGCGCCGACGAACCCGACAAACGCCACCACCATGATCAGCGGCCCCGGCGTGGTTTCGCCCAGGGCCAGACCGTCGATCATCTGCGTCGGCGTCAGCCAGCCGTAATGCCCGACCGCGCCCTGATACACGTAAGGCAGCACGGCGTAAGCGCCGCCGAAAGTGAGCAATGCCGCTTTGGTGAAGAACCAGCCCATCTGCGTGAAGGTGCCGCCCCAACCGAACAGCGCAGTCAGCAACGCCATCGGCAGGCACCACAGCAGCGCACCGATCAGCAGCAGACGCAGCAGCCTCGGCAATCGGAACCGCGCATGCTCGGGCGGCGGTGTGTCGTCATCGATCAGCGCCGGGCCGAAGGACTTTTCGCCGCCGCGATGGCCGCCGTTGCTGAACCGCTGCGGCGCCCAGCGTCCACCGAAATAGCCGATCAATGCTGCGCCGAGCACGATCAGCGGGAACGGCAGGTTGAAGGCAAAAATCGCCACGAACGCTGCCCCGGCGATCGCCCATAACCAACTGTTCTTCAACGCTCGCGAACCGATGCGATGGGCCGCGTGCAGCACAATCGCGGTCACCGCCGGTTTGATTCCGTAAAACACCCCGGCCACCGCCGGCACGTCGCCGAACGCGATGTAGACCCACGACAGAGCGATCAGAATCAGTAGCGAAGGCAATACAAACAGCGCTCCGGCCAATATGCCGCCAGGGGTTCGGTGCAGCAGCCAGCCGATGTAAGTCGCCAGTTGCTGGGCCTCCGGGCCGGGCAGCAACATGCAGTAGTTGAGCGCATGCAGGAAGCGCCGCTCGGAAATCCAGCGCCGACGCTCCACCAGTTCCTGATGCATGATCGCGATCTGCCCGGCGGGGCCGCCGAAGCCGATGCAGCCGAGTTTCAGCCAGAAAGGCCAGGCCTGGCGCAGGGTGATGGGTTGAGGACGGGGCAAGTCCTTTGGCGTTTGGCTCAAGTGTGGCTCCACGTTCGACTCGGCGGGAGCTGCTATCTAATCAGGCTTTTGTCGCATTCGACAGTACCCGGTCAGGCATGCGCCAGACTCCAGCGAAACGCCGCATTCTGATCACTCTCCCGCGCCTCGACCCAATGCGAACCCTCCGGCGTGGTCTCACGTTTCCAGAACGGCGCCCGGGTCTTGAGCACGTCCATGATGAACGCACAGGCCTCGAACGCCGCATGCCGATGCTTGCTGCTGACGCCAACGAACACGATTGGCTCGCTCACCGACAGCGCGCCAACCCGATGCACAATTTCCACCGCCAGCAAAGGCCAACGCTCGCGGGCCTGTTCGGCAATCTGCTCCAAGGCCTTCTCGGTCATGCCCGGATAATGCTCCAGAAACAGCTCGGTCACCGACTGCCCGACGTTCAGATCCCGCACATAACCAATGAAATTCACCACCGCGCCGATCCGTGGATTGCGCGCATGCAGGTCGGCAATCAACTGACCGGCATCGAAGCCTTTACGCTGGACTCGAACACCCATGCCTCAACCTCCCGTGACTGGCGGGAAAAACGCAATCTCGTCGAAATCCTCGATGGCCTGATCCGGCTGACACAGCTCCTGATTCACCGCGCACATCAGGTTGCCGGCGCCGAGCACTTCACGCCAGACATCGCCGCGCTGCATCAGCATCTGCCGCACGTCCTCGACACAGGCGAGGGTGTCGCTGGCCGGAATCTTTTCACCGCCCAGGTTGAGCCGGTCACGGTAGCTGGCGAAGTAGTTGATCAGAATCATTGCGGGTTCTCCCATTGAAAGTGGCCGGAGCGGCCGCCCTGTTTGCTCAGCAGGCGGATGTCGCCGATGACCATCGCCCGGTCCACCGCTTTGCACATGTCATAGATCGTCAAAGCGGCGACGCTGGCGGCGGTCAGGGCTTCGAGCTCGACGCCGGTCTGGCCGGTGAGGCGGCAGGTGCTGGTGATTTGCACACGGTCCGGTTCACAGGCCTTGAGCTCGACGTGGGTAGAGCTGAGCAACAGCGCATGACACAGCGGAATCAACTCGTGGGTGCGCTTGGCCGCCTGAATCCCGGCGATCCGCGCCACGGCGAACACATCGCCCTTGGGGTGGCCGTTGGACTGGATCATTTGCAGGGTTTCCGGGCGCATCTGCACCCAGGCCTGGGCGGTGGCTTCGCGGCGGGTGGCGGCTTTGTCGCTGACGTCGACCATGTTGGCGCGGCCCTGATCGTCGAGGTGGGTGAGGGTGTTGCTCATGCGGCGGGCTCCTGGATCGGGCTGTAGATTCGCGGGGCGTTGCGGTGCGGGACGTGGATCAGGTTCAGGTGGTGCTTGAGCGCCCAACGCACGGTCAGCGCGGTGGGGGCGGACAGGCTGACGAGGGTGCCAAGACGGGCGCGCACGGCTTTGTGGATCAGTTCGAGGCTGCAACGGCTGGTGACCACGACGAAGCCCTGACGCGCATCGAGACCTTCGAACTGCAAGGCGCCGATCAGCTTGTCGAGGGCGTTGTGGCGGCCGATGTCTTCGCGGCACAACAGCGCTTGGCCGTCGGCGTCGAAGTACAGCGCCGCGTGCAGGGCACCGCTGCTGCGGGCCAGTTGCTGGGCCTGCTCGATGCGCTGGCGGATGCCGTCGAAATGCGCGGCCGGTGGCAACGCTGTCGGCGTCAGGATCTCCAGTTGCGGCAGCGCCTGCTCAAGGGCTTCCACGCCGCAGAGGCCGCAGCCGCTGGTGCCCGCCATCTGCCGGCGATGATCCTTCAGGGCCCAGAACGCGCGGCTGGAAATCTGCACGTCGGCCTGGCAGGCCTGGTCGAAATGGGTCAGGCGGATGTCGTGGATATCGTCGAGGCGGTCGACAATGGCGTTGCTCAGGCTGAAGCCGCGAATGAAGTCCTCGATGTTGCCCGGCGAGACCATCATCACCGCCTGATTCAGGCCGTTGTAGCTGATGGCTAGCGCGATTTCGGCCGCCAGCGCCGCGTGGGACACCGGCGCGTCGTCGAGGTATTCGCGATAAGCCACTTGCGCCGGTTGTGGCGCGGGGGCGTTGGCGTCGCCCGGCTCGATGAGTTGTTCAACTTGGCACAGCATCCTGAAAATCCCCGAAGCGCTGAAGTGGAGTCAGGCTACGGGGCAGGGAAAAGTGCGTCCAATCGCTTGTTCCGATGCAGTGATTGGATTGGTCGATCACCGCTTTCAGGCCGAGAATAGGTGTTGACTGATAAGGCCTCATCGCTGGCAAGCCAGCTCCCACAAGGTTTCGTGTCAAACACAGAATTTGTGACTAACTCAATCACTGTGGGAGCTGGCTTGCCAGCGATGGCGACCTGACATTCAACACATTTATTCGGCTGGCGCCTCGATCCCGAACATCTTGCGCGCCTCGGCAAAACACTTCTCGGCGATCGCCGAGCGCGGTTCGGTCTTGCGCATCACCAGCCCCAGCGGCGCGAGCACGCTGGCATCCGGCAGGTTGATGAAGGCCAGGTTTTCGATCGGCTCTTCCAGACCGCTGTCCAGCGGCATGATCGAGCAGCAGAAGCCTTGGTGAATCGCCTGCAGCAGTTGGTAGGTCGAGTCGCTTTCCATGATTGGCTGCGGATTCAACCCGCGACTGCGGAAGCTCAGGTCGATGGATTTTCGGTAGTGCATGCCGGTGGTGATCATTCCCAGTGGCAGTTCGGCGGCGTCTTCCCAGCTCATTTCCGGGCCTTCGAAGTGGAAGTGGCGGGTGTCGTAGAGCAGGCCGACGCGGGTTTCGCCGATCTCGAAAAACTCGAAATAGTTCGGGTTGACGTGGTCCAGATAACACACGCCCAGGTCCAGCTGATTGTTGCCCAGGCCTTCGATGATCTCGTCCGAACTCAGCGACGACAGGCTGTATTTCAGCTCCGGATAAGTCCCGGACAAACCCTGAATGTAATTGACCGGATTGAAGTTGCTCAGCGGCACCAGCCCCAGGCGCAGGCTACCGACCAGTTGCCCGCGGCAGGCTGCAGCTTCGGCAAACAGCCCGTCGTGGGCCGCCAGCAATGTGCGGGCCCAGGCCAGTACGCGCTCGCCGGCCTGGGTGAAACCTTCGAAGCGCTGACCGCGATTGACCAGCACCAGATCCAGCTCGTCTTCCAGATTGCGCAGGCGCATCGACAGGGTCGGCTGGGTGATGTGGCAGCGCGCGGCGGCCTGGCCGAAGTGGCGGGTTTCGTCCAGCGCGATCAGGAACTTGAGTTGTTTGATGTCCACGACGGCACCTGCTCGATTGAGAATTTTGATTGAGTATTGACGCAGATGCGTACGGCGCACGGAAAGCGCAGGGAGCGACGATCCCATTGAGGGCTTTTTTCGTCCAATCGGCAGTGTTTACGAGCCTATCGAGGGTTTCGATGACCCCCGGTTTCATTGGCCCGGACAGCGGTCGAGGGGCTGAAAAAATTCACCGATAGAGCAGGTCGATAGTCTGGTTGGCCAGAGTGATTAGACAGTCCTCACAAGCGGCACTTAGGCTCGTCATCCATTGAATTGACGACGGCCGGAGACTGCCATGAGTGTTAAATCGGATGCCTTGTTCGTTCCCCTGAATATTGCCGTGCTGACGGTCAGCGATACCCGCGATTACGCCAGCGATACCTCCGGCCAGTTGCTGGTCAGCCGTCTGCTGGAGGCCGGCCACACCCTGAGCGAGCGCAATCTGCTCAAGGACGACCTGTACAAGATCCGCGCCCAGGTCGCGCAGTGGATCGCCGACGACACCATTCAAGTGGTGCTGATCACCGGCGGCACCGGTTTCACCGGCCGCGACAGCACTCCGGAAGCCGTGGCTTGCCTGCTGGACAAGCAGATCGACGGTTTTGGCGAACTGTTCCGCGCCATCTCGATTCTCGACATCGGCACCTCGACCGTACAAAGCCGTGCGCTGGCGGGCTTGTCCAACGGCACGCTGGTGTGCTGCCTGCCGGGCTCCACTGGCGCTTGCCGCACCGCGTGGGAAGGCATCCTCGCCGAACAACTGGATAACCGTCATCGCCCGTGCAACTTCGTTCCGCACCTCAAACCGGTGCAAGCCTGCGGGCCGCGCGGATGAGCACGCCGGGGTTGATGCCGGTCGAGGACGCCCTCGACCAACTGTTGGCGATGGCCGATGAACAACGTCTACCGGACAGCGAATCGGTGCCGCTCAACGAAACGCGCGGGCGGGTGCTGGCCAGCGATCTGGTCGCCACACTCGATCTGCCGCCATGGCCGAACAGCGCCATGGACGGTTATGCCTTGAACCTCCCCGACCTGCATCGCCAGCCGTTGAGCGTGTCACAGCGGGTCTACGCCGGGATGGCGCCGGACGCCTTGCTGCCCGGCACCTGCGCACGGATTTTCACGGGTGCGCCGTTGCCGCCCGGTGCCAATTGCGTGGAGATGCAGGAAAACGTCGAGGTGCTCGAAGACGGCCGCGTACGTTTCCTGCAACCGCTTAAGGCCGGCCAGAACATCCGCGCCCAAGGCCAGGAGAACCGCGTCGGCGACACCTTGCTGCGCGCCGGCAAACGCCTCGGCCCGTTCGAACTGGCCGTCGCCGCCGGGCAGGGCATGACTCATTTGCCGGTGGTGCGTCGTCCGCGCGTGGCGTTGCTGTCGACCGGTGATGAGCTGGTGGAACCTGGCCAGCCGCTGCGTCCCGGCAGCATCTACAACAGCAACCGCACCTTGCTCGACCACTGGTTGCGCGAACTGGGTTGCGAAGTGATCGACGCCGGGATTCTGCCCGATCGCCCGGCGCAGACCCGGCTCAAACTCGAGCAACTGCAAGTGGCGGCCGATCTGATTCTGACCACCGGCGGCGTGTCTGCCGGCGATGCCGACTGCCTCGGCCAAGTGCTGCGCAACAACGGCAAACCGCTGCTGTGGAAACTCGCGATCAAGCCCGGTAAACCGCTGACGGTCGGGCATTTCGGCTCGGTGCCGGTGATCGGCCTGCCGGGCAATCCGACCTCGGCGCTGGTGACCTTCGGCCTGCTGGCGCGCCCGTACCTGCTGCGCATTCAAGGCGTGGAAGAGGTGATGCCGCTGAGCTTCACGGTCAACGCCGGTTTCGACTGGCCGAAGCCCGGCAGCCGTCGCGAGTACCTGCGGGTACGCCTGGAGGGCGGGCAGGCGGCGCTGTATCCGAACCAGAGTTCCGGGGTTCTGCTCGGCGCGACCTGGGCCGATGGACTGGTGGAAATCCCCGAGAACAGCACCTTGCGGGTCGGTGATCCGCTGCGCTTCATCCCGTTCAGCGAGCTGTTCTGAGCGCGATCAACAATCTGTCGAAGACTGGGGACGGCTACCGGGTCAATTTCAGCCGTTCGTGCCACTGGGCGATGGATTCTTCCGGGTAGACCTCGAATTGCTGATCCGTGGCGCTCGCCTGCACTTCGACCCACGGGGCTTTCGAGCCGAGCATCAGATGAGTGTGTTCCGGCGGCATCGGCAACGGCGTGTCGATGGCCGAGGCGAACGGGTGGATCAGCGCCGGCCATTCCGGGCTGAACAGCCACAGGCCGCTGCCGCACTGTTTTTGTCGGTGCGGTTCAGCCTAGAAGAGATGGGGTGAGTGTGCTGCTCGCGATGAGCGATAACGCGTTCTACGGCTTGGCTACCCGCCACAAATACCACGCCGCCACGGTGCGAAACGGACTCCACGCCAACCCGATCTCGATCATCTGCTTGCGCGTCGGCTGCACCTCCAGCCCCTTCAACCGCCGATACCCTTCGCGCACTCCAAAATCGTCGGCCGGCAGAATATCCGGCCGCTCCAGGCTGTAGATCAGCAACATCTCCACCGTCCAGCGCCCAACCCCGCGCAGGCTGATCAACCGCTCGATCAGCGCCTCATCCTCCATCGCCAGCGCGCTCGGGTAATCCGGCACCACACCGTCCAGGGTCGCCTGGGCAATCCCCTGAATCGTCGCAATCTTGCCCGCTGAAAACCCGCAACCGCGCAATTGATCGAAGTCCGTCGCCAGAATCTGCTCCGGACGCGGAAACGTCTGCCCGGGAAACAACCCCACCAGCCGCCCGACAATCGCATCGCCAGCCTTGGCGTGCAGTTGCTGATAGGCAATCGCCCGCACCAGCGACTCATAGGGATCGCGCGCCGGGTGCGGCTGATGCAGGCAGGGGCCTACCGCAGCGATGTGGCGCTGCCAGTCGGCGTCGAGGCTGGCCAGAAATTCACTGGCCGGTTGGTAGGGATCGGGCATGAGTTACTTCAGCAGACCGTTGACTTCGCCATAGGTGAACGCCTTGAGATCGTGGGTATCGAGCTTGCCGCTGGCGAGAAAACGCTTCACCAGCGAGCCCATTGCGCCGTACATGAACTCGGCGATCCCGGAACCAGCGCTCAAGCGGCGCACGCCGAGGGTTTGCAGCTCTTCGGGGGAGGGCAGGCAAGCGAAGCCCAGGACGTTGACCGGCAAAGTCGTGCCTTTGCAGATGGCTTCGATTTCGTAGGCGGAGGTCACCCCGGCGGCGAACAGTCCATCCGCTCCGGCCGCCTGATACAGCGCGGCACGACGCAGGGTTTCGGCGACACGATCCTCGGCCGGCACCAGACTTTTGAGGTAAACGTCGGTGCGGGCGTTGATGAACAGCTTCACATTGCGCTTCTCGGCCACTTGCCGCGCGACTTCGATCTTGCGCACCAGCAGTTCCGGCGTGCCGCTGCCGTCTTCGATATTGATTCCGACCGCACCTGCGGCGATGACCGCATCGATCACTTCGGTGACCTGGCCGAGGTCATCGGAATAACCGGCTTCGACGTCCACGCTCAACGGCACCTTGATGACCCGGGCAATCGATTCCACGGTGCTGATCAAGCGTCCCAGCGGCAGGGTGTTGCCGTCCGGATAACCGTGCGCCCAGGCGACGGCGGCGCTGCTGGTGGCGACGGCTTTGCCACCCAATTGTTCGACCAGCCGCGCGCCGGTGGCATCGGCGACGTTGGTCAGGATCAGCAGGCCATCGTGGTGCAACTGGTGAAACTGAGTGTCGAGCGCGTTCATCGAGATCCCTTCTTGTCGGTTGTTCAGAAAGCCAGTTGTTGCGTGAGCTGCACGGCGGCGTTCTCCAGCCGGAGCAAAAACGCCTTGCGCGGTTGCCCACCACCATAGCCGGTCAGCGAGCCGTCCGCACCGATCACCCGATGGCATGGCACCACGATCGACAGCCGATTGTGCCCGTTGGCCAGCCCCACCGCTCGGCTGGCGCCGGGTTTGCCCAGGCGTGCGGCGACGGCGCCGTAGGTGCTGGTTTGGCCGTAAGGGATTTGCCGCAGTTCGCTCCAGACCTGCCGGGCAAACTCGCTGCCGGGCAGGTGCAGCGGCACGCTGAATTCGCTCAGCTTGCCGGCGAAGTACAGCGCCAGCTCGTTGTCGATCTGCTGCAAATGCGCGTTCTGCCCCGGTGCGACCACGTAGCCGTAGCGGTTCTGCAATTCTTCAACTTCGCGGGTCAGCGCCGGTCGGTCGAGAAATTCCAGCAATACCAGTCCGCGTCGCTCGGCCATGGCGATCATCGGCCCCAGCGGCGTGGTCAGGCGGGTGAACAGCAGCGGTTCACTGGCCGCTGCGCGCCCCGGCGTGATGTGAAACGACTTCTGAAACGCATCGCGAAAACCACTGAGGGATTCATAACCGGAGTCGAACGCGGCGTGGTCGATGGACGTGCCTTGCTTGATCCCACCCAGCGCCACGCCGAGTCGGCGGGTGCGCAGCCAGGCATGGAAGGTCATGCCGAAATGCTGTTTGAACCAGCGCCGTAGCTTCAGCGGTTCAATGCCTTCGGCGAGCAATTGCGCGTCGCTCCAGCGCAGCTCCGGGTCGGCGTCGACCGCTTTTAGCAGCTGCTGCACCCAATCCGGGGCGATGGCCGCAGCGTCCAGCGGTTTACAGCGCAAGCAGGCGCGATAACCGGCGGACAGGCAATCGTCAGCGTGGGCGAAGAACTCGACGTTTTCCGGTTTCGGCTTGCGCGCCGTGCAGGTCGGGCGGCAAAAGATCCCGGTGGTTTTCACGGCCGTGAAGAACACGCCTTCATAGGCGGTGTCGCTTGCGAGCATGGCGCGAACCATTTCGGCGTGAGGGGGCAGGACAGCGGTCTGTATGTTCATGGGCCGAGGATAAAACCAGTTATTCGATGGCTCCACCGAAAAATCGACAGTGAATTTTCGGGCCGCTGCACTACAGTGATCGGGTCGCTACAACTCGGGAATTGACTGTATGCCACCGTTCACGATTCACCACATCGATCACATCGTGCTGCGCGTTGCCGATCTGCAACGCAGCATTGATTTCTACGACCGGGTCTTCGGTGCCGAAGTGGTCAAGCGCAATGAAAAGCTCGGTCTGGTGCACCTGCGCGCCGGCACGTCGATGATCGATCTGGTCGACCTTGACGGCGAAATCGGCCGCAAGGGTGGCGCCGCTGCCGGCAGCGAACGGCGCAATGTCGATCACTTCTGTCTGCGCATCGAGCCGTTCGATGAAGAGGCGTTGATGAGCCACCTGCATGCCTGCGGATTGACCGTTGAAAAAGCCGTCACCCGTTTCGGCGCCGAGGGCAACGGCCTGTCGTTGTACTGCTTCGATCCGGACGGCAATCAGGTCGAGCTCAAAGGCCCGTCTGAAACTTAGGCGCGCTTGGCCATCAACAACACCGAAGCCGCTGCCGACAGCAGCCCCGCGCAGCAACGGTTGAAAATCCGTTTGCCGCGCGGCTCGGCGAACCAGCGGCGCATGTGCAGCCCCATGTACGCGTAGGCGCTGATGGCGATCCATTCCAGCAACAGGAACAGCGCGCCCAGCAACATGAATTGCGGGGTGATGGCGTGGGCCGGGTCGACGAATTGCGGCAGAAAGGCGGTGAAGATAAGGATTGCCTTGGGATTTCCCGCTGCAACCAGGAATTCCTGGCGAGCCAGGGCCAGAAGGCCGTTCGTCGGCGCTGCAAGGGTGTCTTCCGGGCCAGGGTTGGCTCGCCACAGCTGCCACGCCAGATACAACAGATACCCCGCGCCAACAATCTTGATCCCATAGAACAACAGCTCGGACGTTTGCAGCACCACCGCCAGCCCCGCCGCCGCGAGGGCGATCATCCCGGCGAATGCCAGCAACCGACCGACACCGGCCACGCAGGCGCGACGATAGCCGTAGCGAGTGGCGTTGCTGACCGACAGCAGATTGTTCGGCCCCGGTGCCATGTTCAGGGCGAAACAGGCGGGCAGAAACAGGGAGAGGGTGGCGATATCCATGGCTCGGGCTCCGGTGACGGGAGCGTTATTTTTATCACGCGGGTGTGCGGGCCTGAACCGTACAGTCAGGCGCCAGAGTCGCGGTACAGCGACTATCGTCAGTGAATTCCTTCGAACTTTCTGCCGTCCGGTCAGCTCTTAGCCCTTCACAGGTTGATGAAATCATCAGAGAATCCCATCTGCCGGGTCAGAAACTACCATTGCCGTGTAAGCTTTCGCGCCATGCTTCTCCATTCCCCTATGGCCCCAGGCGGCCCACTGTACGAGCGACTACATGCAAGCAAAGGCCCGCGAGGTTCATGTACCACCGGTGTTGCAAGATTTGCGCGCCGGCACGGCCGAACTGCACATTGCACTTGAAAAACGCCTTCCTTTTTTCTCCGACACCCTTGATCTGCACGCTTTCGAGCGACTGATGCGCGCCTATTACGGCTTCTATCAGCCATTGGAAGCCGCGCTGCAGGACAGTGACGCGATTCCCGCTGATTTCGATCTGACTTCACGCCTCAAGACCCCGACCCTGCAACGCGATCTGCAGGCGCTGGGCGCAAGCGGCGCAGAGTTTTCGCTCTGCCGCCAGTTGCCCGCCATCGACTCCGCCGCCGCCTGCCTTGGCGTGCTGTACGTGCTGGAAGGCGCAACCCTCGGCGGACAGATCCTGCGCCGGGAGATCGCCACACGGCTGAGCCTGGGCGCGGATAACGGCGCGGCGTTTCTGGACGTTTACGGCGCCGCCACCGGCCGTCGCTGGCGCGACTTCATCGAATACCTGGGCAGTCGCCCGATGGACGCCGACGAGCGTAAAGCCGTCGTGGCGGCGGCCCACACTACATTCAGTTGTTTCGAGCAGTGGCTCGAAAGTCAGGAGGTTCTGGTATGAACCCGCAAGACAAAGAAGCCTTTGAAGAATTGCTGGCCAACTGTGCCGACGAGCCGATCCGCTTTCCCGGCGCGATCCAGCCGCACGGTTTGCTGCTGACCCTGAGCGAGCCGGACCTTTCGATCATTCAGATCAGCGCCAACGTCGAGACCTTGCTCGCGCGCCCGGCGCAAGAGCTGATCGGCCAGCCACTGCAAAGCCTGATCGGCGATGCTCATGCTGCACAGGTTCGCGAGGCGTTGCAGCAACCATCCATGGCCGATGCGCCTGCGCTGCACTTTCGCCTCAACGGCACCGCGTTTGAAGGCTTGGTGCATCGGCATCAGGATGTGCTGATTCTGGAGCTGGAAATCCACGTCGAAAATTTCCAGCCACGCAACGTCGCCGGCACCGAAACCCACCTGGGACGGATGCTCGCGCGCCTGCAAAAGGCCCAGAGCCTGCAGGCGCTGTACGACATCAGCGTCAAGGAAATCCAGGCCATGACCGGTTACGACCGGGTGCTGATTTATCGCTTCGAAGAAGAGGGCCACGGTCAGGTCATCGCCGAAGCGTCCGATCCGTCGATGGAAGTCTTCAACGGTCTGTTTTTCCCGGCCTCCGACATCCCCGAGCAAGCCCGCGAGCTGTACCGCACCAACTGGCTGCGGATCATCCCGAATGCCGATTACCAACCGGTGCCGCTGGTGCCCAAGTTGCGCCCGGACACCCAGACCCCGCTGGACCTGAGCTTCGCCACATTGCGCAGCGTGTCGCCGATCCACTGCCAGTACATGAAAAACATGGGCGTGCTGTCTTCTATGAGCATTTCCCTGCTCAAGGGCGACCGGCTCTGGGGCCTGATCAGTTGCGGCAACCGCCAGCCGCTGCACGTGCCGCACGAGTTGCGCACGGCGTGCCAGACCATCGGTCAGGTGCTGTCGTTGCAGATCAGCGCGATGGAAGCGCTGGAAGTCAGCCGTCAACGGGAAGAAAAGGTCGAGGCGCTGGCGCTGCTCAATCAGGCGATGATCGACTCGCCACAGAACGTCTTCGATGGCCTGGCCAACCAACCACAAGTCTTGATGGCGCTGGCCAATGCCGGCGGCATCGCGATCATCGAAGACAAGCAATTGCACCGTTACGGCAACTGCCCGGAGCCGGAAGAAATTCGAGCCCTGCACAAATGGTTGCAGGAGCGTGGCGAGCCGGTGTTTGCCAGTCATCACCTGGCCAGCGTCTATCCGCCAGCCGAGCAGTATCAGCAGGTCGCCAGCGGCGTGCTGGCCATGAGCCTGCCCAAGCCGGTGGACAACGGCGTGCTGTGGTTCCGCCCCGAAGTCAAAGAGAACATCAACTGGAGCGGTGACCCGCGCAAGCCGCTGGACCTGGAAAACTCCGACGCCGGCCTGCGCCTGCGGCCGCGCACCTCGTTCGAAATCTGGAAGGTCGAAATGGCCGGGATTTCCACCAAGTGGAGCCACGGCGATCTGTTCGCCGCCAACGACTTGCGTCGCTCGGCGCTGGAAAATGACCTGGCCCGTCAGGTGCGCCGGGAGCAGGAAGCGGTGCGCGCTCGCGATGAATTGGTGGCGGTGGTTTCACACGATCTGCGCAACCCGATGACCGTAATCTCGATGCTGTGCGGCATGATGCAGAAGGCTTTCAGCTCGGACGGGCCGCACACTTCGCGGCGCATCTCGACTGCGATCGACACCATGCAGCAAGCCGCCGGGCGCATGAACACGCTGCTGGAAGACTTGCTCGACACCTCGAAAATCGATGCCGGGCGCTACACCATCGCGCCGCAGAAACTCGATGTCGCGCAGATGTTCGAAGAGGCGCAATCGCTGCTCGCGCCGCTGGCGCTGGACAAGGACATCAGCATCTCGTTCGAGGCCGATCCCGACCTGAGCATCCATGCCGACCCCGAGCGGTTGTTTCAGGTGCTGTCGAATCTGGTCGGCAACGCGATCAAGTTCACTCCGCGCCTGGGCACGGTCGACGTGTATGCCAAATCGGTCGGTGATGACATCGTCTTCACGGTGCGTGACAGCGGCGAAGGCATTCCCAAGGATCACTTGCCGCACGTATTCGACCGTTACTGGACGGTGAAGGAAGGCAATCCGACCGGCACCGGGCTGGGTCTGTACATCACGCAGGGCATTGTCGAGGCCCATGGCGGGCAGATCGTTGCCGAGAGTGAGCCGGGGCAGGGCAGCGAATTCCGCTTCACCGTGCCGCGTCTGGACTGAAAAGCGGATCAGCGTTCGGGTGGCTGCAACATGGCCACCCACTCGGCGGCGAATCGATGGCAATCGCCGGGCCAGCGCGCCGTCAGCAGTTGGCCGTCGCGCACCACAAATCCTGATTGCAGTTTCTGCGCACAATCGCGTTTGGCGATCAGCGGTCCGCGTTTGAAGTCGGCTTTGCTGGCCAGCGCGGTTTTCACCTCCGCTTCGACGGTCTGCTTGTAGGTGCGGTAGTAGCGCCCCAGCCACGCAGCTGTCATCAGCCACGCCGGCAATTCCATGGTTGCCGCGAGCAACGCCGTGACCTTGCGCCCGGACAGCACCGAACGCCCGGTATCGGGGTCGAGCGTCCTCGCCAGCAACAGCACGCCATGACACACCGCCGCCACGGGTTTTTCGGCCTTGAAAAATTGCAGGGCAATCTGCTGGGCCTGCGTGGATTCCAGCAGCGTGCGCATTCCTTTGGCATGCCCGCCGGGGATCAGCAGACCATCGAATCGATTCGTGTCGACATCGGCATACGCCAGCGGCTGCCTGAACGCTTCGGATTCGATCATCTGCGTGTAACTGTCCAGATCGGCCTTGCGTGTCATCAGCATCGAATTCAACAGGCCGAAACCGATGTGCACCAACCGTGGATCGGCGTGGGCGGGCAAACCTTGCGGGGTAGCAAAACGAACTTCGATGCCCGCGTTACGCATCGCCTGCCAGGGCACGCTGCTTTCGGTCGGGTCGTAATCGGTGCTGGGCAGCAGAATCAGAATCATCGAGGGCAGACTTCCTGGTCAAAAGTGATCGCATAGCCAGAGCGTAGTGGGTCTGCGCGAGCGGGGGTAATTTCCTTCAATACTGCCCGGTGTGCGCTGGCTACTGTGGGGGCCTTGTTCCTCGATCTGTAGCAGGTGTGCGATGAGTCTGATTGTGTCGATGGCGGCTTTTGCCCTGGCCGCGTCCATTACCCCGGGGCCGGTAAATATCGTGGCGTTGAGTTCGGGGGCGCAGTTCGGTTTTCGCGCCAGCCAACGGCATGTGGCCGGGGCGACGCTGGGGTTTGTGTTGCTGCTGGTGTTGATGGGGCTGGGACTGCATGAAGTGCTGGAACTGTGGCCGTCACTGACCCGTGTGGTGCAACTGGCCGGGGTGGCGTTTCTGCTGTTCATGGCCTGGAAGCTGGCAATGGATGACGGGCAGTTGAGTGCGGGAGAAGCGGGAAGGGCACCTTCGATGCTCTACGGCGCGGTGATGCAGTGGCTCAACCCCAAGGCCTGGCTGGCCTGTGTGGCGGGGATGGGCGCGTTTGTCGCTGACGGCGAAGCGCGGCTGGTGTGGCAGTTTGCGGCGGTGTATCTGGTGATCTGTTACCTGTCGGTGGGGTGCTGGGCGTATGCCGGGACGTTCTTGCGCGGTTATCTGGGCAACCCGGCGGGGATGCGCTTGTTCAATCGGGTGATGGCGTTGCTGTTGGCGGTGAGTGCGGGGTATCTGTTGCTGCCGTGAGCGGGGCGGGGTTTGGGTTTAAAGGTGTTTAAGGATGCATCCGACAAGCCACGCGAACTTGCGCCATTGCCTACGCATCCGCCAGAATCCGCCGGCTTGTGGGCCTTGGGGCCGGGTTCTATCGTGTGTCGGTCGCTGACGAATCAGCGATCGGGTTTCGCAGCCCGGATCAATCAAGGCGCCCAGAGTGTCGTTTCCGTTCAGCTTTTTGGCTGATCGCGTCATGACGGTTGTGCGCGGGATACCTTCGGGTATGCCGGGTTCCTTGATTCCCGGTCTGCGAACCCGCGTACAGCTGTCACCTCCTTTCGTTTCGCAGCGAACCGTGGCAGCTCCATCAATCAGGGAGTTTTACCATGATCAAACCAACGCCAAACCCGCCTGAAACCGACCCGACCTCGCCCTACGAAACCCTCGACTCCAAGAAATTCCACGAAGCCGCCGAACGCGCTCTCGATCACTACCTCAATCCGTTCCACCCCAGAAAGCCGCTGCTCAAACCCAACACCCGCTACCTCATCGCCCCCGGCATCGACAGCGAAG
>NZ_JASCAF010000032.1:0-111114 GCF_029967985.1 Pseudomonas sp. V88_4
GGTTACTTTTGGGGCGTTTGCCAAAAGTGACCCGCCGTAAGGGCGGAACCCTAAGCAGCCATAACCGCAGCAACGGATCTGCCCCCAATCCCAATCCCAATTGACTCAAATTCCCCCTCATGGTCTCCTACACAACTTGTTACGGGTGCCCTTCACAGGGTGAAACGGGAAACCGGTGAATCATGTGCTTTACTCTAAAGCCATGTCAGTCCGGTGCTGCCCCCGCAACGGTAAGCGAGCGAAGCGTCAGATCCACTGTGCCCCGGCATGGGAAGGTGACGCTTGCAGGTCGGCCTGTCGCCAACCCCTCGTGAGCCCGGAGACCGGCCCGCAACACACAGTGCGCATCTTGCGTTACTGAACATAACAAACCCGCGGTGGGCGGGCGCTGTTCGAACCTCTGCGTGCCCGGCCGCAGGGGTTTTCATGCGCTCTATCCGCCCGCTGACACTCCAGAGGGAAGCGCCATGTCGATCATCAGCAGCACCGGCAGCAATTCGGACAAGATCTCCAGCACCACCACCCTGAGCCAACGCCTGACCGCCGCCGTCTGCGCGTCGATCCTCGGTGCCTGCCTGGTGTACTTCGCCGGTTTCTCGCACATCGAAGCGGTGCACAACGCCGCTCACGATACCCGCCACAGCGCCGCGTTCCCGTGCCACTGAGACCTGACGACATGATCAAGCGTATTGCGCAGACCGCAGGTTTCACCGGCCTGCTGGCCGCCCTGCTCCTGACGCTGCTGCAAAGCTTCTGGGTTTCGCCGCTGATTCTTCAGGCCGAAACCTTCGAGAAAGCCGAACCGGTGGCCGAAGTTCACGAACACGCCGCCGGCACCGCCGCCCACACCCACGATGCCGAGGCCTGGGAGCCGGAAGACGGCTGGCAGCGAGTGGCTTCCACCACAGGCGGCAATCTGGTGGTAGCCGTGGGTTTTGCCCTGATGCTGGCAGGTCTGTACACCCTGCGTGCACCGACCAAGACCTCGCAGGGCCTGCTCTGGGGTCTGGCCGGCTACGCGACTTTCGTGCTCGCGCCGACCATGGGGCTGCCGCCTGAGCTGCCGGGCACCGCAGCCGCAGATCTGGCCTCGCGTCAGATGTGGTGGATCGGCACCGCCGCCTCCACCGCTGTCGGCCTGGCCTTGATTGCGTTCAGTCGCAACTGGCTGATGAAAATCCTCGGTGTGGCGATCCTTGCCGTGCCGCACGTGATCGGCGCGCCGCAACCGGAAGTGCATTCGATGCTCGCTCCGGAAGCCCTGGAAGCCCAGTTCAAAATCGCTTCGCAGCTGACCAACGTTGCGTTCTGGCTGGCCCTGGGCCTGATCAGCGCCTGGTTGTTCCGCCGCAAAAGCGAAGGTCAGTACCACGCATGACCGATGACAGCGCAGCGCCGACCTTCGTGGTCGGCCTGGGCTGCCAGCGCGGCTGCCCGGCCAGTACGCTGCGTGCGTTGCTTGATCAGGCATTGCAGGCTCATCGGATTGATCTTGAGAAGGTCAAGGCACTGGCCAGCATCGACCTCAAGCGCGACGAACCCGGTTTGCAGGAACTCGCCGCCCAACTGGCACTGCCGTTGCTGTATTTCAGCAGCGAGGAACTGGCCAGTTATCAGCAACGTTTGAGTCACCATTCACAGATCGCCTTCGAACGCACCGGTTGCTACGGCGTGGCGGAAAGTGCCGCGCTGGCGCTCGCCGAACAGTTGATCAGCGGCCCGGCAAAACTGCTGATATCCCGGCAAAAATACGCGCAGGCAACTCTGGCATTGGCCGGCGCGGCGTAAATTCCCGATAATCCCCGCTTTCGATCATGAGCATTCTTCATCTGAAAGGCTTGTGAAGCACTGCCCTGCCCCTTTCCTACAGGATCCAACGATGACCGTTTACTTCATCGGCGCCGGCCCCGGCGACCCGGAATTGATCACTGTCAAAGGCCAACGGCTGATCCGCCGTTGCCCGGTGATCATCTACGCAGGTTCGCTGGTGCCGACGGCAGTGCTGGAAGGTCATTGCGCTGAAACCGTGATCAACAGCGCCGAACTGCACTTGGAACAGATCATCGACCTGATCAAGACCGCCCACGCCAAGGGCCAGGATGTGGCGCGGGTACATTCGGGGGATCCGAGTCTGTATGGCGCCATTGGCGAGCAGATTCGTAATCTGCGTGAGCTGGATATTCCGTTCGAAATCATTCCCGGCGTGACGGCCACCGCCGCGTGCGCCGCGCTGTTGGGCGCTGAACTGACCCTGCCGGACATCTCGCAAAGCGTGATTCTGACCCGTTTTGCGGACAAGACTGCGATGCCTGCCGGCGAAGAGCTCGGCAACCTGGCGCAGCACGGGGCGACCATGGCGATTCATCTGGGGGTCAATCATCTGGAGAAGATCCTCGCCGAGCTGCTGCCGCATTACGGCGCGGATTGCCCGATCGCGGTGATTCATAGGGCGACGTGGCCGGATCAGGACTGGGTGACGGGGACGCTGGAAGATATTGCCGAGAAGGTGGCGGCGAAGGGTTTTCGGCGTACGGCGTTGATTCTGGTCGGGCGGGTGTTGGGCAGCGATCACTTCAGTGAGTCGTCGCTGTATCGCGCGGGGCATGCACACCTTTACCGCCCATGACGGCCCTTTCGCGAGCAAGCCCGCTTCCACACTTGGAATGCGATCCAGTGTGGGAGCGGGCTTGCTCGCGAAGGCGTCATTGAATTTCACGCACAAAAAACGGCGCTCACGGGGCGCCGTTTTTCATGCCGCAGCGAACACCTTAGTAGTAGGCGTTTTCTTTCTGCGTGTGGTCGGTCACGTCGCGCACGCCCTTGAGCTCCGGAATGCGCTCAAGCAGGGTGCGCTCGATGCCTTCCTTCAGGGTCACGTCCGCCTGGCCGCAGCCCTGGCAACCGCCGCCGAACTGCAATACGGCAATGCCGTCTTCAACCACATCGATCAGGCTGACCTGACCGCCGTGGCTGGCCAGCCCCGGGTTGATTTCGGTTTGCAGGTAGTAGTTGATGCGCTCGTTGATCGGGCTGTCGGCGTTGACCATCGGCACTTTGGCGTTTGGCGCCTTGATGGTCAGCTGGCCACCCATGCGGTCGGTGGCGTAGTCGACGACGGCATCATCGAGAAACGCTTCGCTGAACGAGTCGATGTAAGCGGTGAAGCTTTTCAGCCCCAGCGCCGTGTCTTCAGGTTTCTCTTCGCCCGGCTTGCAGTAGGCAATGCAGGTTTCGGCGTACTGGGTGCCAGGCTGGGTGATGAAAACGCGGATGCCGATGCCCGGGGTGTTCTGCTTGGAGAGCAGATCGGCCAGGTAATCATGGGCGGCGTCGGTAATGGTAATAGCGGTCATGGAGACTCCTCGCAGGCTTGAGGCGGAGTTTACGCCAATCGGCGCGCGGCACAAAGTCCTACTATTTACGTAGGAATAGTTCGCAAATCGGCTAAGCGCCAGCTTCGCCGTCAATCCGTGCCCTAAGCCATTGATAACTGCGTTTTTCCACCCATTCGTAGCTCAGCCACGAACCGATAGCGATGGCCAGCGCACAGACGATAAACATCAAATATGGGTTGATCCCATAGCGTCGGGCCACATAACCGCCCGCCGACAGTACCAGCACATGCATCAGATACACCGAGTAGGAACAGTCGCCCAGCAGCTTGAGCAGCCTGTTGCGTTCGACATGCCGCTCCAGCGCCATGCTGGCCATGACCAGCACCGCACTGGGCAGGCCCCAATTCAGCAAACGGGGTTCCGGCGCCAGGTGATAGATCGCCAGCAACGCCGCGCCGATCCCCAGCAACGGCAGCCAGAGCGCCGGCCCGATCCAGCCGCGCCGGTAGAGCATGCCGATGCCGATCCCCAGCAGGAATTCATAAACGATGTCCGAGCGATAGAACTCGCTGACCCAGCCAAACCCGGTCCAGGCCTGACACACCGCAAACAGCAGCGCCGCGACCACCAGCAGGCGTACTTGCAGCCGGAACAACAGCGCCCAGGCAAACAACACGTAGAACAGCATTTCGTAATTCAGGGTCCAGCCGACATTCAGAGTCGGATAGATCCCGTAGCCGCCGGGGTTTTCGGTCGGGATAAACAGTAACGACAGGAGCAAATGGCTCCAGTCCACCGTTTGATCCGGCAACAACGGCCGGGCGAATACCACCAGCAACGCCATCAGCACGGTATAGAGCCAATACGCCGGGACAATCCGAAACAGTCGATACAACAAAAACCGCGCTGGCGGCAGCGCCTTGCCTTCGGTGGACAGGAAAATCACCAGCCCGCTGATCACGAAAAATATATCGACGCCCACGGCGCCCTTGTCGATGAACAACTGACCGATCGGCCCTCGCGCCTCGAAGTCGAAGAAAATCTGCATGAAGTGATGGCAGACCACCGCCCACGCGGCGAGCGCTCGCAGGGCCTGCACTGAAATCAACATCGACGGCGCTCCCGATTCCGTACATCACAGGATTGGGACAACCGCCATCGTTCAAACGATCAAAGATTCTCGTACCGGTTCATGTCCAGCACACCCTCTTCCACCGGCTCGGTCTCGTGGATGTACTGGCTCAAGTCGTGGAAATAGAACCAGAACTGCGGATGACTGCGGCGAATCCCCCAACGTTCGACGATCTTCTCGAATTGCGGCGCATCCTTCGCGTTTTCCATGGCATCGACAAACGCCGGCACCTGATCCGCCGGGATGTTGAACATGAAATTCGGGTAGCTGCTGAGCACGCCCGGATAGATCGTCAGCGTGTCCAGCCCCGGCTGATAACGCAGCGATTCACCGAGCAAGAACGCCACGTTACTGTGCGCACGATTGCGCAGCAGGCTGTAGACCTCGCGCTTGCCGCTGCGGGTTTCGACCCGCAGCATGGTGGCTTCCGGCAATTGATCGATCACTTTGAGACCGGCCGCCGGGCGCGAAGTCAGGCGACTCAGCGCCTGCTCGGCATTTTGCAGCGCCGGGTCGATGTTCGGGCGCGAGCAATAGGCGTCTTCGCAACGGTTGATCGGATCCGGACGCGCGTTGAGATCACCGTAGCGCGCCAGCAATTGCATGGCGAAATCGTGTTTCGGGTCTTTCTCGTCGAGTTTCAGTGCGGTGGGCTTGTCGTCGTCAATGGCTTCGTAATCGAGCCACATCTTGAACTGGCCGCTGCTCTGGTACCAATCGTCGAGGTAGCCCTCGCGGGAATCGGCGGGCATCAGACGCAGGAAGTTCTGTTCGGCGCCGTTGCGGATCAGGTCGAAATACAAGCGCGTTTGCGCCTGATGGGAGACGTTGCCGAACACATCGAAATTCACCGCCAGCTGGTAATAGGTGCGCTCCAGCAACGGATAGTCGAACAGCCACATCGTCTGCGGCACTTCGCCGATCAGGCCCTTGGTCACCGAAGCGCTGTCGAAGTGGCGGAAGATGCTGAGCAAGGCGTTGTCGTTGCCGGCCCACAGGGTCGACCAGCTCGGCGCCGGCAGGTCGGCGTAGCTGTCACGGCGCAGGGCTTCGTATTGGTTTCGCTTGTTGCGGTAGTTGTGCCACAGGCTCAGGACGCTGCCGACGTCGTCGTTCTGCCCCGGCATGGCCAGCAACGGCGTGGCCTGGCCGCGATAGTTCGGGTCGGTGATGTACAGGTCGTGTTCCGGGGCCTGGAACAGCGCCCAGAAGTTGTCGCGGATCACGTCGGTCGCGATCTGCCCACGGCACACCGGGCCGCGAATGAAGGTGCGCACGAAGTATTCGGCGTTATCCAGCATGAACTGATAACGCGCCTGCGCCGGGATCGCCTCGAAGGTGGCGAACGGGTTGGCCCGGCTCTGCGGACCGTAGCCCGGCAAGGCGTTGACCTGCCAGTGGCCGTTGTAGAACAGGCTCTTGACCCGCGCCATCTTCGCCGCACTCAGCGGATAAGTGATGTGGGTCTTGTGCACGATCACGCCCTGCACCGGCCACAGACGATAGTAGACCTGGGTACCCGGATCGTCGTTCGGGCGACGGGTGGCGATCAGATCGATTGGTTGCCCGGTCGGCGTGCGCGAGCGCACCCACTGGAAGTAATGCCCCGGCTCGCCGTCCTTGAAATAGATGTGCGCCAGGAACCAGTGCTCGAACAACCAGCGTCCGACCAGACTCTCCCGTGCACCGGGCTGGTTGAGCAGGTTTTCCCACTGGACGATCTGCATCGCCTCCTTGGCGCTTGGCGCCAGGCCTTGCTCGTCGATCGGCGCACCGGAAGCGAGCCAGCGTTGCAGCGTCTGATATTGCTGATCGGTCAGGCCGGTCACCGCCAGCGGCATGCCCTCTTTCGGATGGGCGCCGGCATAGCCGTCGAATTCGGCGGGCATCGCGCACAGGTTCTCGCGATTGAGGCCCAGCACGATGTCTTCCGGCAGCTTGGCGTTGGGTGTCAGCGGCGTTTTGTGTCCCAGCTCCAGCATGCGTGCCATCAGAGCGGCCTGACTGCCTTGGGCGTCGAGCACCGAATAGAAGTCTTTCTGCTGCCAGGCCCGTTTGCCGAAGGCGTCATAGAACAGCCGGGTGGTCGGCGCCGCCTGGGTGCGTTCGCCATCGTAGACCGGCATCTTGCTCGCGCCACGGGCCGCACCTTCGCCGCTGCCCAGGTTCAACTGACAGGCAGAGTCGTAGCACGCATGGCAGGCCACACACTTTTCGGTGAAGATCGGCTGAATGTCTCGGGTGTAGGAAATAGAAGAAGAAACAGCGGAACTCTGCGCCGCCGCGCCAAAGCTAAAAAACAGCAATGCAATGCTGATGACGCGGTGCGACATGTCCCTGATCCTGATCCTGAAGAAAAAACGCCGCGATTCTACCGTTATGACGCCCGTACCAACATGAACGATATTCATGCAAAAGCGCCACATGCTCTAAAACCGCACAGGTTTGTTATGATCCCGGCCCTTCGTCATGGTCTTTTTCGAGTAGTCCCAATGTCCGATCGCAGCGTTCGCCTTCAAGCTCTCAAGCAAGCTCTCAAAGAGCGCATCCTGATTCTCGACGGCGGCATGGGCACGATGATCCAGAGCTACAAGCTCGAAGAGCAGGATTATCGCGGCAAACGCTTCGCCGACTGGCCGAGCGACGTCAAGGGCAACAACGACCTGTTGGTGCTGACCCGCCCGGACGTGATCGGCGGCATCGAGAAAGCCTACCTGGATGCCGGTGCCGACATCCTCGAGACCAACACCTTCAACGCCACGCAGATTTCCATGGCCGACTACGGCATGGAAGAACTGGTCTACGAACTCAACGTAGAAGGCGCCCGTCTGGCACGCAAGGTCGCCGACGCGAAAACCCTCGAGACCCCCGACAAGCCGCGCTTCGTCGCCGGCGTGCTCGGCCCGACCAGCCGCACCTGCTCGCTGTCGCCGGACGTCAACAACCCGGGCTATCGCAACGTCACCTTCGATGAGCTGGTGGAAAACTACACCGAGGCCACCAAAGGCCTGATCGAGGGCGGCGCGGACCTGATCCTGATCGAAACCATCTTCGACACCCTCAACGCCAAAGCCGCAATCTTCGCCGTGCAAGGCGTGTTCGAAGAACTGGGCTTCGAATTGCCGATCATGATCTCCGGCACCATCACCGACGCCTCCGGCCGCACCCTGTCGGGCCAGACCACCGAAGCGTTCTGGAACTCCGTGGCCCACGCCAAACCGATTTCGGTCGGCCTGAACTGCGCCCTCGGTGCCCGCGAACTGCGTCCGTACCTGGAAGAGCTGTCGGACAAGGCCAGCACTCACGTGTCCGCCCACCCGAACGCCGGCCTGCCGAACGAATTCGGCGAGTACGACGAACTGCCGGTGGACACCGCCAAAGTCATCGAAGAATTCGCCCAGAGCGGTTTCCTCAACATCGTCGGCGGTTGCTGCGGCACCACGCCGGGCCACATCGAAGCGATCGCCAAAGCCGTCGCCGGTTACGCGCCTCGGCAGATTCCGGACATTCCCAAGGCCTGCCGCCTGTCGGGCCTGGAACCGTTCACCATCGATCGCAGCTCGCTGTTCGTCAACGTCGGCGAGCGGACCAACATCACAGGTTCCGCCAAATTCGCCCGGCTGATCCGTGAAGACAACTACACCGAAGCCCTGGAAGTCGCCCTGCAGCAGGTCGAGGCCGGCGCCCAGGTAATCGACATCAACATGGACGAAGGGATGCTCGATTCGAAGAAGGCCATGGTGACCTTCCTCAATCTGATTGCCGGCGAACCGGACATCTCCCGCGTACCGATCATGATCGACTCCTCGAAATGGGACGTGATCGAAGCCGGCCTCAAGTGCATTCAGGGCAAGGGCATCGTCAACTCGATCAGCATGAAAGAAGGCGTCGAGCAGTTCATCCACCACGCCAAACTGTGCAAGCGCTACGGCGCCGCCGTGGTGGTGATGGCGTTCGACGAAGCCGGCCAGGCCGATACCGAAGCGCGCAAGAAAGAGATCTGCAAACGCTCCTACGACATTCTGGTCAACGAAGTCGGCTTCCCGCCGGAAGACATCATTTTCGACCCGAACATCTTCGCCGTGGCCACCGGCATCGAAGAACACAACAACTACGCTGTGGACTTCATCAACGCCTGTGCCTACATCCGCGACGAGCTGCCGTATGCCCTGAGCTCCGGCGGCGTGTCCAACGTGTCGTTCTCGTTCCGCGGCAACAACCCGGTGCGCGAGGCGATCCACTCGGTGTTCCTGCTGTACGCGATCCGCGCCGGCCTGACCATGGGGATCGTCAACGCCGGTCAGCTGGAGATCTACGACCAGATCCCGCAGGAACTGCGCGACGCCGTTGAAGACGTGATCCTCAACCGCACGCCGGAAGGCACCGACGCCCTCCTCGCCATCGCCGACAAGTACAAGGGCGACGGCAGCGTCAAGGAAGCCGAGACCGAAGAATGGCGCGGCTGGGACGTCAACAAGCGTCTGGAGCATGCGCTGGTCAAGGGCATCACCACCCACATCGTCGAAGACACCGAAGAATCCCGTCAGTCCTTCGCCCGCCCGATCGAAGTGATCGAAGGCCCGCTGATGTCCGGCATGAACATCGTCGGCGACCTGTTCGGCGCCGGCAAAATGTTCCTGCCGCAAGTGGTTAAATCCGCCCGCGTGATGAAACAGGCCGTGGCGCACCTGATTCCGTTCATCGAACTGGAAAAAGGTGACAAGCCGGAAGCCAAGGGCAAGATCCTGATGGCCACCGTGAAAGGCGACGTACACGACATCGGCAAGAACATCGTCGGCGTGGTGCTGGGTTGCAACGGCTACGACATCGTCGACCTCGGCGTGATGGTGCCGGCGGAGAAGATCCTGCAGGTGGCCAAGGAGCAGAAATGCGACATCATCGGCCTGTCCGGGCTGATTACCCCGTCGCTGGATGAGATGGTCCACGTGGCCCGCGAGATGCAGCGCCAGGACTTCCACCTGCCGCTGATGATCGGCGGCGCGACCACCTCCAAGGCGCACACGGCGGTGAAGATCGAGCCCAAGTACAGCAACGACGCAGTGGTCTACGTGACCGACGCCTCCCGCGCCGTGGGGGTGGCGACGCAGTTGCTGTCCAAGGAACTGAAAGCCGGTTTCGTCCAGAAGACCCGCGAAGAGTACATCGACGTCCGCGAGCGCACCGCCAACCGCAGCGCCCGCACCGAACGCCTGAGCTACGCCGCCGCGATCGCCAAGAAGCCGCAGTTCGACTGGGCCACTTACACCCCGGTCAAACCGACCTTCACCGGCACCCGCGTGCTGGACAACATCGACCTCAACGTTCTCGCCGAGTACATCGACTGGACGCCGTTCTTCATCTCCTGGGACCTGGCCGGCAAGTTCCCGCGCATCCTCGAAGACGAAGTGGTCGGCGAAGCGGCGACCGCGCTGTACAAGGACGCCCGCGAGATGCTGACCAAGCTGATCGACGAGAAACTGATCAGCGCCCGTGCGGTGTTCGGCTTCTGGCCGGCCAATCAGGTGCACGACGACGATATCGAGCTGTACGGCGATGACGGCAAGCCAATGGCGCGCCTGCATCACCTGCGCCAGCAGATCATCAAGACCGACGGCAAACCGAACTTCTCCCTCGCCGACTTCGTCGCGCCGAAGGACAGCGAAGTGACCGACTACGTTGGTGGTTTCATCACCACCGCCGGGATCGGCGCCGAAGAAGTGGCCAAGGCCTATCAGGACGCTGGCGACGATTACAACTCGATCATGGTCAAGGCCCTCGCCGACCGTCTGGCAGAGGCGTGCGCCGAGTGGCTGCACCAGCAGGTGCGCAAAGAGCACTGGGGTTACGCCAAGGATGAAGCCCTCGATAATGAGGCGCTGATCAAAGAGCAGTATTCCGGCATCCGCCCTGCCCCCGGCTACCCGGCGTGCCCGGATCACACCGAGAAGGCCACCCTGTTCGCCCTGCTCGACCCTGAAGCACAGGAAATGCGCGCCGGCCGCAGCGGTGTGTTCCTCACCGAGCACTACGCGATGTTCCCGGCGGCAGCGGTCAGCGGCTGGTACTTCGCCCATCCGCAGGCGCAGTACTTCGCCGTGGGCAAGGTCGACAAGGATCAGGTGCAGAGCTACACCTCGCGCAAAGGCCAGGAATTGAGCCTGACCGAGCGCTGGCTGGCACCCAACCTGGGCTACGACAACTGAGCCATCAGATTCGGTCCGAGTCGTCGGAAGAGGAGGAACCGTCGGGTTCCTCCCACTCGCGATCAGCCATCCATTGTTCAAGCGTCTCCCGGGATATTCCCAGCACCGACTGAGCACCCGTTCGCTCAGCATGCTCACGGATCCGTTGCAGACTGTCTGTCGACAATGATCGCAAGTGTCCCGATAAATGTGTTCCGGCAAGCAGTTCATCATGGCGGCCGTCAAACGCCTGCGCCGGAATATCCCTGATCGGATTGCCGAACAGCTTCAGCGTATGCAGACGCTCGGCGTGCAGCACCCCGGCCGGCCATTCCTTCAGGTCATTGCCGTTCAAATGCAGCCGCTCCAGCCAGGGCGGGATCGCTGTGTTGAAATCCTTGAGTCGGTTGTGATTCAGTTCCAGCAGCTCCAGCGCTTCCAGAGACACGGCGTTGAAGGATTTGAAACGGTTGTAGTTCAGACTCAGGCGTCTGAGGTGCTGCAGCGACTCCAGCCGCTGTACGACAGTGCGCCCGTCCTGCAAGCGATTGGCGGACAGATCCAGTTGCTCAAGCCGCTGCATGTCGCCGATGGCTTGCGGCAGGTTCTCCAGTGCATTGGCAGCCAGGTCCAGGGTTTCAACTTGCGTGAACGACAGGAGGAAATCGTTGAGGCCCTGTTCGCTCAGTTCCAGCCCTCGCAGATTCAAGCCCGCCACATGGGTAAAGGCTTCCGGCAGCCTGGGCAACGCGCCCACTCCGAGAGTGCCTTCCAGATCCAGCACATAATCAGCCTCGCCAGCCTCACCGAGCAGACCCAGTCGCCAGCACTCGATGATTTTTTGTGCCGCGTCCCCGCGACCTTCCGATGAAATTCGCGGATGCCTGAAACGCTGTTCTGAACTGCGCCGGACGAAGATCCAGCCATTCAACTCCCGGGTCATCACGTCGAGCCGCCGGTTCCACTCGGCGAGTCGCGCACTGACTTGTTCGTCGCTGGCGCCGATGCGCAGGTACTCGACCGCTTCAATGGCCTCCTGCTCCGACAGCTCGGGAATGATTCGCTGCAGGCGACCGATGAAGGAACCTGAATGCTCTTCAGCGGGCAATGCCGGCGGCAGCGGCAACAACCGCGAGGCCACGCGCGACCCCGTCTCGATGGGGTGTAGGTAAGGATCGGGTATCGGTTCAAGGGCAAACCTTGCCAACGCCCCCTCCGGCAGCCCCAGGGTGGACTCGACCCGTTGTTGTGCAGCCCGCAGGCGGACTTGCGTTTCGTCTGTAAGGGGAGCACCGGTCAGGTTGGTATTGATCAACAGTTCGTCACGGGCAAGCACTTGCGGCGCCAGCGTGGTAATGCGGGTGTTGCGCAGATCCAGCCAGCGCAGCGCCCGAAGCTCTTCGGCTGCCCGTGGCCATTGTTGCAGTTGCGTCCCTTGAAGGTTCAGGACTTTAAGGTTCGGCATGTTCGAGACGTCCAGCCGATACAGCGGATTGCCGGACAGGTTGAGCTCCACCAGTTTCACGCGGGTATCGGTGGGGACGGGATTGGTGGTCAGTGAACATTCACTGAGATCGAGATGGCGAATCTCGGGGAATGCGCGCAGGAATCCACGCATTTGTGCAGCATCTGAACGGCGCGATTGCAGACGCAGGGATTTCACATGAGGAAAAGTCCCCGGCATGGGTGGCAGCGGATCGTCGCAGATCCATTCGAGGTGACCGTAACCCGGGGTTTCGGCAGCAAGTGGTGCATTGCGCCAGCATTGCTTCAACTGACGCACAGCTCGCAAGCGCTCTTCGACATGCGCTCCGGGAGCCGCCCATTGAGTGAGCGTTGATTCAAGGCGCTCCCACTCAAGCGCGCGTTCGACCAGCCCTTGCATGATCTGCGCGTCGCTTTGGCCTTCTCTCATCGCTCTGAGGATGACGCCGTTGGCCTGTCGCAAATCCAGATTCGGATAGACGTCGAGCAATCGGATCACCAGCGAAGGATTGACACCCGAACGCCCTACTGCGCCCTCCCCACTGGCGAAATACCCCAGTCGACGACCTTCGAGACGCACTGGCGGTGTGAACGCACGGACGCCCTGGCCGGGTGGAACCACGAAGGCGCGAACCTGCTCCGGGTGAGCGGTGGCGTAATCGATGATCGCACGTTGTAGCCTGGCGCCGTCCGTCATCCCGAATATCCCCAGCGCCTCTGTCGTTTGCCGTGGCAAAGCGCGCATGAGCGCGGGGAAAAACCGATCGAGCCGAGCGCTCGATGCCTGCTCGCTGTATGCCTGGAACAACGGCCCCTGTTTCACCAGATACCCCCGGTGTGCCGCCGATTCGCTGCCAATCGCCTCAAGCAGCCCACCCTGCCGATGACGATCGCGAAACTCCAGTCGCACATCACCCGGCCAGCCCGGCAGTTTCTCGAGCAACTGCAAAGCCAGACGCTTACTGTCGGCTGAAGGATGCTCCAGGTACAAACCGGCATACGCGCGACTCGCCCGCCCCTGACTTGCATGCCAGCGCGCCTCCTCCAGCAGGCGGCGAGGGACTGGCCTGGAGGTTTGCAAGATCGCCAGCGAGTCGGCATCGGCATGGCTCAGCACCTCCCGGGCGGCGGCATCGCCGAGTCCCGGACACGCCGTTTGCAGCTTGATGATTCGCGCGTCCGGCGCGCCAGTGCCGCGAGGCGCTTCAAACAATTGCAACGCATCGGCCAGTTCGGGCGGCGGCGGCAGGTTATCCAGGTGCATTTTGCGCAAAGCGTTGTCGCTGACACCGCCGATATCGGCGATGGCCAGCAATTGCGTGTCTGAAAGCCTGTCGGTTCGATGCCCGATGCGGCGCAGCAGCGTCAGCCGGTCCCAGGACAACGGACGCTCCAGCGTATGGCGCCAGGCACCGACGCCGTTGTGGCTGAGCGGCGGCTGATAGGCGTGAGGATCGCGGGGATGCCGCACTCGCCAGCGTTTGATTGTCCTGTCCCAGTGCTTCTCGTACGCCCTGCTTTCGATCCGGATCCAGGTTTTTTCCCCGTCGGTGAATTGCCCCAGGGCATTGGGTTCGTGTTGGTGAAGATGCCAATCGGGGCTTTCATAGGCCGTCAGATCCGGACGCCACAGCCGGGTTTCGCCGCTGGCCAATGTGACCGGATGCAGTTTTTCCATCACGGGTGCAGCCGTTGCCGGTCTGACACCGTCCAGGCTTTTTCCGGCCCCGGCGAGCACGCCGAACAGCACCAGATTTTCCGCGACATCGATCAAGTGCGCCTTGGCGGCCTGGCGATCCCCTTCGCTCCAGTCAATGACGCCTTCAATGGACTCTTCCAGCAACTGACCGACCATGACGCCAGTCATGATCTCGCCCAGCACAGGGACAAACCCTGCTGCCGTGGTCAGCACCAGCATGCCGATGTTCAGCAGTGCCGCGAGCTTCTCACTGCGCACTTTCGCATCGACATCAGCCGTGGGTACGGCGTGACTGCGGGCATCGGCAGTGAGCCGGTCGCGGTGTTGCTCGAAAAGATAGTTCCACAGGTCAACGTTTTCGGATGCGGGGTCGTCGCCCTCGCGGGGAATGACTGCCGGGGCCAGATAAGGGTCGTCCTCCGGGAGCAGTTGCTGGCGCAGGGGCGGCCATTCATGGACGGATGTGAAGCCGGTGAAGGGATTGAGCATCGTAAGGAGCTTGAGAACAACACGCCCGGCGGCCGATGCGTCCGAGGCATCGCGAGTGAACTGACTGAAATAGTCCGCGCGATCGGCATAAGCCACGAAACGGCTGAAAAACCGCTGATACGCCGTCGGCACAACCTCTGCCGACGAGCCGCTGTCGCGTTCGCTGAAGCGCTTCCTGAACATGTCCCACAGTTGCTTGCGCGTATAACGCTTCAACGGGTGCCGGGGATCATGGGGGATATAGAGCAGCAAATCGTCTGTATAGCGATCATTCTCGCTGATCGAGAAACAGACACACCCGGTCATACGATGCTTCATCAGGCTCAGTTCGTGAAACCAGACGCTCTTGTTGCCCAGGCGAGGATGACGGTTGCCATCGATGACCGACAGGATCATCGAGTAGTCGGCAGGCTCGATGTCGTTGCACAGCAGCGCCTGCTCGGCGGCAGCGCGCAGATCAGCCTTGGCGGCGCCGATGAAATTGTCCCGCAGGGTCGCTTGCACCTCTTCGGCGTGGAAATAGCCCCTGAGGTAAGCCTGATACTTGGCGCCGATGTCCAGCGAACGGCATAGCGTAATGAACCCGGGAACGGTCAACGTGGTTTGCAGGGGAAGGAGCACACCGGATGTCCACCACTCGATCAAGAAACCGGAAGAATCGTGGAACGCCTCAGGCTCAGATTCCGAGGCTGCAAAGTTATGCAGCGCCGCCTGCAGCAGCGGCAGTTTCATGAACTCGAACACACCCACTTCTATCGAAAGGATCCCCATTTGAACCGGTTTGTTCAGGCACAGATAAATCACATCGACATCCATCTCCACGCCAAATTGCTCCTGCAGTGCCTTGGTCAGCAAAGGTCTGGCAAAGGTGTCGATGTTTTGCAGGGATGCCAGTAGCCGGTCCAGCCGGGACTGGGCGACAAAACTGGCGACAACGGCGTCGTTCAACGCGCGACGCTGCTGCGCGGTGGCCTGGCGATAACCGGGCGCCAGTGCCGCGTTGGCGCTGCCCAGCTCCGCACGTCGCTGCGCCGTGGCGTCCGTCAGCCAATCGGGAATGGCCTGTTCAAGAAACGGACCGTGGATGCTCTGTGAGGCCGCGGGTCTCATATCAGCGGCGGGAATCGGTGGCATGGCGCCTCTCCTGTGGGATGAGGCGTCAGCACACCATTTCGCGGGCGACCGTTCGCAGTAGATAGTTATGCCGGCGCCACCAAGGCATTACCAACGGTTTCGCGCGCTGCCGGCCGATTGACTATGCTCAACAGGCACACTTTGAGACGAGGGATGTATGGACGATCCAGTCGACAACAAACCACCGACCTTCTGGCAGATGCTGCACAGCGTCATGGCGGCGGCGTTCGGGGTGCAAAGCGGCAAGAACCGGGCGAGGGATTTCACCCACGGCAAGCCGAGTCATTTCATCTTTCTGGGCATTGCGTTCACGGCAGTGTTCGCCCTGACACTGTTCGGCATCGTTCAACTGGTGGTGCATCTGGCCGGCGTCTGACTCGCTCAGTGCATCAGTGTCTGCAGATTGAACGGATAGCGGTAGGAAACCGGACGGCCTTTCGCCGAGAGCTTGCGAAAGTGCACGCCATAGTCCGGTGAGGCGCCCATGGCCAGGATTCGGCGGGCATGATCCCGATCGATCAGTTGCAGCAACGGAATCTGTCGGTCACGACCGCCGTACTGATTCAGATCGACACCCTGCGCGTGATCATGCAGCTCGACCAGTGCCCAGCCACCCAGGGTGAAATGGCCGCCCAGCAACGCGCTCAGCCGCCCGTCAACCAACGCCTGCAACGCTTCGGGCGAGGTGTTGACTGCGCTGAACAGCACGTCTTTGCCCGGCACCTTGCCGGCTTCCGAAACGGCACGCATCGCGCCGAAGGCCATTTCATCATTGGCCGCCCACACCAATGACACCTTGGGATAGCGGACCAGCAATTGCCTGGCCTGCTCGTAGGCACGCTGTTGCGTCCAGCCGCCGTAGACCAGTTGCCGCAGATGCACCTGAGGATGCTCGGCGAGTGCCCGTTGCATGCCTTTTTCTCGCAGTTGGGCCGAGGGTGTGATCTTCAGACCGGAAAAGGCCAGCAGGTCGATGCTTTCACCGGGCGCGACAGCCGGATGCAGACGAATCAGCTCCTTCATCATCAAGTAGCCGCCCTCTTCATCGTTGGGTACCAGACTGCCGATGCGATCGGCACGATCGGCCATCATCGCCTTCTGGTTGGGCGTCAGTGCCGAGTTGACCATAAAGAGCTTCACGCCGCTGCCATTGGCCATGCGCAGGATCTGCGGCGCCACGTACTGTTCATTGACGAACACCAGATAGTCCGGGCGCTCAGGCCCTTGCAGGGCCAGTCGCGCCTGCGCCAGGGTCAGTTCCGGCTGGCGCTGGGCATAGAGAATGCGCAGGTCGATCCCCAGATCCCGGGCGGCCGCCTGCATGAACTGCGAGTAGCTGAGCCAGAACGTTTCCTGGGTCGAACCCGGATTCAGGAACAGCACCGACTCTGCACGCGCGCAGGTACCGAAAACCGCGCCGAACAGCAGCAGACCGAGGTGGAGAAACTTGAACATGAAGCGTCCGGGCCCAGGGAAAAATGGCCGCGCATTATAGCCATTCAATCGCCGGCCATTAGCGCCTGATCCCGCCTTTTGTCCGACAATCGTCGGAGACGGGCCCGGAAGCGTCGTTTTACTGATGGCTGACCCAGAACACCGCCGTTCCCACGACCAGAATGATCAGGAACAGAATCGCCCAGGCATCGACACTGCTATCGCTTTTCCTTGCTTTGGTTGGGTTGCTCATTGCATCGCCTCTTGTCGGTTTTATCGGTGATTGCAGAAAGACTCGACCACAGTTAAGACGATGATTGACCGCACGACAAACAGGGGTTAGTTGACAGCCATTCTCGTTAGGCGATTTGGTTCTTTCCATATACTCAAACATCACTTTTGCGCATAACTGCAAACGGGTATATTGCCCCGGCTCCGTCAGGGAGTGCGCGGCCGTGCGCGCCGAATTGCAGAGGAACCATCGGACTCCAGCAAGCGAAAACGCAGCGTTTTCCGAGTGGCCAAAGCCTGAGAACAGGACTTATATGTACGTATACGACGAGTACGATCAGCGGATCATCGAGGACCGCGTCAAGCAGTTCCGTGATCAGACCCGACGCTATCTGGCAGGTGAGCTGAGCGAAGAAGAATTCCGCCCCCTGCGCCTGCAAAATGGCCTGTATATCCAGCGTTTCGCGCCGATGCTGCGCGTGGCGGTGCCTTACGGCCAGCTGACCTCGCGCCAGGTGCGCATGATGGCGAAAATCGCCCGCGACTATGACAAGGGCTACGCCCACATCAGCACGCGCCAGAACGTGCAGTTCAACTGGCCGGCGGTGGAAGACATCCCGGACATTCTCGCCGAGCTGGCCACTGTGCAGATGCACGCCATCCAGACCAGCGGTAACTG
The DNA here is from genome assembly GCF_029967985.1 of Pseudomonas sp. V88_4. Lineage (NCBI taxonomy): Bacteria > Pseudomonadati > Pseudomonadota > Gammaproteobacteria > Pseudomonadales > Pseudomonadaceae > Pseudomonas > Pseudomonas sp. V88_4. The sequence continues at coordinate 17,801 of NZ_JASCAF010000032.1, forward strand.
CCTGCGCAACGTCACCACCGACCAGTTCGCCGGTGTCGCAGCCGACGAGTTGATCGACCCGCGTCCGTGGTGCGAAATCGTTCGTCAGTGGACGACCTTCCACCCGGAATTCGCTTACTTGCCGCGTAAATTCAAGATCGCCGTCAACGGTTCGACCTCCGACCGTGCGGCCATCGAAGTCCACGACATCGGCCTTGAGCCGGTACACAACGCTGCCGGTGAACTCGGTTTCCGCGTGCTGGTCGGCGGTGGTCTGGGTCGTACTCCGGTGGTCGGCGCGTTCATTAACGAATTCCTGCCATGGCAGGACCTGTTGAGCTACCTCGACGCGATTCTGCGGGTCTACAACCGTTATGGCCGTCGTGACAACAAATACAAGGCGCGGATCAAGATCCTCGTCAAAGCGCTGACTCCAGAAGTCTTCGCCCAAAAAGTCGATGCCGAAATGGAACACCTGCGCGGCGGCCAGACCACCCTGACCGAAGCCGAAGTCCATCGTGTCGCCAAACACTTCGTCGACCCGGACTACAAGGCGCTGAGCAATCAGGACGCCGAACTGGCCGCCCTCGACAAAGAACATCCGGGCTTTGCCCGCTGGCGCACGCGCAACACCCTGGCGCACAAGAAGCCAGGTTATGTGGCAGTAACCCTGTCCCTGAAGCCGACGGGCGTTGCACCCGGCGACATCACCGACAAGCAGCTCGACGCGGTCGCCGACCTGGCCGAGCGCTACAGCTTCGGTCAACTGCGCACCTCCCACGAGCAGAACATCATTCTGGCCGACGTCGAGCAAAGCCAGTTGTTCACCCTGTGGGGCGAGCTGCGTGAAGCTGGCTTCGCCACGCCGAACATCGGCCTGCTGACCGACATCATCTGCTGCCCTGGCGGTGATTTCTGCTCCCTGGCCAACGCCAAGTCGATCCCGATCGCCGAATCGATCCAGCGCCGCTTCGACGACCTGGACTACCTGTTCGACATTGGTGAACTGGACCTGAACATCTCCGGTTGCATGAACGCCTGCGGTCACCACCACGTCGGTCACATCGGCATTCTGGGAGTGGACAAGAAAGGTGAGGAGTTCTATCAGGTCTCCCTCGGTGGCAGCGCCAGCCGTGACGCCAGCCTGGGCAAGATCCTCGGCCCGTCTTTCGCTCAGGAAGACATGCCGGACGTGATCTCCAAGCTGATCGACGTGTACGTGGAACAGCGCACCGAAGACGAGCGCTTCATCGACACCTACCAGCGTATTGGCATCGACCTCTTCAAGGAACGCGTCTATGCAGCGAATCATTAAGAACAACGAGGTCGTCGACGAAACCTGGCACCTGCTGCCCAAGGATTTCAACATCGACGAAATCAGCAACTGCGACGACCTGATCGTCCCGTTGCAACTGTGGCGTGAACACGCCCGCATGCTCAAGGCCCGCGATGGCGGCCTGGGTGTGTGGCTGGACGCCGACGAAGAAGCCGAGGAAATCGGTGATGACGTGAATGAGTTCCAGGTGATTGCCCTGAACTTCCCGGCGTTCACTGATGGCCGCAATTACTCCAACGCCCGTCTGCTGCGCGACCGATACGGTTTCAAAGGCGAACTGCGGGCGATTGGCGACGTGCTGCGTGACCAATTGTTCTACATGCGCCGTTGCGGTTTCGATGCCTTCGCCCTGCGCGCGGACAAAGACCCGTACGACGCCCTTGAAAGCCTCAAGGACTTCTCGGTGACCTATCAGGCCGCCACTGACGAACCGCTGCCGCTGTTCCGTCGTCGATAAAACCCTGAGTCAAACACAAAAAAACGCCGGTCATTCGACCGGCGTTTTTTTATGCCCGATTTACCAGAAACGTTGCTGGGTCAGTCGACTCCACCAGCTCAACAACACGCGATCCACCGAACCGCTGGCGGCCATGCCGATACGCTCCTGGAGGCTTTTGCGTTCGGCATAGTGCAGATGATAGACCTCGGACTGTTTGGCGCGCTCGGCCAGGTATTCATCGCTGGTCTTGAGTTCGTCCACCAGTTGCTTTTCCAATGCCGCGATGCCGAGCCAGACTTCACCGGTGGCGACTTCGTCGATCGCCAGTTGCGGGCGATAACGGGCAACGAAGTTCTTGAACAGCTGATGGGTGATGTCCAGGTCTTCCTGAAACTTTTCCCGACCCTTCTCGGTGTTTTCGCCGAATACGGTCAGGGTGCGTTTGTATTCGCCAGCGGTCAGCACTTCGAAATCGATGTCATGCTTTTTCAGCAGGCGGTTGACGTTGGGCAACTGCGCCACCACACCGATGGAGCCGAGAATCGCAAACGGCGCGCTGATGATCTTCTCGCCGATGCACGCCATCATGTAGCCGCCGCTCGCCGCGACCTTGTCGATGCACACGGTCAACGGCACGCCGGCTTCCCGGACGCGCGCCAGTTGCGACGAGGCCAGACCATAGCTGTGAACCATGCCGCCGCCGCTCTCCAGACGCAGGACCACTTCGTCCTTCGGTGTGGCCAGGGTCAGTAGCGCGGTGATCTCGTGGCGCAGGCTTTCAGTCGCCGAGGCCTTGATGTCGCCGTCAAAGTCCAGCACGAATACCCGCGGTTTGGCGTCGGGTTTCTTCTTCTGTTTCTTTTCGGACTTGGCCTGGCCCTTGCGCAAGGCCTTGAGCTGATCCTTGTCGAGCAGGGTCTGCTCCAGCCGCTCACGCAGGCCTTTATAGAAATCGTTGAGCTTGCTGACCTGCAACTGGCCGGCGGATTTGCGCCGGCCCTTGCTGCGCAACGCAGCAAAACTCGCCAGCACCACCAGAATGGCGATGACCAGCGTTACGGTCTTGGCCAGGAAACTGGCGTATTCAGTGAAAAACTCCACAGTGACTCCTTCAAACGATGCGCGGTCGCGAAACACACGCGGGAATTGGCTCCAGCATACCCATGCACCGGCCCGTCGGCCAGCCGTGAAACCTCTGGCAACAAGGCTGGAACGGGCATTTCAAACAAGCGTATGTTTTTTCATTGACAGCTCACCGTCATCCCCATAACCTCGCCACAACCTTCAACGTACCGGGATGACGCGGACGTGGGCAGCATCTACTTGATTCGACATGGCCAGGCCTCCTTTGGTGCAGACGACTATGACGTCCTGTCGCCGACCGGTGTACGCCAGGCAGAAATCCTCGGCCGCCACCTCGCCGAACTCGGAATCAGCTTCGACCGCTGCCTGTCGGGTGATCTGCGCCGCCAGCAACACACGGCCAACAGCGCGCTGGAACAGTTCGCCGCCGTCGGACTGCCGGTCCCGGCTCTGGAAATCGATTCCGCTTTCAACGAATTCGACGCTGACGCCGTGATCCGCGCCCTGCTGCCGGCCATGTTGCCGGAAGAGCCCGAAGCCCTGGAAATCCTGCGCAATGCCGCGCAAAACCGTGGCGAGTTCCAGCGCATCTTCGCCCTGATCATCGAACGCTGGCTCGCCGGCACCTACGACACACCGGGCCTGGAAAGCTGGCTGGGTTTCGTCGAACGGGTACAGGCCGGGCTGCACCGAATCCTTGAACAGGCCGACAACACCCAGAAAATCGCGGTGTTCACCTCCGGTGGCACAATCACCGCCCTGCTTCACCTGATTACCCAAATGCCTGCCCGGCAGGCCTTTGAACTGAACTGGCAAATCGTCAACACCTCGCTCAACCAACTGAAGTTCCGCGGTCGCGAGGTGGCGCTGGCTTCCTTCAACAGTCATGCACACCTGCAGCTGCTGAAGGCCCCGGAACTCATCACCTTTCGCTGAGTCCGGATTACTGTGACCCTGCTGCAATCAACCAAAAAGGATCGAACCATGACCTCCGTAGCTGATGCCGTAAAAGCAATGCAAGCCAAGTTCAACCCAGCCGCCGCTGCCGGTCTGGATCTGGTCTTCGGTTTCAACATCACTGACGAAGACAAGCAATACGCCCTGATCGTCAAAGACGGCACTTGCGACATCCAGGAAGGCGAAAACGCCGACGCCAACTGCACGCTGGTGCTGGACAGCGAAACCCTCAAAGGCATCGTCAGCGGCGAAACCGATGGCATGCAGGCTTTCATGGGCGGCAAGCTGCGCGTTGAAGGCGACATGATGCTGTCGATGAAACTGTCCGAGCTGTTCCCGGCGTAAACGCCCGGACGCAATTCACGAATCCCGCCTCTGGCGGGATTCGTGCTTTCAGAGGCCGATGATCTCTCCAACCTTCATCGTGTTGAACCCGGCGCTCTTTCCAGCTCTCTCTGAACATCTCGAAACGCAATGGCCGCTTCACTTCCTTCAGCCAGATGCTCAGCCATCGACCCCGTCAGCATTTTTTTGTCGTTGACATCCCACTCAATCGTGATGACAAACGTGTCGCCCCCCACAGTCACAAATAACCAATAAGAGTCCACAGGTCTGTCCGGTTCGGAGAACGCGCTGTAGGCATATCGGATCTGGCGACGAAGATCAGGTGTATCGAGAACCAGCCCCTCTGTATCCACCTTCGGATAACGCTCCTCCATCGCAACCAGCACTTTGGTCAGAAACTCGTCATTCGAAATGCCCTTCAACGGATCAGGACTGTTGCGCAGCATGGTGACAGGACTCTGTGCGGAAGGCGTCCCCATCAAACGCGGTCGATACATTCCCGAGCTGAACCATCGAGTCGCGTCAAAGCGCGTTTCTTCAGGGCTCCAGTCGCCGTAATACATCATTACCCTGGCGGACATTTGATCTTCCTTGCTGTAATAAAAAAATACCGTAGTGATGAACACCGCCAGCAAGATGAGCAGGAGGCTGTTCTTTCTCGATAGACGCAGCATGCTCAAGCGGGTCTGTATTCAAGAAGGTGGGCGGGCACACCCGTGGGGGTGTCCCCGGAACGGACATCACGATGCGCACCCAACGCATCCAGCGGATAACCCACGGTTTTCTCGTGAAAACTGCGGCTGTCCTCGTGCGCTACCAATTTGCGCTCCTCATCAGTAACCGTTGAAAGGGGTTTTTGCGGGGCCTTTTCATCTGGAAGCTCAGCCGTCGGGTTCTTCGCTGTCTTGCGGTGTTCTGCAAGCTTTCGTTGATACTCGATATTCTTGCTGGTGTAGCTTTCCATTGCCTCCCTGTCGGAGACCATCCGCTGACGCGTGCCGGGCACCGATTGCCGCTCCGCGTTGGTGCCATAAGTCGTGTCGTAATTGCTGCGACGCGGAAACGCCATGACGGTTGTCCGGGTGGCATCAGCCATGATCTGCGCGAGGCTGAGTTCATAGTGAGGGTCTTCGCCCTCGAGCACCCAACGCTCGGCGTTGATACCCAGCCCGGTGCGACAGGCATAAGAGTGAATTTTTGCACCGTATGCAAACGCTTCCGGCTTGAACATTTTTGCCTGGGCATCACGCAATCGGTAACTTTCACGCTTATCCAGCTCGTATCCCAGCTCGATTGCACCCACTACGCCATGGGAGAAAAAATCCAGCTGTTTGATTTCTCTGCCGCGACGTTGCCGGGTGAAGATGAAATCCACCAGGCCGGATATTGAATCCAGTTCCCGGTATTGCGCGCCATGATCGCGCTCGACTACCAGCTTCAACGCCGCCAGCAGGTTTTGCGGGTAGTCATCCTTGAAAATCAGAAAGACGCGCTGTTTCGAAAAACTTGGTGTGCCTTCGGGATACTTCGTCAGTTGTCGGATGCCTTGATTGATGAAGCGCATTTTATTGCCCTTCTGCCCGCGCCAGTTTTCTATCGTCGACATGTAGGAAGCCCCCACCACCGTCACATAGTCCTGGGCCAGCGTTCCCGTGACCTGAGTCGTCGCATGCTGCTCAGTGGTCTGGGCCTGTTTCTTCTTTGGTGCAGCCACGCGTCACCCTCCTTAATAATCAATGCCCAGGGCATCCAGATGGGCGGCCGCTTCCTTGCCCCACTGAACAACAATGGATGTCGGATCGGCAGTGAATACCCTCGCAGCGTTGCCATGGTTGTCGGTATGGCCGACCAGGCGCTGTCCATCACCGGTTTCGATGCAATAGAGCATGTCGGGAATTGCTTCGCCGGTGGTTTCGTCCACCAGCTGGAAGCGTTCACTGTGTTTTGGCACGGTGACAATCGGGCTGAAAGGCGCGGAACCGACCTGCGTGCCGACAAAAACGTCGCCGGAGCCGGTAATGATCATTCCGCCATGGGCAGTGGCGCTGCCGAGGAAGGCGATTGGTTTGCCGTTGATCAGGATGTTGCCGATGCCCTCGGTGACCGAATCACCGCAGGCGGTGGTATCGCCGACTCGCAGCACGGGCATGCCATTGATGTTCACATTGGGTGAACCGCTGGTGCTGGGGTTGGTACCGTGTCCGGTGATCGGGCAGGCATTGAGATCGCTGAGGCGCGCGGCAGGTTTTGCCATCATCTACATCCTTGTATGAGCGGAGCCGCGAAATTTACCGGATCTGCCCTGTGGGTGAAAGGCTGGCCTCCTGCCTGCCCGTCTCTGCCGTGACCGGTGTCACAAACGATGCAGCCAGCAGCTCCCGCGTATACGGGTGTCGGGCCGAATGAAACAACCCGGCCGTGTCACCACGCTCCACCACTTCGCCATCCTTCATCACGATCAGATCGTGAGCCAGCGCCCGCACCACCGCCAGGTCATGACTGATGAACAGATAGGTCAGCCCGTGCTCCTCCTGCAACCGGCGCAACAGCGCGACGATCTGCTTCTGCACGGTGCGATCCAGCGCCGAGGTCGGCTCATCGAGCAGGATCAGATCCGGCTTGAGCACCAGCGCCCGAGCAATGGCGATGCGTTGTCGCTGCCCGCCGGAGAACTCGTGGGGATAGCGATGACGCGTCGCCGGATCGAGTCCGACCTCCTTCAATACCTCGATCACGGCCTGTTCGCGCTCAAAACCAGTCATATCACTATGCATCTGCAACCCTTCGGCAATGATCTGCTCCACGCACAAGCGCGGGCTGAGGCTGCCGAACGGATCCTGAAACACCACTTGCAGGCGTTTACGCAGCGGACGCAACTGTTTGCCGCTCAGCTGCTCAAGTGCTTCACCCTTGAAGCGGATGCTGCCATCGGCGTCGATCAGGCGCAGGATCGCCTGACCCAGCGTGGACTTGCCCGAGCCCGACTCACCGACAATGCCCAGGGTCTTGCCCCGCTGCAGGTTCAGATCGATGCCGTTGACCGCGTGCAGATACGACTTGGCCCGCAGCCACCCGCCGCCCAGCGGAAAACGCACATGCAGATTGCGAACCTCGAGCAAATCCTCCACTGCATCACGGCACAACGCCGCGCCACCGGGTTCGGCGTTGAGCAATTCGATGCTGTAGGGATGTTGCGGCGCACGGAACAACTGCGCGCAGCTCGCCTGCTCAACGATTTCGCCCGCGCGCATCACCGCCACCCGCTGGGCGATGGTGCGCACCAGATTCAAGTCGTGACTGATGATCAGCAGCGCCATACCCAGCCGCTGTTGCAGCTCCTTGAGCAGCAACAGAATCCTGCGCTGCACCGTGACGTCGAGGGCCGTGGTCGGCTCATCGGCAATCAGCAGCTGCGGTTCGCAGGCCAGCGCCATGGCGATCATCACCCGCTGCCGTTGCCCGCCGGAGAGCTGATGTGGATACGCCTTGAGTCGCTCGCGCGGACGTTGAATGCCCACCAGCTCCAACAGCTCCAGAATCCGTTTGCGCGCAGCCGTGCCCGCCAGGCCCTTGTGCAGCGCCAGGCTTTCGCCGAGTTGGCGCTCGATGCTGTGCAACGGGTTGAGCGAACTCATCGGCTCCTGAAAAATCATTGCGATGCGGTTGCCGCGCAGTTGCCGCAGATAGCGCTCGTGCACCCCCAGCAACTCTTCGCCGCCGTAGCGGATGCTGCCGTCGATCCGGGTGATGTTCGGGTCCAGCAGTTGCAGGATGCTGTGGGCCGTCACCGACTTGCCGGAACCCGACTCGCCCACCAGCGCCAGGCATTCCCCGGGGCAAATGTCGAAGTTGATGCCGTGCACCACTTCCTGCCCTTTGAACGCCACCCGCAAGTCGCGTATTTCGATCAGATGTTCACGCATATCAAGTCCTGGGGTCGAAGGCATCACGGCAGGCTTCGCCGATGAATACGAGTAGAGAAAGAATCAGCGCCAGGGCAAAAAATGCCGTCAGCCCCAACCACGGTGCTTGCAGATTGTTCTTGCCCTGACCGATCAGCTCGCCCAGCGAAGCACTGCCGGCGGGCATGCCGAAACCGAGGAAATCCAGCGCCGACAACGTGGCAATTGCCCCGGTCAGAATGAACGGCAGGTACGTCAACGTCGCACTCATGGCATTGGGCAGAATGTGCCGCACGATCACCTGCACGTCGCCGACCCCCAGCGCCCGCGCCGCTTTCACGTACTCGAGCCCCCGGCTGCGCAGGAACTCGGCGCGCACCACGTCCACCAGACTCAGCCAGGAAAACAGCGCCATGATCCCCAGCAACCACCAGAAATTCGGCTCGACGAAACCCGACAGAATGATCAGAAGGTAAAGCACCGGCAATCCCGACCAGACCTCCAGCAGACGCTGGCCAAGCAAGTCGACCCAACCGCCGTAATACCCCTGCAAGGCACCGGCCGCGATCCCGATCAACGCGCTCACCGCCGTCAACGCCAGGGCGAACAACAGCGATACCCGCGTGCCGAATATCACCCGCGCCAGCACATCCCGCGCCTGATCGTCGGTGCCCAGCCAGTTTTCAGCAGTGGGCGGGCTCGGGGCCGGTTCGGTTAGATCGTAGTTGGCCGTGTCGAAACCGAACGGGATCGGCGCAAACCACATCCGTCCGCCCTGCCCCTCGATCAGTTCACGCACCTGGGCGCTGCGGTAGTCGGGCTGGAACGGCAGCTCGCCGCCGAAATCCTGCTCGGTGTAGCGCTTGAACGCCGGGAAATACCACTGGCCCTGAAAGGTCACCAGCAACGGCTTGTCGTTGGCGACCAGTTCGCCGCCCAGGCTCAGGCCGAACAGCGCGAGAAACAGCCATAACGACCACCAGCCGCGCCGATGGGCCTTGAACCGCGCCCAGCGGCGCTGTCCGATGGGAGAAAGCGTCGGCATCAGGCAGTCCTCGCGGTGAAGTCGATGCGCGGATCGACCAGCGTGTAGCACAGGTCGCCCAGCAGTTTTATCAAGAGCCCGAACAAGGTGAAGATGAACAGCGAACCGAACACCACCGGGTAATCCCGCGACACCGCTGCCTCGTAACTCAGGCGGCCGAGACCGTCGAGGGAGAAGATCACTTCGATCAACAATGAGCCGCCGAAGAAAACCGTGACCAACGCCTGAGGCAATCCGGCCACCACCAGCAGCATCGCGTTGCGAAACACGTGTCCGTACAACACCTGTCGTTCACTCAGGCCTTTGGCGCGGGCCGTGACCACGTACAGCCGCGAGATCTCGTTGAGGAAGCTGTTCTTGGTCAGGATCTTCAGCGTCGCGAAACCGCCGATCACCAGCGCGCTGACGGGCAACACCAAATGCCAGAAGTAATCGGCAACCTTGCCCCACAGCGACAGCTCGGTGAAGTTGTCCGAGACCAGCCCGCGCACCGGAAACCAGTCCAGCGCCGTACCACCGGCGAACACCACAATCAGCAGCAGCGCAAACAGGAACCCCGGCATGGCATAGCCAATGATGATCGCGGCGCTGCTCCAGACATCGAACGCCGAGCCGTTGTGCACGGCCTTGCGGATACCCAGCGGGATCGATACCAGATAAGTGATCAGCGTCGCCCACAATCCCAACGACAAGGTCACCGGCAGTTTCTGCCAGATCAGCTCGGTCACGGTCGCGCCCCGGAAGAAACTCTTGCCGAAGTCCAGTTGCGCATAGCTCTTGAGCATCAGCCACAAACGCTCGCCGGCGCTTTTATCGAAGCCGTACTGGCGCTCGATCTCGGCCACCAGTTTCGGGTCCAGCCCACGGGTCGCGCGGGACTCGCCGCCAATGCTTTCGACATGGCTGGCACCCACCGCCGCACCGACACCGATCCCCTGCAATCGGGCGATGGCCTGCTCGACCGGGCCACCGGGCGCAGCCTGCACAATCACGAAGTTCACCAGCAGAATCGCCAGCAAGGTCGGCACGATCAGCAGCAGACGCCGCAGGCTATAACCCCACATGGGCGTACTCCTTTTGCTGTTGCTGCATTTGCGTCGCGGTCAGCGCGGTCGGACTGATTTCCCACCAGGTGTCGAGGCCGGCGTCGTACAGCGGCGCATTCGCCGGGCGACCGAAACGGTTCCACCACACCGTGGAAATCCCCGGCGGGTAATAGTTGGGAATCCAGTAGTAGCCCCACTGCAACACCCGATCCAGAGCATGGGCGTGGCGCAGCAGGCTCTCGCGATTGTCGGCCTGCACCACGCCTTCAAGCAGCGCATCCACCGCCGGGTCGCGCAGCACCATGTAGTTGTTGGAGCCAGGATCGTCGGCGCCGTCGGAGCCAAAATAGTTGAACAGCTCGCGCCCCGGTGCCTGACTCACCGGGTAACCGACGACGATCATGTCGTAGTCGCGGCTGCGCACGCGGTTGGTGTATTGCGCGGTGTCGACCTGACGAATATCGAAGCCGATGCCGATCTGCGCCAGGTTGCGTTTGAACGGCAGCAGCAGACGCTCGAAACCCTTCTGGCCGTTGAGAAAGGTGAATCGCAGCGGCTCGCCGGCGGCGTTCACCAGTTGATCGCCTTGGGGTTTCCAGCCAGCGGCCTCCAGCAATTTCAGGGCCTGCAACTGTTGCGCGCGGATGTTGCCGCTGCCGTCGGTGCGCGGCACCTCGAACACCTGGCTGAAGACTTCATCGGGAATCTTGCCGCGCCACGGTTCGAGGATTTTCAACTCTTCGGCATCCGGCAGTTCGGTGGCCGACAACGCGCTATGGGAAAAGAAGCTGCGCTGACGCAGGTACATGCTGCGCATCATCTGCCGGTTGCTCCATTCGAAATCCCAGAGCATGGCGATCGCCTGCCGCACTCGGCGATCCTGAAACACCGGCTTCTGTAAGTTGAACGCAAATCCCTGGGCACCTTGCGCGGCGCCGGGTGCGAGGTGTTCACGCAGCAACTTGCCCTGCTCCAGCGCCGCCCCGGCGTAACCGATGGTGTAACTGGTGGCGGAGAACTCGCGGTTGTAATCGAAGCCACCGGCCTTGAGCACTTGTCGCGACACGTCCGTGTCGGCAAAGAACTCCACGCTCAATTGATCGAAGTTGTAGAGCCCGCGAGTGATCGGCAGGTCCCTGGCCCACCAGTCCTTGATCCGCTGAAATTTCACGCTGCGCCCGGCGTCCACCGCGCTGACCTTGTACGGCCCGCTGCCCGGCGGAATCTCGAAACCTGCGCCATCGGCGAAATTGCGTGTACGCCACCAATGCTCGGGTAACACCGGCAACGTCGCCAGATCCAGCGGCAATGTGCGGCTCTCGTTGTTCTTGAACACGAAACGCACCTGGGTCGGCGACTCGACCTGCACCTCGGCGACATCGCGAAACTGCTGGCGATACTTGAGGCTGCCCTGAGTGGTGAAAAGCTCGAAGGTGTAGCGCACGTCTTCGGCGGTGATCGGCGTGCCGTCCTCGAACTGTGCCTCGGGGTTGAGGTAAAAGCGCAGCCAGCGCCGGTCCGCGTCCAGCTCCATCCGTTGCGCCACCAGACCGTAGACGCTGTAGGGCTCGTCCTTGCTGCGATAGGCCAGCGGCGCGTAGAGCCAGCCGTCGATGTCAGCGACGCCGGTGCCTTTGTCGATGTAGGGAATCAAGTGATCGAACGGGCCGCTCTCCAGCGAAGAGCGGCGCAAGGTTCCACCCTTGGGGGCATCGGGGTTGGCGTAGGCCAGATGCTGGAAGTCCGGGGCGTATTTCGGGGCTTCGCCGTAGACCGTGAGGGCGTGTTGGGGTGCCGCGAACAGCGCCGGGCTCAGCGACAGACCGACGCTGAACAGAATGACTCTGGAAAACATGGGCAGATCCTTTCACCACGTGCCTGCCTGACTGTGATGTGCAACAGGCCGGGCCTTTTTATAGGGCGGGATTTAGAACCATGTGTTACTAAAACCCGCCGTCACCGATCATTCTCAGAATTTGTAATTGACCCGCGTGTACAGCGTGCGGCCAAACGGGTCGCCGTATTTCGGGTCGTAGCCGCTCTGGAACGTGTAGGTCTGGTTGCTGAATGGTGGCTCGCGGTCGAACAGGTTCTTCACCCCGAGGGTCACCGCCAGAGTCTTGCGCCAGGTATAGGTGCCGGCCACGTCCCAGACGTTGTACGAACCGACGTAATCGTGTGTCTCGCGATCCGAGTCGTGGTAACCGCTGGTGTAGCGGTTGGTCAGGCTGGCGCCGAGCGGGCCGTAGTTCCAGCTACCGGTCAGGCTGTGACGCCAACGGGCCACGGCGCCGGCCGAGGCAAAATCGCCGCCACGAAAATCGCCGAGCTTGTCGATGTAGTCGCCCTTGAGCTGCTGCTGATAGTCGTAACGGGTGACGTAAGTGCCTTGCAGACCGATGCCGAAATCGCCATACGGCGTGCTCGGCAGGCGATAGTCGAAGCTCACGTCGACGCCGTTGGTCTTGATCTTGCCGAGGTTGGCGAGGCCGGTGACGATGTGATCGATGGAGCCATCAGGCTTGCGGATCAGGCGCTCCGGGTACAGCTCCGGGTTTTCGAACACCGCCGATTCGGGGAATTCGGCGATCTGGTTGGCGATGTCAATCCACCAGAAATCCAGCCCGGTGGTCAGTCGATCAAACGGCTGATAAACGAAACCGAGGGTAACGTTGCGTGCGGTTTCCGGGCTCAGGTCCTTATTGCCGCCGGTCCGGCTGTTGAACTGCTGAGCGCAGTCGCGGTTGGCAATCCCGCCGTTGCTCGGGTTGCCACCGGCACACAGCCGGGGGTCGTTGTAATTGGCGACGGTGAACGTGGTGAAGTTCGGGTTGTACAACTCGTACAGCGACGGCGCGCGGAAGCCTTCACTGTAGGCGCCACGCACCACCAGTTCCTTGAAGGGCTGGAAGCGGAACGAGTACTTCGGGTTGGTGGTGCTGCCGAAATCGCTGTATTTGTCGTGGCGCACGGCGGCGGATAATTCAAGGCTGTCGAGCACCGGCACGTTGACCTCGGCGTATTGGGCCGAGACGCTGCGATCCCCTTGTACGCTGCCGTTGGGATCAACACCCAGGCTCTGCACGTCGCCGGCAAACGCGGCGAAATCCTGGTGGAAATCTTCCTTGCGGTATTCACCGCCCAGCGCCAGCGCCGAAGGCCCTGCACCGAACCAGTCGCCGATCTCGCGGCTGATACGCCCATCAATCGCCTTGACCCGGCCCACTGCCGTCGCGTAATCGCCATTTACCTCGTTGGCTGCCAGTAATGCCGAACCGGCAGCGGTCTGCGGGCCGAACGGGTTGATCACACCGTTGGCGATGCCCTGGCTGACGGCGCGGTCGTTCACGTAACCGCTGCGAATAGAGTTGACTACCTTGTTCTGGTTGTACGAGGCGCCGAGGTTGTAATCCCACCCCACCAGCGTGCCGTCGAAGCTCAACAGCAGGCGCTGACCGGTGTTGTCATCTTCATGCTGCCGGGCGCCAACAGCTGTCTCGCGCCAGTTCACGTCCACCGGTTGCGTCGGGTCGAGGGCAAAACCGCTCGGCCCTGGCGTGATGCCGTTACCCGGATAGAACGCAGTGCCGGGATTGATCTGATTGCCCATCAAAGTGCCAGGCCCGATCTGCGTCCGATTTTCGTTACGCGCCCAAAAGTACTCGAGGCTGACGTTGTGATCGTCCGACAGCTTGCCAGTGGCCTTGGCGAACGCGGAGGTCTTTTCGGTTTCCGGCACCAGGTCCAGGTAATTCCACAGGCTCTGGCGGCAGATGCCGTTGCGTGACAACAACCCCGGCGCATTGCAACCGGAACCGGCCAGCGGGTTGGTGGCGTTACTGCCCTGGCTCCAGTTGGCGGGCGATGCCGTGCCGGAGGTGTAATCGAGTCCGCGTCCCGGCTGGTAGTTATAGGTGTAGCCGCGATCGTCGGCCGCCAGGCGATTCTGCTTGTCGTAGCTCACCACGCCGAAAACGTTGAAGCGATCGTCCTGCAAATCACCAAAACCCCAACTGCCGCTGAAGTTACGGCTTTCACCGCCACCGGAGTGGGTCGGCGTGTCGTAGCTGGTGCTGATCTGGCCTTCGGTGAGGCTGGTCTTGGTGATGAAGTTGATCACCCCACCGATGGCATCGGTGCCATACAACGCCGAGGCGCCGTCGCGCAGCACCTCCACCCGTTCGATGGCAGCGAACGGGATGGTGTTGAGGTCGACGCCAGAGCCATTGATCGCATTGGTCGCGTTGTTGCTCAGACGCCGACCGTTGAGCAGCACCAAAGTCTTGTTCGGGCCAATGCCACGCAAGTCCGCATAAGACGCCCCGCCGCTGCTCGACCCTACCGAGCGCCCGGAGCCCACCGAAGACTGGTTGGCCGAGATGCGGCTGACCAGCTCTTCGGTGGTGGTCACGCCCTGCTTCTGCAATTCCTCGACCCGCAGGATGGTGACAGGCACAGCGGTTTCGGCATCGACCCGGCGGATCGCAGTGCCGGTGACTTCGACCCGTTGCAACTGGGTGGTCGGTTCTGTACTGCTGTCGGCAGCAATCGCCGGTAACGTGTTGATCGCCAGCAGCAAGGCCAGGCTCAAAGGGGATTTAACGGGTGAAAAATGGATCATGAACAGCCATCCCTGCGTTTTGGTTTATGCAGGGATGTGCGATGGCGGATGACGATTTATAGGGCGCGATTTAGACCGTTGGGTGCTGAGGTTATGCAAAATGCGGCATGACGCTTCATCAGACCAACGCCATTTCCGCGAGTAAGCGGGTATCGAGGCCGAACCGCTCCTGCGAGACCATCCTGAACTGCCCTTCTGCCAGGTCGCAGCTCACCAGCAAGTTCCACGAATGGCGGGTTGCCGCCGACGGGATCAGTACAAACGGGTGCTCGGCCAGCAACGCGTCGGCGAACAATTGCTGATTGGGTGAAGGCTGTGCAGGGCTCAGCCAGTAAGGGTTCGGCACCTCTTCGGGCTGCACGATTTTCACCTTCGCGTCACTGATGACCTCAAAGCACGTCAATACATAAGGTTCGCGGTCCAGGGCATCAAAACTGCGGTTGGCTGCCACCTCCAGAATGGCCGAGGAAGGATCGACTGAGGCGTAGACGACGCGTCGTCCGGGTATATTCCAGCGACCGCCTTTCAGCTTCGATCCAATCCCGCTGTCCCACGTGCCTCCGTAAACCTCGGGATCCAGCCGCCAGGCATACCAATGCTTGTCCCACGGCAAGGGGTTCATGGGTAAACCCCGTAGATAAGCTGCTGCAAATACTGCTCGACCATCTGAAAACCCAATGGATGCAGGGTCAACTCCAGCGGCACATGACCGTGAAAATAGGTAGAGGGTTTCTGCAGCCAGTCCTCCGCCCGTGGTTGCCCCCCGAAGGCCCGAATGGCCAACTCCAGCACCAATGCATATTGGTAGGCGATGACACTCTGCTGCGGGTCAAGCCGTACCGGTTTGCCTTCTTTCAGCAGCCGCTGTACCGTTCTGACCGACTTGCCAGTGATGAGTTTGACCACGTCGCCTTGCTGGTAAAGCTCGGAGGTTGAAAGCATGTCGACGACGTCGTTCAACTCGAACCCTTCATCGGTAAGGTGAACAATCAGCAGGGCGTCATCACCGATGTTCCGGCCATGCACGAGCAATTCGACAGGTTTGCCCTCAACCTTCTTCAAGCCCGCCAACCGGGTTACTTTTGCACTGGGCAACGCGACATCCTCCATGGGGCACCTGGCACGGTCATCGCGCCACTGTTGGCGTGCGGAATAAGCCGGCGTTTCGTATTCGAGGTGTGCAGTTCGCATGATCAATCCATTATCAGAGGCCTGAGTAATCAGGCCGTTAACGACTTCAATGTCATCGCCGATGCTATAGATCACGCTTCCGACGACCAACCTGAAAAAGTCGTCGGAAATATCCCCGTTTTCGCGCAAAGTCCGGCAACTTCCGTAGGACGCTGCCGGACGTCATTCCGCCCTCAACTGCCGAAGTGATAACTCACATCCAGCCACCACTGGCGCCCGTACGGGTCGTAGTTGCCGGTCGGGTAATACGGCCAGCCCGCCGAGTCGTCATGCTTGACCTGATTGAGCACGTTGTTCACGGTCAGCCCGACACTCGCCCGGTCGTTGAGCTTGTAGCGCGCACTGGCGTTGAACACCGTCCACGGCGACAGACGCCCGTCGCCCGCGCCGTTGGTGACCGAGCCGTAGCGAATCCCCATCAATGTTGCCGTGGCCTTCTGGTAATCCCAGGTCAGGCTGGCGTTGACCTTGCTGCGCCAGTCGTAATTGGTGCGCGAGGTGCGCCAGTCCTGGGTCGGGGCTTCGTCCGATTCCTTGTAGTAATGCGAGAGCACCAGGGTGTAGCCCAGCGCCGAACTGAACGCACCGTACTGCCCGGCACCCCAGCGGATGTTGCTCTTGAAGTCCAGGCCGCTGACCCGTTCGCTGGCGGCGTTGATCGCGTTCACCCGCACCCGCTGCAACTGATTGGGATCGACGGCAGCATTGCCGGGATTGCGATCGACCCGCGCCAGGGTCGACTGGCAGTTGGCCGAGTTGATGTCCTGGGTGCCGTTGCGGCATTCGTTCTCTTGCTGCAACAGGCGGTTTTCGTCGACGGTGGTCAGCAGGTCATCGATCTCGACTCGCCAGAAATCCGTCGAGAAGTCAAAGTTGCGCGACGGTGACCAGACGAAACCGTAGGTCCAGGATCTGCCGCGTTCGGATTCCAGATCCGCCGTGCCGCTCTGGGTGTAATCGACCCGCCCGCGATCACAGGCGCCCTCCACGCCCTGGTTGCAACCGTAATAGTCGATCTGCGCCGGGTAGTAGCCGTTGCTGTCGGACTGATAGATGTAGTTCAGGTCCGGGGCGCGGAAACTGGTGCCGTAGCTGCCGCGCACCAGCAGGCTGTTCACCGGCCGCCATTCCAGGCCAAGGTTGTAGGTTTTCTGTTGTTCGGTGCGGCCACTGAATTTGTATTGGTCCCAGCGCCCTGCCGCTGTGGCCAGCACCGTGTCGGTGACCGGAATACTGAACTCGCCACCGGCCGCATAACGCTTGCGCGAACCGCCGGAGCTTTGCGCCGGGGTCACGCCGTAGAAGCTGCCGTCGTTGAGGCTGTCATCCGGATCGATGCGATATTCCTGTTTGCCCGCCTCCAGCACGCCGGCAAATCCCACCGGGCCAGCCGGCAGATCAAACAACTCGCCGTTGACCGACGCGTTGTAATTGGTCGACACCGACTTGCTGCTCTGCGTCAGGTTGCCGCGAAACTGCTCCCACTCCTGGGTTGTCAGTGGCCGGTCGAGGCGCGAGGCATCCGGCGCGAACACCGGGTAACCGTCGCGGATGCCCAGTTGCGGGCCGAGGTAGAAATCCTGGATCGACGACAGCGGTGTGTAGCGTGTGGTGCGCACGCTCTTGTACTCGGACCGGTTGGCCGCCAGTTCATAGTTCCATCCGGTGTCGGCAATCTTATCGGAGAGTCCCAGAGTGCCGGTCCACGAGGTGTCGCGCCACTTGCTGTTGTTGCTGGTGCGTCCGCCGATTTCCTCTTCGCCGAAGCGGCGGTACCAGCGCTCCAGATTGCCGCTGTTCTGGTTGATGAAGTCCGGCGAGGTGAAGCTCGGGCCGCGTGTGTTGTTCTGGATGTGATCGAGACCGTACATCAGGTCGGCGAAGACCTGACCACTGTCGCTGAAATGCCAGGTGCCACGGGTGTAGCCGTCGTAGTTTTCCTTTTGCGTCTGCACCGTCCAGTAATCGTTGTACATCTGGTCGGTGCGGCAACGTCCGCCGCTGTTGAACAGTTTGTTGTCGAACGTGCCCTGATAGGCGCCGCAACCTGGCCCCAGATAGCGGTTGTTGGTCAGGTCGCGCCGGTAGCCGACATCCGCCAGCGGCCCGCTCTGCATGAAGCCGCGATCATCGGCCCAGATCGGATCGCGGTGGGTCAGTTCAAGTCCAAACAGCCCGTTGAAGTCGCCCCAACTGCCCCCGCCACTGATCTGCAAACGCTGGTTGTCACCGCCGCCGCGCTCGCTGGTGCCGCCCTTGAGGTTGACGTCGACGCCATTCATTTTGTCTTTGAGGATGATGTTCACCACCCCGGCAATCGCATCCGAACCGTAGATCGCCGAAGCGCCACTGCTGAGCACTTCGATGCGGTCGATGATCGCCGACGGAATGTTCGCCAGGTTGGTGAAGTTGACCTTGCCGTCGTACGGCGTCGGGTAATCGGCGACCCGCCGGCCGTTGATCAGCACCAGCGTGTGGTTGGGGCCAAGGCCGCGCAGGTTGAGGGCGCTGGCCGCCGGTTGCCAGGTGTTGCCGTAGTCTTCGCCCTGGGTCATGCCGGTGTTCTGGGTTTGTGTGGCGAGGGCGTCGTGGACGTTCTTGTAGCCGCGCGCCTCCATTTCTTCGTGGGTGATGACATTGACCGGGGTCGCACCATCACTCTGCGCACGGGCGATGCGCGAGCCGGTGACGGTGACTTTTTCCATGCGGTAATCGGCGCTGCTGGCGGGTGCCACGGCTGCGGCCTTGACCGGCGCGGCGCTCGGCGCATCGGCCGGGCGAATACTCAGGCCCTGGGTGCCCTGCTCGACTTGCAGACCGCTGCCGATCAGGGCTTTCTCCACCGCCTGACGTCCACCCAATGCGCCGCGTACCGTGCTGCTGCGCTTGCCCTGCACCAGATTCTGGCTGAAGGAAATCGGCACGCCGGTCTGCCGCGAGATGTCCAGCAGCACCTCGTCGAGGGCCCCGGCGGCAATGTCGAAGGTAAAGACCTGAGCGGCGGCGTCTTGTGCCTGAACGGCGACCGGAGCCGTGCCCGCCGCCAGCACGATGGCCAGCGTCAGGCGGGACAATTGTTGTTGTTTGAATGAGAACATCGAGGGGCTTCCCTGTTGAAGGCGTCTGCAGGGAATGAGCAGTGGCCCGGCGCTTTTTATAGGGGGACGGATAGACCGGGAAGTTATGGATTTATAACCGCGCTTCAATGCTGACCCAGTACGGGTTGTGCCAGGTGACACGGATCGGCAGCGAACGCTCCAGCAGTTGCAGGGTGCGGTCGCTGTCGTCCAGCGGATAGAGACCGCTGAGACGCAGACCGGCAACCTCCGGGCTCACGTGCAGGATGCCTCGACGGTAGCTGCGCAGGCTGTCGATGACTTCGCTCAAGGGGCGATCGCGCACTTCAAGCCGCCCTTGCACCCAGGCACTTTCCTGCCCGTTGCCGGGTTCCAGCGCAAGGATTTCCTGAGCGTTGAACAGCAGACTTTCGCCCGCCTCCACCACTTGCCGAGCGCCGCTGGCGGTGACCACTTCGACCTGTGAATGCAGCATCACCAGCCGCGTCGAATTTTCCCCGCGCTGCACCAGGAATTTCGTCCCGAGCGCACGCATCCGTCCATGCTCGGTTTCGACCACAAACGGCCGGGCCAGATTTTTCGCCACATCGATCAGCAGCTCGCCGCTGCGCAAGTCCAGCAAACGCTCGTTGTCGTTGAAGCGGGGTACCACGCGGCTGCGGGCATTCAACGTAAGGGCGCTGCCATCCTCCAGCGTGAATTCCCGACGCTCGCCGGTACCGGTCGACAACTCGCCGGCCTCGGGCAACCAGCCATAACGTCGACCGAGCAAACCGGCCAGCACCGCGATACCGAGCACGCTCAAACTGCCGCTGAGGAATCGACGGCGACTGGACGGCGCATTCAGGCTGTGCAACACACTCTCACGCGGCAAGCCGCGCAGGTTCGCATGGCGCAACAGGTTCAGCCCGCCACCCATTTGTTCGATGATCTGCTGATGCCGTGGATCCACCGTGCGCCAGGCGTCGAAGGCGGCGCGCTCCTGCAAGCTGACATGCCCTGATTGCAGCAGCGCCATCCATTGCGCTGCTTCGTCGATCAGCGTTTCGTCCGGCCTCATGCCTGCATCGCCTGATAGCAACGCTTGAACGCCTCGACCATGTATTGCTGCACGCGGCTGGTGGACACGCCGAGGCGTTCGCCGATTTCGCTGTAGGTCAGGCCGTCGAGTTGGTGGTAGAGAAACGCCGCCTTGGCCTTGGCCGACAGGCCGTTGAGCAAGCGATCCACCGCCAGCAGCGTTTCGATCACCAATTCCCGCTCCTCGGGCGACGGATGCACCGGTTCCGGCGCCAGCGCGAGGCTTTGCAGATAAGCGCGCTCCAGATCCTGCCGGCGCCAGCCTTCATAGACCAGCCGCTTGGCAATCGTGGTCAACAGCGCGCGGGGTTCGCGAATTGCCAGCGGATCGGGCAGCGCCAATACCCGAAGAAAGGTTTCCGAAGCAATGTCCTGTGCGCTGTGCGGGCAACCGAGCGTACGGCTGACCGCCGCGCACAGCCATCGGTAGTCCTTTTGGAACATCTGCCCGATGACCTGGTAATGCGGGTTGTGACTCCCCATGCGTTACTCCCTGAAAACGGGTTCCACCCGCTGCGAAAATCCATGGATACGCCGGGATCTTCCGGCGGTGATCAGGGATGCGACTGTGCAATAGCGTCTGAGACATTTGAAGTAATAAAAAATCAGGATCATCAAACCTTTGAGAATAAGGCGTGCCGTCGCCGCAGCAATATTGGCTAACACAACGTTGATCTCGATCAGTGGCGCCAGCCACGCCAGTCACTAACCTTGCGCCTCCATCGATAGCCACGGACGGCTCACAGGGAGCCTGCGGCTGACCTTTCAAGGAAGAACAATCATGCGATCACTCAACATCATTCTTTTGTCGTCGGCGTTCAACGGCCTGACTCAGCGTGCATGGCTGGACCTGCGCCAGGCCGGGCACTCGCCGAGCGTGGTGCTGTTCACCGACGAAGCCGCCGTGTGCGAACAGATTGAAAACAGCGGTGCCGACCTGGTGATCTGCCCGTTCCTCAAGGATCGCGTCCCCCACGCGCTGTGGAGCAACCCGCAGCGTCCGGTCGTCATCATCCACCCCGGCATCGTCGGCGATCGCGGTGCCAGCGCACTGGATTGGGCGATCATGCGCGAGCTGCCGTCCTGGGGCGTGACCGCCCTGCAAGCGGTCGAAGAAATGGATGCCGGCCCGATCTGGGCCACCTGCGAATTCAACCTGCCAACGGGGCTGCGCAAATCCGAGCTGTACAACGGCCGGGTCAGCGACGCGGCGATCTGTTGCATCCGTGAAGTGGTGGAGAAATTCATCGACGGCTTCGTGCCGATGGCGCTGGATTACAACGATCCGAAAGTGCGCGGGCGTTTGCAGCCGAACATGAAACAGGACGACCGCACCTTCAGCTGGCATGACTGCTCGCGCTTCATCAAACGCTGCATCGATGCGGCGGACGGCCAGCCCGGCGTACTCGCCAGTCTCGCCGGCGGACAGTATTACGTGTTCGACGCGCACCTCGACCAGCGCACCGGCATGCCCGGGGAAATTCTCGCGGTACACGACGACGCGGTGCTGGTGGCGACCGGTGATCACAGCCTGTGGATCGGCTCGCTGCGACGCAAACCGCAACCGGGCGAGGAAACCTTCAAGCGTCCGGCGCGGCATGTACTGGCTGGGCAACTGGCGCACGTGCCGGTGCTGGACTGGTCGATTGCCAACGCGCCGTTCAGCGACGAGCCGTATCAGCCGATCCGCTATCGCGAGTCCGGCCAGGTCGGCGAGCTGACGCTGGAGTTCTACAACGGCGCCATGAGCACCGAGCAATGCCGGCGCATGGTCGAGGCGTTGCGCTGGGCCAAGTCCCGCGACACGCAGGTACTGTTGATCAAGGGCGGGCGCGGCAGTTTTTCCAACGGCGTGCACCTGAACGTGATTCAGGCCGCAGAAGATCCAGGCGCCGAAGCCTGGGCCAATATCCAGGCCATCGATGATGTGTGCGAAGAATTGCTCAGCGCGCGGCAACTGGTGGTCAGCGGGGTCACCGGCAATGCCGGTGCCGGCGGTGTGATGCTCGCCCTGGCGGCTGACATCGTGTTTGCCCGCGCCGACATCGTGCTCAACCCGCATTACAAGAGCATGGGCCTGTACGGCTCGGAATACTGGACCTACAGCCTGCCCCGCGCCGTCGGCCCGGCCATGGCCGAACAACTGACCCAGGCCTGTCTGCCGGTCAGCGCTGCGCAGGCGCTGCAACTGGGCATGGTCCAGGAAATCGGCCCGCGCTGCCCGGACGAGTTTTCGCTGTGGCTGCTGCAACGGGCCAACAGCGTGCTGAGTGATCCGACTTATGCGCCGGTGCGCGAACGCAAGCTGCGGGTCGATCATGCGCTGATCCGCCAATGCCGCGAGGCGGAGCTGCAAGAGATGCAGGAAGACATGCTGTACAACCGCAATCAGTTTGCCGAGAAGTGCCGCAACTTCGTGTACAAGCGCAAGACTTGCTGTACGCCGGCGCGGTTGGTGGAGGATTGGGCTCGGGTGGATGATACCGAGCTGGTCAGCTAATCCGTGGGGGCCGCTTTTGCCTTACAATGCGCGCACCTCAACCACCGGCCCGCCCATGGACATCGACCTCGCCCGTACCTTTCTGGAAATCGTCCGCCACGGCAGCCTCGCCGCGGCGGCCGAGAAGTTGTTCGTCACTCAGACAGCAATCACCGCCCGTGTCCAGAAACTCGAAAGCCAGTTGGGCAGCACTCTCTTCGTACGCAACCGTGCCGGCGCACGCCTGACCGCCAACGGCGAGGCCTTCGTGGTCTACGCCAATCAACTGGTGCAGACCTGGGAAGCGGCGCGCCGCGACCTGCCCTTGCCCGAGGGCTATCACAACGTGCTGCACATCGGTGGCGAGGTCAGCCTGTGCAACCCGTTGATGCTCAGTTGGGCCGCCGAATTGCGCGAGAAAATCCCCGGTCACGCCCTGCGCATGGACATCCGCGACGGCGAAAACCTGCTGCGCCAGCTCGAACTGGGGGTGCTCGATGCCGCGCTGGTCTATCAACCGGAATACTGGCCGGGGCTGCAGGTCGAGCAAGTGCTGGAAGAAAAACTGATTCTGGTGACCACGCCCGGCCGCCCTGCGCCCTACGTGTACATCGACTGGGGCCCGGACTTCCGCCGCCAGCACGACGCTGCCCTGCCGGAAAAGGCCAAGGCCGCCCTGAGCTTCAACCTCGGCCCGCTGGCCCTGCAATACATCCTGGAGAACGGCGGCAGCGGCTATTTCCGGACCCGGGTCGTGCGCACTTATCTGGAAAGCGGCGCGCTGGAGCCGGTGACCAAAGCCCCGGAATTCGGCTATCCGACCTACCTCGTCTACTCCCGCGACCGCGACTCGGCGATCCTGCAACAGGCGTTCGATCTGCTGCGCGAAGTGATCAGGGCCGATGACGACTGGTCGCAGCGCTGGAACCCGTTGAGCTGACGGTCGCCATACACCGGAGCATGGCACTTGTGACCTGAAGGTTGGCCCTGCACAAACGGCGGGATCGGCTACGCTGCCGGGATAACAACAATATCCGCAGGTGAGCGCAGTGAGGCAGACCACCGAGGCATTTCGCAGCCGCTATCGGGCGGCGATCCATCCCCGCTACAACCCGTGGCTGCACGGCGCATTCGTGCTGCTGTTCGGGGTGCTGGCCATCGGCGCGTTCTGGAGCAGCGTGCACCAGGTGCAACCGCTGGAATGGCTGGCCGTGCCACTGACCCTGCTGTTCTTCAATTTCGGCGTGTACATGGTGCACCGCCACCTCGGTCACCACAAAAAGAGCTTCGCGCGGATGTTCTACGCCCGACATGCCGGCGATCATCACAGCTTCTTCACCCCCGGCCACATGACCTACGACGGCGCCCGCGACTGGCGGGTGATCCTGTTCCCGGCCTGGCTGATCGTGCTGCACACGCTGGCAATCACCCTGCCCCTGTGGTGGCTGTTCGCGCAGGTCAACAGCAACGTCGCCGGGCTGTTTGGCGGCTGCATGGTGTTCGGTTACCTGACGTATGAAGTGTTTCACGCCTGCGAGCATCTGCCGCCGCAGAACCTGCTGACCCGGCTGCCGTGGATCCGCCAGATGCGCCGTCTGCACGAGCTGCATCATCGTCGCGAGCGCATGCAGGAGCGCAATTTCAATATCGTTTTTCCGCTGATGGACTATCTGTTCGGCACCCTTTACTGGGAGCCGGAAACCGCCCCTCTGACCGATTCGAGAACGCCCATGACCCGCATGCAGCACACCGTCGACATTGCCGGCGATCCGATCGCCGTCCTCGCTTACGCCGCCACTGTCAGTCGCTGGCCGGAGTGGCATCCGTCTTCGCTGAAGATCGACGGCCCGAGCGGTGCGCTGCATGCCGGCGCGCGATTCGACGAGGACATCCATGCCGGGGGACGCGAGGGACATTTGCGTTGGGAGGTGACCGAATACCTGCCCGGTCGGCGCTGGTGTGCCCGGGCCCAAGGTGACCAGGGTCTGTCGTTGCAGCTGACTTATGAATGCTCGGCGCACGACGGTGCCACGCGGTTCGTGCGCACTCTCGACTACCAGTTCGAAGGTATCGGCCTGCGCATCGCCAACCAACTGCTGCTCAAGCGCCGCATCGAGCGCGAATCGGCGACTTCGATGATGGCCCTGCGCGACATGGCCACCCGGCACCTGGCCCTTGCAGGAGCTCACGTGTGAAGTGGCGCTATCCGTTGTTGTTGCTGATCGTCGTCGTTGTGGCGTTCCTGCTGCTCATGCCGACCAAGGTCGAGCCCGTGGCATGGACACCGCAACCAGCGCCCTCGCTGAGCGAAGGCCAGTACGCTGACAACCAGCGGCTCAAGGGTGTTGCACAGGTGGGGCCGAGCAATATCGAAGGGCCGGAAGCGCTGCTGCTGGAAAACGATTTTCTGATCACCGGCCTGCACGACGGTCGCCTGCTGCGCACCAGCCTCGACGGCCAACAGCGCAAGGTGCTGGCCGATACCGGCGGCCGGCCGCTGGGGCTGGCGCGGCATCCCAACGGTTTGCTGGTGATCGCCGACGGGGTCAAGGGTTTGCTCTCCCTCGACGCACAGGGTCAGTTGGTGGCGCTGACCACCGAAGCCAATGGTCTGCCGTTCGGCTTCACGGATGACGTGGCGATCGACAAGTCCGGACACTACGCCTACTTCAGCGACGCCTCGAGCCGCTGGGGTTACGGTCACGATGGCGAAGCGATCATCGAACATGGCGGCGACGGACGCCTGCTGCGTTACGACTTCCAGACCGGAAAAACCAGCCTGTTGCTGGACAAGCTGGAGTTCGCCAACGGCGTGACCCTCGGCCCGGAAGACGCCTATGTGCTGGTCAACGAAACCGGCGCCTACCGCATCAGCCGCTACTGGCTGACCGGGCCCAGGGCCGGCACCCACGATCTGTTCATCGACAACCTGCCGGGGCTGCCGGACAACCTCGCCTTCAATGGACGGGACCGGTTCTGGGTGGCGCTCTATACCCCGCGCAATTCGCTGCTGGATAGCACGGCCGGGCATCCGTTCGTGCGCAAGATGATCGTGCGGGCCATGACCGTGCTGCCCAAACCGGTGGAGAAACGCGGGTTCGTGCTGGGACTGGATCTGGAGGGCAAGGTGATTGCCAATCTGCAGGATGCCAGCGCCGGCAATTATTCGCCGATTACCACAGTGCGCGAATATGGCGACTGGTTGTATTTCGGCTCGCTGAAGGCCACGCACATGGCGCGGATGCCGTTGGAGGCAGCCTTGAAGTGAGGCTTGAGATTTGCGGTGGATCGGCGGACGCCATCGCTGGCAAGCCGGCTCCCACAGCTACCGTGTTAGTCGCAGAACCTGCAAACGACGAAAAACCCTGTGGGAGCTGGCTTGCCAGCGATGGCGGACTGTCAGTTACTGGATCGATCAAACTTGTCCGGATCCTCGTCCTCCGGCACTGCCTCGCTCTTGCGTTTCTCTTCAGGATTACGAACGGTGTGCGCCGGGCTGTTCGGCTCGGGATGGGTCGGAACCGGGTCGAATGCGCCCTGCTCTTCACTGGGGAATTTTGGCTTGTTCATAAGGCACCTCGCAGAGCATCGATGGATGAAGACTCTGAACATTCGAGGTGCCGGTCGGGGCTGTCGTTCCAGTCGTTTCACCAGCGAGGGCCGGTGGCGCGACTGACGGTCAGGTTCGAGCCTGCAACTGCTCGACGATCTTGTCTTTGACCTGCAAGCGTTTCTCTTTGAGTTTCTTCAGGGTGTCGTCGCTGGGTGCATCCGAGGTCGCCGTCTCGGCCTTGACGACTTCGGCGTCCGCCTGGGAATACTTGTTGATCAGTGCATCCAGATGTGGATCCGCGGTGCGTCGCTGCTGGATCTCTTCCTTTGTCAGTTTCAAGTCCTGTAACAAATCATGGGTCACCGGCATGGAACACCTCCGTCAGTTGATCGGCAGCCAACGCGACCGATTTGCGCTGGCCAGGTATCAGAATGGCCTCGGTTGACCGGTTCTGTCGACCACCTGTCAGACCAGCGGTGCCCGTTCGTCGCCCTTTCGCAAATGCGATAAAACCTTTGGTCGGCGAAATCCCTCCATTGGTTAACGCTCACAAAAACCTGCGTGGAGAAACACCAATGGACGGATTCAAACTGCGTCATCTCTTTCTGGCTGTCGCCCTCAGCACCGGCATGGGTTCGGCCTTTGCCGCCACCGACAACGATTTCGTCGATAACGCAGCAGCTGGCGGCATCGCCGAAATCGAAACCAGCCGTCTGGCGCTGGAAAAGAGCCAATCGGCCGACATCAAGGCGTTTGCCAACATGATGATCACCGACCATGGCAAGGCCAACGATGAACTGGCCACGATTGCCAAGGCCAACGACATCGAAGTGCCGGACACCACGACCCTGGTCAAACAGGCCAAGGAGAAAATCCTCGACATGCGCGATGAATCCTTCGATGCCGCCTATGCCAACAATCAGGTCAAGGCGCACGAAGAGGCCATCGAGCTGTTCAAGAAACAAGCCAACACCGTGACCGACGACAAGGTCAAAGGCGCCACCGAACTCAAAGCCTTTGCGCAGAAAATGTTGCCCGGTCTGGAAAAACACCTGGCCGCCGCCAAAGAGCTACAGGCCAAACACCCCAGCAAGTAACCGCCAGGTACTCAAAGAGGCCGCCTCCATTGGACGCGGCCTCTTTGCGTTGGGGCCTTGTTGCAGGCAAAAGATCAGCATTTGCGGCCACGCCGACTAGAGTTACCGGTGCATTGCTTGCGGCAGATCAAAAATATCCTCACGGGAACGAACAACTATTTCGAACGGCCAGGGTCATTCACTTCGCGCCGGTCATTTTCCGAAGAACCGGCCCCCAATTCGCAATGGAGCAACAGGCACATGGCAGCACTGCAGAACAGCACACTCGATGCGATTAAAAACAATCAGGTTCAACTGCTGGGCGAATGGATCAAGGGACTGCAAGACAGCGGCGCCAGCCGCAACCTCAAAGAACATGATTTACAACAACAGACCCGCGAATTCCTGCAACTGGTGGTCAGTGGCCTGGAAAACGACAGCGGCACCAACATCGCCGCGCCGGGCTGGGAAGGCATGCGCCAGTTCCTCGAAAAACTCTCCCACAGCCGCGCCCAGCTCGGTCAGGATTCCCAGCAGACCGCCAGCTTCATTTTCTCGCTCAAGGGCCCGCTGTTCGCCCTGCTGCAAAACCATTATCAGGACCAGCCTGCCCTGCTCGCCGAACAGCTTTGGGAAATCTCCGAACTGTTCGATGCTTTCGGCCTGTACACCATTCGCACGTTCCAGAAGTCCCGTGAAGCGGTGATCAAGCGCCAGCAGGAAGAACTGCTGGAACTGTCGACCCCGGTGGTCAAATTGTGGGATGGCGTGCTCGCCCTGCCGATGATCGGCACCCTCGATTCTCAGCGCACCCAAGTGGTGATGGAATCGCTGCTGCAACGCATCGTCGACACCGGTTCGGAAATCGCCATCATCGATATCACTGGCGTGCCGACCGTCGACACGCTGGTCGCCCAACACCTGCTCAAGACCGTGACCGCGATCCGCCTGATGGGCGCCGATTGCATCATCAGCGGCGTGCGTCCGCAGATTGCCCAGACCATCGTCCATCTGGGCCTGGATCTGCAGGGTGTGGTCACCAAAGCCAATCTGGCCGACGCACTGAAGCTGGCCCTGACCCGTCTGGGCATCACCCTCACCAAGACGGTCTGAACAATGGAACGTATCCCGATTCTTCAGATGGGTGATTTCCTGCTGGTGACCATTCAGGTCGACATGCATGACCAACTCGCCCTCACCCTGCAAGACGACCTGTCCGAGCGCATCAGCAAGACCTCCGCACGCGGCGTGCTGATCGACATCTCGGCGCTGGACATGGTCGATTCGTTCATCGGCCGGATGATCGGCACCATTTCCGGCCTGTCGAAAATCATGGACGCTGAAACCATGCTGGTCGGTATGCAACCGGCAGTGGCGATCACGCTGGTGGAGCTCGGCCTGTACCTGCCGGGCGTCAGTACCGCGCTGAACGTCGAGCGCGGAATGAAACTGCTGCAGGAACGAGTACGCCAGCAATGACCGTGCGCAGCAGCGGTACCCAACCGATCAACATCGAGCAGGATGTGGTGCTGGCGCGGCAAACGGCGCGCAAACTGGCCACCGAGTGCGGCATGCGCCTGATCGACCTGACCAAACTGGTGACCGCCGTCAGTGAACTGGCGCGCAACACCATGGTGTATGGCGGTGGCGGAGACATGGACTGGCAGATCCTCGATGACAACCACAAGGTCGGCCTGCGCCTGACCTTTCGCGATGAAGGCCCGGGTATTCCCGACATCAAACTGGCGATGACCGACGGCTGGACCTCCGGCAGCGGTCTGGGTCTGGGCCTGACCGGGGCCAAGCGACTGGTCGATGAATTCGAACTGGACACCGAGCCCGGCAAAGGCACTCGCATAACGATCACCCGATGGACATGAACATCAGCGGGACATTGACCCAGGTGTTGGTGATCGAGGACAGCAGCCAGATCGGCCATGCCCGGCGTACGGCCCAGCGTCTGGCCGAGCAACACGGTTTTGGCGAAAGCGATGCCGGCCGCGTCGCGCTGGTGGCCACGGAGCTGGCGAGCAATGTGCTCAAGCATGCCGGACACGGCGAACTTCACTTGCGTCTGTTGCCGCGTCAGGGTGACGACGGCATCGAAATGATTGCAGTCGACCGAGCGCAGGGCTTTGATCTGGATGCGTGCATGGCCGATGGTTTTTCCACCGGCGGTACTCAGGGCATCGGCCTGGGCGCCGTGGCACGCCAGGCCGATGTCTTCGATGTTTTTGCCGATCATCGCGGCGCGGTGCTGCTGGCTCGTTTATACCCGCGCAGCGACCGGCAGGTGGATATGCCGTATGGTGTCAGCCAGCACTCGCTGCACAACGACCCGGCCTGCGGTGATGTCTGGCATCTGGCGATCCACGGCGCTGACGTCAGTGCTCTGGTGGTCGACGGTCTGGGCCATGGCGAGGACGCCGAGCGTGCGGCCCGTGCCGGTGAAAAGGCCTTTGCCTTGAATCCGTTCGGTGCGCCGACGCTGCTGATGGAAGACATGCACCGTGAGATGATCGGTAGCCGGGGTGGCGCGGTGGCATTCGCGCAGTTTCACGCCGGCCGTGCCAGTCTGTCGTTCACCGGTGTCGGCAACATCGGTGCCAGCCTGATCGCTTCCGATAAGTCGCGCGGACTGGCCTCGCATCCGGGCATCGTCGGTGGCCAGTACAGAAAAGCCCAGCCTTTTGACTATGCTCACGTGAACGGACATCTATTGATCATGTATAGCGACGGCTTGCAGTCCCGCTGGAACCTTCAGGATTACCCCGGTCTGGTGCATCGCCATCCCGCCGTGATTGCCACCGTCCTGCACCGCGACTTCTGCCGCGGGCGCGACGATGTCACCGTGCTGGTGGTTGCCCTGGAGTCCGCCCATGACTGAGTCCCCGACCTTGAACAACGCCGAACAGGCAGAACTGATCGCACGCTTGCAGAGCGAAACCGCAGCGCTGCGCGAAGAGCTCGACGAAACCAATCAGGGCGTGCTCGCGCTGTACGCCGAGCTGGATACCCAGGCTGAACAACTGCGTCAGGCATCCGACCTGAAAAGCCGTTTCCTGTCGTACATGAGCCACGAGTTCCGCACGCCGCTGGGCTCGATCCTGAGCATCAACAGCCTGCTCGCCGACGAACTCGACGGCCCCCTCAGCCCCGAGCAACACAAGCAGGTGGCGTTTGTCAGCACCGCCGCCCGGGAACTCAGCGACATGGTCGACGACCTGCTCGATCTGGCGAAGATCGAGGCCGGACGCATCAGCATTTCTGCGGCGTGGTTCGACATGTTCGACCTGTTCGCCGCACTGCGGGGGATGTTCCGGCCGATTGTCGATGCCACGGCCGTAGACCTGATTTTCGAAGAGCCGGTAGGCCTCCCGCGTCTTTACACCGACGACAAGAAGCTGGCGCAGATCCTGCGCAACTTCATTTCCAACTCGCTGAAATTCACCACCCGTGGCGAGGTCCGGATCTCGGCGCGTCTTGAGGGTGAGGGCAAGGTGCGGTTCGCCGTCAGCGACACCGGCATCGGCATCGCCCCTGAATTGCACGGCACCCTGTTCGAAGACTTTTCCCAGGTCGACTCCCCACTGCAAAAACGCCTGCGCGGCACCGGGCTTGGCCTGTCGCTGTGCAAACGCTTCGCTGAATTGCTCGGTGGTGAGGTTGGTGTCGAAAGTACGCCGGGCGTGGGCTCAAGCTTTTTCGTGATCATTCCGCTGGCAATTGCCCAGGAGAACGTCGATGAAACATGACATCCGTCTGTTGATCGTCGATGACAACGTCGCCACTCGCTATGCCTTGCGCCGACGGCTGGAGCGCCACGGTTACGAAGTGCTGGAGGCCGGCACCGGCGGCGAGGGGCTGGCCCTGATCGCCAGTCAGTCGCTCGATGCGCTGATCCTCGACGTCAATCTGCCGGACATGAGCGGGTTCGACATCGTGCGCAAACTGCGCGCCGACCTGGGCACCGCCCTGCTTCCGGTGATCCACGTGTCCGCCGCGTCGATCCAGACCGGCGACATCATCACCGGCCTCGATGCCGGGGCCGATGCCTACCTGATTCATCCGGTCGATCCCGACGTGCTGCTGGCAACGTTACGCACCCTGCTGCGGGTGCGTGACACGGAGAACGCGTTGCGCGAAAGCGAGGCGCGTTTCCGCGAGATCTTCGTCAACGTCTCCGCCCCCATCGCGGTGCTCGATGCCAATCTGAAAGTCCATGAGTGCAATCACGCCTTTTCCCAGCTGATCCAGGACAACCGCGACCCGCAGACCCTCAGCGAGTGTTTTGCCGAGGATCAGAGCGCGATCCTCGACGAACTGCGCCTGCGACTGGTGGACGGCGAGCGCTGGAAGGGCACGCTGAACATGCGTGTGCAGGGTGAGGTTCGCGAGACCGAATGGCAGATTTCGCCCTACCGCACGCCCAAGCTGAGCCTGGTGTTCGTCGAAGACGTCACCGAACACCGTCATCGCGAGCGCTCGCACCTGGCGCAGCTGGACGACACCACCACGCAACTGGCCAAGGAAGTCGCCGACCGGGTACGCGCCGAATCGCAACTGCTGCAAGTACAGAAAATGGATGCGCTGGGTAAGCTCACGGGCGGCATCGCCCATGACTTCAACAACCTGCTGACCGGGATCATCACCAGCCTCGAACTGATCCAGAAACGTGTTGCCGATGGCCGAACGGACAAGGTCCAGTTCTACGCCGAAGCGGCTCTGAACTCAGCGAGGAGCGCGGCCTCGCTCACCCATCGCCTGCTGGCGTTTGCCCGTCAGCAACCACTTGACACCCGTCCGGTCGACATCAACAGACACGTCCGCTCGCTCGAAGAATTGCTGGTGCGCACCATCGGCGAACGCATCGCCCTCAAGCTCGAATTGACCACCAAACCTGCCATCGCGCTGGTCGATCCGATTCAGCTCGAAAGTGCGGTGCTCAATCTGGTGATCAATGCCCGGGACGCATTGCCACGGGGCGGCAATATCTGGGTCAGCACTTACGCGGCGTACTCCCACGGCGACCCGAACCTCGCCGATGGATCCTATGTGGCGCTATCGGTGCGCGATGACGGTACCGGCATCGAGCACAACGTGATCGACAAGGTGTTCGAGCCGTTCTTCACCACCAAGCCGCTGGGCCAGGGCACCGGTCTGGGGCTGTCGACGATCTACGGTTTTGCCCGTCAGTCCGGTGGCGATGCGCACATCCGCAGCGTCGCGCGACGCGGCACCGAAGTGACGATCATGCTGCCGGCCACCAGCGATCCGACCGCTGTCGATGTGGCCCCGGTGACCATTGATCCGCAAGGCTCGGGCGAACATGTGTTGATTGTCGAAGACATGCCGGCGGTACGCCTGTTCGTCACCGAAGTGCTGGAAGACGCCGGTTACCGCTGCACCCAGGCCGGTGATATCGAAACGGCGCTGGAACGCTTGCAGAACGACGCGTCGATCGACCTGCTGCTGACTGACGTTGGTCTGCCACGCATGACCGGCCGCGAACTGGCGGACGTTGCCCGGGGCTGGCGCGAAGCGCTGCCGATCCTGTTCATGACCGGTTATGCGGAAACCGCGATCAACCGCCAGGTATTCCTCGGAGCCGGCATGGACATGCTGGTCAAGCCGTTTCAGATCAGCGCATTGCTGGACAAGGTGCGTCGCACCCTCGACGGTTCCTGACACACCGCCATCGCGGGCAACCCCGCTCCCTCAGTTTTTTGTGCCGTACACAAACTCGTGAACACATCAGACTCCGGGAGCGGGCTCGCCCGCGATGAGGCCGGCCCATGCGACGCAGTCAGCGGCTCAAAGCCCTGGCGAGAAACGGCGCAGTCCGGCTCTTCTTGCTCGCCGCCACTTTCTGTGGCGTCCCGGCCACGACGATCCGCCCGCCCTGATCCCCCGCGCCCGGACCGATGTCGATTACCCAATCGCTCTGCGCCACCACGCGCATTTCATGCTCGACCACAATCACCGTATGTCCTGCGCTCACCAGATTGTCCAGTTGCTCCAACAAGCGGTCGACGTCTCGCGGATGCAAGCCGGTGGTAGGCTCGTCGAGCACATACAACGTCGCGCCACGCTGATTGCGTTGCAGCTCGGTGGCCAGTTTGATCCGCTGGGCTTCGCCGCCGGACAACTCGGTCGCCGGTTGCCCGAGGCGCAGGTAACCGAGGCCGATGTCGCGCAACACTTCCAGTGAACGACGGATCGCCGGTTGCTCAGCAAATACCGCCATCGCTTCATCCACGGTCAGTTGCAGCACCTGCGCAATGCTCAAGCCCTGCCAGAGGATGGCCAGCGTTTCGGGGTTGTATCGCGCGCCGTGACAGGTCGGGCACGGCGCATAAACGCTGGGCATGAACAGCAATTCGACGCTGACAAAGCCCTCGCCTTCACAGGTCGGACAGCGCCCCTTGGCAACGTTGAAGGAAAACTGCCCGGCGTCGTAACCCGCCGCCTTCGCCTCATCGGTCGCGGCAAACAGCTTGCGTACGTTATCGAACAGCCCGGTGTAGGTCGCCAGATTCGAACGCGGGGTGCGGCCGATAGGTTTCTGATCAACCTGCACCAGACGCTTGATCGACTCCAGCCCGGCGCTGACCTGACCGGTGCTGGCAGACGGGGTATCGTCTTCCAGATTGAGTTCTTCCGGCTCGGCGTCACCGACGTTGCGCCCGAGCTGCGCGCCGACCAGTTCCAGCAGCGCCTGGCTGACCAGACTCGACTTGCCGGAGCCGGAGACGCCGGTGACCGAGGTGAAACAGCCCAACGGAAACTCGGCGCTGAGGTTATTCAGGTTGTTACGGGTGACGCCGTCGAGCTTCAGCCAGCCCGAAGGTTTGCGCGCAGTGCGTGTGGAGCGTTGCTGTTCGGCGAACAGATAGGCGCGGGTCTGCGAGTGCTCGATCGCCGCCAGCCCCGACGGCGGGCCGCTGTAGAGGATCTGCCCGCCCTTTTCACCGGCTGCCGGGCCGACGTCGATCAGCCAGTCGGCCCGGCGCATGGTGTCCAGATCGTGCTCGACCACAAACACGCTGTTGCCGTCGGCCTTCAGACGCTGCAAGGCCTCGAACAGCGCTTCGCCGTCAGCCGGGTGCAGGCCGGCGGAGGGTTCGTCGAGCACGTAGATCACGCCAAACAATTGCGAGCCCAGTTGGGTGGCCAGCCGCAGACGCTGCAACTCACCGGAAGACAGGGTCGGCGTGCTGCGCTCCAGAGCCAGATAACCGAGGCCGAGATCGGTCAGGGTGCTGACCCGGTCCAGCAAGTCCTCTGCAATGCGCTGCGCGGCCAGGCGTTTTTCCAGCGACAGGTTCGGCGTATGGCGCACGTCCGGCGCGTTGGCGTGGCCGCTGGCGCCATGGGCCACGCGCTGCTGCCGGGCTTCGCGGGTCTGGCTGTGGGTCAGGGTTTCACCGGTTTCATCGGCGTGTTCCAGCCAGCTCGCGTCCGCGACCGGCCGCAAAACCTCGGCGACTTGCAACAGAGACATCCGCGACAACTCGCCGATGTCATGCCCGGCAAACGTTACCGACAGCGCCTCACGCTTGAGGCGCTTGCCATCGCACAACGGGCAAAGGCTGCCGATCATGAACTGCGACACGCGCTTCTTCATCAGCGCACTTTGCGAATGGGTGAAGGTATGCAGGATGTAGCGCCGGGCGCCAGTGAAGGTGCCTTGATAACTGGGCTCCATGTTGCGCTTGAGGGCGACGCGGGTTTCTTCCGGCGTCAGCCCGGCGTACACCGGAACGGTTGGTGTTTCCTCGGTGAAGAGGATCCAGTCACGCTGTTTTTTCGGCAGCTTGCGCCACGGGATATCGACATCGATACCCATGGTCACCAGGATGTCGCGCAGGTTCTGCCCCTGCCAGGCCAGCGGCCATGAGGCTACGGCGCGCTGGCGGATGGTCAGATTCGGATCCGGCACCATCAACGCCTCGGTGACCTCGTAGACCCGGCCCAGTCCATGGCATTGCGGGCACGCGCCCTGCGGCGTGTTCGGTGAAAAATCCTCGGCATACAGCATCGGCTGACCCGGTGAGTAGCTGCCGGCGCGCGAGTACAGCATGCGGATCAGGCTCGACAACGTGGTGACGCTGCCCACCGACGAACGCGTGCTCGGCGTGCCGCGCTGTTGCTGCAGGGCCACGGCCGGCGGCAGGCCTTCGATGGAATCGACGTCCGGCACGCCGACCTGATCGATCAGCCTTCGCGCATAGGGCGCCACCGATTCGAAATAGCGTCGCTGGGCTTCGGCATACAACGTTGAAAACGCCAGCGACGACTTGCCCGACCCCGACACGCCGGTGAACACCACCAGTGCATCGCGAGGAATGTCGACGTCCACGTTCTTCAGATTGTGTTCACGGGCACCGCGCACGCGAACCATGCCGGCGGCAGAACTGGAATTGCGTCTGGAAGTCATCGGCCAGCCTTGGTCAGGGGATTGGAGCTCAGGTGCTGAGCACGGAACGGATCATCTGCAACAGCGCTTCGGGCCCGTAAGGCTTGCCGAGCAGATGCGTATCGGGACTGAGCTGGTGGTTGCGCGAGATGATGTCGCGAGTGTGGCCCGAGGTGAACAACACGGCCACCGGCGGCATTTGCACCTTGGCCCACGCCGCCAGATCGGAGCTCTTGATCAGACCGGGCATGACCACGTCGGTGAAAATCAGGTCGACCCGAGCGCCTTCCATCAACACCTGCATGGCCGCGTCACCGTTGCCGGCGATCAACACGCGGTAGCCTTCTTCGCGCAACAGCTCGACCGCCGAGGTGCGCACCGCTTCGTTGTCCTCGACCACCAGGATCGTCTCGGACCCGCCCGCCTGCTGATTGTTGACGCTCGGCGAGTCATCAAGCACGGGGCGCAGGCTGCGCGGGAAGTACAACTGCACCCGCGTGCCTTCGCCGATCCGACTGTCGATCTCGACATGCCCACCGCTCTGCTTGACGAAACCGAACACCATGCTCAAACCGAGACCGGTGCCCTGGCCGTCGGCCTTGGTGGTGAAGAACGGCTCGAACACCTGCTCGAGCATGTGCGGGGCAATGCCCACGCCGCTGTCACTGACCGAAACCCGCACGAAATCCCCCGGCACGATGCCTTTGCCCGAGCAGAACGCCCGATCCAGTGAGAGATTCGAGGCACCGAGCACAATCGTGCCCTCGCCCTTCATGGCGTCCCGGGCATTGATCGCCAGATTGAGAATGGCGTTTTCCAGTTGATTGCGGTCGACGTTGATGTGCCACGGATCTTCCGGCAGCTGTACGTCGATCTGAATGGTTTCGCCCAGCGCTCGTTGCAGCAACTCGCCGACGCCGTCGAAGATTTGCCGGGGATTGCACACCGCCGGCGACAGCGGCTGACGCCGGGCAAACGCGAGCAGTTGCGAAGACAGCTTGGCGCCGCGCTCCACCGCCGCCAGCGAGGCGCTGACCCGACGCTGGACGTTGGCATTGTCCGGTTCATGGCGAGCCAGCAGGTGCAGGTTGCCGGCGATCACTTGCAGCAGGTTGTTGAAGTCGTGAGCCACGCCGCCGGTGAGGCCGCCGATGGATTCGAGTTTCTGCGACTGGCGCAATTGCTCTTCGGCGGCGAGGCGCGCCTCGACTTCATCCGCGACACGCTGTTCGAGGTTGCGGGTGAACTTGAGCAGTGATTCTTCGGCCGCCTTGCGCTCGTTAATGTCGATCAGCACACCGGGAAAACGGAACGGCCGGCCCTGCTCGTCGAACTCGCAAGCGCCGCTGGCGAGCACCCACAGACAACTGCCATCGGCACGCACCACCCGGTACTCGGCGTTGTAGGGCTCGCCGGTGCGGACCGAATTCTCCACGCACTCCTTGACCCAATTGCGATCATCCGGGTGAATGTGCGCTTCGGCGATATGCTGCGGCAAATTGGTCAGGTCTTGATCAGGCGGGTAGGAAAATGTCCGGGCGAAACGCTCGTCGGCCGACAGTACGTTGTTTCTGACGTCCCAGACAAAGGAGCCGAGCAGTGCCCCGGCATTCAGTGCCAGTCGCACCCGCTCGTTATCGGCGCGATAAGCGTCTTCGGCGGCCTGACGCAAGCGCTCGGACAGCACCAGTTCAGTGGTTTCCACCACCATCGCCATGACGCCCGAAGGCACACCGGCATCGTTGGCCACCGGGCTGTAATACAAATCGAGCCAGACATCCTCGGGTACGCCGTCGCGCAGCAACACCAGGACCTTGTTGCGATATTCCAGGGTGCCGCCGGCCAGACAGGTGTCGACCACATGCCGGTTGAAATCGGCCACCTCCGGCCAGCCCAGTTCCACCGGCGATCCGAGCAGGTAGGGATGTCGTCCGCCGGCGAATCGTGAGTAAGCATCGTTGTAGATCATGTAACCGGCATGGCCCCAGAGCATGACCATCGGCAGCGGCGATGCCAGCATCAGTTGCACTGTGCTGCACAGGCTGGCCGGCCAGGTTTCGAGCGGGCCCAGATCGGTCCTGCTCCAGTCGAACGCACGAATGCGCCCGGCCATCTCGCCTTGCCAGCCGTCACACCCATGGCTATCGGATAAAAACTGCATCAGCTGCTTCAACGCCTTGTGGTTGATCCGGATCTATCGCTGCGCGATCAAACGTCGCGCCCGTCTGTTTCGAGCGCATCGGGCAACGATGGTTTCATTAGAGGTATAGCCGATTTCAATGGCAGCCGACGCTCAGACTTCGATCAGATGTTTGAGCGGATGGTAGCCGGTCTTGAGCTTCGCAGCGACGTCGAGAATCGCCTTCTGGATGCCGTCCAGGTGTATGCAGGTCAGCTCGATGGCGGCGCTCTGATTGCCAGCCTCGATGTACTCGATCAGCCGCAGGTGCTCGTCATCACGGCAGGCTTCGTGACTGTCGTCATCCAGCGCGGCGGCGTACAGCGAGGCGCGGGAAATCAGCTTCTGGAACCAGTCGAGCAGCACCGGGTTATTCAGGCTGCGGGCGAGCTTGATGTGGAACTCGCCCAGCAGGTGAATCAGTCGCTCGTGGTCGCCGGCTTCGTGGGCTTCGTCCTCGAGCAGCAAATGATCGCGCAAGTCCTGCATCACCGCAGAGTCCTTGCGCCGGCACAGTTCGGTGACGATACCGATCTCGACCAGACGTCGGGTTTCGAACAGCGAACGGATCTCTTCATCACTGGGCAGCGACACCGACGCACCTTTATTGGGCTCGGTGGTGACCAGTCCATCGGCCTCCAATTGCTTGAGCGCAGCACGAACCGACGTGCGGCTGACATTGAACAATTCCGCCAGCGACGCCTCGCCCAGCTTCATCCCCGGACGCAGCGAACGCTTGCTGATCGCCTCGTAAACCCCTTGGTAGACGCGGTCGACCGTGGTTTCCGGTTTTTTCTCGGTCATCTGAAAACTCCTTCAATGCTGGCAACGCTGCCCGACGAGCGACTCACTCAGGGAAATGGGGGGTTGCGCCAGCAGATTAATCCGGGTATTTCTAAATTGCATTCAGATATTGCATACAATAATTAGAGGATTGCACCATTATGGGTCAGCCAATAGCCATTGAAGTGCGTAACGTATCCAAGCGGTATTCTGATGACCCTGGCCTCGCGCCTGCCCTCGACAACGTTTCGGTGAACATCGCCGACAACGAATTCTTCACCCTCCTCGGCCCTTCGGGCTGCGGCAAGACCACCCTGCTGCGCACCATCGCCGGTTTCGAACACGTCAGCGACGGCGAGATCCGTCTGGCAGGCGAAACGGTCAATCACCTGCCGCCGTTCAAGCGTCGGGTCAACACGGTGTTCCAGAGTTACGCTCTATTTCCGCACATGAGTGTCGCGCAGAATATCGCCTTCGGCCTCGAGATGCAGGGTCTTGATCGCAAGACGATTCCCGGACGGGTCGACGAAATGCTCGCGCTGGTGCAGATGGAGCACCTGGCCGGGCGCAAACCGGCGCAATTATCCGGCGGCCAGCAGCAGCGCGTGGCTCTGGCCCGTGCCCTGGCGCCGAAGCCGAAGGTGCTGTTGCTCGACGAGCCGCTGTCGGCGCTGGACCTGAAGCTGCGCAAGGAAATGCAGGTCGAACTCAAGCGCGTGCAACAGGAAGCCGGCATTACCTTCATCTTCGTCACCCACGATCAGGAAGAAGCGCTGACCCTGTCCGATCGGATCGCGGTGATGTCCGCCGGCAAGATCCTGCAGATCGGCACCCCGACCGACATCTATGAACGCCCGCAACACCGCTTCGTCGCCCAGTTCATCGGCGACATCAATTTCCTTCCCGGCCAACTCAAACGCGGGGAACACAACGAAAACATCTTCGTACCCAACGGCATGCCGGTGGAAATCCCCTGCCCGCCCCAAGGCGTCAATGGCAGCAGCGTGCAGCTGGCATTCCGGCCCGAGCGCTCGCAACTGGTTGCAGCGGATCAGCCGCATCATCTGCGCGGCGTGATCGAGGCGGTGCTGTATGTCGGCACCGCGACCCTTTACCAGTGCCGCTTGAACAACGACATCAAAGTCATGCTGCGGGAAAACAACGAAGGCCTGAACCGTGGTCGCGCAGTCGGTGAGCCCGTGGCGGTGCACCTGCCGCCCCAGGCCTGCCTGTTGATGGAGGCCTGAGATGAGCGTCAGCAGCACTTCCCCCTTCCTCAACCGCGCGCTGTTGCTCAGCCCGGTGGTGTTGACCCTGCTCGCCCTGATCGCCATTCCGCTGGGGATCATGGGTTACATCAGCCTGTTGCCGCGCAACACCTACGGCGGCGTCGACTGGCAGGCCCAGTGGCAACTGCAGAGTTACGTTCAGCTGTTTTTCCAGGAAGGCTTCGACGGCGAACTGGAGCTGAACTGGGTCTACGCCCAGGCGCTGTTGCGCTCGGTGTTCCAGGCCGGTGGCACCACGGTGTTGTGCTTTCTGTTCGGGTTTCCGGTGGCATTGTGGATGTCGAGCCTGACCCCGCGCCGGCGCAACCTGATGGTGTTGCTCATCACCATTCCGTTCTGGACCAATCTGCTGATCCGCAACTACGCGTGGCTGATCATCCTGCGCGAACAGGGCTGGGTCGCCCAGACGCTCAACGCGCTGTTCCCGAGTGCAGGCGGCATCACCCTGCTCTACAACGATTTCGCGGTCAGCGTCGGTCTGGTCTACAGCTTCCTGCCGTTCATGATTCTGCCGATCTACTCGACCCTGGAAAAACTCGACTGGCGCCTGGTGGAAGCCGCCTATGACCTGGGCGCCAACCGCTGGCACGCGCTGCGCCGGATCATCCTGCCGCTGTCGATGCCCGGCGTGATTGCCGGCGCGTTGCTGGTGTTCGTGCCGAGCCTCGGCGCCTTCATCACCCCGGCGATCCTCGGCGGCGGCAAGACTTTGATGATCGGCAACCTGATCCAGCAGCAATTCGGCACCGCACGCAACTGGCCGCTCGGCAGTTCGCTGTCGTTCCTGCTGCTGGGGATTCTGCTGTTGTCACTGGTGCTCTACGCCCTCTACAGCCGCAGCGCGGCGAAAACCCTGAACCGGGGAGTGAAAGCATGATTTCTCTGCACCTGAAAAAACTCCCCGCAACCCGGGAAATCAGCCTGCTGATCCTCGCCTATCTATACGTGCCGATCCTGGTGTTGATCGCCTACAGCTTCAACGCCAACCGCTCGGCGACGGTGTGGACCGAGTTCTCATTCGCCTGGTACGGACGGATCCTGGCCAACCCGTCGATCCAGACGGCGGCGCTGAACTCGATCATCGTCGCGACCATCGCCACGGTCTGCGCCACGGCGATTGCACTGCTGGCGGCGCTGGCGACTTACCG
Organism: Pseudomonas sp. V88_4; assembly: GCF_029967985.1. Taxonomy (NCBI): domain Bacteria; kingdom Pseudomonadati; phylum Pseudomonadota; class Gammaproteobacteria; order Pseudomonadales; family Pseudomonadaceae; genus Pseudomonas; species Pseudomonas sp. V88_4. The sequence continues at coordinate 58,828 of NZ_JASCAF010000032.1, forward strand.
GCCGTTCTACGGACAGAAAATGGTCGAGGGCGGGATCAACCTGCCGCTGATCCTGCCGGAGATCGTCACCGCCGTAGCCACCCTGCTGCTGTTCATGGCCCTGGGGATCAAGCTTGGGCTGATGACGGTGATCGTCGCACACATCGGCTTCTGCATTCCGTTCGCCTACCTGCCGATCCGCGCACGGCTCAACGATCTGGACAAGAGTCTGCTGGAGGCCGCCAACGATCTGTACGCCAACCCTTGGCAGGTGTTCCGCCGCGTGACCCTGCCGCTGCTGTGGCCGGCGGTGTTGTCCGGTTCGGTGCTGGCGTTCGTGGTCAGCCTCGACGATTTCATCATGACCTTCTTCGTCGCCGGGCCCGGTTCAACCACCTTGCCGGTGTACATCTTCTCGGCGATCAAGGCCGGGGTAACGCCCGAGATCAACGCGATTTCGACCCTGATGCTGGTGATTTCCATCGTTCTCGTGGTGCTGGCCTTCTGGCTCGGCCAACGCGGCAAACAACAATAAACCTGGAGCGTGCTCATGAAAGTGAAAAACATGCGTCTGGCAGTATCCGGTCTGGCCCTGAGTTGTTTCACCGCGTTCGGCGCCCACGCCGCCGAGCCCAAGCAATTGTTCTTCTACAACTGGACCGACTACTACCCGGTGGACCTGCTGGCCAAGTTCGAAAAGGAGACCGGAATCAAGGTCACCATGGACGGCTACGACAGCAACGAAACCCTGCTCGCCAAGTTGCAGGCCGGCGGCGCGGCGTATGACGTGATCGTGCCGTCGCAGTCGATCATGCAGACGCTGATCAAGCAGGACCTGCTGTTGGAAATCGACGCCCCGACCCTGAGCAACTTCCAGTACGTCAAAGGCCCGTTCCGCGACCCGAGCTTCGACCCGGGCCGCAAGTTTTCGGCGCCGTACCTGTGGGGCACCACCGGGTTCTCCTACGACAGCGCCCGGGTGCCGGGCGGCAAGCTCGACGATTCGTGGAAAGAATTCTTCGAGCCGCGCAAGGAACTGCAAGGCCAGCTCGCCGCCCTCGATACCTCCAGCAGCGTGATCAACGCCGCCAGTCATTACCTGAATGTCGACGAATGCACGGAAAACCCGCAGGACGCCAAACGCATCCTCGAACTGCTGCAAAAGCAAAAGCCGTTTTTGAAGATGTACAGCTCCGACAACACCGTCGACCGCATGGCCTCGGGCGAAGTGATCATGATGCAGAACTGGAACGGCTCGACGGCCCGCGCCACGTTGCAGAAGAGCACGATTAAGTACGTGTATCCGAAAGAAGGCCTGGCGATGTTCCAGGACAACTTCGCCGTACCGAAAAGCGCTCCGCATCCAGGCAACGCGAAGATTTTCATCGACTGGATGATGAAACCGGAAAACGCGGCGGCCGTGTCCAACGCGATTGCCTATGCCAACGGCATTCAGAGCGATCAGTTGCTGGATGCGAAATGGAAGGTCATGGACGCGATCAACATGCCCGAGGAATACGCCTCGCGACTGCGGCCGGAGAAGGAATGCAGCAACAAGGCGCGGGAGCTGCAGGATCGGATCTGGTCGAAGCTCAAGGGTTGATCACCTGACTCAAGACCGAGTTGCGGCCATCGTTGGCAAGCCAAATCCCACACTGGATCTGTGAGCGACACCAATCCCTGTGGGAGCTGGCTTGCCAGCGATGAGGCCCGCCCAGACACCATAGAAACAGAGGTATGAAATGTCCCACCCCCGCTGGCTCAGAAACATCCGCCCCTACGGCGCTCCCGCCGAAGACCTGCTGATCGAAAACGGCAAATTCACCCAACGCCGCCCGGCCTCCAGCACCCCACTGGCCGCCACCGACATCGACGGCCAGAACCAGTTGCTCACCGCACCACTGGTGGAAAGCCACGTCCACCTCGACAAGACCTTGTACGGCCAACCCTGGCGCCCGAACAGCGCCGGCCCGACGCTCAAGGACTACATCAGCAACGAGCGCCGCGTATTGCGCGAAGTAAAAGCGCCGATCGCTGAACGCGCCGGCGCGCTGCTGGAAAACTGCATCGCCCGGGGTTCGCTGACCATGCGTTGCCACGTCGACATCGACCCGGAATTCGGCCTGCGCCACGTCGAGGCCATGCAACACCTGCGCGAAACCTACAGCGACCTGATCGACCTGCAACTGGTGGTGTTCCCGCAAACCGGCCTGATCAGCCGACCCGGCACCGCCGAACTGATGCGCGAAGCCATGGCCCTGGGCGTGGAGAACGTCGGCGGCCTCGACCCCTGCGGCATCGACAACGACCCGATCGCGCAACTGGATTTCGTGTTCAAACTGGCGAGCGAATTTCAGCGCGGCGTGGATATTCACCTGCACGACAAGGGTGAACTGGGCCTGTGGCAGATCGCCCGGATCGCCGATTACACCGAGCGTTTCAACCTGCAAAACCGGGTGATGATCAGCCACGCCTATTGCCTCGGCATGCTGCCGTGGAGCCAGGTCAAACCCGTCGCCGAACGCCTCGCGGCGCTGGGGATTTCGCTGATGAGTTCGGCGCCGGCCGATTGCGCGGTTCCGCCGTTTCTGACGCTGCGCGAGGCAGGCGTCAACGTCTGCCTCGGTTCCGACGGCATTCGTGACGCGTGGTCACCGATGGGCAACGGCGACATGCTGGAACGGGCGATGCTGCTGGCGTTCCGTTTCGACCTGGGCAAGGACGATGAACTGGCGGCGGCGTTCGACGCGGCGACCGTGAACGGTGCTCGCGCATTGGGTGTTGAAGAGTATGGTTTTGGAATCGGCCGGCCGGCGGATTTTCTGCTGATGCCGGTCGAAACCCTCGGTGAAGCCGTGGTCGCGCGACCGGTACGTCAGGTCTATCGCGGCGGTGAACTGATCGCCAGTGGCGGTCGTCTGCTGGGCAGCCGCCTGTGAAACGGATCGGCCTGAAGGCCAGTTGCGTGGTCGGTTTCGACGGCACGCAACATGTGCTGTGGCGCGATGGTGAAGTGGTATTCAGCGGATCGCGTATCGAGTTTGTCGGGCGCGGATACCAAGGGCCGGTGGATCAATGGATCGACTACGGCAATGCGCTGATCGGCCCCGGTTTCATTGACCTGGATGCCCTCGGCGATCTCGACTCTACCGTGCTGACTCTGGACAACGGCGACGAACGCGCGATGGGCCGGATGTGGTCGGCGGAGTATCTGGCGGCCGGCCCGCACGAGTCGTTCAGCCCGGACGAAGAGGTCTTCAAATACCGCTACGCCTTCACTCAGTTGATCCGCAATGGCATCACCACGGCGATGCCGATCACCTCGATGTACTACCGCGAATGGGCGGAGACCTACGACGAGTTCGCCGCTGTCGCCGACGTGGCGGGCGAACTGGGGCTGCGCACGTACCTCGGCCCCTGCTACATGAGCGGCATGAGTTACTGGCGCGCCGACGGTACCCTCGCCCATCACTGGGATGAAGCTCGGGGTCTGGCCGGGCTGGACGCGGCCGAACGGTTCTTCAAGGATTTCGATGGTGCGCATGCTGGGCTGATTCGCGGTGCGCTGCTGCCGGATCGCATCCAGACTTGCACGCCGGCGCTGCTACAACGCACATCCGCCCTGAGCCGCGAACTGAACGCACCGATGCGTCTGCATTGCTGTCAGGCGCCAAGTGAAGTGGCGATGGTCGAACAGCTGCGCGGTACATCGCCGCTGGGCTGGTTGCAGCAACTCCACCTGCTCACCCCGCGCAGCCTGCTGCCCCACGGCATCTACACCTCGGGAGATGACGATCTGCAACGGCTCATCGACGGCGGTGCCAGTCTGGTGCACTGCCCGCTGGTGTTCGCCCGTGACGGCGAGGCATTGAATTCGTTCGGCCGTTATCGGGCCAAAGGCATCAACTTCGCCCTCGGCACCGACACCTGGCCGGCGGACTTGTTGGAAAACATGCGCCACGGTTTGAACATCGCCCGGCTCATGGAAGGTGGTCCATCGCTGACCAGCAGCCTCGACCTGTACAACGCCGCCACCCTCGGCGGCGCCAAGGCGTTGGGCCGTGACGACCTCGGTCGCCTGGCACCCGGCGCCAAGGCGGATATCACCGTGTTCAGCCTGCGCGGCCTGCACCTGGGCCCGCTGTTCGATCCACTGAAAAACCTGCTGCTGGCCGGGCGCGGCGACGACTGCATCGCCAGTTACATCGACGGTCGCTGCGTGATGCACGACGGTCAGGTCATCGGCGTCGACTATCCCACTCTGCAACGTCAGGCCCAGCGCCAATACGAAAAACTGATGCGCAGCCACAGCGACCGGGCCTTTGGCCGACCAGACTGGAAAACCCTGTTCCAGCCGGCCATTGCGTTCGCCGACGACTACAGCGCCGAGGCGCCGTTGAGCGCCATCGATCCACTTCTTTAGAGAACACTGCCATGCACAGCTTCGATTTCAGCCAACTGAGCCCACGGGAAAAGTACAAGATTCTGATCGGCAGCGTGGTGCCGCGCCCGATTGCGCTGGTCACCACCATCGACGGCGAAGGCCGGGTCAATGCCGCGCCGTTCAGTTTCTTCAATGCGCTGTCGGCGGATCCGCCCATTCTCGCGCTCGGCGTGGAGAACTACGACGACCAGAGCCCGAAGGACACCACGCGCAATATCCAGATGAATCAAGAGTTCACCGTCAACATCGTCAGTGACGCCTTGGTGGAGGCCATGAACGTCTGCGCCGTGCCGTTTGCGCCGGGTTTCGATGAATTGACCGCTGCCGGCCTGACAGCGATTCCCGGCACCTCGGTCAAATGCCCGCGAATCGGCGAAGCACCGGTGGCGCTGGAGTGCCGGCGGATGATGGCGCTGAACATCGGTCAGTCGCGGGAGATCATTTTTGGCGAGGTGTTGATGGCGCATGTGCGCGACGAGTTGATCGACCCGAAAACCCTGTACATCGATCAATTGGGGCTGGATGCGATCGGGCGCATGGGTGGGCATGGTTATGCGCGGACCCGGGACTACTTCGACCTGCCGACCCGCTCGTTGCAAGCGTGGACGGAGGCACCGGGGGGTGGCGAGCGGTTTTGGCCACAGCGCTGAAGGTTTGATCGTTCTCACGCTCTGCGTGGGAACGATCAGTTCGGGTTGTCAGTGGAAGTCGCGGCTCTGTACGCGGATGCCGTTGAGCAGCGGAGTCAGATCGCTCAAGCGTCCGGCAATCAGATGCCGCACCTCGCCTTCCCGCTCCCAACGGCCATCGACCTTGAGCAGTTGCGAGCCCACCAGCACCTGGCGCTGGCGCTCGGCCAGATCGCGCCAGACCACCACGTTGACGTTGCCGAACTCGTCTTCCAGGGTCACAAAGGTCACGCCACTGGCAGTGCCCGGCCGCTGGCGACCGGTCACCAGCCCCGCCACGCTGACCGGCCGGCCGTGCTCGACCTCCAGCAACTCCCGGGAACTGCGGCAGCGCCGCGCCCGCAATTCGTTGCGCAACAACGTCAGCGGGTGCGGCCCCAGCGTGGTGCCAAGGGTGACGTAGTCGGTAAACAGGTCTTCGCTGACACTCGGCGTCGGCAGCAACACATCCGGCTCCTCCTGACTCGGCAAGCCGGCAAACAACCCGAGCTGCTTCTGCACCCCGGCCACTTCCCAGCGTGCCCGATGACGATGACCGGCCAGACCGCGTAGCGCTCCGGCGTCCGCCAGCAGTGCCTGGGTCCGACTGTCGAGCCCGGCCCGTTCGCCCAGATCGGCGACATCGGCAAACGCCCCCCTCGCCCGAGCGCTTTCAATGCTGCGCGCATCTTCCTCGCGAAAGCCCTTGATCATCCGCAGGCCCATGCGGATGGCCGGTTGCTCGCCGGCAATCGGCTCCAGGCTGCAATCCCAGTCACTGGCGCGCACGTCCACCGGACGGATCTGCAAATGATGCCGGCGCGCATCCTGAAGAATCTGATCCGGACTGTAGAAACCCATCGGCCAGCTGTTGATCAGCGCACAGGCGAACGCCGCCGGTTCATGGCACTTGAGCCAGCAACTGGCATAGGTCAGCAAGGCAAAACTGGCAGCGTGGGATTCAGGGAAACCGTAACTGCCGAAGCCCTTGATCTGCTCGAAGATCTGCGCGGCGAATTCCGGGCTGTAGCCGTTTTTCTTCATGCCGGCGGCCAGCCGTTCCTTGTGCGGTTCCAGTCCGCCGTGGCGTTTCCACGCGGCCATGGAGCGGCGCAACTGGTCAGCCTCGCCGGGGCTGTAGTCGGCGGCAACGATGGCGATCTGCATCACCTGTTCCTGAAACAGCGGCACCCCGAGGGTGCGCTTGAGCACCACTTCCAGCTCCGGTGACGGATAGGTTTCCTCTTCCTCCTGATTCCGACGGCGCAGGTACGGATGAACCATCCCGCCCTGGATCGGCCCCGGCCGGACGATGGCCACCTCGATCACCAGGTCGTAGAAGGTTTGCGGGCGCAAACGCGGCAGCATCGACATCTGCGCACGGGATTCGATCTGGAACACGCCGATGGTGTCGGCGCGGCTGATCATGTCGTAGGTCGGGCGATCCTCAGGCGGGATGGTGGCCAGGCTCAGGTCCTGATGGCGATGACGGCGCAGCAGGTCGAAACAGCGGCGGATCGCGCTGAGCATGCCGAGGGCGAGGATATCCACCTTAAGCAGGCCGACCGCATCGAGATCGTCCTTGTCCCACTGAATGATCGTGCGATCGGCCATGGCGGCGTTTTCCACCGGCACCAGCGTGTCCAGCGGTTGCTCGGATATCACGAAACCACCGGGGTGCTGCGACAGGTGCCGGGGGAAGCCGATCAGTTGCCCGGTCAGGCTCAGCACCCGGTGCAGCAGCGGGCTTTCGGGGTCGAAACCGCCTTCGCGCACGCGCTCCACGGGTGGCGTTTCATCGCTCCAGTGACCGCAGCAGTCGGCCAGCGCATTGATCTGGTCTGGCGGCAAGCCCAGCGCCTTGGCCACATCGCGGATCGCACCGGAGGCGTGGTAGGTGCTGACCACCGCAGTCAGCGCCGCACGACGGCGACCATAACGACGAAACACATATTGCAGGACTTCTTCCCGGCGTTCGTGCTCGAAATCCACGTCGATGTCCGGCGGTTCGTTGCGCTCCCTCGACATGAAACGCTCGAACAGCAGCGTGGTGCGGTCCGGGTCGATTTCGGTGATGCCCAGGGCAAAACACACCGCCGAGTTGGCCGCCGAACCTCGGCCCTGACAGAGAATTTTCTGCTCACGGGCGAAGCGCACCACGTCGTGCACGGTGAGGAAATAGCTTTCGTAGCCGAGTTCGGCGATCAGCTTCAGCTCATCGTCGATCTGCTTGAGCACCTTGGGCTGTGCGCCTTTCGGCCAGCGCCAGGCGATGCCTTGTTCGGTCAGGTGGCGCAGCCAGGAACTGGCGCTGTGTTCCTCGGGCACCAGCTCTTTGGGGTATTGATAGCGCAACTCGCCCAGATCAAAGGTGCAGCGCCGGGCCAGCTTTACCGATTCGTCCAGCAAGGTCTGCGGATACAACTCGCGCAACACATCGAGGCTGCGCAAATGCCGCTCGCCGTTGGGGTGCAGGCGCAATCCGGCCTCGGCCACCGGGACGTGATGGCGGATCGCGGTCATGGTGTCCTGCAGGGCTCGCCGGCCACGGGCGTGCATGTGCACATCGCCGCTGGCCACCGCTGGAATCTGCAGTTCATCCGTCAGACTCAACAGCGCGGCCAGCCGTTGCCGATCGTTCTGCCCGCGATGCAACTGCACCGCCAGCCACAGCCGCTCGCCGAAGGTCTGCTTCAGCCAACGGCCCTCTTCCACGTCATCGACCGCCTCCGGCACCCACAGCACCAGCAATCCCGGCAACGGTTCGCTGAAGTCCTCGCGCAGTATTTGATACTGACCTTTCCGGGTACGCCGCCGAGCCTGGGTGATCAAGCCGCACAGCGCCTGATAACCCTCGATGCTCTCCACCAGCAACACCAGTTTCGGGCCGTTCTCGATGCGGATTTCGCTGCCGATGATCAGCGGCAGCTCCACGGACTTCGCCGCTTGCCAGGCACGGACGATCCCGGCGAGGGTGCATTCATCGGTAATCGCCAGCGCCTGATAGCCGTGCTTTTTCGCGCGCTGAAACAGCTCCAGCGCACTGGACGCACCGCGCTGGAAACTGAAGTTCGACAGGCAGTGCAGCTCGGCATAACCCTGGTTCATGCGAACCAGCCCTGCAGCCACAACGGACCGTCCTCACCCACAGCGCGGTACGCCCAGCCTTGCTGGCCGGCGCGGTTCTGGATCAGGTAATAGTCGCGGCGCACGTCGTCACCGTCCCACCAGCCGGACTCGATGCGTTCCGGGCCCATGAGGATGCGCGCCGAACCTTCGGGCACGGATTGCGGTTCGCCCAACAACCAGCCCGGACGCTGCACACCCGGCAATGCAGGGCAACGCTGCTTGTCATCGGCGTTCTGCCACGTGCACTCCGGACGATGATCGGCCTGAAAGCGCAGGCCCTGCACCGCCTCATCCCCCAGCCGCGCACGCAGGCGTTCGCGCAATTGCTCCCAGGGCAAGGTCTGCTGCGGACGGTCGTCGAACAGTTCCTGAAACTGCGGCACGAAACTCGGCAGATCCTCGGCGCGCAGACGAAAGCCGCGCACCGGGGCTTCAACCTGCACCTGCTCCAGTCGGCCACGGGCCAGTTCAAAGAGCATCGCCGGATCGCGTTCGGCGCTGAGCAGGCCGACCTTGATCAGCGTGTCCGGCAACCCCGCATGTTCCAGGTGCAGATCGAAGCGCTGCACGCCGCTGTCGCGCCCGCACAAAAAAGCCGCCAGATCGGACGTCAGGCGGCGCAAGGGGAACAGCAGCGCCTGATGGGACTGCACGTCGAAATTGAGTTCGATGCGCACGTCGAAACGATCCGGCGGCAGGTAGAACGCCAGCGCCAGCGGCCGTGCGCCGAACAGCGTGTCCAAGTGCTTGAGCATCGGTGCCTCGAAACGCCGGGCCAGGGCCTGACGCGGCAGGTTCTGCACCTGATGCAGGTTACGCAGGCCCATGCGCGACAGCGCCGTGGCCACGCTCGGTTCAAGGCCGATGCGATCGACCGGCAGTTGGCCGAGGTGATAGCGCAGGGCTTCACCGTCGGGCACCACCAGTCCGTCGTAGGCGTTGGCCAACACCCGCGCCGCCACCGGGTTGGGCGCGGCGACGATGCGGTGCCGAAAACCCAGCTCCGTCAGCTCCGTGCGCAATCGCGCCTCGAACTGCGCCCAGGAACCGAACAGCCCGAGGCTCGATTCGATCTCGAACACCACGGTGCGCGGATAATGCACGCTGACCTGGGCGCTGAAACGATAGGCCCAGGCGGCGAGAAACTGCTGCCAGTGCTCGACCTCGGCCGAATCGTAATCGACGGTGGCGAACCCTTTGCTCATGGCCTGCGCGGCGGTCATCGACTGCCCCGGACGCAAGCCCAGGGCCCGCGCCGCCGGGTTGACCGCTTGCAGCACCCGGCGTTGGGCCGGGCCGCTGAGCAGCGCCAAGGGCTGCTCGGGATCGGGGCGCTGGCGCAGCACGGCGTCGAGGGCCAATTGCGGGAACAGAATACAAACCCAGCGCATGGCGACCTCAATGCCCCACGGTGAAGGCAATCGGTGCGCTGCGCGCCAGACCACCCCGGCACTTGAGCACGCGCAATTGCGCCGGGCGGGCATCAATGGCGATGCGCAACGCGGCTGGCGACGGGTTGACCGCTTCGCTCAAGGGCCGCCACGCGAACGCCAGGGTCTGGCCGGTTTCCGCCGCCACCTGCAAACGGCGCAAGGCGCGGTCATCGGCCTTGTGCGGCCAGCACAGCACCGCGCCGCAACTGCCCGAGCGCAGGCATTGTTCCGCCGCCCACAACGCATCGCGCTCGCTGGCCTGGATCACCGACAACTGCCGCAGATCGACCCCGGCATTGGCCCAGGCCTGCGGGTACGGCACAAACGGCGGCGCCACCAGCACGATGCGCTCCCCCGCCGCCGACAGCCGCGCCAACGTCGGCCACACCAGTTGCAGTTCGCCGACACCGGGCCCGGCCAGGAGGATTTCGCTCAGTGCCGCTTCCGGCCAGCCGCCACTGGGCAAGGCCGCATCCAGCGCCGCGTGCCCGGTGGGTTGCGGGCTGGTGGCCGGTGGCGCAGGCCGGCCCTTCCAGACCTGGCCGCCATTGAACAGCGTATCCAGCGCAACGACGGCACCCATCAGCCTTGCCTCACCAGACCGCAGAACACCCCTTCGATGGCCAGGTCCTGATCGGCCCGCACCACAATCGGCTGGTACGCCGGGTTGCGCGGCAACAGGCGAACCTCATCGCCGACCCGCTCGAAGCGTTTGATCGTGACCTCGCCGTCGAGCCGCGCCACCACGATCTGGCCGTTGAGCGCTTCGGGGTTGCGTCGCACGCCGACCAGATCGCCGTCGAGAATGCCGTCCTCGATCATCGAATCGCCCTGCACCCGCAGCATGTAGTCGGGCGTGCGGGAGAACAGCGCGGGATCGAGCATCAGCCGATTGTGCAGGTCGGCATCGGCGCCGATGGGCGCACCGGCGGCCACCCGGCCGAGCACCGGGACTTCGCGCAATTCCGGCCGCGCCGGCTGCCCGAGCAGGCGAATGCCCCGGGCCTGATGCGGGTTGACCTCGATAAACCCGGCTTCGGTGAGCGCCAGCACATGCTTGCGCGCCACGCTGCGGGAGGCAAAACCAAAAGCCTCGCTGATTTCAGCGAGGCTTGGAGGCTGACCGTGTTCGGCGATGCGTTCGCGGATAAAGGTCAGGATGGCGGTACGGCGGGGAGTCAGAGTCGTCATGGAGTACATTTGTACTCCTATGGGAATTTCCTGACAAGCACCGCCAGTCAGCTCGGTCCGACTTCATCACGCGGTGCTCAACGTCGATGACAAAACGTTGATTACCTCGCCTTATCTCTGTCGGAGTCGTTCAACGGCCACCTGAGCTACGCCAGGAATTGCTGAAAAATCATTACCGGATGTTTACAAAATTTTTACCAATCTTCTTCTACAGTTAGGAGCACATCCGTATGTGTTTTCTATCTGTAGAGGAACGATTCAAATGGCTTTGGGCAAAGGACTGCGCTTGCCAGTCATCACTCCGACCCGCCTGGTGCTGCTGTTTTCCCTGGCACTGGTGGCGCTGTACAACCTGGCGACCTGGAAAGCACTGGGAACGCTGATCACCTTGCAAGGTGCGCACAAACTTGCGTTTTTCGCGTCTTTCGGGCTGTTTCTCTGGGCAGCGATCACCCTGCTGCTGACCCTGGTGTCGTTTCGCTGGACGCTGAAACCGGCGTTGACCCTGGTGGCCCTGCTCTCGGCCTGCGCCGCGTATTTCATGAACGAGTACGGCATCACCATCGACACGGTGATGATCCAGAACGTGTTCGAAACCAATCCCGGGGAAGCCACGGCGCTGTTCAGCGGCAAACTGCTGGCTTACGTGCTGTTGCTCGGTGTGTTGCCGGCCATGCTGATCTGGCGCTGGCCGGTGGTGTATCGGCCGTTCTTTCGGGGCTTGCTGAACAAGGTGCTGGTGATTGTGGCCTGTGTGCTGGTGATCGGCGCTTCGGTGGGCGCGTTCTATTCGACCTACGCACCGATCTTTCGCGAGGAAGACAAGCTCACCCACTTCATCAACCCGACCAACTACATCTACGCGATCAGCAAATACACCAAGCAGCGGCTGGGGATCAAAAAGCATTTCGTGGTGCAGGCCATCGGCGAAGACGCGGTGATGAGCGCCAAGGCGGCCGGTCGCGAGAAGAAATCGCTGATGGTGTTCGTGGTCGGCGAAACCGCACGGGCCGACCATTTCTCGCTCAACGGCTATGAGCGCGAGACCAACCCCGAGCTGAGCAAACTCGACATCCTCAATTTCACCCAAGTGCATTCCTGTGGCACTTCGACGGCGGTGTCGGTGCCGTGCATGTTCTCGATGTTCCCGCGCGAGGACTACAGCGACAAGAAAGGCAAAACCTACGAAGGCCTGCTGGACATCCTGCAACGGGCCGGCGTGCAAGTGCTGTGGCTGGACAACAACAGCGACTGCAAGGGCACTTGCCTGCGGGTGCCGAACCGCGACATCTCGAAGAACCAGCCGGGGCCGTTCTGCGACGGCAACAACTGCCTCGACGAAGCGCTTTTGGCCGACCTGCAAGGCTACATCGACAGCCTCAAGGGCAACGCGATCATCGTCCTGCACGCCGACGGCAGCCACGGCCCGGAATACTACGAGCGCTATCCCAAGGACATGGAGCGCTTCAAACCGATCTGCCACACCAATCAACTGGGCAGCTGCAGCCGTGACGAACTGGTCAACGTCTACGACAACACGATCCTCTACACCGACCATTTCCTCGCCAAGGTGATCGAGCTGCTCAAGCGCAATCAGGACCATCTCGATACGTCGATGCTGTACGTGTCCGACCATGGCGAATCGCTGGGCGAGAACGGACTGTACCTGCACGCCGCGCCCTATGCGCTGGCGCCGGAAGCCCAGACCCATGTGCCGATGGTGATGTGGTTCGGCAACAACACCCTGGCGCAACTGGGCATCGACCGTGGCTGCCTGCAAGGCAAAAGCAGCCAGCCGGATCTGAGCCACGACAACCTGTTCCATTCGGTGCTCGGGTTGTTCGAAGTCAGGACGTCGCTGTATCAGCCGGGGCTGGATATTTTCCATGGTTGTCGGCCGGCGATGACTGCCGGGCAATAATTCAGACATCGAAGCTCCCACAGGGGAAGCGATATTCTCAAGAACTGAGCTGCGCCAGGTATTGCCACGGATAGATCCCGCGCTGGTGGCCGTCGCTGAACACCAGTTGCAGGCCGTAGCCCTGAGCGTTCAATTCGGTGACCCGCACACGCGGGTCAACCATTGGCGGCGAGCCCCGCAGGCGAAACGCCCGGCATTGCGAGCACGGGCATTGGCGGCGCAGTTCGGCATGGTCAAGAAGCTGCTCGCGGCCATCCGGCCAGCTCAGCCGCAACCGGTGCTCAGTTTGAGAATTACCGACCGACAGCGGATTCATTGCAGCTGACTCAAGGCAATCCGCACGGCTTTGCGCACTTCCGGGTCGCCGTCGTCCTGCGCGGCCTGCAACGCGGCCACGGCCCCGCGATCGTTCAGTTCGCCGAGGGCCAGCGCGGCTTCCTTGCGCAGGTTGCTGATGCGATGGCCGAGGGTGTCGATCAGGGCGTCGAGGGCTGCGACGTACTTGAGTCGCCCGAGGCTGCGGGTCGCGCGCAGGCGTACTTGCCAGTAGTCGTCGGCCAAGGCTTCGATCAGCGCCGGGCCCGCGTCGGTATGGCCGACCTTGCCAAGGGTGGTCGCGGCTTCTTCGCGCACTTGCCAGGCCTGATCCTGCAAGGCTTGACGCAACGCGGGCAGCACTTCGGCGTCACTCGCCAGACCCAGGGCGCCGGTGGCGGCACGGCGTACTTCGGTGTCCGGGTCATCACTCGCCAGGCGGGCCAAGGCTGGCAACGCGTCGAGTTGCTTGAGCCAGCCAAGCACGCCGACGGCTTCGCGACGGACACTGGCGTCGGCATCGTACAGCGCCTGAATCGCGGCCGGCGCTGCGCCGGGGAAACGCAACTCGCGCAAGGCCCGGAACGCGGCAATCCGCACGCCGGTTTCGGCATGGGCGGTCCACGGCAGAATCACCCTGCCCGCCGCTTCGGTCTTGAGCAGGCTCAGGCTCTGCGCCGCAGCGGCTTGCACTGCCGGCGACGGATCCGTCAGCGCCTGGCACAGCGCTTCAACCACCGGCTCGTCTTCCCAGGCCTCCAGCAAACGTGCCGCTTCGGCACGCACTTCTTCGGCGGGGTCTTCGGCCAGGCGCTCGACCAGCCAGAGCAGACCGTCCGGTTCTTCGAGGTCAGCCAGGTCGATCAGGGCAATCCGCCGTACACCGGCGTCATCGGCGGTCAGGCGCGGTTGCAGGGCGAGAATGTCGTCGTTATCGGTCACAGCAAAAAATGAGGTCACAGGGCAAATCTCGGCAAGGAGTTTTCAGGAGGCAAACCGAGCGGATTGAGGCGCGGCAGCGGTCGGTCGTTGTCGTGGCGCAGCAGGTCGAGGCAGTGGCGCTTGAGGCGCGAGAGTTCGTGGCTGGTCACCAGTTCGGTGGTGCGTGGCCGGGGGAAATCCAGGCGCAAGTCTTCGATGATCCGCCCCGGCCGCGCGCTCATCACCAGCAAGCGATCGGCGAGGAACAACGCTTCGTCGATGTCATGGGTGACGAACACCACGGTGGTGCGAATCCGCGCCCAGATGTCCAGCAGCAGTTCCTGCATGTTCAGCCGGGTCAATGCGTCCAGTGCGCCGAAGGGCTCGTCCATCAGCAACAGCCGTGGCCGATTGACCAGCACCCGGGCGATCTCAACCCGTTGCTGCATGCCGCCGGACAGTTGATCCGGCCAGCGTTCGGCGAAACCTTCGAGGCCGACCAGTTTGAGGATTTCATCGGCAGCGCGATGGCGCTCGGCTTTGCCGATGCCGCGCATCTTCAGGCCGAAGGCAACGTTGTCGCGCACCGTGCGCCACGGAAACAACGTGTGATGCTGGAACACCATGCCGCGCTGTGGCGACGGGCCGGACACATCGGCGCCGTCGACTTTCAACTGCCCGCCATGGGGCTGAAGATGCCCGGCCAATGCGCCGAGCAAAGTCGACTTGCCGCAACCGGAGGGGCCGAGAATGCACACGAACTGGCCCGGCTCGATCTGGCAGTCCAGGCCCTGCACCGCTTCAAACGCTTGCCGGCCTTCGCCGAGGACGATGGACAACTGGCGGATATCGATCCGCCCTTCCGGGGTTTGCATCACGCTCATCAGGCTTTTCCTCGTGGTCGGTGCCAGGGCGTGAACAGCCCGCCCAGGCGTTTGATCAGCAGGCTGCTGCCCATGCCCAACACGCCGATCAGCAACATGCCGACCACGATGTCCGCATAGTTCTGGATGGTGTAAGACTCCCAAGTGTAGTAACCGATGCCGAACTGGCCGGAGATCATTTCGGCGGTCACCAGACAGAACCACGACGTGCCCATGCCGATGGCGAGGCCGGTGATGATGCTCGGTGCGGCACCCGGCAGGATCACTTCCAGCAGGATCGCCCGACGCCCTGCCCCGAGGCTTTTGGCCGAGGCGATCAGCCGCGGGTCGACGCCTTCGACGCCGTGCACGGTGTTGAGCAGGATCGGGAACAGCGCGCCGGTGAAGGTGATGAACACCATCGACAGTTCCGACGACGGGAACATCAGGATGGCGAGTGGAATCCATGCCACGGCGGGAATCGGGCGCAGCACTTCCAGCGGTGGCAGCAGCAGGTCTTCGGCCCATTTCGAACGGCCGATGGCCAGGCCCAGGGCGATGCCGATTACGAGTGCGCCGAGGTAGCCGGCGAACACCCGGCCGAGGCTGGCGCTCAGGTGCTGGATGAGCTTGCCGGAGTCGCCGAGGCCCAGAGCGGCTTCGATCACGGCCAACGGGGTGGGGACGTTGGCGAAGGTCACGAGGCCGAGATTCCAGTGGTGGCTGGCGGCTAGTTGCCAGAAGAGTAGGCAGAACGCTATGGAGGTTGCTCTGGTGGTCCAGCGGGCTTTCGGGATTTTCATGGATCGGGTTTCCAGTTTTGGAGCGGTGTGATGGCTGAGATCGCCCCCCCTCACCCCAGCCCTCCCGAAACGTCGGACCGCCCCCAAGGGGGCGAGGGGGAAAGGGAGCAGATCTCGGCTGTTTTCAAACCCGAGTTCGACCTCAGATTTACAGGTCGGCGTACCTCTACCAAACACCTCGGTCAGTCCCCTCTCCCTCCGGGCGGTCCGACGTTTCGGGAGGGTTAGGGTGAGGGGCTTTTGATCTGCTGTTAGCGGGTGGCCACGGCCTGGGTGGTAGCGTCGGTAAAGTCGAGGACTTTGCCGCCCTGAGCCGTGGCGAATTGCTGGGCCTGGCCTTTTAGCAGGAACGCGCTGAGGCGCCCCTTCGCATCACTGGCAAACCACGCCTGCTCCGCCAGCAACTTGATCCCGCTGTCACTCGCCTGGGCATACACCGCCCGGATGTTTTTGCCTTCCGATTTCAGACCGGCCAACGCGGTAAACGCCTCCTCAGCCGAGGCATAGCGCCGGACCTTGTCCTCACCGCGCACCCAGATTTCCGCGACATGACTGAAGTCCGAAATCGCTTTCCCGGTCACCGCGTCGACAGACTTCAACGGCGTCTGCGCGTAGTTGGCCAGTTGCGCCGTGTAATCCAGATTCGAAGCCTTGAACGCCGCGCGGATGTACTGATCGTCGATGAAGGTGTTCAGGTCGAGCCCGCGATCGGCCTTCTTCAGCAACTTCAGCGTATCGATGGCAGTGCCCACGGCCTGGCGATACTCCGGTTTCCAGCTCAGGTCGCGGGTCTGCACGCCGAGCGGGCCGTGGAACAGGTAGTTGACCTCGGCATCGACGCCGGTGACCTTGGCGATCAGTTCGCTGTATTTCTCCGGTTCGGCGGCCAGCAGTTGATTGGCCTCGATGCTGGCGCGCAGGTAAGCGACGACGATTTCCGGGTACTTTTTCGCGTAGGCCTGATCCACCAGCGCACCGTGGAAGGTCGGCGCATTGGCCTGGGCGCCGTCGTAGATCTTGCGGGCGAAGCCACGGCTCGGGAACAGTTCGGCGAACGGCACGAAGTCGGCGTGAGCATCGATCTTGCCGGCCTGCAAGGCCGAGCCCGCAACCTCTGGCGGCTGGGCAATGATGTTCACATCCTTCAGCGGATCCCATCCTTGCTCCGCCACCGCGCGCAGCAACATGCCGTGGGCGGTGGAGGCGAACGGCACGGAAATGGTTTTGCCCTTGAGCTCGCTCAGCGACTGCACGCCGGACGCGCTCGGCACCACGATGCCGTTGCCGCTGCCCTTGATGCTGCCCGACAGCACGCTGATGAACAGGCTGTGTTTGCCGGCGGTTTCAAACGCCACGCCGTTGAACGCACCGGGGAAATCGGCCATGGCGCCGAAGTCGAGTTTGCCGGCGACCATCTCGTTGGTCAGCGGTGCGCCGCTGGTGAAGTTTTTCCACTGCACGTCATATTTGGCGTCTTTGTAGGCACCGTCGTGAGGCAGGTATTTGTCGAGCAGACCCAGCTCGCGGATCAACAGGCCGCCGGCGGCGCAGTTGATGGTGGTGTCCTGGGTGCCAATGGCGATGCGGATGGTTTCGGCCGAGGCCGACAGGGTGAACGAAGCCAGTACCAGACCGGCGATTGCTGCACGCAACATGGTTGAATCCCCTCGAATCATTTACAGGATGTTCGTCTCCGCCGCGATCAGGGCGCGGTGGGAAACGAGGGGTATTGGGTGAATCCAGCGTCCGGGGTTTACGGATGGCTTTTGTGCTGTCTGGGGTGGCCTCATCGCTGGCAAGTCGAATCGTCGCACCGCAGCTCCCACAGGGATTTTCAGTGGGACAAAGATTTAGCGAACACCCACGAATTTGTGGGAGCTGGCTTGCCAGCGATGGCGTCCATTCAGTCAACGCAGTAAGTAAGGGATGTCCACTTTGACGGCGCCGGTCGGGCAGTCCTTTTCGCACGGCATGCAGTACCAGCATTCGTCGAACGCCATGTAAGCCTTTTGCGTGGCCGGGTTGATCGCCAGCAGGTCCATCGGGCAGACGTCGACGCACACGGTGCAGCCCTTTTCGGCGATGCACTTGTCCTCGTCCACAGTGACGGGAGCATTGGAACGGAAGAAAATTTCCTGGGCTTGGTAGGCCATGGTTCGGACTCTCTCTAGTGATGCCTCAAGCGGCGAAAGCACCGACCCGCAAACGGTCGTAGGCCTGCATTTCCTCGGCATCGAGGGGGATGATGTAAGGCTCGACGGCTTTCTTGAAACTGGTCATGCGCCCGTCCTCACCCTTCTTCAGATGGCAGTGGCAGAACCATTCGCGGTCGTCCCGTTGCGGGTGATCGACGCGGTAGTGGTACAGGCCCCAGCGACTTTCGGCGCGGAACAGCGAAGCGCGGGCGGCCATTTCGGCGCAGTCGCGGATCACGCTGGTTTCCATGGCGCGCATCAGTTCGTGGGCGTTGTTGGCCTTCATTTCGTCGAGATCGCGTTCGATGTCGCTGAAGCGTTGCAGGCCGATTTCCATCTTCTTGGTCACTTTCGGCGGTTGCAGGTAGTCGTTGACGAAGCGCCGCAGCTTGTACTCGACCTGCGCCGGCGGCAGACCGTGTTCGCGATCCAGCGGTGCGTAGACCCGAGCTTTTTCCTTCGCGATCTGCTCGGCATCCAGCGCAGAGAACTCGCGCCCGGCGACAAACTCTGCCGCGTTGTGACCCGCGAACCAGCCGTAGGTGAACGCGCCAAGCATGTAGTTGTGCGGCACGGCGGCCATGTCACCGGCCGAGTACAAACCTTTCACCGAGGTTTCGGCGCGCTCATTGACCCACACGCCGGACGCCGAGTGGCCGCTGCAAAAACCGATTTCCGAGATGTGCATCTCGACCATCTGCGTGCGGTAGTCGGTGCCGCGATTGGCGTGGAACTGGCCGCGACTCGGGCGCTCGTTGCTGTGCAGGATTTCCTCGATGTTCTGGATGGTTTCCTCGGCCAGGTGATCGAGCTTGAGGAACACCGGACCGTTGCCGCTCTCCAGTTCCTGGTGGAACTCCCACATCATCTGCCCGCTCCAGTAGTCACACTCGATGAAGCGTTCGCCCTTGTTGTTGGCGGTGTAGCCACCGAGCGGGCCGGTGACGTAGGCGCAGGCCGGGCCGTTGTAGTCCTTGATCAGCGGGTTGATCTGGAAGCACTCGAGGTTCGCCAGTTCGGCCCCGGCGTGATACGCCATCGCATAACCGTCGCCAGCGTTGGTCGGGTTTTCGTAGGTGCCCATCAGGTAACCCGAGGACGGCAGACCGAGTCGCCCGGCAGCGCCGCAAGCAAGAATCACAGCCTTGGCCTTGATCACATGGAAGTCGGCGGTGCGGCAGTCAAAACCCATCACGCCGTTGACCGCGCCCTCCTCGTCGGTCAGCAAACGGGTGCAGACCAGTCGGTTGGTGATGCTCACCCGAGCACGCTTCAACTGGCGATACAGGACTTTCTTGATGTCGTGCCCTTCCGGCATCGGCAGCACATACGCACCCATGTGGTGGACTTTCTTCACCGCGTAATCGCCGGTTTCGTCCTTCTCGAACTTCACGCCCCAGCGGTCGAGTTGCTCGATGGTTTCAAAACTGTGCGTCGCGTAGGCGTACACCGCCGCCTGATTGACGATGCCGTCGTTGGCGATGGTGATTTCCTTGGTGTACTGCTCGGGGGTCGAGTGGCCGGGGATGATCGCGTTGTTCAGGCCGTCCATGCCCATGCTGATCGCGCCGCTGCGCTTGACGTTGGCCTTGTCCACCAACAACACGCGCAGCTCTTTGTTCTTTTCCTTGGCCTTGATCGCGGCCATCGGGCCGGCGGTGCCGCCGCCGATCACGACGATGTCGTATTCCTGTTCGAGAGTATTGCGGGTCATGTTCAGGCCCCTTTTTGCCGATCGATCCGCAGGCGGTACTGGAACGCATCGCCACGGTAGTAAAGGTGTTCGAAGTCCAGCGGCTGGCCGTTGGCGTCGTGGGTCAGACGCTCGATGCGCATGATCGGCGAGCCGGCCTCGACGTTCAGTGCCTGGGTCAGGTCGCTGTCGGCCAGCACCGCGTCGATGGCCAGATCGGCATGGCCGAGGGCGATGCCGCAGTCGTTTTCGAGGATCAGGAAGATGTCGCGGGTGACCAGATCGGCCTTCTCCAGCCGCTCGCCGACGGCTTTGGGCAGGTAGGTGATTTCCAGCGAAATCGGCTCGCGGTTGATCAGCCGTACGCGTTTGATCTGCGCGACGATTTCGCCTTCGGCAACCTGCAAACGCTCGGCGACCAGTTTGTCGGCGGCGATGAATTTGAAGCTGCGCAGACGGTTGATCACCTCGTAGCCACGGCCGGTCATGGACTCGGCGAGGCCTTGCAGGGTGCTGACGTTTTGAAAGGTCTTGGGTTTGGCGACGAAGGTGCCTTTGCCGTGGATCTTGAAGATCAGCCCTTCTTTCTGCAGATCGCCCAGGGCCTGGCGCACGGTGATGCGGCTGACCTTGAACAGCGTGCCAAGCTCGCTTTCGGAAGGCATCTGGCTGTCCTGCGGGTATTCGCCGTCGAGAATCCGGGCGCGCAGTACGTCGCGCAGTTGGGTGTGCAGCGGGACGCTGCCAAGAGAGAGAACGTTATCGGTCATCACGGGATCACTTGTTATAACGAGTTATGACATGATCTTAGAGACGTTATGACAAGCTTGAGAAATACCGAATGAGCATAAGGTTAGATGCGCCTTCAGTGGCGCTTGAGGATCTGATCCATGACCCAATCAGTCTTCAGGGCTTCGGCGGCGATTGCCGGGTGCCGGGACTCACCGCGAATCTGCGCGTTCATGCCGAGTACGTGATGCCACTGGATGTGTTCGTGATGGGGGATTTCCAGGCTGATGTCCTCGTCGGCATGCAGCTCGACCGGATGCTCGTCGAACACCGAAAAACCGATCCTCCCTTGGCTGCCGATGATCTCGACCCGATCCTCGCGGCGATCCGCAACAAAGCTCCAGCAGCCCATGCCCAGCGCGCCCGAGGCGAATCGCCAACTGGCGCTGACCGCATCCTCCGCCGCGTACAACCCGGCCTGACGCGCGGTGAAACCGGCGACTTCGACGATGTCGCCGAGCAGGTACTGGAACAGGTCAAAACCATGGCTGGCCAGATCCGCAAAATACCCGCCCCCGGCGACCGCCGGATCGGTGCGCCAGTTTGCGCTGCCGTCCAGATCCTTGGCCGACGGTGCCTTGGTCAGCGTCCAGCTCAGGTGCCGCACCTGGCCGATGCGGCCCTGCTCCAGCCACTGCCGAACCTGCTGGAAACGCGGTAACGAACGCCGGTAATAGGAGACGAACAGGTGCAAACCAGCCTCGGCGAACGCCTGCTGCATTTCGCGACTTTGCCCGGCATTGAGCGCCATGGGTTTTTCCACGCAGCAATGCTTGCCGGCGGCGGCGACTTTCAGGCTGTAGGCGTGGTGACTGTCGGGTGGCGTGGCGATGTACACCGCGTCCACCTCGGGGTCGTTGATCAGGGCGTCGACGTCGGTGTACGTCCGGGCGATGCCGTGGCGCGTGGCGTAATCGGTCACGGCTTCGAGACGTCGCCCCATCACCGCCACCAACGCCGAGCCGGGCGCCTTGTAGAAGGCCGGCCCACTCTTGCGTTCGGCAACGCTGCCGCAACCGATCATGCCCCAACGCACCACGTTCATCGCCCTTCCTTGTGTCTTAGCCGATGCGCAAGGCGCGCAGGTCTAGGTGGCCGTCCTTGAGCGGCGGGCACCAGTAGTAGCCGCCGGTGATCGGCCGGCTGATGCGATAGAGACCGTCGGTGATGCCGTCTTCCAGACCGCTCATGCGGCGCAGTTGCGCTTCAAAGGCGTCAAGGGAGAAACCGAACGCGAGGAACATCAGGCCGGCGCGGTCGCCTTCGATCCACGGCATCGAACGACGCACGACGAAGGCTTCCGGGGCGAAGCTTTCCTGGGCGGTGCGTTTGACGTGGGCGGACACCGGAGCGTCGTCGATCTCTTCGTTGTCGCTCAGGCGACGGCCCATGATGTTGTCCTTGTCCTCGGCGGACAACGCATGGAAACCCTTGAGGTCGTGCTGCCATTGCTGGATCGCGGCGAAGCTGCCACCGACCAGACCGTCCGCGCCGTCACTTTGCAGTGCGGCGGCGATGGCGGCTTCGTCATGCGGGTTTTCGGTGCCGTCTTCATAACCGGTGAGATCATGGCCGTCCTTGTGGCGAAAGGCTTCCTGGATCTGCACCAGACGCAGCGCCGGGGCCAGTGCGGCCTCAAGGGCGGTGCTGCGGTTGAGCAGATCGCCACGGTCGACGCCGTGCAGCCAGACCCACAGGGCGTGCTGGGTCGACGGGTTTTCCACGCCAACGCCAGTCAGCGCGGGGAAGCTGCGCAGGCCGTCGATGTGCACATTCAGGGCCTTGGCCAGGGACTCACCGAAACCGACCACCGCCGACTTGCCGTCCACCAGGTTCAGCAGGTTGTCGATCGCCTGCGGCAGCGCTTCAACCGACTCAAGGGCGAAAAACAGATGACGTGCTTGCGGCGGAACTGGGGTGGCGAGGATGCCCGGCTGGTAGTAACTCATGTCGACTCCTTGGAAAGAGCGCGGAGTTTAACTGTAGCCGGAGGGTTTGTGGGGGATCAGATGACGCACTCGCTGCGCCAAGCACTCGGACTCTTCCCCGTCCAGCGCTTGAACGCCCGGCGAAAGCTGCGCACGTCGCTGTAGCCGACTTCCTCGGTAATCCGCTCGATCGGCATGTTCGGATTAGCCAGCAAACTCATGGTGCGCGCCTGACGCACTTGCTCCAGCAATGCTTCGAACGTCAGTGAGTGTTCAGTCAGCCGCCGGCGCAAAGTGCGGCTGCTGATGTTCAAGTCGCCGGCAATCTTTTCAATATGGCTGCCCCGGCTCAAGTCACGGGCAATCGCCCGCTCCACCGCCTGGATCAGATCGAGTTTCTGGTGAACCTGCGCCGCCTCCAGCTCCAGCAACTTGACTGCCTGACGCAGCGCCAGCGAATGATGATTGGGCAGGTTCACATCCAGCCATTGCACGTCGATCAACATGCGGTTGTGCAGGCACCCGAAGCGCACCTCCGGCCCCAGCAGCCGCCGGTATTCATCGACGTAATCCGGCGCGGCGTGCATGAACTCCACGGCTATCGGCTTGAACGTCTCGCCCACCAGCGCCCGGCCATAGACCAGCAGGCTGGCGAAAAACTCTTCAACGGCAAACACCTGCACCTCGGCAAACGGCAGCCTGCACTCAACATCGACATAGACCTGATCGCCCACCACATCAACGCTGGAAACCACGATCCCGCCAGACGTGTGCTGATGCCGGACCCCGATTTCGAACGCGTCGCGCAAGGTCTTGCACAGCGACAGCACGTGCCCGAGCAGACCCAGCGTACCGAGCACGTTCTGCGCGCCGACCCACAGCCCCAGCCCCTGATTGGGCAAAGCCTTGAGCGCACGCTGGATCATTGCCACGGCCTGGCGATAGGAAATCCGCTGCGAAGGGTCCTGCAAGTCTTCGAAATCAAAACCCAGGCCACGGCACAGACTCTGCGGCTCGACGCCCTTGTTGGCGGCGACTTCGGCCAGGGTTTGCAGGAGAAATGGCGACACCAGCGCCAGTTCGAAGGTGGGGTCTTGGACTTTTACGTTCATGGAGGCTGACATCCCGGATCACGCTGAATTGTTATTTTTGTAACCGGTTATGTCGAAGGAAGTTAGCACAGGGTTGGCGGACTGTCCGCAGAAGCCCCCTTCCGTGTCCGCCAATACCCTGCCCTGTTGTGCGCCAAGGGCTTATTTCTATCGTGGCCGGGCACCCTGCGTGCCGGCGTTGCGCCCAAAACACAATAATAATGAGGACGGACATGACCCCGAACCGCGCGACATTCCCTGTGCGACTGGCGCTGAGCCTGCTCGGCTGCGCCGCGACCCTGCCGGTGCTGGCCACCGAAGCCGGCGTCGACAACATCGGCCCCGGCACCGACGGCTTCTTCATGCTGCCGCTGGAGGTCGACAGCCTTCCGGAGAACATGGTCGCCTTCAACCTCTACTACAACCATTACAAGTCACGAAAGCTCAACATCAGTTCGCTCGGCGGCAAGGTGCCGAATGTCGAGATCGAATCCACTGCCGTCATCCCGCGTCTCGATTACCTGAGCCCGGTGCGGATTTTCGGCGGGCGTCTGGCCGGTTACATCGCCCAGCCGTGGCTCAAGCAGGAAGTCTCGGTGTTCGGCCTGAGCGACACCCGTGAAGGCATGGGCGATACCACCATCGCGCCGATCATTCTTTGGGACATGGGCAAGGATCTGACCCTCGGCGCCGCGGTGGAAATCACCGTGCCCACCGGCGAATACAGCGTCGATCGGCTGGCCAACACCAGCAACAACTTCTACACCTACAAACCGCTGTTCTCCTTCACCTGGCTGCCGACCGAGCGCACCGAGGTGTCGATGAAAACCACCTACAGCTTCAACGAGAAGAACAAGGACACCGACTACAAGTCCGGGCAGATATTCCACTTCGATTACTCGGCCAGCTACAAGATCACCGACGACCTGATGCTCGGCATCAACGGCTACTACCTCAAGCAGACCACCGACGACAAACAGTTCGGCCACACCGTGCAATTCGCCGGCGAAGACGTGAACGACGGCGTGCGCGGCAAGGTCTTCGCCATCGGCCCGGCGCTGCACTTCACCTTCCTCAAGTACGCCAGCGCCGAGATCCGCTGGGCCAAGGAATTCGACGTGGAGAACCGGCCAGAGGGGGAAATGCTGTGGGCGAAGGTGAGTATTCCGTATGCTTTTTAAATAAAAGAACCGCAAAAAAAGGGCGGCCAAACGGCCGCCCGAAGCGTACTACACGAGAGTCCTTTACAACGTCAGCTGTCCCCGCTCCTCTTCGGTCAGCTGCTGTTTCGCCTGTTCATCCAGCGCCCCGGCGCCCAGCACCTGCACCGGGCTGTTCGGGTTGTAACCCGGCGTCGGTGCGCGGCTGGCACCGTCGCGGGTCGGGGCCAGTTGTTCGTTGCCGAAGCTGAGCACCTGCACGGTGAACACCGAGGCCTGGTTCTGGCGCGAGGCGGCTTGTTGTTGACGGGCGACGTCTTCCGCCGCCTGGGTTGCCGACGACGCAGCGGAACTGGCCGAAGTGATCGCGCCGGTGTTGACCGCCGAGACCACCGGCACGCCGGTCGCCTTGCCCTGCACCGAGATGTTGGCGGCGTTGACCACCGTCAGCGCGGCAATGTTGACGTTGCCCGACACGCGAATGCCCGCCTCGCCCGCATCGATGGTGCCCAGCGGCGCGATCAGGTCGATGTCCCCCGGTGCCACCTCGGCAATCGGGTTGAGCGTGGCGATACCGGCGCCGGTGCTCGGCACCGATGGCGACAGGGTCACGTTGCCCCAGGTGTCGTACACGCGTTTGGGCGGGGTGTAGACCACGGTGGTTTTCGAGCCGCGACCGGCGTTGATGTCGCCCTCGGCAGACCAGCCCAGGATCGAGCCGCCAAACGTGGTCATGATCCGGCTCTGCCCCAGCAAAATGCTGCCCTGGGAGTAGAGCTGAATATTGCCCGAACCCTGGGTGATGATCCCCGCCGTCGATGGCGGCGCGGCGCCTTCGATGCCGAACACCTGACCGCCGCCCGGCGTGAGCATCTGGATATCGCCACCGAACAGCGTCTTGATCCCGGCACCGCCGTATAGGGTGATGTCGCCGTCATAACGGATCGGATTGCCGGCCACATCGGTGGTCGGGAACAGCGAAGCAATGGCGTTGCGACCGCGCAGGTAACTGCCTTTGCGCGGGCCGTCGACATCGTTGTATTCGAGGCCACCGGCACGCAGTTCGGCGAAGTACACCTGACGGGCGAAGATCGCCTGTTCGGCACTTGGCAACGCGGCGAAGAAGGCTTGTGCCTGTTCTGCGTTGCCGCTGAAGCCGTAACCGAGGGTCAGCCAGCTCTGCAACTCGTCGAGGTAGGTCTTGACCACTTTGCCCGGTTGCCCGTTGAGCGATGCGTTCGGGTCGGCCAGGTTCTGCGGGTTCAGGTAACGGGCGATGAACCGCGAATAATCCGGCCCTTGCGCGCCCACACCGGCCTGCAACACCACACTGGCGCCCGGTCGCTGATCACCGGCGACCAACGAGCCGAGGCTGGTGATGCTGGCGCGGTTTTCCATCAGGATATTGCGCCCGGCATTGATGTCCAGGACGCCGGGGCCCGCGATATCGAAGCTGCTGTAGAGGATGTCGCGCCCTGCCGATACCCGTGAAACGTCCCGAGGGTCGTCATGCACGAACAGGTTGCCGGTCGAGGTGATGGTTTCGGACGTCGGTACGCCCATCTCGGCAGCAGAGACGGTCGTGGGGTTGCCCAGGAAAGTGCCGGACGCCACGACATCGCGCCCGGCCAGCATCCAGACAGGACCTGCTGCTTCGTACCAGGTACGTTTCGACAAGCTGAACGTCAGCGTTTCACCGCTGCGAACCCCCACCAGATCACCGTTCAAGGCATAGATCCGCGCCGGTGCCTGGACGTCGCTCAAGCCCGAGTAGCTGTTGGCGCCAAAAGCGAATAACGGATAGCGCAGATTCTTGTCCGGCGACACCCCGTCGCTGTTGCGATTGCTCATGATCGGCGTGGCCGACGTATAGTTGCCGTAACCGTTGAAGGCCGGCGCGAACGGCGTAGCGATGGACAGCGGACTGGCGCCCGACTGATTGATCGCATAGCCGCCGGCGTAGATCGAGTCCTGCGCCAGCAACTCGAGTTGCCCGGTGCTGGAGGGTGCCAGCAGCAGCGAATACCCGGTTGCCGGCACCGTGCCACTGCCCTGGCTGTAGACCGCAGAAGGTCCGGCATAAATCGAACCTTGCGCCGCCACCGCCCGCAGGATCGACGGGTACACGAAGCGTCCGTCGGTCGGCGACGTATTGCGCCCTGTGACAGGACCCTGACCTGTGACTTCGCCCAGTTGAGTGCTCGGTGTGAGATTGCCCCCTGCCGAAAACAGGTCAATGGCGGTGTGATCGGTCCACAACGAGAAGCCCGTCAAGCCGCCGCCCTCATGGGCGACACCGTCTTGCGTAGTGAACGGCGTGGAGTTCTGCAGGCGCACCCGACCCGGGTCCGCCGCGCCGCCCAACACCAGATCGCCGCGCGTGCTGAGACTCATACCCGAATCCCCCGGAATCAGCACCAGCCCTCCGGAGGCGCTGCTCATCGTGGACGTGAACGGGTCGAACGGACGAACTTCGCGAGGATCCTGGGTCGAGGCTTCGGCGCCATATTGCAGATTGATCCCGCCGAGCGCGCCGCTGGCCAGTCGCGCAGCACCGCGCAGGTTGATCAACGCGCCTTGCAGATCGTGTTGCGCGACACCGATGCCGTTCTCTCCGGCCCGGGCCTGCAATGAAGGATTGACCGCCCCGCCAATGCGGATGTCCATGTCGCCGCCACCGGTCAATTGCAGGCTGCCATCGCTGCCCACGCGCCCGGTGCTGCCGACCGCCACGACCAGCCCCTGCCCGCGCGGATAAAGGTTGGTCTTGTTACCGTCGCCCATCGCCTTGAGCATGCCGGCATCGCCCCCGGCACGCAGGCTGATATTGCCGCCGCCCAAGGTGCCGAAACCGGTGAAACCGACCAGGTACGGGCCGGTATCAACACTTTGATCCGGCAATGGTTGGGTCGCATAGCTGCCGAAGTTGATCCACCACGCCGTCGGCACCTCACTGTTGCCGGTGCCCTGACGCCAGAGCCAGTTGCCCACGGCCACACTCGGCACCTGCTCACGGGTGTCCATGGTTTGCGACAAGGCGCGACGGCCCAGTACATCACCTGAAATCGAGCCACCGGCATTGATGGTCAGGTTGCCGCCCATTTGCGGGTACCAGGCCTGATACAGGCTGTCGCTGCCACTGACCCATTTTTCGTAGGCCCCGCCCGCACTGCCCAGCACCGAGCCGTTGTCCGACAGCCGTCCGCGAGGCTGGTTGAAGCGCGGATCGATGTCTTGCGACTGAGTGCCGGCGGTGTAGACGCCATACGGTGAATCCATGCTCAGATCGCCGGCGGCGAGCACGTCCAGATCACCGGTGCCGGTCCGCAGCACGCTGAACATCTGGGTGTGGGTTTTTACGGTGGTACCTGGTTTGTTTTCCACGCACAGTTCCGGGAATGCGCCACACCAGGACAGCACTTCATCGTCGGTCATCGGCGAGCCAGGCGGCATGCCCATCCAGTTGTCCGGTGCCCATACCCAGCGCGGTGCCGGCACACAGGAGTTCGGCGCCCAGTCGCACCACATCATTTGATCCTCGGGGACAGGGTCGCCCGGCGTGAAGCCGCCCAGGTTGCCCTCGCCCCAGACCAGGGTCGGTGGTTTTTCTGTCACGGTCAGACCGTAATGGGTGTCGGCCAGGCGCAGGTGACCATCGCTGGACACCGGTTTGATCGCCCGGCTGTCTGCGGCGCCCAGATCGGCTCCCGCCACCACGCGCATCGACCATGACGCACTGCCGGCCGGCAACAGGCTGGCGACCGCCCAATTGCGCCCCTGGGTCGTACCGGTCAATGGCCGCAACTCGATGAACGGCGTACCGTCCGCCAGCACGACATCGGTCATCGACGGAATCAGCGAGCCGCGCAACAGAGCCAGCGAACCGCTCAGGCGCACACCCTTGACCCCGTTGTCGCCGGCCTCGACGCTGCCCGGCAGCGGCACGCCCTTCGGCCAGCGCAAGGCTTGCAGCGCCGTTGCGTCATTCAAGCGGATACCCGCTCCCAGCCGGCTGCCCGCGGGCAACGTCACGCTGTCGGCGAGCAGCGTACCGGCGGCATACAGCACGTTGCCCGAAGCATCGCGAACCGAGCCGGCGAGCACCGTGCCGGCGCCGAAGGTGTAAGGCGCCGCCAGCGTTGCCTCGGTCGGCAGCAGCGTGCCGCTGGCCAGCGTCATCGCTTGCAACGGGAGGTCGTAGTTCAACGTGGCGCCGACCGGGAACACCGTACCGTCCGCGAGCGTAACGCCCGCTCCCGGTACGATCAGATCGCCGCCGAACGGCTGAATCCCCGGCAGTAATTTCCAGCCCGCATCGTCCACAGTCTCCGGTGGCGGCGCGAAACCGTCGTTGAGGCTGCCGTGGATATCGAGGTTGCCGCCCGCGCGAATCACCAGGTTACCCGCCTCGCCCGAGCCGTAGACCGAAGTCTTCTGCGTGTGCGGATTCAGGCTGGCGTAACGGTAACCGGACAGGTCCACATCACCCTGCACCACCAGATCACCGTCGGCGGTTTTACTGGCGATCTCGACCCCGGGCCGCAGATGGAAGGCATCGGCATAAGTGGCGTTGTTCAGGCCGGCGAGTTTGTTGTTCAGCAGGTTGCCGTTGGCCAGCGCCGCATTGATGAACGCCGTGCTGTCGCCGTGAATGCGATCGAGGTACGCCTGATCGATCACCTGATACGGCCGTCCACTGGCAGCCGGGTCCGTGCCATCGCTGGCATCGGTATAGCGGCGCGTGGCGTTGAGGCCAATCGAGCGGGCGCCCTGAATGCTCAGTGCGCCGCCGGCCTCGATCGCAATGTCATCCGCCCCCAGACGCGGCGCGCTCAGTTCCAGCGTGCCGCGCAGCAACCCGTCGGACTGCCCCGGCAGAGTGCCGAGAACGGCGTCGGTGCCATGGCGCAAATCGATGCGCGCACCGCTGCCGAGGGTCAGCACGCCTTGCCCGGCGTTGAGCTCGACCATCGCCCGGTTCGGGGCGTCGATGATCTTGCCGTAGCTGTCGACCCGCAACACACGGCCATGGGCGTCAAGCACCGCATTGCCCGCCAGGGTCAGGCCGTTTTGCGCCGACAGGCGGATACTGCCGACCCGCTCGCCACTGGCATCGATCAGGCCAGCCACCGTCAGCCGACCGTTGTCCACCGACACATTGACCTCGCCAGCCTTGAGCCCGTCGCCGATCAACAGATCGCCTTGCTTGAGCTGCAAGCTGCGGCTGCCGAAAACCTGCCCCGCATTCAAGCGCTGATTGAGGGCCGCGAATTGCTGGCTCGGATCGCCATTGAGGTGCTGCGCGCGGATATCCACGCCACCGGCCTTGTACGGCACCGGTGTGCCGCCGGCATCGTAATAGCCGCTGCTGGCACCGAGGATATCGCCTTGCAGATCGACCATGCCCGCATTGGCGGCCAGCGCGACAGCACTCAGGTTACCGGCCTGATGGTTCTGCGCCGACAGATCGATTCGCGAGCCCGCCGCCTGGCGGATATTGCCGTCGCGGCTGTACAGCGCCACATCACCGCCCCAGCTGTACTTGTTCACATCGTTGAACGGCAACGTGCGACCGGCCATGTCCAGATACGCGCCACTGGTGAGCGTCAGATCGTCCTCGGACTTGACCACCAGTTTGCCGCTGGCCAGGGCGATGCGGCTGTCCAGCAAGACGTTGCGCGCATCAAGGGTCAATTGCGCCCCCAGTGCATTGGCGGCAGTCGCTGTGCCGGCCCCCATCAGGGTCAGGTTATTACCGGCCTTGAGCAGGTTGACCGAGCCCGCCTCTCCCGTCAGCAACGGCGTACGCAATGTGAGATTGCCGCCGCTGTAGGCATAACCGGTGACCGGATCGAAAGCGCCCTGCGCCTGATACACCTCAAGACTGCCCTTGTGGTTGGCGGTGATGCGATCGCTGGAGGTGAGATTGACGTCGGCAAAACCCAGCACCAACCGTTTGTTCACATCCAGGCCATTGGCCTGCGGATTAGGGCCGTAGCCGAACTCGATCCGTTGCGCCTGAATATCAAGCGCGCCGCGACCGGTGCCCGCGCCGCCCGTGATCACCGCGCCTGGATCCTGAGGCGCACCGTTCCAGATCAGATTGGCGGTGCGAATGGCTGCCACGTCGCCGCTTTCACCCAGGCCGTAAATGGCCGGGGTGCTGAGGATCAGGTTTTGCAGTTTGCTGACGCCAGTCTGCGGATCCAGGGTATCGAGGCTGACACTGCCGTAGAAATTGAATGCATCGCGACTGGTCAGGCTCAGGGTTTCCAGCGCCGGCGCGCCGAACTGGGTATCGCCCCGCAACAGGCGATTCAAGACATTCTGGTTCAGGGTCAGACCGGTCGGCACCCGGTTGCCGGCGGCACTCAAGGCCTCGGCACTGCCGGCATTGACCGAGCCTACGGCCAGCGTCAGATGGCGGGTGCCGAAGCGTACCGATTCGTCGAGTTCGAATTGCTTGTCAGTGGCGGCGGTTATGCTGCCGTTGGAATAGAGCAGCGTCGGGTTGTTGCACGTTGTCGTCGGGCAACGGCCAATCAGAATGTTACCCGCGCCGGATGTCCCGACCGACACTTCTGGCGCCAGCACATTGGTCCAGCCGTTCGACACCACCAGCAATCCCGCCGCACCCGGTTTGTAGATGAAACCGGTGCTGGAATCATAAGGTGCATTGCCGCGCCCCAGGGTGTTGATGCCCGAGCCAGCTTCGAGGGTAATTCCGCCATTGGCCCGGGTGGTACGCAGCAGCACTTCGGGAGCCGACAACACGGCGCCGTCACGCAGCGTAATCGTTGAGGTATCACCGCTGAACGCGATGATGTTGCCCGACGTGTTGTAATCGACCGTCGGTTGCGCGCCGATGGTCAAGCGGCCAGCGCCGAGCGCATTGAGGCTGTCGGCATACAGCGACACACCCGCAAATCCTTCAGTGCTCGAATGCCCCGCACCGAGAATTTCGAAATTCGATGCGCCTTGCACCACCGCTGTCCCGACGACGCCTCCCGTGGCGGGCTGGAACAGCGCCTGACCGTTGAAATCCAGCGCGTTACCCGGTGCGGCGCCCTGGGTCAGATTCAGTCTCAGGGATTTGCCGTCCATGGGCGCCAGGGCCCGAGGCACGCCCCGGCGCGTCGCATCGCTCTGGATGAACTGACTGAAAGAGGTCTCGTTGTACTGCGAATAACGGCGCAGCACGTCGGCGGATGTCAGGATGACCTGGCTTGCCAGGCTGTCACGCAGGCCGGTATTGGCAATCGACATTCGCCCCGAACTCGTCCATGAACCATTGCGCAGTGGCAACGCAGCGTTGGTTGCGCCCGCTGCCGCCTGGCCGTTGACCTCGACCCGGAAGGCCCCCGGCAACAGCGCAAAGGTCGAGGGCAGCAGCGTATAGGTGCCCGCCGCCAGCCCCGGCACGCCCGCCCCGATGGTGACCTGCTGGCCGATGCGCGGATCGACCGCCCCCGTCTCGGCGAGCATCGGCGCATAAGCACTCTGATTCCCCGGCACGATGGCGTACACCGGGTTGCTGGCCAGGCCCGGCAGGCTGAAGGTGCCGTCACTGGCATTGCGCACCAGCGGGTTGTAGCGGGCATCGGTGGAACCGCCACGGCCGGAAACGAAACCGGCACCGCGCAGATCACCACCGCCCGACAGGTCGATCAACGCGCCACTTTGCACATCGACGTACTGCGAGGTGAGCGTCACGCCAGCGGTTTCGGCGGTGATCCCTCGAAGCAGCACGGACTTGCCGTTGTAGCGATAGTCGATGCCGTCGGTGGTGCCGCCGTAAGGCATGACCAGCCCGGCGGCGCTGGCCGACGTAAGGCTGCCGGGCATCAGATGCAGTGTCCGGGTGTTGAGGACCAGGCTGTCACCCAGATTGATCATGCCCAGCGGCGCGCGGATCACCCCGCCCTGCTCGATATGCGCGGCGGCGAGCGTCAGGTTGCCGAAGACCGAGTAAGGCAACGCGGCAGGCGCGGCCCCGGAACTGCTGATTCGCAGGGTCCGCTCAGGATTGGCGTCACGCTGGACACTCTGATAACCCACGCGCACCTCGGCGGTGACATCACTGGCGGGGTAGATCTGCGCGGCACGCAGGTTCAGGTCGCCCGGCGTCCAGAGTTCGGTTTTCTCGACGTTGCCGGTGGGCGCCAGAAAGCGCAGATCGCCCCGACTGTCGAGCGTGACCTGTTCAAAACCTCGCCGCCCGACCTCCACTGCCGGGCCGCTCAGTTGCACGATTGACCCGGCCGTGCCGAACGACAGACTGTTGCCCAGATCCAGCAGGTCTGCCGTGGCGGTGAAGTGTGCCGGCGCCACTTCGGTGGTCGGATTGTTCATCACTCGTGGCCGGTTGTTGCCGGGAGCCTCGAAATATTTGCCAGTACCCGACAGACGCACGTAAGGCGCAGACAGGTTGATCCGTACGTTGTCTGGCGCGCCGTCGGCCAGCGACAAGGCCCCGGCATACAGGCTCAGGCGTTGATTCATGTGCAGATCGACGTTGCCGTCGAACGACAGCAGACCGTTGCTCAGCACACTCAGGTTATCGAACCCGCCGGACATCAACTGATCGGCGCCCAGCCGGGCACGCCCGTATTGCAACGCAGGCGCAGCTTCGCCCGCTTGCAGACCCGTCGGCAACAGCGACGGGCCGACGTCCTGGCCGATGACGATTTCGCGCGGCACGCGAACAGCGTTGCTCGCATCGCTGCTCAGATAAATCGGTGTCTCCAGCGCAATGTCCAGTCGCCCACCCGCCGCCCCGGCACCACCGGCCGCCGCATGCAGGTCGCCGTCGATGAACAGGCCGTTGTAGGAACTCAGCGAAATTCGCCCGCCATCCGTGGCAACCATCGTCGGTCCCTGTCCGGCGATATCCAGCATCGCTTGTGCGCCGGAGGCTTCCAGTCGCGCACCGTTTCGCACGATCACATAGGCGTCGGCCGACGTGGCCGTGGCCTTCTTCGCATCGGTTTCGCCGCCAATGATGATCGAGCCGCCCTTGCCGACCTGGCCATACGTTCTTCCCAGCGCATCGATGCCGGTGGCCACGCGACCGGCCACATCCAGCACCGCGTGCTCGCCGATCCAGATCGAGCGGTTGTGGGTTTGCCTGTCTGCCGTTTGCGAGGAATCAGCGACATCGAGCGAGCCGAATTGCTGCTGACGGATATCGATCGTGCCGCCCCACGCATTCAACTGGCCATCGACCGTGAGCTGACCGGCGCTGCGCAGATTGATGCGTTGCCCCGGGTCGACACTGATGCGCGAGCCCTGCCCGAGGGTCAGAGAGTTGCGGGTCGGATCGACCAGAGCGACCTCGCTGGAACCGGCCTGCAAAGCCAGGCTGGCGCCGGCACGCTGGGTCAGTTGCGCCTTGAGCGGGTTTTCCTGATAAAGCGTCGGCGTCCACAATTCCAGCGCCTGCCCCGGCGCGGTGCCACTGACCTGATTCGCAGCTGCGTCACCAAAACGGTAGACCGGCATCAACACGTCAACGCGGGTGTTGTCCGCCACATCGAGGCGATTGAGGCCTATAAGGCTGTAGGCAGAGAAGCCTTTGTCGAACAGCTCCGGTTGCACTTGCAATGTGCTGTCGGCGAGGGGTTTACCGGACTGGCCGATGAGGATGTCGCGCGCCTGAATCAGCAGTCGGCCACCACCCGACACACCGTAGCCCCGCAGTTGACCGTCCAGGGTCAGGTGGCTGTCACCCGGCGCAGACAAGGCGCTGGACTCCAGCGTCACATCACCGCCCTTGCCACCGCGCGTCTTGCCGTTGGCCAGAATCGCTCCGCCGGAAGACACGTCCAGCAGACTGCCGGCACCGATTTCGATATCGCCGCTGCTGCGGATCGACACCACGCCACCGTCCAGATACGCCAGGCTCGCGGCATCATCCGGGTTGGTGCGCAGGTTGCTCCACAGACCGCGCGTATCCAACTGCGCCCCTTCAGCCACGCTCACGCGGGTGGCCTTGCCGGTCGGCGCGACGAGTCGGGTGTCGTTGAGGCGATCGGTGTTGAGCTGATTGAGCACGTTGCCCAGGTGCAGGCTGCCGCCGCGCGCGGTCAGGTTCGCGTTGACCTGCACCTGCGGCCCGTAAAGGGTGATGTCGCCACCATGGTCGACGCTGACGGCACCTTGCACGTCGATCCGTTCTTTGGCTGCCACTTTCAGTGCGCCCAATTGCCAGTCGCTGAGTTGCCCGGCATCCAGAAACAGCTTGCCGCTGCGTGCATCGGACACAGCGCCGGTCAGATCCCGATCATCGCCGGCCAGCGGACTTTCGCCGCCGATCTGCACCTGATCGAACAACGGGTTAAGGCCGTAGAGCAAACCACCGGAAGCCGCCACGTACGCCGGGTCATAACTGCCGACAATCAACTGCCCGCGCCGCGCCAGCGCCGTCTGACTCTGCGCATAGCCATCGAGCACCGCACGCGGGGCCTGGGTCTGGCGCTCGCCTTGATAAACCTCGCCGAGCAGCTGACCTTCAAGCACGGCGTTGCGGGTACCGATCACCAGTTGCCCGGCATCACGACCCACGGTGTAACCCGACTCCTGACGCCTGGACGGTGCAATCAACGGGTTGTAGTAATAACTCGTCTGGCCCCAGCGCTCACTGCTGTCTTCATAGCCCTTGTACAGCCCGGTGTAGAGCAGATCCCCCGGCGCCTTTGAGACTTCATACAGGCGCCCGTCGGCCCCGCGCAGCCAGCTCTGGCGAATCTCGCCGCTTTGTACGTCCAGCGTGCCGCCGGACAGGTTGATCAGCGAGCCCTTCTCGGTCACCACGTCATTGCCGGCAAAACTGACCATGCCGCCCTGAGCCATCCACTCGCCGACGCTGTGGCCCTGGGTGCCGAGGTAACCGCCGACCTCCAGCAGACCACCAGCGGTGTACCAGCGATCCGTGGCGTAGCCGTTGGTGCCGGCCGGGACGTAGACCAGTTCGCGCACATCGACCCAGATGTCATTGCTGTTGAGCGCACCTTTATCGCGATTGACCGAAGCATCGCGCTGCTCGTTGCCCTGGACGTTGATCTTGATGCTGTTGGATTCCATCGCGACTTTCACGCCGATGGCACCGGAGACATCGATCAATGCGCCGTCACGCACCAGACTGCGACGCTGCGCCGCCACCGCCACTTGCCCGCCGGTGGCCAGGGTGATCGAACCGCTCTGAAACTCGACGCTGCCGCCGCTCTGGATATCGATGCGCGACTGGTCGCTGCGAATCCGGTTGTTCGGGGTAACGCCGGTCAGGGCGGCCTGATGCTGACTGTCGAGGGCGGTCAGATCGCTGCTGTCGAGCAGGATCGCCGTCGCGCTGCCCTGGCCCAGCGTCACGCTGCCCTGGGTGTCGGTGGCCGGATTGAGCAAATGAATCGTGCCGCGAGTGGCGACCGAGGTGCTGGCCAGCAACACGCCGTTTTGCACGACCTCATGGCCGGTCAGGGTGATGTCGCCGGTCGCGGCCTGAATCAGGCCGTTGTTGCTGACCTTGCCGGCGGTGCTGCCGACCTTGAAGCCCGGCGTGACTTCGTTGCCGAACGTCGTGGAGAAGGCATTGCCTTCAGTGCCCGAGCCTTTGCGAATGTAAAAGCGATCTCCCGCGCCGAGCACGGTCTGGCCCTTGGCGGTGTTGATGCTGCCGTCGTTCCGCACTTCGCCGCCGAGCAGCAAGGCATAGCCGCCGGCATCGGTCGATTTGGCCGGCCGCGCGGTCTCGATGGACGCGCCGCGCTCCACCAGCACTTTGCCGGCCGCCTCTGTGAAGGTCGGTTGGCTGCCGGTGCTGTCGAAATACAGGCCGCGGTCGCGGAACTGAATGTCAGTGATGTTGGCCGCCGCCGCCACCAGGTTGCGCACGTTGACCTGGCTGGTGCCGCTGAACACGATGCCGTTGCGGTTGATCAGCATCACCGTGCCGTCACCCTTGATCTGGCCCTGAATCTGGCTGGCCCGCG
This sequence comes from Pseudomonas sp. V88_4, assembly GCF_029967985.1. Classification (NCBI taxonomy): domain Bacteria; kingdom Pseudomonadati; phylum Pseudomonadota; class Gammaproteobacteria; order Pseudomonadales; family Pseudomonadaceae; genus Pseudomonas; species Pseudomonas sp. V88_4. The sequence goes on from NZ_JASCAF010000032.1 coordinate 95,338, forward strand.
CATTCGGATCGTTGACCCGGTTGAGCACCGCCCAGTTCGACTGCTGGGCGAACTCGACAGTGGTGTTGCGCCCGACGTTGAAGGTCTCCCAATTGAGGATCGCCTTGTCGGCGGTCTGCTCGATCTTCACCGTGGTCTTGCCATCAACCTGAGTCTGCTGCGGGCCCTTGGCGTTCTGCCAACCTTGCGTGAGGCTGTTATCGACCTTCAGACCGCCTTCGCCCAGACCGTCAGGCACAAACTGCACCGTGCCCAGCGCCGTCGCACGACCGGCCGCCTGCGCCGCCTGTTGCGCCGCAATCGCAGCCACGGTGTTGTTCAGGGTCTGAATCGAGCGTTGCAGCTGCTGATTGGCCTTTTGCTGCTGCGCCAGCGGTGGCGTCATCCCCGGCAATCCGCCCACGCTCGGGCGTGCTGCGGCGGCCTGTTGCGCCGCGCCCTTGGCGGCGAACCATCCCGAACTGAAAGTGGTCGCCGCCTCGGCACTGCCCGCCACCAGGCACAAGGCAATCGCCTGCGCCAGGGGCTTGAGCAACCACAGCGCCGGATCGGCGGCCATGCGCTGCTGAGGCTGAACACGGGTACTGCGACGGGATGGGCGAGCGAGCATCACTACGAGATCCTTTTTGTTTGCCACATGAGGCCGCAGGTCGGCTTGCCCCTGCTGTTACGACATAGGCGGTTGGCGGGGGCCGCGACCGAACGGATGTCACACAAACTTCATGAACGAGGTGTAGATCGGCCAAAAAAAATGGCAGCAGCCCGAAGGCTGCTGCCATTTCATTGCCGTGAAGCGAGGCTTACAAAGGACGGCCGATAGCGTTGCAGACGCTGGCGTTGTTGATGTCCAGGTTGTTGCCCGAGGTGTTGGTGACGAAGTTGGCAGTCACAGCCGCTTTCCAGTTGGTTGGAACCGGAGTGAAGCTGTGAGCGATGGTGGCAGCGTTGTTGCCCGGGTTGCTGTAGTGAGTGGTCAGGAAGGCTTTGACATCCGCGGCCACGCTGGCGTCCTTGTAGCACTGGCCGAAGATGAAGTTGGTGTAAGCCACGATCGGGTAACCGCTGGCTGGGTTAGGAACAACCGGAACCCACTGCGAAGGGTTCGAAGGGGTGGTTGGCAGAGCCGCCGAACCCAGTGCCAGCGAAACGTTGGCGGTGGTTGGCTGTACGCCGTTGACGCGAGCAACCACTGCGTTGCTGGCGGCGTTCACACCGTCCGGACCGACGTAACCGATGGAGCCGTCAACGGCGTTGACCTGAGTGGCCACGTCAGCAGTACCGGCCACGCCTACCCAGTTCGAAGGCAGGGTCGAACCGGCTGGCAGACGCGCATTGGTGAAGGTGGAGTTGGTGGCGAATTTGGTCGGGCAGATCGCGTTCAGGTGACGGGTCAGGATTTCCGAAGTACCGCTGGAAACGTTGCGATAAACAACGCGGATCGGCGTGGTGTCGGAAGTGCCCAGCAGATCGCCCCAAGTGGTTTTGGCGCCGGAGAAAGCATCGCACAGCTGAGCGCTGGTCAGGTTCAGAGCGGTCTGGCCGGATTTCTTGTACGGAATGGCAACCGAAGTGGCCACCGAAGGCAGCTGGATCAGCGGGCCGTACGAAGCGCCGAAGTTGGTGTTGTAGGTGCTGATTTCCGAAGCGCTGAGGATCGAGTCGCTACCGGCGAAGTGAACCGAACCGGTGGTGCTGAACAGTGCCGAGTTGTTGGTCAGGAAAGCGGTCTTGCCGGTACCGCTCCCGGTACCCAGGTAGCTGAAGTTGGCTGGCAGGATGCTGTTGCTAGAGCCTTTGTACAGAGCGGCAGGCAGAGTCGCGCCACCACCGGTTACGTTGGCGGCCATGGCCTGGGCGGAAGCCAGGGCAGCGACGGTCAGGGAAGCTGCGATCAGAGTGCGCTTGAACATGAAGAATCTCCTTTTCAACGTTGGGTGTGAACACAGGTTTTCAGGGGTCTTGCATGACACTGGGAAGACTCACCGCCGACCTTCGCATTGCGGGGTCCGTGGTTAAGTCGCACTGAGAAATTCGCAGTTTCCGGTGACAGATAAAGGAAAAAACCTCGGGAGGTGCAGGCTGATTTTCGAGGGATTTTCTCGGGTGTTTTCAGGGTTATGCGGAGTGTCTACGGCAAGCTTTTCGGGGGAATCGGCCACAGCCCTTGAAGGGCCGTTGCAGATGACAGAAAGGAGAACCCGAGGATGGCTGGATCGAGGCTCGGGTGATGGAGAATCCTTTGCAAAAATGCTGAATTATTTATTGCTCTGACTGGCCCTATCGCTGGCAAGTCGAATCGTCGCACCGCAGCTCCCACAGTTTTTTGTGTTGGGAAGAAAATTGCATTAACAACACCGACCACTGTGGGAGCGGGCTTGCCCGCGAAGAGGCCGGAACAGGCAACCTCCAGACATCAGGCACAGCACTACTGCACCAACTGATTGATCTCGATGATCGGCAACAGCACCGCCATCACAATCACCAGCACCACCCCGCCCATCACCACAATCATCAGCGGCTCAAGCAGTGCCGTCATACCCATCGCCCGGCGCTCAATATCGCGGGACAGGGTTTGCGCCGCACGTTCCAGCATCGGCGGCAGAGCGCCGGTTTTCTCGCCGCTGGCGATCAGGTGAATCAGCACCGGTGGGAACACGTTCTCCACTTTCAGCGCGGCCGCCAGGTTGACGCCCTCTCGCACCTTGGCGGTAGCCTCATTGACGCTCAGGCTCAAGCGATCATTGGACAAGGTCTGCCGCGCCGCCTCCAGCGCGCGCAACAACGGCACCCCGGCGCCGCCGAGAATCGCCAGGGTCGAGGCGAACCGTGCGGTATTCAGCCCCAGCACAAACCGCCCGATCAGCGGCAACTTCAGCACCCGATGATGCCAGTTCAAGCGCGCCGCCGGATTGCGCAGATACAGGCGCCAGCTCCAGAACGCACCGGCCATGACGCCCGCGCACAACCAGCCCCAGGCCCGGATGAAATCACTGGCATTGAGCATCGCCAGCGTCAGCCCCGGCAGATCCTGCCGCGCCTGGGAAAACGCGCTGACTACCTGCGGCACCACGTAGCTGAGCAGGAAAATCACGATGCCGATCGACACCAGCCCGACCACGCCCGGATAGATGAACGCGGTGAGAATCTTGCCGCGCAGGTTGTTGCGTTCCTCGATGTAATCCGCCAGCCGCTCCATCACTTGCGCCAGATCGCCGGACTCCTCGCCCGCCGCAATCAGCGCCCGGTAAATCTCCGGAAAATCCCGTGGCCGCGCCGCCAGCGCTTCCGCCAGGCGCATGCCGCTGCGCACATCCGCGCGCACGGCGCTGAGGGTGTGGGCGATGTGTTTTTTCTCGGCCTGTTCGACGGTGGCGCTCAGTGCAGCTTCCAGCGGCAGACTGGCGCCGAGCAGGCTCGACAGTTGCCGTGTGGCCCAGGCCAGATCGTTATCCGACATCCTGGCGCTGAACATTCCACCGCCGCCGTGCTGGGAGACGTTGCTTTCCTTCTCCACCGACAGCGCCGTCAAACCGCGACCGCGCAGCACGCCAAACGCAGCGCCCTGACTGTCCGCCTCCAGATGCCCGGATTCGATCTTGCCGCTGGCATCGGCGGCTTCAAAACGATAGCGATTCATCAAGCGTCCCGTGTCACACGAAGGATTTCTTCCGGCGCCGTGGCACCGCTGCGGATCCAGCGTTCACCGTCCTCGCGCAGACTGAACATTCCGGCCTTGCTCGCCGCCGCGCGCAACGCCTGCTCCCCTGCCCCTTGGTGAATCAGGGTGCGAATGTCGTCGTCGATGCAGAACAACTCGTGAATGCCGGTCCGGCCGCTGTAACCGGTGTGATTGCACGCCGCACAACCGACCGGGCGCCAGGTGCCGGGCGTAGCCGGGTCTTCCTGTTTGCACTGATTGCACAAGCGCCGCACCAGCCGCTGCGCTAGAACTCCGAGCATCGACGAGGCCAGCAGAAACGGCTCGACGCCCATGTCGACCAAGCGGTTGACCGCCGACACCGCGTCGTTGGTGTGCAGGGTCGCGAGCACCAGGTGACCGGTCAACGAAGCCTGCACCGCGATCTGCGCGGTTTCGAGGTCGCGGATCTCGCCGATCATGATGATGTCGGGGTCTTGCCGCAGAATCGCGCGCAAGGCCAGGGCGAAGGTCATGTCGATCTTGGCGTTGACCTGAATCTGGCTGATGCCCGGCAGGTCGTATTCCACCGGATCTTCCACGGTGAGGATGTTGCTGGTGCTCGCATCCAGCCGCGCCAGTGCCGCATACAGGCTGGTGGTTTTGCCGCTACCGGTCGGGCCGGTGACCAGCACGATGCCGTGGGGCTGGCGGATCAGGTGATCGAGTTTGGCCAGCACCTGCGCGTCCATGCCCAACGTTTCGAGATGCAGACGCCCGGCCTGCTTGTCGAGCAAACGCATCACCACCCGCTCGCCATGGCCGGTGGGCACGGTGGAGACGCGAATATCGATCGGCCGCCCGGCCACACGCAACGCAATGCGGCCATCCTGCGGCAGGCGTTTTTCGGCGATATCGAGCTGCGCCATGATCTTGATCCGCGACACCAGCGCACCGTGCAACGCCTTGCGCGGCGAGACCACATCACGCAGGGTGCCATCGACCCGGTAGCGCACCACCGAATGGGTTTCGAACGGTTCGATGTGAATGTCGCTGGCTTCGTCCCGCGCCGCTTGGGTGAGCAAGGCGTTGATCATGCGGATCACCGGTGCGCCGTCCTGGGTGTCGAGCAGGTCGGTGATTTCCGGCATGTCCTGCATCAGGCGGTCAAGGTCGACTTCGTTTTCCGCCGCGCCGACCACCGCCGCCGCGCTGCCGGTATCGGCATAGGCAGTGGCCAGCAAGCCGTCGAGTTCGTCGTCGCGTACCCGCTCAAGCCTGGTCGCGCCGAACTGCCGGCGCACCTCGCTGATCGACCAGCCCGGCGTCGACGGGCATACCGTCAGCACGCCGTCGCGCAGCAGAATCCGCTGCGCCTTGGCCCAGGCGTAAGGCAATGCGCTCATTGCAGCGGCACCGCTTTGATCGTCGCGCGGGGGCCGGACACCGGTGCCGGCACGCCTTGGGCAGTGGCCGGTAACTGCGGCGCCTGCATGTCCGGCATTGCCCAACTGCGCTCAGGTTGCAGACCGCCCTGAGCACGGCGCATGAAATCGTAGCGGTTCAGCGTGATGCTGCGCCCCGCCGCGCTGTCGCGGATGATGTACGGGCGCAGGAACACCATCAGATTGGTCTTGGTGATCGAGCGGCGTTCGTTGCGAAACAGTGCGCCAATCCCCGGAATGCTCGACAACCACGGCACCGCGTCATTGCTCTGGCTGTAGCCATCCTGCAGCAGACCGCCTAGCACCATGATCTGGCCGTCGTCGAGCAGGATGCTGGTGTCGAGCGCACGTTTGCTGGTGACGATCCCCGCCGAATTGGCTGCTGCCGAGGCGCGCTCATCGATGCTGCTGACTTCCTGATAGATGTCGAGCTTCACCGTACCGCCCTCGGAAATCTGCGGCCGCACGTTAAGCTTCAAACCGACCTCTTCACGGGTCACGGTCTGGAACGGGTTGTTGCTGGTGCCCCCGCCGCCGGTGACGTAGCTGCCGCTGACAAACGGGATGGTCTGGCCGACGAAAATGCTCGCCGCTTCGTTGTCCAGGGTCAGCAGGTTCGGCGTCGACAGCACGTTGGTGCCGCCCTTGCTCTTCAGCGCCCGGGCCAGCACTTTCAGGTCGAGGATCTTGCCGATGCCGGGGATATCGACGGTGCCGTTGACGTAGCCGAGGTTCAGGCCTTGCGGTAGCACATCGAGGCTGGTCTTGCCGTTGACGTTGATCCCCGAACCGCCAAGGTTGGCGCCGCCGATCACGCCTTTGCCGCCGAGATTGCCGGTCTGCCATTGCACGCCGAATTCGCTGGCGTCGTCCTCGCCGACTTCGACGATCAAGCTTTCGATCACCACTTGTGCGCGGCGCTGGTCGAGCAGATCAATGACTTCGCGCAGGTTGCGATACAGCGGCTCCGGCGCGGAAATCAGCAAGGTGTTGGTGGTCGCGTCGGCCTGAATAGTCACGCCGCCGGCGCTGAAGGCCACGTTCTGTTCACTGCTTTGCGCGTTGCTGCTGCCGCTGGTGGCGCTGCTGCCCTGGGCGTAGCCGCCGCCGGTGCTGCCGCTGTTGGTGGTCGACGTGCTGCCGTTGGTTTGCGTACCGCTCTGGCCGTTCTGCCCACCGCCCGAGTTGGTGGAGCTGCCCATGTTGCTGAGCACCGAACGCGCATTGTCGCTGGTGCCGCTGTCGCTCTCGCCGGTCAACAATCCGCGCAGTGCCTGGGCCAGTTTGCCGGCCTGAGCGTTACGCAGATAAACCACGTGCAGATTGCTCGGATTGCTCTGGGCGTTGTCGAGTTTGTAGATCAGGTTGCGCGCCAGCTCCGTGCGCTCGGGGCTGCCGGCGCGGATGATGATGGTGTTGGAGCGCGGGTCGCCGATCACTGCGATTTTCTGCGTCGGGTCATTGCCCGGTGCGTCGAGCAGGTCGGCGACCATTGGCGCGATGTCGGCGGCGATGCCGTTCTGGATCTGCACCACGTCAGTGTCGATGGCGCTCGGGGTGTCGATGCCCTGAATCAGTTGCGCGACCCGCGTCAGGTTCTCCGCGTAGTCGGTGACGACGATGGTGTTGTTGCCGGGATAAGCGTTGATCGGGTTGTTCGGCGACACGATCGGGCGCAGCACCGGGATCAGGTTCACCGCGTTCTCGTATTGCAGGCGGAACGTGCGGGTGAGCATGCCGTTGCCGGCCGGTTTGTCGGCACTGTAGATCGGCCCGCCGAGCAACTTGGCGTCGGCCTCCGGCACCACCTGCGCCACGCCGCCGACATCCACCACGCTGAAACCCTGCATGCGCAGCGCCGCCAGCAGCATGTCGTAAGCCTGATGCGCCGGCACCTGGCCTTCGGAGACCAGCGTCAAATTGCCCTTGACCCGAGGATCCACCAGAAACTGCTGACCGGTCGAGCGCGACAACGCCCGCACTACCGCTTGAATATCGGCATCGACGAAATTCAGCGTCACCGGTTGATCGCCCAACGGGTTGGCCGGCAATGTCGCGCCCCGCGCCGAGCCGCCACTGCGAGCGCGTTCGGTGATGTTGTGCAATTGCTTCGGCGCCGGTTTTACCTGAGCCTGCGCGCGCTCGCGGTCGAGCACCGCGTCGCCACTGCGCTGAGTGCTGGCCAGCGGCCGGCCGAGTTCGCTGTCCACCAGCAGCGGCGGTTGATTCGGTGGCGTGGTGTTGCTGCACGCGCTCAATGCCATCAACAGCATCGGCAACGCCATGCGTTTGGATCCTGACCCCTTCATGAAGCTTCCTTAGCGCCCAGCGCCTGATCCATGCGTACGGTGCCCGACAGAGTGCCGGCGGTGTCATCGGTCGCGGCGTCGTCTGCGCGTTGCAGACGGGCCTCGACCACTTGCAGTGAAAAATTCCGGGGTTGGCTCAGCAGCCAGTCGAGCACGGCGTCGGCCGGTGCCGCATCGAAGGTCAACTGCCAACCGGCGGACGCGGCCGCCAATTGGTAATGGCCGCCCAGTCCGCTGGCCTGCAAGGTTTGTTGCAGCGACTGCTCCAGGTTTTGCCCGTCGGGGCGCACGCTGACGTCGCGCAACAGCACTTCCAGCGCTTCGGCCTGGGCGCGCAGTTTTGGCGTTTCGACTTGCGATGCGGCGATCTTCTTCAGCGGCGGCTGAACCAACGCCACCCACACAAACAGCCCGAGCAACAGCGCTGCCATCCCGCCGACCATGCGTTTTTCCCGCAGCGCCAACGGCTGCCAACGGGCGTGCAACTGAGCATTGAAGCGCTGCCAACCGGCGCGGTATTTCGCAAGCGATGGGCTATTCATCTTCGGCTCCGCTGCTGTCGTCGTTATCGGTGGCGGCGGTCGCCTCGCCGGCCGGGCGCAGGACCCAGCCGTCGTCATTCGGGCTGATGCTGATGCCGGCCTGGACCAGCGTGCCTTGCCAGTCCTTGTCGTTGCCCGAACGCCGGGCCTCGGGCAGCAGGCTCAATTGCAACGCACCGTCGACAAACTCCAGCCGCTGCACCGTGCCCGCCATGGACGGCATGCCACTGCCGGCCTGCGACACCAGCCGCGTGAAATCCTGACCCGGTGCATCCACCGCGCCCTGCTGGCGCGCCGCGATTTGCTGACGCGCCTGTTGTAGCGGATTGAGGATCACCGGCAACTCGGGGAACGCCTGCTTCACCCTCTGCGCCATCTGCGCCTTGAGCTGCTGGCCCTGCCCGGCCTCGCGGGCGGCGTACAGGTTCAAACCGATCACCCACACCGCCAATGCCAGCGCACAGCAGCCGAGCGCCCTGCCCCAACCGCGATGTTCGGTGCCCGGTTGCTGGAGGCCGCCGTGCAGGCCCCAATTCGGCAACGGGCCGGAGCAGCGTTGCGTGTCGGCCAATGTCGATTGCACCGCTTCCGGCGCGCCGTCACCGATCCAGTGCGCCGGCAGACCGGTTTCCAGCAGCCACGCTTCGTCGATCATCGGCTGCACCTGCGCCGCATTCAGGCCGTGGCGCAGCAACAGATGATCGTCGTGCAAGCAGCCGACACCGCCGGCCATCACCGGCAAGCTGTAGGCCGCCGGGTACAGGCCTTTGAGGTTCAAACCGAATTGCCCGAGGTGCTGCAAATCCTTGCGGGCTACCCAGGCAATCTGCACCTGGCCGCTTTCATTGCGGGCACTGTGGGCGATGTGCATCTCGGCGCTGTCACCGAGCATCAAGGCCTGCGCCGCACATTGCACAGCTGCAGCGGTTTTGTTCGCAGGCAGCGGCGGCAGATCGATGCTCGCCAGCAGGCTGTCCGACGGGTGCAGAAAGCACACCAGCGGTTGCTTCGGCAGCGCGCCGAGCCGCACGCGCTCCTGGCGGGTGACCTGCCCCTGACGATCCAGCCACGCACAATCCACGTCACTGTCGAGACTCAGCTCCGCCAGCGGCGGCAAACTCACGCGCAACGGGCTCATACGCCCACCCGCGACCAGATCACTTGTGGCAACCGATCCTGACTGCGATGCAGCAACGCATCGAGGCTGACCCGCCGCTGATCGCGCCGCGCCTGCCCGCGCAGCCGGAACCAGTCGCTGGTGATGCCGACCTTGACGCTGGTGATCTCCAGTTGCGGCAGGCGCAGGCGATTGACGAAATCCCCACGATTGATAAACCAGCGCCCGGCGTCACGCTCATTGATCAACGCCTGCGCCCGCTCCAGCGACAACCCCGGCACATAAGCCGCCAGCACTGGCGCGGTGGCCGTGTTGCCGTTGAGCCAAGTGGTCGCCGGAATCACCGTCAGGTACGGCGCCAGTTTCGCCAACAGCGCATCGTTGACCCCGTCGACACTGCGCAGATCGTCAAGCGTGCGCAGCATCGGCAAGGTCGGCGATTGCGGTTTGCGCGACGCGGACGGCGACGTCGCGCGCCCGCTGTCGAAGGTGTTTTTCGCCACAGGCTTGTCCACCACTTGGGCATTCAACAGGTGCGGATAAGAGCCGATCACCCGCTGACTGATGCGCCGGCTCAAGCCGCTGCTGACACCAATCAACTCGCACAAGCGCTCGAACGCCTGCACCTGCGCATCATCGATCCGCTCGTTGGCCACCAGATTGCGCAGGTTGAACTTGCCCTGCTCGTCCTCCAGCCGCCCCTCGAAACCCTGAGTGTTCAAGCGCTGCGCCCACGGCTGATCGAGTCGGGTCAGCGGATCGCGCTGCCGGGCGTCCCACAACAATTGCCGGCTGATCTCCAACCCGCCGTGCAACACCCAACGGCCCTGCACGCGCAATTGTTCGGCTTCCAGCGCCCGGGTCGAAACGCTCTGGCGGGTCAGCATGCCGGCGGCGATCACCGCGACCACCGCCGCGATCAGCAGCGCACTGATGATCGCCATCCCCTGCTGGTTCGATTGGCTGTTCATGACCGGCCTTACAACTGCCAGGAACCGATGTCGGCATTCACGCCGTCGCCGTCAGGCTGGCCGTCGGCGCCGAGGGAAAAGATGTCGATCTCGCCGTTGGCACCGGGATTGAGGTACTGATAAGGACGACCCCACGGGTCATTCGGCAGGCGCTCCAGGTACGAGCGCCAGTTGGTGTTCTTTGCATCGGCCGGCCGCTCCACCAGCACCTTCAGGCCCTGGCTCTGGCTCGGGTAAGTGCCGTGATCGAGGCGATACAACTTCAGCGCCTGCATCAACCCACCAATGTCCTGCTTCGCCGCCGTGGCCCGCGCCTGATCCGGCCGGTCGAGCACTTTGGGCACCACCATCGCCGCCAGAATCCCGAGAATCACCACGACCACCATGATCTCGATCAGCGTGAAACCCTGCTGCCCACGGGGCATCCGGCTCGGTCGATTGGGCTGTTTGAACTGCGCGATATCCATCTCGTCATTCCCTGGCTTGATTCGATTCGACGCGCAGTGTTGCAAGAAGATATGTCAGGGATGTTGAAAATCCTCGGGTGTTTTCGTCGTCAAGCCGTCAAGCACGGGCGTTAGCGTCAAGGGCTGCCCGACTGCCCGAGCCCCCGATGCGCACCTCCTCCCCGCAAGCCGGATTCACCCTGATTGAAGTACTCGTCGCGCTGGCGATCATCGCCGTGGCCATGTCCGCCGCTGTGCGCGTGGCGGGGTTGATGACGCAGAGCAGCGGGGTTTTGCGGGATCGCTCGATTGCGATGATTGCGGCGCAGAGTCGGATGGCTGAACTTCGGTTGGAAGGGAGATTACCGATGGGGGTCAAGGCGATGGAGTGTGATCAGGGGAGGTTGTTGTTGCGGTGTGAGCAGGTGATTGGGGGTGCTGAGAATGGGCGGTTGTTGAAGGTGGGGGTGCAGGTTTTTGATCGCAGCAAGGAAGCGCCGGCGTTGGCTCGGTTGGAGACGTTGTTGAACCGGCCGCAGGACTGAATGGCCGAGGTCGCCAGATCTAGCTGACAACCTCGGCCCAATGGATCAAGCCGAGTAGGGTTTTGAAAGCACCCCGCCGCCTGCACCGAGAATGACCAGAAGCACGTCGTCTGCTGGGTGAGGATTTTCGACATACGGAACACCCGTACTTCTATAGCCGGAAATCCTGACAAAGTTGCCGCCCTTGCTGCCTTTGAAGTTGATCGCGCCGTTCACACATCCACCGTCAGTGAGATCGACCATGTTACCTGCGCCATTCATCAGAATACCCCGGTAATTAGGGTTCACCGCCGCTGCTGTCGCGCCAAGCACACCGCTGATCTTGTTCGCCGTTCCATAGTTTTCAATACAGTAGGTGCCACGGGTCGCGTAGTAGTCACAGTCGCTGAATGAGTTCTGATTGCTGCGAATCTTGAGTGGGCAGTGACCTCCCTCAAAGTGTGAATTGACGGCCGTACAACCTGGTGCAGTGTCCTCGATATAAACCGACGCCGCTGGAACATTGCTGGTGGAAGACCGGTTCCAGGGATGCAGGTTATCCGCTCTGAAGTTCCTGCTCGCGTACAACCCAAAAAAGGAGTTATCCGCGGAAACTCCACAGTCCAGCAACGTGACGTTAGTCATCGAGGAGTCGGTCGGACCGTTGTACAACCAGCCATGGCGACCCGTCGTGTCAATCAGAATGTCTTCATACGTGCTTTCAAAACCGAGCTTGCGCTCACCGTCAATGATGTCGAAATCAGTAACCAACCCATGGTAGGCAGACTGCGTTATCGTGACCTGTCGCAGGCTCTGCTTGGCGCCTTTGAGGGCAAAGGTGTTTCCGCTGGTGTTGTTGGCCCGGTTGCCGTCGAACTGCATACCGACAATCGAAACGTTGTTCGTGTTGACGTTGAAATTCGAAGAAATGAAATCCGTGTTCAAGCCACCATTGGCCTTGAGAATGGTAAAGAACTGCCCTTTGCCAACCCAAGACATGTTAGGAATGATCTGGATGAACTCACAGACGTAAGTGCCGTAACCCCACACGATTCTCGCGCCTGCGGCAGTGACTGCCGCAATCGCCCGGTTCAGCTTCTTTTGCTCATTCAGAACGCCATCTCGCCTGAATCCACACTGCTCAGCGGTGACATCACCGTCGTGCATCAACCTCCATTGGCCACCGTCGTACGCCTTGATGACCATGGGGATCGCCTCGTCGGTCGTCGTGCCTGTTGTGTCCAAAACGTACTCGGCATGCCCTCCATCTCCGCGGGCATAAAAACCAAGCGTTGAAACCTTCTTGTACGTGGCCGAACTAACGGCGCGTAGATCTTCGAGGATATCGACCGTCATGCAATCAATCTGGGCGACGCTGTTTGTGATGTTTTCTGTCATTGGGCATAAATCCTTTTGTGTGGGAAAAACTCCCGTGCCTGGCGGGACCTCGTTGGCAACCTGAGGTGTTGAGGACGAGTTGCGATGGGTTGGAGAGATTCGTTTTTTGACGGCTTGTGAAGCCGGCTGGAGGTAAAAATATGCATTAGCGCATACTTAGTCAATGCATTTATGCATATTTGTTTCGGTCACGCCACGACGCCGATGTCCTATGGGATGGGGCGTGATCCAACAACTAGAGAGCTTGCCTCTGAATCCATAGCAGCCTCGGACGTTCAGGTCGATGTATGGCGCCAGCCAACCCGGTCAGTCCCCTCTCCCTCCGGGCGGTCCGACGTATCGGGAGGGCCAGGGCGAGGGCCGCTTTTGACCCACCCGTTTAACTGACTGCCTGAACTCTGTTTAAAGACACCCACCGTTACCTCCTCAAGGCTACAACGCCTTGCGTCATTGCCTACGACTACGCCAGAATCCGCCGGCTTGTGCGTCTGGAGTGCGGGTCTTATCGTTTCCGGGTCACTGAAAAACAGTGATCGGGTTTGGTAGCCCGACCTCCCATATGACGCATAACGTCACCTAGCGCAGATGCCATTTCGGCATTTGTCTTATGGTGGCCATGCGCAGGGCGCCCTCGGGCGCGCCGGATTTTCCATATGGGCCGGTCTACCAACCTTCGTATGGCCACCACCACTCGTTTGGTAGCGAGAGTGATGGCTCCTTAAGTCCCATATGGAGCTACATCTATGTTCAAACCAACACCAAACCCACCAGAAACCGACCCAGTTTCCCCCTACAAATTCCCCGACTCCCGAACCCTGAACGAAGCCGCCGAACGCGCCCTCGACCACTACCTCACTCCCCAACAACGCATCATGGGCAGCCATCACAAACACGATCCCATGTACATGGCCAACCCGGCATACAACACTGAATCCCTCTTGGCTAACGCCAGCGAATCATTGGGATCGGCGAGCGAAATGCTCAATAACTTTGCGGCCACGCTGGAGCCTGCCCATCGCAAGACTGCGATCGGGATTGCGCAGTTGGTGATGTTGAGTGAGCTGGCGGTGAATCAGGCTTTGGATCATATTGAGGTGAAGGCGTAAGCGACTGATTGCTGTCGCTCAATAGCCGGAAAGAAAATGGCCGAGGTTGTCAGGTGTGACTGACAACCTCATTCAAAAAAGAACAACCATTAACCTTGGCTCAAGACCAGCTAATAGGTGCAAATCCTTTTTATCGTTTGATAAAGGGGGGGCAAGTAGCGAAATACATAATCGCTTCTCCATATATGCTCATCCTGAGAAATCGGTCCATTTCATCCTGCCTTCAGGGCCTCGAGCTATTGACACTCCGAAGACTATGTTTGCATACGGACCGTTTCTAACCAACGAAATAATCTCAACACCTTTGAAGGTCTTGGCCACCGCGGCTTTAATGGCGTTATCGGTCATCGACGGTGGAATATTCTCGATCACCACTTCTGTTTGAGTTCCCATAATTTTTCCTGGATCACATTGACTTAAGGAAAAGGAATAATTCCACTATTTTAAAAAAAACGAACCTGTCAGAAGTTACAGGTTTTTAGATCCATATGAAATAACGCACACGACCCTTATTAACGTCTAGCTATCAGGGATTAGTGATAAACGACCTTCTTTTTACATCCGCAGATACCCTTTCGGCATTTGTCTTATGGTGGCCATGCGAAGACCTACCCCCAAATGCGTTTTTCTCTGTACCAAAAGTTCAATCGATCCGAACGCGAGGGCGTTAGGGACTAGTCGTTTCAAGATCATTCACAGCCCGCCAACCGAATAATTGCAAGAAATGTTGAGCGCCACATTTGCCTCAGGCATCCTGTGCGACGCAAACATACATGGGTGGCAGAGTTCCACCAAAGCACTCTTTCCTGCTCTGTCAAACGTTTGATGACCGCACTATCTCAGTGGCCGGAATTTCTAATCCAATCAGGCCAAGGACAACTGAATCTTTGAAAAGGAATTTTCCATGAGTGGCAAACCTGCAGCCCGAGTGACAGATCCCACCAGTTGCCCGCTTTCGGGGCACGGCAAAAATCCTATTGTCAGCGGCTCTGTTAAATGAAACTAAAAACATTAGCCATCAGCCTTTTATGTTGCGTCAGTTTGTTTTCCAACGCAGCAGACCTTCCTATCGAAGAAGGAATGCCATTTTCGAAAGCCCGAAAAGCCTTGCTCAAAAATGGCTGGAAGCCGAATCCGACCTACTCAGGTGAGTTCGGAGTTGAAAGCGTCATCCAAAGAAAAGGCTTCAGTGAAATCGAGTCTTGCACGGAAGGCGTCCGTTACTGCAGCTTCAACTACATCAAGAACGGAGATTGTTTAGGTGTAGGAACTGTCGGAGAAGAAATCAAAGACATGAAGATTTATTCCTGGAACCTCAAATGTCCCGAAAAGGATTGAAGCCAGAAACCAAAGGGAACAGAAATCTGTTCCTTTTTTGTGGAACGATCAAATGAAGACCCCGATCCTCCTGCTCCTCGCAATGTATTGCACAGTTACAAGCTTTGCGTTTGCCAGCGGCTCGCAAGCGATAAACGTCAAGCACGGGCCAGTAGGCATCGCCGTCGATGAGCCCTTGGTGTCGGCCAGATCCAAGCTGATCAAACAAGGATGGAAGCCAACCCGGATGCACACCAGCGATGGCTACGAATACAGTGGTATCGAGCGCGAGCTGGCCGCTCACAATTTCCTGGAACTCGATACCTGCTCTTTTGATAGCTCGCGCTGCATCCTGTTCTATTCGAAGAAAGGTGCCTGCTTGCGCGTCGACATCATGGGTGAGCAGCTCAAAGACATGACGGTAACGCGATGGGCTGATGAATGTCCGGATGCGCCTTCAGCGCCAGATAGCGGCGACGCGGGTTAAGAAACAAAGGGGACTGAATGAAATAATTCAGTCCCGAATGGCACTTACTTAACATGTTTAGCATGCCCGTTTTTCCTGACCTCAGCCCTTGCTGACCGACGTGACTTGGTCAGCAAGGGGTAGGCCTGAGGTCTTCGTTTTATGGCTCGCGGTTCGATACGACCAGGTCGATTTCCAACGCGT
This sequence comes from Pseudomonas sp. V88_4, assembly GCF_029967985.1. Lineage (NCBI taxonomy): Bacteria > Pseudomonadati > Pseudomonadota > Gammaproteobacteria > Pseudomonadales > Pseudomonadaceae > Pseudomonas > Pseudomonas sp. V88_4. The sequence continues at coordinate 110,820 of NZ_JASCAF010000032.1, forward strand.
CTTTGCGCTATCAGCATCAGTAAGTTCGCCAGACCATCCTCGTCTTCAGGACTCCCATATTGTCGTAGCGCCAGCCATAGCTGAAGGCTGTGTTTGAAGCTCAGTTCGCGAGGCAAGCAGTCCGCTAACAGAGCCGATTGGGTCATGAGCATTCGGATCAGATTGTGGGCCAACAGATAGACCCATAACTCCTTGACCGCCATGCCCGGGGTTTTGCAGCTCAACCTTCCAAGGCCCAGTGTGGCCTTGAGATTTCGCAAGTCCAACTCGACATGCCATCGCCCCTTGTACAGCG
>NZ_JASCAF010000033.1:0-103320 GCF_029967985.1 Pseudomonas sp. V88_4
ACGACCCGGACATTGGGCGGTACCTGACGCCGGATCCGGTGAAGCTGGCGGGTGGGTTGAATCAGTACCGGTACGTGCCGAATCCGACGGGGTGGGTGGATCCGTTGGGGTTGACGTCCAACTGTCCGCCGCCGAACAAGCCGGGTTGTTCGGTGCCTGGAGATGTCAGCGGTACAAAAGTAAATGAAGGTGAACCACTTCCTCCTACTATTTTTTTAGGAGTAGACCCGAAAAGTTTGAAACGAACGCATGCAATATCAGGAAAGGGCTCAACCAAACGAGTAGAAAAATTGGGACAAGACATGCGAAAGGCTGGGTATGACAATGAATTCCCCATCGACGTGGCAGAACACAACGGCAACCTCTATATTTTGGATGGCCACCATCGTGCAGCGGCTGCGCGGCAAACTTCAACTGACGTAACAATAACACTGGTAACTAACATCAAAGAACATAAAGGAATTCTAAATAGCATCGAAGAAGTCTTAGAATCCGCAGCCAACGTTGGCCATGACAGACTGGAGCATCACAGAAGAAGATGAGCGAACAAGAAAATACCCTTGAAGATTTGATAATCGACTTTTTAAACAAAGTAGATATCGGCACAAAGCTGCTGGAGGAAAAATTTGGCACTCGAAATATTTTGAGGCTGTGGCGCTCCAACCAGATACAACGATGCGGAAAAATAACAGATACAGTGGAATACGAACTGCATGGTGTCGGGTGCGCTATCCACTTCCCTACAGAATCTGTGGACTTTGACTACGGATCAAACAATAGAATCGATGGCTTTGATGTTTGGCGTCTCTACATTTACGCCAGTGACAGACCTTTGAAATATAAAAAATACTGCGACAAAGACGAACTAAAAAAAGAATTCAACGAATATTTTGCGTTGAAGAAGATAGAAAAAATGTCTGCTTCGGATAACCTGTACATCCTCAAAAACTCAGGATAATTAGGTTGAGGTGTGAAGTGTCGTTATTCAAACCTTGGGCTCGCAAAGCAAGTATTCACTCATCATCATCAAAATCCTCATACTCAAGCTCCTCCTCACCCTCCATAAGCGGAACCGTCGCATCATCCATCAACGACCCCGGATCTTCATTCCCCGGATCATTGATAAACGGCAATCCGCTCGGGCCTTTTTCTTCCTTGCCTTCGGTTTCCGGAGTCATGGCGCACCTCGTCAATCGCATTGATATACGACGTTCGAAAAGTATGGTCGCCATTCGTTCCAGCGCATGACGCGCAGGCGCAAAAAACCCGGCATAAAGCCGGGTTTCCGTAGAACCGATCACTCAACGATGACGATTCTTGTGTTTGTACTTGTACTTATGACCACCGCCGGAGTGCGACTTGCCGCCATCGTCACCCAGGTTGTTGCCGACCGCACCACCCGCCGCGCCGCCCAACCCTGCGCCAATGGTCGAACCGGTGGAGCCGCCGAGGCTGTTGCCGACCACTGAACCGCCTGCGGCTCCGAGGCCACCGCCAATGGCGGCTTCCGTGCGATTGCGTTTGTTCGCGCCGACGGCACTACCGGCCGCACCGCCAACGCCGGCACCCACCGCAGCACCGGTGCTGCCGCCGAGCTGGCCGCCGACCACATTGCCCAGCACACCTCCCAGCCCACCACCGACAGCCGCGGAACCATCGCCGGCAGCCATGGCGCCTTGAGCCACGAGTAGTCCTATAACCAACGCAGTTGCAGTTAAAGTCGAGCGCATACAGACCTCACAGGTCCCGGATCGGGACGGTTCGCCCGCAGAGGGGGCTATGTGGCATTGGAGGCGAATTCGGGAAAAACGTTCAGCAACGAAAAGGCCCGGCATAAAGCCGGGCCTTTTCAGATATGCATTCGCAATCAGTGACGCTTGTGCCCCTTGGACAAGTTGCTGCCCACTGCGCCGCCAGCAGCACCGCCCAGGCCGGCACCGATAGTCGCGCCGTTCTTGCCACCCAGGCTGTTGCCGATGATCGAACCACCCGCCGCACCGACACCACCGCCAATGGCCGCCTTTGTGCGGGCCCCCTTCTTCGCTGCCAACGCACCGCCAGCCGCGCCGGCCAGGCCAGCGCCAATGGCCGCGCCGTTGCTGCCGCCCATTTTCTGGCCAACCACGTTACCCAGCGCGCCGCCAAGACCGCCACCCAGTGCGGCGGTACCGTCGCCAGCCATTGCACCTTGAGCAACCAGAAGCCCCAGAACCAGAGCAGGCAGAGTTAAACGCATGACGAGAACCTCAACAGAAGGAATAAAAAAGGGCGCAGATTGAATGCTGTTGCCGCGGCAATGTCCAGCGTTGCAGCGCACTTGGCGCCGATTGGACAGCGATTATGGAAAAGGTTTTATGGCAGGCAAAAAAAAGCCCGCTGGGGAGACGGGCTGGAGACTTGCTTTCTAACGGATGGCTTCACCCTACTCAGGCGGGTGTGAAAAGTTTGTGAAAGAAACCAAACGAATCTGCAATTTCTGTAGGGCATTTCTCAAATAAAAGAAACAAAAAACCCCGCCCAATGGCGGGGCTGTGTGGCATCCGGATTACTTCCTGGAACGTGCCGTCACCTTGGGCAGAAATTTTGCTTTAGGCCCCTTGGGTGTTGTCGACTTGATCTTGCCGGTCTGCACCGGATCCTCACCGAATCCGGCCTGATACTCCGTCTGGCCGCAGCGCACGCAATTGTTGAATGAAAACTCAGCCCCGTCGTCTTCGATGTACGGATCAGTCATCTCTTCACCCCTTTTCAAATGCGGGCCGACACCGGCAAACCCTTTTGCCTGAAAAAATATCGACCTCCAAGGCTTTTGAGACTAGCCGGTCATTCCTGGACTTGTGGTTCAGATCGCCCGGAGCCCGACGAATGGCCCACGGAAATTAAACACAATGACGAACCGTTGGTCTCACGCGGCTAAAGATTCCCGGCACCCGGCCGCTGCCCTTTTTCCTACGCAATGAATCTCAAGGAGAGAACATGGAAATCAAAGGATTCCCGACACTGCCTGTTGTAAAGCTCACGGATGAACAGATCGCCGCCGGCAAAGCCGGGGCAGAGAAATTCAAGGAAAAAGTCGCTTCGGGCGAAATCGTGATCAAGCAGCCGACCGGGCCGAGCCCCTTGCAGCCTGGCGTCATCTACCACCCGGATCCAGCTCAACCAGCTCAGCCGGGCGATACCCCGCCTCTCGTCGCGATCGATACGCCGCTGACCTACGATTCGAAAGGCACTGTCCTGCTCAAACCACAGGGCTGATTGTCAGCAAAGAGCCCATTCCGTTGAATGGGCTCACAATCCTCAGCGCAATCTGACTGCCGTGCCGGTCGCAAACACCACCACCATGCCGCCCTTCCCTGCCGGCATGCTGATCTCGAAATCCACCCCGACCACCGCATCCGCCTGCAAGGCCCGCGCGCGCTCCTTGATTTCGTCAGTCGCCTGAATACGCGCCTCCTTCAACGCCCGCTCCAGCGTCTGCGAACGCCCACCGAAAAAGTCCCGCATGCCCGCGAACATATCGCGAATTACATTCACGCCCTGCACCGACTCGGCACTGACGATGTCCAGATACGCCGTAATCTGCCGGCCTTCGATGGAGTGGGTAGTGGAAATGATCATGAAGGTCGTCCTTTTTTACATGCCGGATAAAAACGCGAGTGTAATGCCCTGACCAGGGAACGAATCCGTCTCCGTGGCCAAAAATACTGGCGCCAGAATGCACAAAACCCCGGGTTTCTTTCGAAACCAGGGGTTTTGTTTACATCGAATTTGGCGGTGAAGGAGAGATTCGAAACTACCCGTTTACGGTTTTCGGAGGACACCCCCCCGGTTTATAAGGGCTGCAGAGGAGCGAGATTTTCAATCTCAGTCCCATGCCAGTCCCATGGGTTTTGCGCGCCTGGATACAGAACGGGGTCGCGAAGGGCATTTCAACGTTTCATGTTGACCCATGGGAAAAAGGTAATTTTGGTAATGAGCTGAGCTAGATTCGATGCAGGCCTCTAAATTCGACACGTTCAGCGATTTGCATAAAGGTAATAATCAGGTAAGCAAATGGTTAGAAAATTACCTTCTATGTGAGTAATACCCCAAGGCCACGAAACCCAATGAAATAAGGCCATTCAGAAAATATTACCTTGTCCCTTACCTAAAATTACCCTTTGAGGTAATAACGCAAAGCCAAGCGCTGCGAGGGCTGCAGCTCGTTTCTAACCCTTGCTTACCAAAATTACCTTTTCCCCAGCCCACGTCGGAAAAATAGCCAAGGCGACGCTCCGTTTCTACGTTTTTCGCGTCATGCAAAATGGCACTGTATAGGAAGGAAATTCTTGGAGACGCTGTGCAGTACCGCAAAATATCAGAGAGCCAAGCAGCGCGGGCCTTACAGCCATTTTTGCCAGTGGACTGGGCGGTGCCGGACTCGCAGCTGATTCGAACAACTCCGAAAACGAAAACGCCCTGTCCGGTGAGTTTTCCAGGCTATAGCGCCTGCAGGCTGGGCGCCTCACTCCCCTGCCCATCTCGTCGACGCTCCGTAACGCTGTGCAACGCATCTACACTTTTTTGCAAAACTTTGCATTGCGTGCAATGGCTACAACGCCCTCAGCCCCCGCAGCAGGCCTAGGCGAAGCCGGTGTTTGCACCGCTCTAGCCTTTGCACGAAAAAGGGACGCAAAGCCCGTCGGCGGGAGGGGGATAAGTGTTTTTTCAGAAAGTTTTTTCTTCTTCTGATGATTACCATCAACGAACCATATGTGGCGATGCGACCGATCGTTGAGAACATGGGACTCGGTTGGTCAGCGCATCGAATAGTAATAGCGGAGCGGATTGTTTCCACCGTGTCGGAAATCGACACGGTTGCTGAGGACGACAGGATCAGTGGCATGATCTGCTTGCCACTTCGCAAGCTTCCCGCAAGGCTTTACTCCATTACGCCGAAGTTTTTGATCCGTTACCCCAAATGCTCAATGCAGCGTTAGCCAGGAACGGCGGTAACCGGCTATGAGTGGAGCAGCATCGAATCCATAGAAGGCGCCCGCGCACAAGCTCGTAGATATGATTTGCCTTACATAAAATTTGAAAATAATATAAAAATCAATTCGCACTTATGGCATCCGCCACCAAAATATACAAAATTTATAAATTAAGCAGGGAGCACAACTAATGCTTAAACCAATAATCAAAGAACCAAGCGTCAACCATAGTGAAAGAATATTAGCCAAAATCACTGAAAAAACCTTTTTCAGTCTTTGGAGTTACCCGAGTTTATTTAGAGACGTAGACCGAGGAAAGGAACTCATAGATCTAACCGTATATTTCGACAACACTCTTATTTTATTCTCAGATAAAGGCCATGTGACTTTTCAAGAAGATCGCCCGACGGATTTAGCTTGGAAAAGATGGTATCGAGGAGCTGTAAAAGAATCTGCAAAACAGCTGCACGCGGCCGAGTCCTTTGTTCGAAATCACCCACACAGAATATTCCTAAACCAAAAGTGCATAGATCAGTTCCCCTTTGACCTCTCAAACGCTGATTTAAAAATTCATTTAGTTTGTGTCACCAGAGGAATAGGTGCAGCGGCGAAAGCTTACTTTGACTCGAAAGGGCCAGGCAGCAGCGGCTCCCTCGCTTGCTATTTTGTGTTAGACGAACAGCAAATAATGGAAACTCCATTCTTCATCAACGACATAAACCCTCGAAAGACCTTTGTTCACGTACTAGATGAAACAAGCATCGACTTATTACTTAATGAACTCGCCACACCTTCCGACTTCATTAATTACTTACAAGCAAAGGAAAACGCCGTTCGAAAGCTGAAGCTCCAATCAGCAGGAAGTGAAGCGGATATCTTGGGATTTTATTTAGACAATCTCGACCTCAATGGATACGGCACAATAGCAAATCCGAGAAAAGACTTTTCTGTACCTTTTGCTATTCATGAATTCTACTGGAAGTCTTTCCGAAGCTCCCCCGCATATGCATTGCATTACGGTCAGACAAAAGCGGGATTAGGTTGGGCTGAGATTCTTAAAACGTTTTCGAACTGTATTGTTTCTGCGACAGTGGGTGAAGCACACGACCGCCCTCTGCTAGAACATGCGAAAATAGTAGAAATTTTAGCGTCGGAAAACATGTTATCCCGCGCACATTTGGGCAGCTCACTTTTCTCCAAGTATGGTGAAGTTCCTGAGTCTGCACGTTCCGCTAGACTTGTTCAATCTTTATGCCATCCTAACAGGACATACATTTTTCTATTTTTCCCTTGGGACGACGACTACGCTGACTATGATGAATATCGTTCAGAAAGGCGTGCATGCATGGAGCTTTATGGACTTGTCGCTCAATACAAGTACCCAAAAACAAAGCAGCTGATAGTTTTTGGGGCGACTACCAAAGGTAGCATTGGGGAGTCGGAAACAATTCTAGCATTTGATGCTTCCATCCCCTTGACAGCTGAAGAGCGTGAAAGCGCGCAAAAAATCATGAAGTCTCAAGATATATTAAACGACGTCACTCAGAGAAGAATAAATAATTCTGATGCTAGTTTTAGTATTGGCAGAAATGATAAGTGCCCTTGTGGATCTGGCAAAAAATATAAAAAATGCTGCTCTTAATTTTCACATCACTACTTCCCCGAAATAAACTTTAGGCTTATACCTAATCTTTCTGCCTCGCTGCTTTTACTCAAAAAAAATGCAGCGTCGGTCGGATTTGGAGCAGGGCCAGGTGTGTGTGTATGTGCGGCCAATTTAGTGTTCATCTGTTGCAATATATCTAAAACATCACATACCACCTGAAATAGATTTACGTCATTGGAGCCAATCCAACTTTTCGGTGCGTGAAAGTGCTGCCCTTTGGCGGCAATACTTTTTCGTACGCCCTCGATTCGCTCCTGCATATCGCCACCCACTGTAGCGTTGTGCTTTTGCCCCACAACCAGGTTCAAATCCCGCCCGGTAGCCTGGTGCAGATCATCTACCGCCGCCAGGCTCGCGGATCCGCCCGACAGCAGCTTCAGCGCGCCGAGTGCCTCTATCGTCTTCACACCACCCACCGACTCGGTTGAGTGGTCATCAACCGCCCGCGTGTGGCTCTGGAATTGCTCGCGGTTGTCCAGGGCTTCGACCTCGCGCTCGATCGCCTGATCCCGGATCTTTCCGTCTGTTTGGCGCAACCAGTTGCCGTCGGCATCGACGCGCTGTTGCGCGGCGCCGCTGTGCTGCCAAACCTGGTCGCCTTTCGGCACCTTGGGCATGCTCAGGCCGTGCGGCAAGATCGATTGAATGTAGGGCTTGTTCGGCAGACCGTAAGCGAAACACACCACCACCCGCGTGCCTTCCTCCGGAAAGGCGTAAATGCCCATTTCCTCGCCACCGGTGGGCAGTGGTAGGGGAACGCCGGACAGCGGCGGGATGGCCGGATCTGGCTCGTCGTCCGGGCCGAGAACAACGATATCCACCGCGTAGCGCGGACGGAAGTCGTCACAGATCCCCGCGTCCGCCGGCGCATCGGCCACGGCCGTAACCTTGGCGAAGCGCGGCAAGTGGTAACCGCCGGTGAGTTCGGGGAATTGGCGCTCTACAGCGCGGCGGATTGCGTCTTCCATCGGATGGCCATCTGGTCATTGGCGAGTGCCACGCTGGTGATGCGCTCGCCGTTGTTGATCGTTGCACCTGGTCGCAACCCGGGAAGGGCCGCGATCATCGCGCTCTGGTTGCCCTGGTAGCCGTCGAACAGCTCCGTGGGGATCTGCAGCGCCGCACGGGCGCCAAAAAAACTGTCGGCCCAACTGCCGGCGAACACTTCGCCGTTGCCCAGTTGGTGCCAGGTGAAGTCCGGAATGCTGAACACGCGGGCCAGGCTGTCCATCGCCTGGTAGCCGGCGGCAAGGCTGTAGAAGTACGGTGCCTTCACGCCGGCGTAAGGCCGATCGGGAACGCGAAAGCGCAGGCCCGTCTGCTCGCTGATGACAGCCAGCACGGCGCGCAGATCGACGTGACGCAGGTTCAGCGCCAGCGGGTTGGCCAGCACAGCAGCCAGCTCACGGCAGAACAGCACCTGCGCTTTGGCATTGGCGACGGTGCAACGCTCGACGTAGCCGATGAAGTGGCGCTGCAGCGTGCGGTCGTTGTAACCGATATCCAGCGTCACCAACCCTTTCAGCGGCTCAGCGGACTGAACGGTGAAGTTCGCCCGCCCTGGACTGGTGGCGTCCAGCCGAACGTCTTCTTTGACCAGGCGAACAGGAGCGCCATTGATCGACAGAACCTTGTGCAGTTTCACGTCTGCTCACTCCCCAACCATTTGTCGACGCGGCCCAGCACATTTTCAAAGCCGCTCAGTTCCGGGTTGTCGCTCGAACCTGAGTTACTACCACCCTCACCTACCGCGCTGCCCGGAGCGCCGTGGGCGTCGACCTTGTTGCCGGCCCGCCGACCCTCGACCTTTTCCGGGTTCGATTCGCGCTCGCTCAGCGTGAACTGCACCAGCCAGGCTTTCAGGTTGTCGGCTTCGCGGGCGCTGACGCCTTCGGAAAACTCCACCTGGCGAACACCGAACGCCTCGGCGGTATCGTTCACGACGCGGTACAGATGCACCCCCCCGCCGCTCGCCGTGGCTTCGGCCATGCGCATCAGGTCAGTCAACTGCACCCGATCAACAAAGGGGATCATCAGCGAAACGGCCAGCGTCTTGGGCTTGAAGCCCTTGTGGGCCTTGTCGGTGTTGCTGGTCTGCCCCGACATGTCGCCGCTTTCGATGCGTAGATTGCCGGTGACCTTGAGGTTCTTCCCCTGGACTTTTTGCCCATCGAGCAACAGCGTCATAGGCCCACAAGCTCCCGTACAAAACTCAACCCCTCTTGCGTGCCCACCAGCAGCAGGCCGGCGCATTGCACCCACTCATGACCCGGTGCGTCGCCGCTCAGCAGCTCCTGGCGCAGCTCGCTGGAATTACCCGGGCCAATCAGGCGCGCCCGTATGCTGACGTCGGGGTTACCCCCAGCCAGCAGGTTTTTCAGATCAGTCAATTGTTGATCCCGCCCCTGTTGCTGTGCTGACTTGCGAGCGGCCAGCGCAGCAAGATCACCCAGCGGCGAACCGTCGGCGGCGTATCCCTCCAGCACGGCCAACTGGCCGGCCATGGACTGTTTCGCGGCCTTGACCACCGTGCAGCGCTCCAGCGGCAGGGTCTGCCAGCGCGGGAGTGGGCCGGCGCCGGGGATCTCCCACTTTTCGCTCTCAAGTTTCATCAGGTGCTGGGCGCGCCGTTCCGTGCGCACCAGGTCGGGAATCGGAAGCAATGCATTGAACCGGGACAGGCCACTGGCCAACTGTTCCAGCCGTGTGCCCAGGAACAGAATCGACAGCGCGTATTGCGGCCCCGCCGGACGCCCGGAGTCGGTCGCGTCTTCCAACTTTCTGGCGAGGTGTTCCAACACGTTCGGCGCAGACAGGAAACGCTGGTAGCCGGTGCCCTGGCCGATACCACTCTGGAATGGCGTCACCACCAGGCACGCCGGCACCTGGCCCAACTGTTCAGCCAGCGCCGCCCGACCGGCTTCAATGGCGCCTTTCGCGGCATCGCCGACCGGCCCCGGGTTGGTGCTGGCCAAACCTTCCAGACCTGCCACCCGCTGGGCGGTGCTGACCAACTCACCCGTGGCCAGATCCTTGGCGGCGGACAGCCCACCCATCCACTGCGTGGCCTGCTCCGGCCAGCGCATCGTCACCGGTGCCCAGGTCATGCCGGCGGCGTCCAGGTGATGGCTTTCATCGCCTTGAGGTCTTTGTCTTTCAGCGCGCTGGCCACCGCCTGACGCAGCGTCTCGGCCTGTTGCTGCGCCGCCTGCCGAAACCGTACCAGGTCATGACTGACCTTCTGCAGTTGGGCGATCGTGTGCGGTCTGAAGGCCAGCACCTGGTCGGCGGCGTAGCATGGATAGGTGTCGTCCATCCCCAGCAACACCTGACCGTTCAGGTTCACCTGGTCATCGATCGCACTGCTATAGCGATACACCTCGCCCAAGGCGCTGGAGTTGAATCCGCCGGCGATGTACGCCGCGCAGTCGGTGGCGATCGCCTGCAGTTTTTTGTCTCGAAGTGCTGTCAGCACGGCATCGATGTCATCAACCCATTCGCCGTTCTTCCAGACCTGGTTCGGCCCCGGCTTTTTCATGGTGAAGCCTGCCGGCACCGGTTCGAAGCCTTCCAGAGTTCGCGGCTCGCCGGTGTCGGTGCTGTACACCACCACGCCGCCGAAGTAGTCCACCAGCTGCCATGTTTTGCCATTCCACCAGGCGGCTTTATGTTCAGGGATAGCCGGCGGCGCTGTTTCTACGCAGCCGCCCGGGATCATGTAAACGCCAGGCTCCAGCGGCGATTCGTCGGCCCTCACAGCGCCGACCAGGATGCCCAGGTGGTTGGTCTGATAGACGAGTTTTTCAGTCATGTTCGATCTCAATACTTGATGCAGTAGAAAAGGGCCAAGTTCTTGGGCCGAGTCTCAGTGCCGCCGGCAGCGGCCACGGTCACGCCGTGGGTGTGCGCGCCGCCGGCGCCGATTCCGACGTTGTGCGCGTGGTTACCGGCGGCGTTCATCAGAACGTTGTGCGTGTGCACGCCTGCCCAGGACGTTTCGTGAGCCCCGCCCGACTGCTGAACCGAATTGATGCCACCGGCGCCCTGGCCGACACCCGGCGCACTCGGTGCGGAGTGGTTGTGCGCGCCCTGGGCGTCAGTCCAAGCACCGTGTGCGTGGTTGCCCTGGGCATCCGTCCAAGCGGTGTGCGCGTGGTCGCCGACCGCTGCGGCCGAGGCGGTGTGCGCGTGGGAATGGATCATCATGTCCTGAAAGCTGCCGAACGCTCGGTTAGCATCCACACCGCGCCCGTCGTCCCAACCTCTTGGGAACAGACCGCGCATGTCGGGCAAGTTGAAGGTGGTCGTCCCGTCGCCGGCGCCGTAGTGTGTGGCGATCCGAGCAAACAAACCGGCGAACGCCGTGCGAGAAATCGCGGCACCGTTACACGCCAACCAACCCGCCGGCGGGCTATTCATGGCGAACGTGGCCACCATGCCGGTCATTGAGTCGCCGACCTGCTTTTGCAGCTTGTTCAACGCGGCCGTGGTCGCAAGGATTTCGCTGCTGTTGGTGGTCGGGTCATCGCTCTTGGCGTTCGGCAGGTTGCCCAGTTCAACGTCTTCCTTGGTCGTACCCCGGGCGCGCAGCAGGGCGTAGTCACCGTCCCGCGCCGCCAGGTACTGAATCAACGGCCCGTTGATCGGCTCAGGCAGGCGCATGTCCGAAAAGCCCACCGAAGACAGGTAGTGCGCGACGGGCACGCAGTAGTGACGAGCGCCGGCAGAATCGGTGTAGTCCGCCGGCTCGCCGAACACCACTTTCCACGTCGCCACACGATCGTTCAATTGGCGTTCCAGGCACACATCCAGGGTGATTTTCCCTACCGGGATAACGCCGGTCACCGGCAGCGGCGCCGAGAGCGCAACGCGAATGCCTTCGATATAGGCCACGCCCTGGCGCAGCTGAAAGCCGTTGGCCGTTTTTTCGAACAGCAGCGAATCGCCAAAAAAACAGGCACGACCATACATTTCACGATTGCTCACGCGCTCGCGCTCATCGATTCCGGCAAGGCGCACGGTAAAGTCATGCTGCCAGGTGCTGGCATCAATGGTTATGCCGGTCAGCGCCTGGGCACCGTCGTAGGCCACCAAAAAGTTGCGAGTGACGTTGTTGCCGATCTGCAGCGGCGGGATGTTCTTGCGTTTTTGCTGCAGCGGGACGTAGGACACGGCAAACAGCAGGCCGTCCGCATCCTCAAGGCCGATCCAGTTAAAGTCCCAGTCGCCGATGTCGGAGCCGATTTGGGCGCTATACACGACCTGGTTGGGGTTCACGAACCCGGCGTTTTCCTTGGGGATGTCGTAGACGTGAACAATCTGTCCCGCCGGCGGCTTGCCGGCAGCACGATCCACAGGCGTTTCAGGGTTCAGCCCGGGCACGTTGGCGAAAATGAATTTCGTCACGACCAGGGGCTTTTTCTCGCTTTGTTTCAGGGCGATCTGGCTTTCGCCGGCCAAAGTGATACTGGCGCTCACGGTGCGCTCCTACAGGCTGGCGACCAGCGTCTGCTGGTCGTCGTTGAAGTCGATCAGGCCGATTTGCAGGCCCACGGGGGTAATGGTCACGAAGTCATAGCGCCGGCAGGTGCGGCCGTACTGCTGAATCAGCACACGCAGCAACTCCGGATTGAGGGACAACTGCGCGTTGCTGAACTTGAGCAGCACCACGTCCCAATCACGCCCGGGCTGGCGTTCCTCGATCTCGACGTAGCCGACGCCCAAGCGCTCGAAAATGCGCTTCATGCCGGCAGTGCTGCCGGCGTCCACTGAGTTGATGAAGGCGAATTTCACGCGCAGGCGGAACAGGGCTTCCGGTTCACCGGTGAAGCGCGTCACGTCACGCTGCCAGGCCCACAGTTCCAGAATGGCCAGGTGGCAGGTGTCGGGATCGATCTGCAGGTAAGGCCAGCGCAACCAGCTGGTGACGGTTTCCCACCAGGACTGTGCAGCGGCCAGTAACTTCGACAGCTCGGTGCCGCCGAGCCAGAAAGGCAACTTGAGCTTGGTCATTGCGCCGTCACCTTCAACTGGCCCAGGCGCGGAATGTTCAGCCCGCTGATGATGTCCTGACCGGGAAGGAACCGCAGGGACGCGATGTCCTCGAACTGCTGGTGAATCTCTTCACTGAGCCGGCTGTAGCTGAAACGCGATTGCGGATAGGTCAGCGTCGGCTGGTAGTCGGTCGCGGTGCTTTCGCGAAAAGCAGCCCGCACGAACAGTTCCACCTCTTTCACCAGGGCGGCGATCTGCTCGGCGCTCAAGTTGGGCTTGGGCCACAGCCACAGCGTCACGGTCACCGGGACTTCGGGCATGACCATGGCCAGCAGATCGTCGCCGTGGCCGTGGTTGCCCTGGTCGCGAATGTGCGCGTTGATTTGCTGCAGGTAGGCGTCCGCCGGCACACCCGCATCGAACAGGATGTAGGCATTCGCACTGCCCGGGCCACGGGGCGCGCCGTGTTCGAAATACACGCCATCCGGACGCACGCCCGGGAAGGCGGAAATCATGGCGCGATACACCGCGTCGGTGTGCCACTGGTTGACCGCAGAGAACTGGTTGCGCACGCGCAGGCGTAGTTGATCGTTTGGTTCCGGATCGGCCCCTGGTGATTCCAGCCAGCCGTCTTTGTTTACCACCTGCACGATGCCAGGGATCGGCACCGGTAGGATCGCGTAATACCCCGGCGCCAGGTTGAAGCCACTACCGGCCTCGACTGCCTCCACGGGAACGTCCAGCTGCAGCTGGCCCTGCTGGAACGTCGCCGGCGCCGTGGTGACCAGCTGGTAAACGTTGCCATTGATCGCGGCAGACTGCACCACGATGCCCTTTTCCAACTCCAGCACGCCGTCCGGAATGGCCCGGGTGAACAGCAATTTGCCTTTTGCCTTGGTGGCGCCCTTGCGCTCAACGTTTACCGCCCATGCCAGCGTGTCCAGCCAGGCGTCGACCGCCGTTTTCACAAAGAAGTTGGGCAGCACGGTCAGGCACAGGAAATCCAGCAGCCACAAAACCGGCTTGGTCACCAGTGCGGTCATCACTCGCCAGAATGGGGAATAGCTGCTGGTGTTGGCGACTTTCGCGCCCTGGGCTTCAACCTCTTTTTCCCATGCCGCCTTTAGCCCCGCCTCGGTGGTCGGAATGCCGGTATCGGCGATCACCTTTTTGAAATCGACGCTCACAGACTTACCTCGATCGATCCGAATTTGATGGTTTTGGCGGTCACCAGGTACACACCTGGCGCCTGCTCGGTGATACGCGCCGTTCCCGGCACCAGGCGCACGTCTTCTTCAACCAGCAGTTCCATCTGCTGGATGCAATCGCGTTGACGCAGGCGATCGCGTTCGGCCACCAGCGTCACCAACAGCCCGCTGTCGCGGATCATGTGGGCGATGTCCTGGGCGATACAGGCACGGTCGTCGACCAGCAGCGGCTGGTGCGACAGATCCAGCGCCAGGTCGTTGTCGACGATGAGCAGATCCACGTACTCGCTCATCCGCCTACCGCCATCGCAACCATGTTTTCCATCTCCAGCGGCGTCATCTGCTTGCCGGTGTGAATGTTCACGTTCTCCACATGCGTGCCCTTGTTCTGGCTGCTGTTGTTGTTCTGGATGCTGGTCAGCAGGCCACCCGGCGGCACCGCCGAAGGGCGAGCCGGTGACAGGCTGGGGATTGCCGCGTTGATGGTCTGCTGGGCTTTCTGCGCAGCGTTGGCGGTGTCGGCGGCGTTGGTCGCGGCATCGACACCCGGCACCTCGGGCATGCCGCCGAAACGCGCTTCGATGTTCACGCCCGGGATGCTGTTCAGCAGCTCGATCACACCGTTAACGGCCTTGGTGAAAATGTCGACGATGCCGTCCCACGCGGCCTTGGCCATGCCCGACCAGCCGCCCATGGAGTTAAACCAGTCGGACAGTTTCTGGAGCTTGTCGGCGACGAACTGGAACGCGGCCGTGTTCATCAGGGCGCTCGTCCACTCCTTCCAGAAGTAGACCGCCGCCACAATGACCGCCACCAGTGCGACGATCCCGACCACGATCCACACTACCGGGTTGGCCAGCAGCGCCGCGTTGACCAGCCAGATCGCGCCCTGCCAAAGCATCATGGCGCCGCGAATCAGCGCCAGGCCGGCGCTCAGCGTGTAGATCACGGCCACGTAAGCCAGGATGGCCAGCTTCTGCAGGATGAACACCGCGACGGTGCGCAGCCCCATCAGCTGGAAGACTTTCCAGACGGTCAGCATTCCCAACCAGGTCATGCGGGCAATGCCCACCACCATGGTCAGCGCCGACATCGCGGCGACGATGCCCATGATCGTCAGCGCGGTGATGCCGATCACCCGGGTGATGTTCGGGAACAGCTGCGACCAGCGCACCAGGGTTTTACCGATGTCCACCATCTTGGCCATGAACGGCGACAGCACCGGGATCAACACCTGACCGAACACCACTCGCATGACTTCGACCAGGGACGCCCACTGTTGCCACGGGTCAACCATCGCCCGGGCCATCTGCTCGGCGTTCTCCAACCCGCGCACCTTGCCCAGCTGCTCGATGCCGTTGCGCAGCCGATCGGTATCCTTGGCCAGCGCGCCGATCACCTGGGCGCCTTCACCGCCGAAGGCCTCCATCAGCTTGGCACCCGCCGACGCGCTGGTGAGGTCGCCGAACTTGCCCTGGAGCTTGTCTAGGATGGTCATCATCGGCAGCACCTTGCCCTGCTGGTCGGTGAACTTCATACCGAGCTTTTCAGAGGCCGCGCCGATGTTCTCGAAAAACGCCTTATAGCGTCCGCCGGCGTCGCCGCCCTCCATGGTGCTGCTCAGCGTGCCGATCACCGCCATCTGTTCAGCCAGGTCGACGCCGGAAGTCGTGGCGATCGCCCCGGCTTCCTTGAAGGCGTCTTTCATGGCTGCGCCGCTGGTGCGGAACAGCTGCACCGCCAGCGCCGTCTGGCCGCCAAGTTTTTCGACCCACGCGCCCTTCCCCATCGCATCGGCTTGGGACTTCTGCAGGTTGTAGAGCGTACCGACGTATTCGCCCATGGTTTCGGCGTCGGTCTTGGTGGCCTTGGCCAGCAGGTTGCTGGTGTTGGTGAAAGTTGCCAGCTGGTTGCCGGCCAGGCCTTTGATGGCGCCCTCGATCAGGTAGGCGGACGCCACAAAATCCTTCGCGTTCTCCCCGTAGTTCACCGCGAACTCCAGTGACTTGGCGTTGAGTGCCGACAGCGCGTCCTCGGCCACGCCCAGCGATCGGACGTCGCCCAGGGCGCGATTGACCTCCAGCGCCGGTTCCATGGATTCGCGAATGGCGACCACGCCCGCCGTCAGACCGCCCAAGCCCAGGCCGATCGTCTTGATGTGCTTTTCGCTTTGATCGGAAAGCTCGGCAAAACCCATTTTCACCTTGCCCAGGGGCGCGGTGACCTTGTCCTGCAAGCTGAGAATGAAAGCCAGGCTGGCGCTACGGTCTGCCAATGTCGTTACCCGTTCAGCGCAAGGGCGATGCCGTTAGCCACGGCAAATTCCATGCGTCTCCAGTGTTCGTCCTCCAGCCACTTGGCCGTCCCCATCGCCTCGGGCGTGGGTTCGGCACCAGGTAGCCAGCGGTTCGTCAGGGCCATCAGCTGGCCCAGGCCGTTTTCGCTCAGGCGCTCAGCGTGCTCGAGCGCTTTTTTACGATCACCTCAACGTTGGGCGCGTATTCCTCCAGCAGCGCACCAGCGAGCTGCATCACCATCACCGGGTTGCCCAGCAGCGGTTTCAGCACGGTTTTTTGATCCTGCAGCACGGTGGTCATCAGCAGGTTGTTGCCCGGCGCGACCTTGTTGGTTTGGGTCAGGGCGTTGAAGTACTTGGTCACGTCCGCCGGGGTCAGGTTGAAGGTGAATTCGTTTTCGCCGACTTCCAGGGTGATTTCGGTGTTTTGCTGGCTCATGGGGTATCGCTCTTTTTGAGGTTGGGAAAAGTGGTGTCCTGGTGCGCGGGCGATCGCTGGCACACGCCACGGACGTATTGCTGCAATCCGACGATCATTTGCCGGCTTTGGGCGAGTTGATCTCGGAGGGTGAAATAATCCGGTCGAGCGTCTGCTGAGAGTTCGGCGCGGCCTGCATCAGCCACGCGGGCGGTGCCGGCGGTGGCGGACACAGATCCGGAGGCGGGACAGGTGGCGCTGACGTACAGCCGGCCAGTGCCATCGTCAACAGCGCGGCGCAGGCGTTCGTTTTCAGTGCGTGCATCGGTCAATTCCTTGGTGTTTCGTTGGTCGATCGCGTCCCGTTCAGCGAGCATTTCGCCGCTGATGCGTGCCGCTTCCCGCAGGCCGCTGGCCTCCCACTTCGCGCTGTCGCGCTCGCGCCTGGCTTCGTCGCGCTGGCCTTCGAGCGCGTCGAAACCGATCCAGGCAACCAGACACAGCACGACCAGGAACAAGGCTTCGCGCAGCATCACCAGGCCTCCGCGCACAGCCGGGATTCGGCCAACCGGCGGTTGTGCAGCCCTGGTACAAAGCGTTTCTGGCCGTTGGCGTCAGTCACATAGGCCCACACCGGCGTCTTGCCGTCCGGCGCCCAAGCCAGCGCTTTGCAGCCCTCGGCGATGCGACCGGCGTTGATAAGCGCGACCGCTCGACTGGCGCAGGTGCTGGTCACGCCGAAGTTGTGGCCGTGACTGGTCAGCGCGTCGAACGTGTTCTGGCCCACGTTCGGATTGGTGATGCACTCGGCCAGCTGCAGCTGCGTTTTGCGGATCACCAGCTGCTCCACCTCGGCGCACTTGGCGGGCGACCAGTAGTCGCCGACGACGACCGGGTACGGGCTGGTAAACCGGGTGATGCCTTTGCAAACCGTGGGCAGTCCGCCGGCGAGCTTGTCCGCGTAAACGGTGTTCTGGCCGTTGCCTTCCCAAGTGCCGAGGAAGATCACCAGCGGCGTGCTGGCCAGCGCGATCACACCGGCCATGATCCTGCCGCGCAGGCTCATGGGAACCACACGCGCAACAGTGCCGGCACGACCATCTGCAGCACGGCGCCAACCAGCGTCAGGATGGTCAGCAAGCGGCCAACTTTGGCGCCGATGTCATTCACCGCAACGGTCAGCGTCTGCTGGCCGGCGTTGAGTTCCGACAGCTGGCCCGCCATGTGTTCGAAACCCTGCTCCAGCTTGGTGACACGGGTCGGGACGGTTTCGTGGCGGTCTTCCAGCTCGCCCAGCCGGTGTTCGAAGACAGCGAATTTCTGTTCCAGCGCTCCGAGGCGCAAGGCGTCAGTGGTCATCGGCGTGTACTCTTCTCGACGTCCGTCTGGCACGGGACGCACCGGGTTATGCCGCCGTGCGCCTGGCGCGCCGGCGGGATTGGTTTGTCGCAGTCCTGGCAATGGGTCAGGCTTGGCCCGACCGGCGTAGGCTTGCTCAGCTGAGCCTTGATCGCCTGGTCACGTTGGCGCTGCTCCAGCTCCTGGGCACGGTCGAACCAGTCCACCATCAGCGCAGCCCCTCAATCTCGGTCGCGGCCAGGTACGGCACGCCGTTGATGTGGATGAAATCCGGGCTGGTCACGTCGAACGGAACCTTGTGTTTGGACTTCTCGCCGCCCTTCGGGTCAATCGCCAGCAGGCTGGACAGCTTCACCTTGCAGCCGAACGCTTCCACCCGCAGTTCCTCGTCTTCGCCGGCCTTGGCGAAGAACACCGCGTCGAAGGGTTTGAGGCCTCGGAAGCTGCCCGCCGATCGCGCCGCGTCGATCAGCAGATTGAAGTTGGTGGTATCCAGCTCGAATTCGCCGGCGGCGGCCACGTCACCGTCCACGGTACCGTCCGGCACGCCCCGGGTTTGGGCCACTGCCGAGTTATCGGTGATATCCAAAGTGCAGCTTTCGACGTGCAGCGCGATATCGCCCAGGCTCACGTCAAAATTCTTGCCGCCAATCTTCGCCATGGGGCGTTACTCCTGTTTATCGGTGGAAAGATCCAACGCGATATTCGCGGTCAGGTCTTTCGGGCAGTTGTGGGGCTTGAGCTTGATGTAGGCCGCGACCTTGGTTTTCGTCTCCCAGGTCAGCACCAGATCGCCGTCCTTCGGCGGCTCAATGTCACCCGGGAACACTTGACCCGCGAACGTGGTGGACTTGGCCATGGCGCGCAGTGGCGCCATCAACTGGTTGGTGTTGACGGCCATGCTGTTGGGGGTGTTGTTCAAGCGGCGATCGGCAACGCGGCGAATCAGCAGCGGGCGGATCTGGCGAGCGGCCTTGTCGGTGATTCGCAGGTATTCCACGACCTGAAAGTCACTGCCGGGGGTGTCCAGCATGTTGCCGTCGCCCCAGTACACGCCTGGGTAATCCGGATAGGTCTGCGAAACCGAGTAGCGCGCCCGATCCAGCTCGCTGCGCACAGCCGAGGTCAGCGGGACTTTGTCGCCATCGATCGGAACAGGGCCGAGGCCCAGCACGGCACCGGTGGCCACGCGCATCGGGCTGTCAGCGATGCTCACAGAAGCGTTTGCCAAGCGACCGGCCAGCACGCCCAGGTCATTGCCATGCAATTGCGGCACGACCAGCACACGCGGCGCCGCCAGATTGGCCAGCAGCCCTTTGCGTTCGCTGACGTATTGCGCCCAGGTCTGTTCGGCGGTGATGCCAGGCACGGAGGCCATGACAAACACGCGGCGCCCGTAGGTGTTGTTCAGTGCGATCGCCGCGTCATGCATGGCCGACAGTTCAGCGGCAGCGGTTACCGGCTTGGTAATCACCACGGCTTCGACGGAGTAGCCCTGTTGTTGGGCCTTTTCCAATGCGCTAGCCCAATCGCCCTCGGCGGCGATCGGAGCCGCCACGCACGCCCAGCGCTGGCCACCATTGAGCTGAGCGGCGGTGATTTGAGCTTTCAGGTCGCTGGCTGGAACGCCCAGTTCGGCGTCCAGATCGCTGTCCATGTTCAGCGGCAGGATCTGGCCGACGTTCTTGCCGGCGGGGCCGATGAATAGAAAGTAACGCTCAATCTCGCTCACTGGCCCCTGGCCCAGATTGAGATTGTCGACGGTGACTTGACCGAGTGCCATGCAGTGCCTCGTTAGCGGGGTGAAGTTAGGATTTGTTGCAACACCTGGCTAATCAGCAGGTCGGTGTCGCGTTCGGTTTCGGCGCCGATGAACTGGCGTTTCGGGAGCGTGATTTCCCAGCTCTGCGCGCCCGACGACTCGCTGCGCTGGTCGTCCAGGATGCGAATCAGCAAACCGGCCTTGGCGTAATTCACATGCTCTTGAATCCACGCCACTGAGGGCCTGGTCAGGGTCTTTTTGCCGGCCTGACGCACGCGAAAGCCCAACCGGCGCAGGCGCTTTGCCTGTTTCTCGGTGGCCGCGAGGCCTGGCGGGGTTTTGTTCCAGCGGCGCATCTGTGCGGCGGTGCGGCGTTCGCTGACACCGTTGTGTTGCTGAGCGGCGACCCATCGGGTCAGGGCGTTTTTCCAGCCCAGTTCCGCTTCGTCAGCGGTCACGCGGGTGACCACCATCAACTTGGCCAGGCCGGCTTCCATCTTCTTTTTGCCTTTGCCCTCACCCCGACGTGGGGCGAACGGTGTGCCGTCCAGGTTCTGCTGGTCGCGCACACGCTTGCGGCTCATCGTCCGCACGCGCTTGGTCACCTGGTTCAACAACCGGCGGCGAAGCTGCGGCGGCAGGCTCAGTAACGCCAATTGCTCACGGACGCCCAGGCGTCCGCGCACGTCGAGTTCAAACGTGCTACGCCCCGCCATTGGTGGCCACCTCGCCGCGCTCAGCGACCCACAGGTCAAACGGGATGAACGCCCAGGTCTTGCCGAAGGCTTGGATCTCGCCGTCCGGTTCTTCGGAGAGATACTGCGGCTCGACGAATTCCAGCGTGACTTCCACGTCGAACAGATCGCTGTCCAGGGGCTCCACGGCGAATTCCGGCGCCGGCAGTTCGTGGCGGTCGCGATCGGCGTCGTGAGTCTCCAGCCAACTGCCCACCAGGGCCATCATGCGGGCCGGATTGGCGGCGAAACGCTCCAGGACAATCACGGCGCGATAGTGCATGTCGGCAAAGTGCATGCCGTCGACGTCGGGTTTCCAGATCAGCGACAGCTTGACCTGCTCCGTCCAGCTGTCGAGCTGTTCAGGCTCGACCAGGCGGCGTTCCTGTAGGTAGGCGGTCAACGCCTGCAGCTTGGTCATAGCAGTGCCGCCGTAATGCGGCCACGGCCCTGCAGGGCGCGCACAGCCTGCTGACTGAATGCCAGAAACGTGTCTTCACGCTCCGGCGCTTCCTTGCCGGTGTTCTCGGCGCTCTCGCGGCGGGTCACAGTGGCGAACTGCTGCAGGGCGCTGGCCTTGGCGCGGCAATACACGGCACGCTTGTACAGCTTGGCTTTGAATGCACGCTCAGGCAGCAGCATCGGATCGGCTGTTTCCACGGCGGTGATGCCTGCTGCCAGCCAACTGGCCTTGAGCTTGGCCAGGTCGCCGTTGACCTCGGCCATCGCAATAAATAAAGCATCGGTCAGCAGGTCGCCCAGGAACTCCGCCGGCAGGCGATAGCCCTTCTGAAACTCGGCCACGGAGAGGTTCGGCCAGAAGCCGTCGTTCTCGATCGCCAGTTCCACGATGGTGGTGGGTTTCCCGGAAAAGCTCATTGCTGACCGCTCGAATTAGGGCGGGGAGACTGTTTTTCGTGGGGCTGTCCATAAATGGCAGGCACACGTCCACAGTTCCCCGCTGGGGGGGTAGTCGGTTATTGGGCGCCGGTGACGGCGGGTGTTTGTTTGGCGATCGCCTTACGGCACTTCGCAATGCGTGTCTCGTTGCCGGCCTTGGCGTGCAACTCGGTAGATCGTTCCAGGTGCTTGAGCGCCGTTTCCCACTGCTCGGCCTCCATGGCGCGCATGCCGATCAACTTGTGGTACTTGCTCGGGATCTGTTCGGGCAAATCCCATTCACCGTCGACACGCGGCAGCAGGTCGGACAGGTACGGCTCCGGGCTGCGCTGGGCGTTGTATTCACGGAAAGCCCATTCGATCACTGCGTCAGCTACGAAGGTCTGCACGTTGCGCTTGAAGCGCTCCGGCATTTCCTGGCCCTGCTCGATCGCGAAGTCCGCCAGTTCCAGACCGTCTTCGAACTGCTCGGTGTCGAACAGCCAGACCATCACCTGCACCAGGACGGGGTTCTGCATCACCAGGCCCGAATCCATGTAGCGCTGGATGAAGTCCTGGTATTTGGGCAGCAACTCAGTTCGCTTAAGCGTTTGCTTGCTCGCCAAGTTCTTTAAATCGCTCAAGCGCTTCAGGTCTTCAGTCAGCGAGGCTTCCATCAGCAGCAGGTGCTTTTTCGCGTTTGCTGGACTGCTCAGGGCTTCCGCCGGCGAATACGCCAGCGGTGCCGCTGCAGCAGCGATTACTGCAGCGGTTCCCTGAGCCAAAATGCGGCGCTTGTGGGCAAGGGCCAGGCTCATGCGACCAGCTCCACGTTTTCGGTCAGCGCGATTTTCTCCAGCTGCTCGATCACGTAGCCCTCGTTGCGGCTGTTGTAATCCTCGACGCGGGAACGTTTCGGGTTGTCCACGGTTTGCTTGCGCCAGCTGGAGTCCTGGAAGTAAATCGACAGGTTGTCCCAGCTGGTGACCAGCACGCCGTTGACCGGGAAGAACGGCACGCTAAAGCTCGGCAGACCGCCGTAGGTGGCAATCACCTGGGCGTCCTCGATGCGCTCTTTCTCGGTCGGGGTGTCGCCCTGCTTGGCGTACAGCTTGGCTTTGTCAGCGGCCAACAGGTCGGAACCGATGATCGCCACCAGGTCGCCGCCGTCGCGCAGGCGTTCGTCCACCATTTGCTTGGTGTCGTGCACCAGGGCGTCGAGATTTGCGTAATCGCCGTTCGGCCCCATGGTGACCTTGCCAGGCGTCTTGCCTTCCTTGAGTACCTGCTGCGGCGCCTGTTCGCGCAGTTGCTGCAGCCAGCCTTTGTTCACGTCCTGCAACATCGGATAGGCGCCGATGTCGGTCTGCGCTGCCGCGTGGGTGCCGTGGAAACCGACCATGATGCGATCTAGGGCGATCTGTTTCTGCACCGCGGCGGAGTAGCGTTGATGGAAGTCCGGAAACTTGGCCCAGGCATCGATCTTCGCGTAGGGCAGGCCCACGTCCGATTCGGTCGACGACAGTTCGTAAGTGCTGTCATCGAGCGCGGACGCATCTTTTGCTTCGCGATCGGTGGTCTTGGTGTTGGTGCGACCAGTCACCGGGCCGGACACGCCCAAGAAAACCTTTTGACCCTTGATCTCGCTTACGCCGATGACGTTGATACGCGAAAGGAAGTCCGATTTTGCCGTGATGGCGTCGTTAAGCTCTTGGGCTACCGACGGTTCCACGCTGAACTGTTTGCTGGCCAGGTCGACGCCGTAGGTTTCGGCGAGAGCAAGCTGCAGCTCGGCATACATTTTCGCGCCATAGGCGCTCAGGGAATGAGCAGCCATGGTCAGAGCACCCGCGCTTTGGACTTGTCAGTCGGGCCGGAATTGCGCGGCAACTGACGTCCGGTGGAGGTGTTCTGCAGCGCAGTGAACTGCTTCTGCAGGCTGGTCAGCGCTGCAAGCACTGCCTTGTTGCCGCCGCCGTTGCGCTTGAATTCGCGCTGTTCCTCGGCAGTGGTGACGATCTCGTCGACAGCCGTGCTGACGTCATCGATCGGGGCTTGATCGGGTTCCGGTGCGTCTTCGGCTGCAGGCTCGATCACGGCCTGAATGCCGGCGGCGACGACCAGCAGCTGGGCCAGCAGGGCTTTCAAGGCCGTTGCGGTAGCTTCATCCATTGGGGGTTTGCTCTCGGTTGGGGTTTGCGGATTGGTTTCGGTGGGCGTGTCTTCAATGCCGAAACGCTTGAACAGGCGGGTGAACATGGCGGCCAGGCGCCCGATCTCGCCCTGCGGCTCGGTTTCGCGCAGGGGGCCGAGTTCTTGTGAGGCGGCGTAGTACGCGGCGCGACTGGTGCGATTGGAGAAATACAGCTCTTGCGTGCCGAGGCTCGCCGGCGAATCAGTCACCGCCAGGCCAGTCAGATAGGCCTTTCCGCTACCGGCGAAATTCGGGGTGATTTCAATGCTGCTGAACAGCTTCTGGCCCTGGTCGTTGAGGTACAGAAGGCGATCGTTCGGTTTCAACTGAGCTTCCAGCGCGATCTGGCCAGGCTCCAGATCCTCGCCCTCTTCAACCAAGCGCACGGCAAAAACGGTTCCGTGGGAACCCGGCCAGCGTTCGTGGTCGCACCAGATCACCGCCGTGTATTTGGCAGGCGTGTAGGTCTCGGCGATGTCGCGCAGTTCCTGGGGCAGGATCTCGCGGCCATCGACGGTCGGGCCGCTGGTGGCAACACGTTTCCAGTAGGAGACAAGGGAACGGGGCATGGTTGGTGACTGCGCTCAATCGTTGAATGAGCCGCCACGATAGGGAGCCGAAATCCCCCAAACAAACGCTTTGCTTCGGCCCGATTCGTAGAAGAAAACTCTACGAACAACGCCGCATTTCAGCCCGCGTTTCCGGCGTTTTCGCCGCATAGACTGCGGCCCATGAACTACCCGACCGAAGTCAAAGAAGCCGCAAAACGCCTCTACCTGCGCCGCTGTTCGGTGAAGGAAATCCAGGCGCATTTGAAGCTGCCTAACATCCGCATCGTCTACTACTGGATCCGCCAAGGCGGCTGGGACGAGATGCTGACGGACGAAGAACCGTTGAGCGCCGTCAACCGACGAATCACGCTTATTCTGGAAAAGATCGATCCGCTGACCGATGCCGAGCTGAAAGAGCTGGAGCGGCTGACAAGCCTGCTGGAGCGTCTGAAAAAGCTTTCGGCCAAACCAGCGCCGGCAGCGCCAACAGATCGTCCGGACGAGCCTCGCGAACGCCAGGCAGGTCAACGTCGTGAACGTGGCGAGGGCGGCGGCAAAAAGCGCGAGAAGAAAGCCAAGAACGACATCAGCGGCCTGACTGAAGTGGACTTCCTCGATAAGTTCATCTCGAAAATGTATGGCTACCAGAAAGAGCTGTTCGAGGCGAAACAAAACCCGCTAACCCGCCGCATCCGGAACATTCTCAAAAGCCGTCAGGTCGGTCTGACCTACTACTTTGCCGGCGAAGCGTTCATGGACGCCGTGTTGAGCGGTGATAACCAGGTGTTCCTGTCCGCCAGCCGATCGCAGTCGGAGATCTTCCGCAGCTACATCATCCAGTTCGCCCAGCAGTGGTTCGGCATCGAACTGACCGGTAACCCGATTACCCTGAGCAACGGCGCCGAACTGCGCTTTCTCAGCACTAACAGCAGCACCGCCCAGGGCTACCACGGGCACGTCTACGTCGACGAATACTTCTGGATTCGCGACTTTGAAAAGCTCAGCACCGTCGCCAGCGCCATGGGCACCCACAAGAAATGGCGCAAAACCTATTTCTCGACGCCCAGCGCCGTGTCGCACCAGGCGTACCCGTTCTGGACGGGTGAAGAGTTCCGCAACAGCAAACGCGGCATGAAAGCCGGCGGCGTGTGGCCGAGCGAAGCGGCCTATGCACAGGGCGCGCTGTGTCCGGATGGCCAATGGCGCAAGACGATCACCCTGGACGATGCGATCGCCGGCGGCTGCGATCTGTTCGACCTGGAACAACTGCAGCTGGAGTACGACGAAGACAAGTTCCAGCAGCTGTTCTACTGCAAGTTCATCGACAGCACCCAAAGCGCATTCAGCCTCAAGGATCTGGAGCGCTGCTATTCGGATCTGTCGTTGTGGGAGGACTACAACCCGGATCTGGATCGCCCGTTCGGAAACAGTCCGGTCTGGCTGGGCTACGACCCAAGCCGCACCCGCGACGACGCCACTTGCGTGGTCATTGCGCCGCCACTCGAACCCGGGGCGAAGTTCCGGATCCTGGAAAAGCACAGCTGGCGGGGCCACTCGTTCACCTACCAAGCCGCGCAGGTCAAAAAGCTGACCGAGCGCTTCAACGTGCAGCACATCGGCATCGATGTCACCGGCGTGGGTTACGGCGTGTTCGACCTGGTGCGCGACTTCTACGCCAAGGCGACGCCGATTCACTACAGCCTCGAGGCGAAAAACGCGCTCGTCCTCAAGGCTCAGGACACGATCCAAGGTAGCCGCATCGAGTGGGACGCCGGCTGGACCGACATCGCCCAGGCGTTCCTGACCATCAAGCGCGGCGCCACCAACAGCGGCCAGATCACCTACAGCGCATCCCGTACCGAAGCCACCGGTCACGCCGACATTGCCTGGGCGGTGATGCACGCCCTGTCCAACGAACCTTTGAACACCAACAAGCGGCGCCGTAGCCGCTACGTCACGAGTAACCAGAGCAGCCATGGCCAACCGCAAACGCAAAAAACACCACGTAGCCCAACCACAGCAACAGCCGTTGCGCTCGTTTACGTTCGGGGAGCCAGAGCAGGTGCTGTCCGGCAACATCGGCGAGTACGTGGGTGTGTTTCCCAGCGACGACGGCAAGATCTATAAGCCGCCGGTGTCACGGGCTGGGCTGGCCAAGCTGTTGCGCGCCAACGCGCACCACGGCGCCATTCCGAAGTTCAAGCGCAACCTGTTGCTGCGTGAGTTCATCGCCTCGGCCGGCTGCAGCACGGAGACGATGGGCCGTGCCGGACTGGACTACATGGTGTTTGGTGAAGCCTATTTCTACAACGACACCAACGCGTTCGGCCAGGTGCTGGAGCTGCAGCATCTGCCGGCGATCAACATGCGCGTAAAGGTCGACGGAGGCTTCGTGATGCTGCTGCCCGACAACAAGGAAATGGAGTTCGAGGCGCACGAAATCTCCCACGTCCTGGACTACGACGTCGAACAGAACATTTACGGGATCCCGGACTACCTGGGCGGCCTGCAAGCGTTGCTGCTGAATGAGGCCGCCACCCTCTTCCGCCGGCGCTACTACAGCAACGGCGCGCATGCCGGTTACATCTTCTATACCAACGACCCGGATCTGACCGAAGAGGACGAAGAAGAACTGCGCGCCCAGATCAGCGCGAGCAAGGGCGTGGGCAATTTCCGATCAATGTTCGTCAACATCCCCAACGGCAAAGAGAACGCAATCCAGATCATCCCCGTGGGTGACTTCCAGGCGAAAGACGAGCTGGAGAAAGTGAAAAACATCACCCGAAACGACGTCATCGCGGCCTGGCGGATGAACCCCGCTCTGGCCGGCATCATCCCGGAAAACACCGGGGGTTTCGGCGACATCGAGAAGATCGATCGCGTGTACACCAGCAACGAGATTCGACCGATCTGTCAGTTGTTTAATCAGTTGAACGACCGGCTACGCGAAGACAGGCGGTTTGGCTGGAGACCTATTCCAGAAGCAGTGGATGTCACTGCATGAAACAGTAAGCGTAGCGGATGCCACTACAAAATGTGGCAATATGTTGGCGATCAGCTGCCCCTGGGGAGGGACATATGCGAGTGACATGTAAGTGTGGAAACAAGGGATTAATCCGGGATAGCAAGCCGCAATCGCCAGATTTCGTGACGCTCTATTGCCAGTGCCTGGACGTCCAGTGCGGGCATACATGGGTGGCCCATTTGACGTTTTCCCACACGCTGAGTCCATCAGCGCAGACCTTCGACCGATTGCTGTTCGATCGTCTTCGGGAAATGCCCAGGGCTAAACAGCGGGAGTTGTTCGAGCAGCTCGGGGCGCAGGCAGTTGCGTGACAGGTCAATCGCCGACACCGAAACGTCGGCGATCAAGACATCAGCTGTTGGCTGACTCTTCAGGATTGATGGCAAGAATTTCAGATAGCCGACGAAGCTGACCTTGCTCCTTTTCACTCAATGACCGGTATAGGCCTATGAGGCGGCGTTCCGCTTTGCTCAGGGTGTGCCATTCGAACTCTGCGAATCCCAAGCAAAGAGGTTCTTTTTTGATGCGATCCAACATGCTGACTACTCCATAAAGTGCATGGCTGAATCGGCATTGACGGGGTGAGGATCGGCTTTAGAACGCGGGGGCGACTAATGTCGTACAAGCTTTTGTTGCGAGTTAATTCTTCTGACGGGCAGCGTCATCGGCCATCGCCTGGAGAAAACGACGTATCGCTTCCTGGTCAAACGGCGTGATGCTTCTGTATTGGTTTATCAGCTCTTCTTCTGCGGCTGACAACATTTGACCGATTGGCGTCGAACGCTGCCCAGTCAAGATGTAAGCCGCATCAGCTCCGTGCTCTTCAAGCGCGCTTACGTATCGAAGATCGAGCGAACTCGCCCCCAATTCATAGTTCTTTTGCGTCCCACGACTGACGCCTAAACGTACTCCAAACTCTGTTTGATTCAGCCCTAAGCGCTCGCGCTCTTCCCTCAAGCGGTCGCCTACTCGATCAGCAATGATCATTTTTTTATTCACCACCATTGACTTGATCATTTTTTTGACCAAGAATCACCACAGACAAACACAAGTAAACACAACTGAACAGAGTGCGCACTATGCCCGCCACAGTTACACCCGAGCAAGCCCGAGAGGCGTTGGATCGCAAAGGAATGAGCATCGCGGAATTCAGCCGCAAGCACGACTTGAACAAAAATTTAGTCAGCGACCTTTTGAACGGAAGGATCAAAGGTCGCCGTGGGGAGGCACATCGCGCCGCCGTGCTACTCGGCATCAAAGACGGCGTGATCGAACAGTAACGGTCCGGACCAACAGGGAACAGTAGAAGATGAAAAGCCCCGTTCTAGAGACGCGCAAGGAAGCAATGCGCGAGATCATTCGCAGTTTTCCCGAGGGACGCGAAGGCGCTGCCGCTCGCTTGGGAATGAAGGTCAAAAAATTCGACAACCACGCCTACGAGAACGCCGGCTGCAGTCCACTTACGGATGTGCAGGTTTACATGCTGGAGCAAGCAAGCGGCACCCACCACTTTCCGAACTACGTGGCGCAGATGTATGGCGGCTTGTTTGTAGCCATCGCCGACCCGGAGAAGCTGGACAACGTCGAACTGTACGCTCGATCGGTGCAGGTATCGGCCAAGCGCGGTTGCGTTGACCAGGCGATAGCCCAGGCACTGGAAGACGGCTCCATCAGCACCGAGGAAGCCGAACACATCCTCGCTGCTCACAACCTCCACATGGCCGCACGGCACGCCGAAGTGCTGGCCGCTATCGACCTGTACCGTGCCAAACCGGGGAAAAGCCAATGAACAATCAGCCGGCTGTACAGGAATATCAGGACATGCTCAAAACCGTGGCTTTCGCGTTCCTCGAACGGCACCAGTGCGAGCACCTGGGCGACGATCAGCAACTGTTCAAGCGAGCT
The DNA here is from genome assembly GCF_029967985.1 of Pseudomonas sp. V88_4. Taxonomy (NCBI): domain Bacteria; kingdom Pseudomonadati; phylum Pseudomonadota; class Gammaproteobacteria; order Pseudomonadales; family Pseudomonadaceae; genus Pseudomonas; species Pseudomonas sp. V88_4. The sequence continues at coordinate 28,965 of NZ_JASCAF010000033.1, forward strand.
GTTCAGCACCTTGTGACGGATTACAACGCTACAACGCAGCACGCCGAGCGCTTGGTGCATTTGGCCCACAGTGAAATGTCAGCGGTCAGCGATCGGCAGCGACTGGATGTCATCAACAGCACATCCACGCACACCGTGATTTTCGATACCGCTACCGGCAACGCCTGGGCAATCCCGGTCAGCCTGATCTACGAACGCATCCTCATTGCTCCCGATAACGGGCGCTTTCGCATCACCGCGTCTTAACACCTAACCAACAAATCCCCGATCCCCCATTCCCGTGGGTTTGGGTGAGCTGCGCCCGAAATTGAGGTTTGACGATGGAAAACGCCCTGAACATCAACGCAAAACTGACGCCTGTAGAGGCTCAAGCGCTCTTGGCCAACCTGCGCGAGCAGTACCGTCTCAGCTTCAACGAACTCTGGTACGCAGACCAGTTCCGCCTGATTCCCGATGGTCTGCGCCACGGGTCAATTCTCGCCCACTGCCCCGTGATGGCTGCTCAGAAACACCTGATCGGCGCCCTCTCCTACTGCCTCAAGAAAGCGAAGTAACCATGAAAGAGCAACTGCGCAGCGACGTGATCGAACGCCTGAAAACCGATTACGGGCTCAAGCAACGGGCAAATGCCGATTACATGCGCGGCGGCACCTGCCCCAAGTGCCGTCAGAAAACTCTGTACACCCGTTTCGATGCTCCGTGGTTGGTGATCTGCGGTAGACCGGAAAAATGCGCGCACACCCTGCACGTGAAAGAGCTGTACGAAGACCTGTTCGAAGACTGGAGCAAGCGCGCACCGGCCACTGACCAACACCCAAACGCAACAGCTCGTGCCTACCTGGAATTCGCCCGGGGTTTTCGCATCGAGCTGATTCAGGGTTGGTTCACCCAAGAAAGCTTTTACTCCCCCGACCACAATGCCGGCAGCGCCACCGTGCGCTTTGCACTGGCGAAAGGCGGCTGGTGGGAACGCCTGATCGATCGGCCGCACCGCTTCGGAAAGATGAAAGCTCGGTTCAAATCCAAGGACAGCTATCGCGGCGTCTGGTGGTGCCCGCCGTGCGTGGACCTGTTGGAAGCGAAAGAAGTCTGGATTGTCGAGGGCATCTTTGACGCGATCGCCTTGGTGCACAACGACATCGTCGCGGTGTCGGCCATGTCCTCGAATGCCTTCCCTGAAGAATCACTGCGAGCCCTCGCCCGTGACCGCGACGGCAAGTTGCCCAAGCTGGTCTGGGCGCTCGACAACGAGTCGGGCGCCCACGCCTACACCAAACGCTGGGCGAAGCAGGCGCGAGCGCTGGGGTTCGTCTGTGAGGCGGCGCAGATCCCTCTGCGTGACGGCCGCAAGACCGACTGGAACGACCTGCATCAGCGCTGGAGTTTCATCGAAGACGAGAGCCAACGCGCCGACCAGATCGCGGCTGATCTGAAACAGGCGCGGCACCTGGGCGCCCTGCTGCTGGCCGAAAGCGCGGCCGAAAAAGCGTTGCTGATGTACGACTGGAACAAGCGCGGTGAATTCCACCTGGGCTTCGGCAGTCGTCTGTATTGGTTCAAGTTGGACATGGAGAAATTCAACCGGGCGATGCAGGACATCGAGGACAGCGAGAACCACGACGACCAACTGCTCAACCAAGCACAGCAACGCGAGAAAGCGCTGCAGCAATCGGGCAGCGTGGTCGAGATTGCCAACTGCTACCCGCAAGCCCTGTATTTCCAGCGTAACGAAGTTACGGACGAGTCCTGGTATTACCTGCGCGTCGATTTCCCGCACGACTCCGAGAGCGTGAAAAACACCTTCACCAGCGGGCAGTTGTCAGCGGCCAGTGAATTCAAAAAGCGCCTGCTCGGCATGGCCGCCGGTGCCATGTACACCGGCAGCGGTCAGCAGCTGGACAAGCTGATGAAGGACCAACTGTTCGGCATCAAAACCGTGTCGACGATCGACTACGTGGGCTACAGCAAAGAATACGGCTGCTACGTCTATGGCGACTTGGCGATCAAGGACGGCACGACCTACAAGGTCAACAGCGAGGACTATTTCGAGTTCGGCAAGCTGCGACTGAAGACCCTGCAAAAAGGCGTGCCCATCAAGCTGCAGCGCGATGGCAAGGACTTCAACGAAGCCTGGCTGCCATTGCTGTGGACCTGCTTCGGTGCCCAAGGTCTGGTCGCCTTGGTGTTCTTTTTCGGCTCGTTGTTCTGCGAGCAGATCCGCGCACGCTACCAGTCGTTTCCGTTTCTGGAAGCCACCGGCGAGGCCGGCGCCGGCAAGACCACGCTGCTCAACCTGCTGTGGAAACTGCTCGGCCGTGAAGGCTACGAGGGCTTCGACCCAATGAAGTCGACGAAAGCCGGTCGCTCGCGGTTGATGGGCCAGGTGTCGGGGATGCCGGTGGTGTTTCTGGAAGCTGATCGCCATGGCGATGATCGATCGCACGCCAAGACCTTCGAGTGGGACGAACTCAAGGACTTCTACGGCGGCGGCACGCTGGCCACCAAGGGTGTGAAGACCGCCGGCAACGAAACCTACGAACCGCCGTTTCGCGGGACGATCGCCATCAGCCAGAACGCGGCCGTGGTCGCCCATGAGGCAATCATGACCCGGATCGTCAAGCTGCATTTCATCCGGCCGACAGTAACGCCGCAAAGCCGCGCAGCCGCGGACAAGCTGAACGCCCTGGACGGCGGCACGCTGAGCCACTTCCTGATTCGGGCCGTCGGTAAGGAATCAGCTGTGCTCGAGCTGTTCGCCCAACGCATGCCCGAACACGAAGCCAGGCTGCGCCGCCTGCACACCCACTGCTTTGCCTGCGGTACGGAGTATCCGAACGAACAAGGCAACTGCAGCAGCTGTGGATACGACCTGCGTGGGTATATCCGCGTCGAGCGGATCAGCAAGAACCATGCGCAGCTGCTGTCGCTGCTCGATGCCCTGCGCCTGGTCCTGAAACTGGACGAACCCCAGGTTGCCGCCACCCAGCGCCAGATCGTGCGCATGGCCATCGAGCGCCAGGCCTCGATCAGCTCCGACCATCCGGCGGTGGCCGAGTTTTGGGAGGTGTACGACTACCTCCAGTCGCTCAGCGAGGACCCGGTGGTCGACCACAGCAGCGACCCGAACGTCATCGCGATCAACCTCAACGAATTCAGCGAACGCGCCGCCGAACACAAACAGAAGCTGGCCGACGTGGCCACGTTGCGCGACCTACTCAAAGAGTCCCGTTCGCACAAATTTCTCGATGCCAATAAGGCCGTGCACAGCGCGGTACGTGCGGCATTGAACGCCAAAACCCCACTGGCGCCAGGCCGTCCGACGACGGTCAAGTGCTGGATCTTCAAAGCGTAAAAAGGAGGCTACATCGATGCAAGTTCAAGTGTTTATGGGCAATGCCGGCGACGGCAAAACCAACAAGTTGCAGGCTGTTCAGGATCGATTGGAGTTTGTCGGCGAAAGCGCACCGATCATCCAGGCAGGTGCCTATGGCGAAGAAGGTCTGCTGCAGATACTGGAAGTTCGCGCTGCCGGTGGCCAGCGCGAAATTCTGGTCGACGCCTGCAGCCGGCAACAGATTTTGAAGGTGCTGGAATGGCAGTCCTGTGTCGAACACCTGCCGGATTTTAACGGTCTGGTGGTTCACCTGGCCCGCAAGGACTGACCTTTGAAAAACAGTGTCGAGGAGTTGCAGCTCCTCGACACCCGACCACTACAGAGGACTCAAACATGCAAGTACAGAACCTAAGCAGCAGCGGCACGCAGGCTACCACACCGGCGCGCCACCTGGTGGCCACCGCGCTGATCGGCGCGGCCGTCATCGGCTACCTGGTGCACAAATCTCCGGAATCACGGACGCGCCTGGAAAGCCTCAGCCAAATGGCCCGCACCTTGGGCGAGTTGAGCGCAACGGATGCGGCGGTGGTCACTCGGCTGCTCGCCAATCCCGCAACACAGGGTGACTCACGCCATGTCTAACGACCCAGCAATCTCCGCGCGGCGCTTTCCCTGGAACCTGGACCACACCAGCGTGTGCGACCTGTGCGGCAAGTGGCGGGTGCAAGGCAACCACGCCAAGTGCAGCCGGCAGCGCCAGTTGCTCAATGCCCACCGGCGCCATCACCCGCCCAAGCGATAACCGCGTCCACTAGAAGATGCGCTTGCAGATACTTGGCCCGGAAACGGGCCTTTTTGTTTCCGATCGTCAGACTGTCGATACACGAGTACAGCGTTAGGGGTTTACATGAGTGGCGTCGAAGCTCGCGGCAATTCCGTGAGAATCTATTTTCAACACAACGGGGAGAAATGCCGGGAATCGATACCTGGAGGCAACACGCCGGCCACCGTAGCCCAGGCCAAACGCCTGCTCGGCATCATCGATTATGAAATCCAGACCGGCACCTTTGACTATGCCCGGCATTTTCCCAACTCCTCGAGGCTGGTCGAAAACACCTTCGGCCACTACCTGGACCTGTGGCTGAAGATCAAGGCCAACAGCGTCGCCGCCTCCAGCTACCGGGGTTATGCCAACAAGGCCGAAGTGCATGTGCGGCCACGCTGGGGCAAGGTGCAGATCAACCAGATCGATCACCTGGACCTGCAGGAGTGGATTCAGGGCACTCTGTCGAAGACCCTGAAAAACAAGACCATCCGCGACATCATCAGCAACGTGCGCCAGGTGTTCCGCCTGTACCGCACGCGCATGAAAGTCGCCCACGACCCCACGGAGGGCTTGATGGTGCGCCTGCCGGATCCGGAGGCGCCGGACCCGTTCACCCGGGCCGAAATCAAGCAGATCCTCGAAACCCCGACCAACCGCACCCACGAGCTGTTGATGGTGCAGTTCATGTTATGGGCCGGCCCAAGGGTGTCGGAGACGATCGCCCTGGCCTGGGAGGATGTCGACCTGGCGCAAGGCACGGTGACCTTTCGCCGGTCCAAAGTGCGCGGCGCCTACCGGGTGACCAAAACCCGCCGATCAACACGCCGCGTGCGCCTGCTGGCACCGGCATGGGAAGCGCTGCAGAAGATCGATGCGCTGACCCGCCGACGCCAGGCGGAAACCGTGGAAGTCGTCGAGCGGGATAACAAGACAGTGCGCCAGCACAAACTGCATTTCGTGTTTCTGAACAGCAAAAGCGGCCTGCCGCACGCCAACGACTTCGTGGTCCGCGACCGCTTCTTCAAGGCGCACTTGCTCGCGGCCGGGGTGCGCTATCGCGGACCCGGGCAATGCAGGCACACCTACGCCAGTCAACTGCTGACCACCGGTGTGGCGTCTATCGACTGGATCGCCGAACAGATGGGCCATACCAACGGCAACATGATTCGCCAGCACTACGGGACGTGGATCAACGAGGACGGACCGGATGTGGTCGGTATGCTGCAACTGGCGCTGAGGCTTTCGCCGGTCACAGTACAACGCTGAAGCCGTTAATACACAGACCATCTTCAAAACGACCGACCGCAGTACGTCTCAATCAGTTGCAAGTGATAGCGTAAGTTGTAATGGTCGACTAGGGACGCAATTGCATTTCCCTAAGTATTAGGTTACTGCGGCTCTCCTGCGGGAGAGTCGCCACAGCCTCTCACGATCTGGAATTTTGATAAAATAGTGAATGACTCTGTACTTCGAACACTCAAAATCCAGAGCACAAAAAAATCCCGACGTGAGGGGTAATTTCCAATAACATTTCAGGTTGTCGTAGGTGGTATACCTATTACGGCATTACTCGCGATTGAAAAAAATGCAGACTCTGCGTCACTAAACTCCATTATTTCCCGTGTATCAGGCTTTTTGGACCTCTGCTTCAATGCGAAAAACTTGGATAGCTCAAGAAGCGCGTTAATTATTTCAAGTCGTGGAGTCGTAGCATTAGGTGTAATTGTCAAACCGTAATGACGACACTCCCGACCTGTTTTATCGTCATCTTTGAACATTATTACCTCATGTTCATCATTCAGATCCTCATGCGCGACCTCGTAATCAATTCGCATTATCCCTGCATTGACAGCAAAGCCTGAATCTTCAAACTTTCCACCGCTTGTTCTCCGAAAGCGCAGCTCATTTAGAACATCAAGGATTCGATTTGTATCATCTACTTTAAACGATCTAAAAAAAGAAACCGCTTCTTCTTGACGATCCTTGCGCAAATCGAATGTCGCAAACTCCACAAATTCTCCGCCGGATGTTTCTGTCATAATCACATTACAGTCAACCTGTGACCAGCAAAGCTGACCGCGAATATCACTTGGTTTCAAATAACGATATACCAGCGTTTCTGTGGAGCAATCCGTCATTTGACAACTCCTTGGAGATTCAATAGCTTCCATATGTTTTTTGAGTTTCTAATATTTGTTGTAAGTTTGGCAATTCCAGAAATTCTTACCGAACCTTTTTCTTGTCGCTGGGCATAGGAATACTCAATTTCAGAGTTACCACCAATTAACAATGTAAGAGTACCCTCACCTTGCAACGTAACTCCAATCTTGTAGGTTTCGACATCCAGAAAATAATTTGGTTGTTTTTCCTGCAACTCAGGAAGATAACGAACAAGTTGCGCCAACGCCCCCAATATCGTATCAACTTTGCTATTCTCAGTCACTCTGGAGCTACCACAGTACTCTCTTTCAATCCATTGACTAGCGATCATTTCAATTTGCTTGCACCATTCTGAATGCTTAGAATTAAACAGCCCATCAGTCAGGAGTCTTACATTCCCATCCTGATCTATATTAGGCTTTAACTCCCCATTCTCTATAGCCTCATACCAAGACAGCCTCTCATCGGCGAAGTGATGCTCATTTGGCTCATACAGCTCAGCAAAATTTTCGGTATAAAAAACCTGACTTGTAAACTTTGGCCTTATATCCTTTTGAGTTTGTCGCTTCTGCAAATAAACCGGCTGTGTAAAAGTTACAAAATGATCCTTTATATAATAATGACCAGCACTTGAATCAAGCAACTTCTCCTCAGTTTTTTTCGTCATCATTATCTTCCAAGAAATTCTTCAGCGCTTTGGAAAGGTTTTCAGCAACATCCCTTGTCATAGCGACAGAATCAAATATTGCTTCAACCTCTCCGGGAAGAGCAGTGATAAAATCAATAATAATCACGCTTGAGGTTTGAGCTGCTTTGAAGCCTGAAACCAAGGACGGAGAAGTGTGGCGTTGCAAATTTTCCTTTTTTACTTTCGACATGTCTTTTCCAATTAATATAGATACGGCGGTCGTGACGATTGGTTAGGGCTACGACGCAGCAAGTCGAGCATAGCACGTTAGGTTTAAAACGTGAGTCTCTTGAGGATCGTTAGAACCTACTAGCAATGACAGCGTAAACAATCTGCCCGACTTTTGGAGATCAAGGCGATTTCCTAGGAATGCCGTAGTCGCATGATCGCATCCGTTAGCGCCTGTGCGTTTGCGTCCAGGGTTTCCATAGCCATGACAGCGTTGAGGGCGACATCCTCGACGCCATTTTCTGAAAGCCATTTCGTGAGTTCATCGATCGCCGCTCCGATCGCGTGCTGGTTGTGCAGCAGCAAGGTCAAAGCATCTGCCGTGGCAATGTTGGAATCAGAGTTATTTGGCATGGGATCCATCCTGGAATGAGGGGTATGGAAAGCTTAGTCCATGCCTACAGATCAGAAGGCCGAAGGCTCATTTTGCAGCTGTTTTTTCGCACCAGAACAGTGCGCCAGTCCCACGTCAGTCCCATGGAGCTATTTTTCAGGCGCCAAAAACCACAAACCCCCGACTTTCTCTAGGAAAATCAGGGGTTTGCAGTTTCAGAATTTGGCGGTGAAGGAGAGATTCGAACTCTCGATACAGTTTCCTGTATACACACTTTCCAGGCGTGCTCCTTAAGCCACTCGGACACTTCACCGTATCTCTTCAAACATGTTCTGTCTGTCGAGGCGCGCTAATGTAGTCGAAAGCTTTTCTGATGGCAAACTTTTTTTCAGAATTTTCATGCGGTTAAGCGAAAAAGCCGCGACCGCCATCGAGAGTCCATGGCGATTCGGCCAATCTCGGGTGGGCGCGGCCCTTCTATATAGGTGCGCAGGCGTCAGACGCGGGGCGCGTTGCAGCGCATCGGCCGGTAAACGGTGACTGGCGGGTCAGTCACAGCGCTTTACCTGACCGGCGACGGTGGGTAACGTCTGCCCATCTTTCTTATAAGGAATTGCGCCATGAGCGACCTGATTGCCTACCACCTCGAAGACGGTATCGCGACCCTGACCCTGAGCAACGGTAAGGTCAACGCCATTTCCCCGGACGTGATCGCGGCCTTCAACGCGGCGCTGGATCAGGCGGTGGCGGATCGCGCAATCGTGATCATCACCGGTCAGCCGGGCATTCTCTCTGGCGGCTATGACCTGAAAGTGATGACTGCTGGCCCTAAAGAGGCCGTGTCGCTGGTGACCGCCGGCTCGACCCTGGCCCGTCGCCTGTTGTCGCACCCGTTCCCGGTGATCGTTGCTTGCCCGGGGCATGCCGTGGCCAAAGGCGCATTCATTCTGCTGTCCGCCGATTACCGGATCGGCGTCGACGGTCCGTTCAGCATTGGTCTGAATGAAGTGCAGATCGGCATGACCATGCACCACGCCGGCATCGAGCTGGCCCGTGATCGTCTGCGTCGCTCGGCCTTCCATCGCTCGGTGATCAACGGCGAGATGTTTGATCCGCAAAGCGCAGTGGATGCCGGTTTCCTCGACAAGGTGGTCGCGGCCGAAGAACTGCAAGGCGCTGCCCTCGCCGCCGCGCGTCAGTTGAAGAAGATCAACATGTCCGCGCACAAGAACACCAAGCTGAAAGTGCGCAAGGCACTGCTGGAGGCGCTGGACAACGCGATCATCCAGGATCAGGAGCATCTGGGCTGACACCCGGCTCGCCCCGATTCAGAAAAGCCCGACCGTCGCGTCGGGCTTTTTCTTGCACGCCCCGTTGAAAACTCCGCAGCAGCTCTAGGACGCCTCTGACCAACAAGTCGGAAACATGCGCTTAAACATCGCCCATCTCCGGACTCTATAGCGGCAATTGCCGAAAACAGTGCACATCCGTACACTGCGCCACCTTTTGTCCCGATGGGCCTGCAAATGCTGTTTGTGTTTCGTATGTTATTGATGGGCCTGCACTTTATTCTGGCGGGAATCCTCGGAGTGATCCTCGGGCTGTGCCGCCCGTTCAATCCGGACAACAGTCGCCTGTGTGCCCGTCTCTATGCACTGCCGGCCATGTGCATTTTGCGTCTGCGGGTGAAGGCCGATGTTGGCGCGCTAATGAACAAACCCGACAGCTGCGTGATCATCGCCAACCATCAGTCCAACTACGACCTGTTCGTGTTCGGTAACGTGGTGCCGCATCGTACCGTGTGCATCGGCAAGAAAAGCCTGAAGTGGGTACCGCTGTTCGGGCAACTGTTCTGGCTGGCGGGCAATGTGTTGATTGATCGTGGGAACGCGCACAAGGCGCGCCAGTCGATGCTGACCACCACCGACACCTTGCAGCACAAAGACACCTCGATCTGGGTCTTTCCGGAAGGCACCCGCAACCTGGGTGAAGAACTGCTGCCGTTCAAGAAAGGCGCGTTCCAGATGGCCATCGCCGCCGGAGTGCCAATCGTTCCGGTGTGTGTCAGTAGCTACATCAAGCACATGCGTCTGAATCGCTGGCACAGCGGGAAAATTCTCATTCGCTCACTGCCGGCGATTCCTACCGCCGGCCTGACCATGGACGACATGCCCACGCTCATCAACCAGTGCCGCGAACAGATGCGCGAATGCATCGATGCGATGGACCGGCAGCTGCAAGCCGCGTGAATAAAGAAACCCGCCCAGTGCGGGTTTTCTTTTGTCCGTTGAACTGTGCAGATTTCACTGACTCTCAAGCAGCGACACGGCTAAGCTGAAGCCATGCCTCCCCTGCCATCTGCCAAGTAGAAGTGAATCACCACCATGGGTCGAGTTGTTGCTGCTGCGGTTTACAGCGCCGGTAAGAAAGTCACCAATATTACCCTCGACGAAGGCGCGGCCTGGGCCGCCAAGACCGGCCACTTCGTCTGGATCGGCCTCGAAGAGCCGAATGCCCAGGAACTGGCCAACCTGCAACGTCAGTTCAATCTGCACGAACTGGCCATCGAAGACGCCCTGGAAAAACACAGCCGGCCGAAGCTCGAAACCTTTGGCGACGCGCTGTTCATCGTCACCTACTCGCCGGTGCGCGAACACGGAATTCTGCAGTTCATCGAAACCCATATCTTCGCCGGCAAGGGCTACATCATCACTGCCCGCAATGGCCATTCGGCGTCCTACGCCCATGTCCGCCAGCGCTGTGAGGCGCGGCCGCTGTTGCTGGAACACGGGGAAGATTTCGTACTGTATGCGCTGCTGGATTTCGTGATCGAAAACTATCAGCCGGTGGGCGAAGCGATCCATGCCGAGATTGATGAGCTGGAGCGCAACGTATTGTGCAGCGCGCTGAATGAGCACGACATCCAGAAACTCCACGGCCTGCGCCGCGACGTCCTGCGTTTGCGTCGTTACGCCGCCCCCATGGTGGAAATCAGTGAAGAACTGCAGAAGCTGAGCTTCCCCTTCATCGACAAGAACATGCGTCCGTACTTTCGCGACGTGCAGATCCATGTGAACCGGCAGATGGAAGACCTGACCACCCTGGCCGACATCGCCAGCCAGACCATCGAGATCGGCGTGTTGCTGGAGGCGTCACGCCAGAGTGTGGTGCAGCGCAAGTTTGCAGCGTGGGCGGCGATTCTGGCATTCCCGACGGCGGTGGCGGGGATCTACGGGATGAACTTCCAGAACATGCCGGAGCTGAGCTGGCACTACGGCTATTTCGGCGTACTGGGCTTTATCACGGTCGGCTGCGTGAGCCTGTGGGCGAGCTTCAAGAAATCCGGTTGGCTGTAAGTTAAAAAAACGCCCCCGTGCAAGGCACGAGGGCGTTCGGACTCAAGCGGCGGTCGGCTTGTGCGCCACGAAGCGCATCATCCACTCCGCCACGGTGGTGCCGTGGTGCTGATGCTCGAGGCTGGCCACGCCCTTGCTGTACACCTGCTCGCCCAACGCTTCCTGACGCAAATCCAGCAGCGCCCGCGAATAGTCGTGGATGAATTCCGGATGTCCCTGGAAACACAGCACCTGATCGTTGATGTGATACGCGGCGAACGGGCAGAAATCGCTGGAAGCAATCACCGTGGCATTCTCCGGCAGCGCCGTGACCTGATCCTGGTGGCTGATCAACAGCGTCAACTCTTCACGCACCGGGCTCATCCACGGCGCCTTGGCGGCCAGTTTGTAATTGTGAATGCCAACTCCCCAACCCTGCGTAGCGCGCTCGCTTTTGCCGCCCAGCAGCAGCGCCAGCAGTTGATGGCCGAAGCACACGCCGAGCAGTTTGTCGCCGCGCTCGTAGCGGGTCAGCAGGTATTGCTTGAGGGTCTGGATCCACGGGTCGGTGCCGAACGAATCGGCCTTGCTGCCAGTGACCAGGTACGCATCGAAAGTCAGGTCATCACTCGGATAGTCGCCCTGCATCACGTTGTACACCGTAAACTCGGCGGCGATCGGCTGTTGCGAGAACAGGCGCTGGAACATCTGCCCGTAACCCTGATATTGATCGACCAGTTCCGGACGCAGGATGTCGGTTTCCAGAATGCAGATGCGTAGCGACATAAAAAATACCTGACACGTGATGGGAATAATGCACAGCCCAGAGCCTGCCTTGAAACCACCCGGCAAGGCAAGCCCCGAAATGCGTCCCCAGCCCGTTAGAACAATTCGCCCCTCGCGGCCTTCTCAAGCAGCAACGCTGGCGGTGCGAAACGCTCACCGTACTGCTCCGCCAGATACTGCGCCCGCGCGACGAAATCCTTCACGCCATATTGATTGATGAACTGCAACGCGCCGCCCGTCCATGCCGCAAAACCGATGCCGAAAATCGAGCCAACGTTGGCATCCGCCGTCGATGTCAGCACGCCCTCCTCCACGCAACGCACGGTTTCGATGGCCTGCACGAACAACAGTCGATCACGTACATCCTTCGGTGAAATCTGCCCGTCGGCTTTCTCGAAACGGGTTTTCAGCTCGGGCCACAGATGTTTCTGCCCACCCGCCGGGTACTCATAAAAACCGCCTCCTGCTGCCTTGCCCGGCCGCTTGTATTCGTTGAGCAGCAAGTCAATCACGGCGAACGCCGGGTGCTCAATCAGCGGTTTCCCTTCTGCTTGAAGGTCTTTGGCCGTTTGCTGACGGATATGGCTCATCAGGCTGAGGGAAACTTCGTCGGATATCGCCAGCGGCCCGACAGGCATGCCGGCCTTGCGCGCTTCGGTCTCGATCATCGGCGCACTGACGCCCTCACCCAGCATGGCAATGCCTTCGTTGGTGAAAGTGCCGAATACCCGCGAAGTGAAGAAGCCACGACTGTCGTTGACCACAATCGGGGTTTTCTTGATTTGCAGTACGAAATCGAACCCGCGTGCGAGGGTTTCGTCGCTGGTTTGCGCGCCTTTAATGATTTCCACCAACGGCATTTTCTCCACCGGACTGAAGAAGTGCAGGCCGATGAACTTGCTTTGATCCGGCACCGCAGTCGCCAACCCGGTGATGGGCAATGTGGAAGTGTTGGAGGCAATCACTGCGTCGGCACCGACCACCTGTTGCGCCGCCGCCGAGACCCTGGCCTTGAGATCGCGATCCTCGAACACTGCCTCAATGATCAGATCGCAACCTGCCAGATCGGCATCACTTTCGGTCGGGTGGATACGCGCCAGCACCGCTTCACGCTGCTGCGCAGTCATCTGCCCGCGAGCAACTTTCTTGTCCAGCAACGCTGCCGAATGCGCCTTGCCCTTTTCGGCAGCCGCCAGGTTGATGTCCTTGAGCACCACGTCGATCCCGGCCGATGCGCTGACATAAGCGATCCCGGCGCCCATCATTCCGGCGCCAAGCACGCCCACACGCTTCGTGACATAAGGCGCAAAACCCTGCGGCCGCGACCCGCCGGCATTGATTTCATTGAGCTGGAACCAGAATGTGCCGATCAGGTTTTTCGAGATCTGCCCGGTGTTCAGTTCGGTGAAATAACGGGTTTCGATCAGGTGCGCGGTATCGAAATCCACCTGCGCGCCTTCCACCGCCGCGCACAGAATCTTCTCCGGCGCCGGCAACGTACCCTGGGTTTTGCTGCGCAGGATCGACGGCGCAATCGCCAGCATCTGCGCGACTTTCGGGTTCGACGGCGTGCCGCCGGGAATCTGATAACCCTTCACGTCCCAACGCTGCACGGCCGCAGGATTGGCCAGAATCCACGCCCGGGCCTTGGCCAGCAGCTCATCGCGATCCGCCGCCAGTTCATCGATCAATCCGGCCTGCAACGCTTGCTGCGGACGGACTTTCTTGCCTTCAAGCAGATACGGCAAAGCCTTTTCGATGCCGAGCATGCGCACCATGCGCACCACGCCACCGCCGCCCGGCAACAGGCCGAGGGTCACTTCCGGTAAACCGAGTTGTACCGACGCATCGTCCAGCGCCACGCGGTGGTGGCAGGCCAGACAGATTTCCCAGCCACCGCCGAGCGCCGCACCGTTGATCGCCGCGACCACTGGTCTGCCGAGGGTTTCCAGGGTGCGCAACTGGCCCTTGAGGGTCAACACCATGCCATAGAAGGCCTTGGCCTCGGGCTTGCCGACCTTGATCAGTTCATTCAGGTCGCCGCCGGCGAAGAAGGTTTTCTTGGCCGAGGTGATGATCACTCCGGCGATGTCATTTTTTTCCGCTTGCAATCGGGCGACGCTTTCGGCAATGGCCTCGCGGTACACCGCGTTCATGGTGTTGGCGCTCTGGCCCGGCATGTCGATGGTCAGGAGCACGATGCCGTCCTGGCCTTTTTCATAACGAATGGCTTGGGTCATGACAGATTTCCTTGGGGTCAGAGGCGTTCGATGATGGTGGCGATGCCCATGCCGCCGCCGACGCACAGCGTCGCGAGGCCGTAGCGCAGGCGCCGGGCTTCCAGTTCATCGAGCAAGGTGCCGAGGATCGCGCAGCCGGTGGCGCCCAGCGGGTGGCCCATGGCGATCGAGCCGCCATTGACGTTGACCTTGTCCGGGTCGACGGCCATGTCCTTGATGAACTTCAGCACCACCGAGGCGAAAGCCTCGTTGACCTCGAACAGGTCGATGTCCTCCACCCGCAGCCCGGCCTTGGCCAGCGCCTTGCGAGTGGCCGGCGCCGGACCGGTGAGCATGATGGTCGGGTCGGTGCTGGTGACTGCCGTGGCAACAATCCGCGCGCGGGGTTGCAGGCCCAACGCACGCCCCTTGGCTTCGGAGCCGATCAACATCAGCGCCGCACCATCGACGATCCCCGAGCTGTTGCCCGGCGTGTGCACATGATTGATCCGCTCGACATGGCTGTAGACCCGCAACGCTGTAGCGTCGAAGCCCATCTGGCCGATCATCTCGAAGCTCGGCTTGAGTTTGCCCAGACCTTCGAGGGTCGACTCGGCGCGAATGAACTCATCGTGATCAAGCAGGATGATGCCGTTCTGGTCCTGCACCGGCACCAACGACTTGTTGAACGATCCGTCGGCCCGGGCGCGCGCCGCTTTCTGTTGCGAGTGCAGCGCGTAGGCATCGACGTCCTGACGACTGAAGCCTTCAAGGGTGGCGATCAGGTCGGCGCCGACGCCTTGTGGCGTGAAGTGGCTGTGCAGGTTGGTTTGCGGATCCAGCGCCCAGGCGCCGCCGTCGCTGCCCATCGGTACGCGAGACATGGATTCGACGCCGCCGACCACCACCAGGTCTTCAAACCCGGAGCGCACTTTCATCGCCCCCAGGTTCACCGCTTCCAGTCCCGAGGCGCAGAAGCGGTTGATCTGCACGCCCGCAACGCTGACGTCCCAATCGGCCACCTGAACCGCGGTCTTGGCGATGTCCGAGCCCTGATCGCCGATCGGCGTGACACAACCCAGCACTACGTCATCGACCTGGCTGGTGTCCAGCGCCGTGCGCGCCTGCAAAGCGGTCAACAGTCCGGCCACCAGATTCACCGGTTTGACGCTGTGCAGCGAACCGTCGGCCTTGCCCTTGCCACGGGGCGTGCGTAACGCGTCGAAAATCAAAGCTTGGGTCATGACGTCCTCGAACCTGTGCGGTGAGTGAAATTCGTGCTGCCACTGTTGTCTTCACCCGTCATGGATTCAATGACCACAGCGCTCAATGACGTTGACGCGCACGCTCAGACGGACGGTCATCCGTGGCTTGATTAACCGGTTCAGGTGCGCGAGCTGTCTAGCAAAAGGGCGGCAAAGAAGCTGGCAATGGGCCTCATGCCTTTTTAATCGCGGCAGGTAGCAAATACATACGAAATGGATCTAAGCGAAGCGTGACGCGGGCCCTAAGGTGAAGATGTACGTCGTTGTCGTCGGGTTTTGCCGAGACAGGCGTTCGCTACAGGAAGTGCAGCGCTTGCCGTCATGGATATGCAGGCAGGCATCAGGAAATAACAATAAAGGCGGTCAAGCCATGTTCAAACAACCGAAAGTACGGCAAGCAGGGCTCATTCTTTTCGCCACGACGCTGTTGTTGATTCTGCCGAACCTGACCAAGGTCATCGGCTGATTCAAGTGTCAGGTATTGTTTATCGCCACTGAAAATGTGACTGGCCCGCTACCCGGGCCAGCGTGGCTGTGCCAATCTTTGCGCACTTCCACGACATGGACGGCGATCACTTGAAAACGCTCATTCTGTTCGGGGCCATGCTGCTGAGCATGCCCCTGTCTGCCGCGCAGTTGAACCTGGAGCTGGGCGCGAACACTCGCACCTGGCAGACCGAGGAGTTGCTCAAGCATCCTCAGGTACAAACCCTCACGATCAAGAATGATGTGTCCTACAAGAAGGACATGACTTATCGCGCCGTGCCGATGGCCGCGCTGCTGACCGGCATCAAACCGGAGGATCACCTGCAAGCCGTAGCGCTGGACGGTTTCGCCGCCGAACTGTCCGCCGCGCCGCTACTTGAGAGCAAAGGTTCCCGCGCCTGGCTGGCCATCGAAGATCCGGCACAGCCCTGGCCGCCGCTGTCGGAAGGCAAGCACAGCGCCGGGCCGTTCTATCTGGTGTGGACCGATCCGCAGGCCGGCAACATCAGCCCGGAACAATGGCCGTTCGAAGTGGCGAGCATCAAGCGCATGGCACCGGTGGCCGAGCGCTTCCCTGCCCTGCTGCCGGATCCGGCATTGAAAGCCGACGACCCGGTGAATCAGGGATTTGCGCTGTTCCAGAAGAACTGTCTGGCCTGCCATCGCCTGAATGGCGCGGGCGATGCGCAGTTCGGGCCGGACCTGAATATTCCCTACAACCCGACCGAGTACTTCGGCGCGGACTTCCTCAAGCGCTACATCCGCGATCCGCAGAGTCTGCGTCAGTGGCCGCAGGCGAAGATGCCGGGGTTTACCGCCGAGGTGTTGCCGGATGCGGATCTGCAGAACCTTATCGGGTATTTGCAGCACATGGCCGGGCGCAAGGTTGCGCCCGCCAAGTAAACCGACCACATCGCTTACTGCTGCTGCACCGAGATGATTGGCGCTGGTGTCGGCGACACCAGCACTTTCGCGTGCATCTGCTCTGACCCGCCGCCCCGGCGCATGCCGCGCACCGGGCAGGCGTCGAGGTAATCCAGCCCCACCGCCAGTTTCAGGTGCCGCTCCGGCCGCGCCAGTTCATTGGTCACGTCAAAGCTGTACCAGGCGTCATCGATCCAGGCTTCGGCCCAGGCGTGACTGGCCAGATGCTCGCAATCCTCGCTGTACAGATAACCCGACACATAACGTGATGGCACCCCGAGGCTGCGTGCGCAAGCCAGGAAAGCGTGGGCGTGGTCCTGGCAAACACCCGCCCGCCCGGCAAATGCCTCGGTGGCGCTGGTATCGACTTCGGTGGCGCCCGGCTTGTAGGTCATGTGCTGGTTCAGACCATGCATCAGGTCGATCAGTGCATTGCGGTCCCGTCGCTGCTTGCAGGATTTCTCGGCAAACGCCCGCAACGCCTCGTCAGCTTCGGTCAGCCGGGTGAAACGCAGGAACGGCAGCGCCGACTGACTCTCGTGCTCGGCTTCGCGCAACTCGTCGATATCGACCTGCCCCCGGGCGCCGATGATGATCGCTTCGTGAGGCTCGTCCATGGTCAGGACGTGCAGGATGTTGCCGAACGGATCGAGCTGGGCTCGTACCGGGCGTGGCAGGTCGAGCTGCCAGCTCAGCACGTGCTGACGCTCGCTGTCGTGGGGTGTCAGGCGCAGGTACTGGATGCTCGCGCGCACCTGATCTTCGTAGTGATAGGTGGTCTCGTGGCTGATGGAAAGTCTCATGCGGCCTCCAGGTAGGAACTGTGAATGGCGTTGCCCAGCTGGCGCACCAGCGGGATGAATTCGGTGAGCCAGGCGTGTAGCCCTTCCTCGAGAATTTCTTGAATGCCGGTGTAGCGCAGACGCGCGTCCATTTCCGCCGCCAGCCTTTGCGCAGGGCGACCGTTGGCCCCCGGCAATTGCGCGAGGATCTGGTCGATCTCTTCGGTGCAGGCCCGCAGCGAACGCGGCACGTCGGCGCGCAACAGCAACAGCTCGGCCACATGCCGGGCGCCGGGCGCATCGCGATAGATCTCGGTGTAGGCCTCGAACGATGACAGCGCCCGCAACAAGGCGCTCCACTGGTAATAAGCGTGAGCGGTGCCGTCGCTGACTGCTTCGGCCTGATCGCCGGCCATTTCGTAACGGGCGTCGAGCAGGCGCAACGTGTTGTCCGCCCGCTCGATGAAGGTGCCCAGGCGAATGAAACGAAACGCGTCGTTGCGCATGATGGTGCCGTAGGATGCCCCACGGAACAGGTGCGAACGCTCCTTGATCCACTCGCAGAAGCGGCTCATGCCATAGCGGCTGAGGCCCTGATTGGCGATCCCGCGAATCTCCAGCCAGGTGGCGTTGATGTTCTCCCACATGTCGGCAGTGATCCGGCCACGCACCGCATGGGCGCTGGCGCGCGCCGCGCCGAGGCAGCTGTAGATGCTCGCCGGATTGGCCGCGTCGAGGGCGAAGAAGTGCAGCAAGCGCTCGGCATGCAGCTCGCCGTGGCGTTCAAGGTAATCGTCCAGCGTGCCGGTGATCAGCAGCGGCATCGCCAGTTCGTGCAGACCGTCGCCACGGCCGTCCTGCGGCATCAGCGACAGCGAATAACTGACGTCGAGCATCCGCGCGAGGTTTTCCGCCCGCTCCAGGTAGCGCGACATCCAGTACAGATCCGAGGCAGTTCTACTTAACATGGCAGGCTTCCTTCAATCCTCGACCACCCAGGTGTCCTTGGTTCCGCCGCCCTGGGATGAATTCACCACCAGAGAGCCTTCTCGCAGGGCAACACGGGTCAAACCGCCGGGCACGACCCGGGTTTCGCGGCCGGACAATACGAACGGGCGCAGGTCGATGTGGCGCGGCGCAATGCCGTTTTCGACAAAGGTCGGACAGGTCGACAGCGACAGCGTCGGTTGCGCGATGTACGCGTGGGGCTTGGCCTTGATCCGCTCGCGGAACGCATCGATTTCCGCAGTCGTCGCCGCCGGCCCCACGAGCATTCCGTAACCGCCGGAGCCCTGGGTTTCCTTGACCACCAGATCCGGAAGATTGGCCAGCACGTGGGAAAGTTCAGACGGGTTGCGGCATTGCCAGGTCGGCACGTTCTTCAGGATCGGTTCTTCGTCGAGGTAGAAACGGATCATTTCGGTAACGAACGGATACACCGATTTGTCGTCCGCCACGCCAGTGCCGATGGCATTGGCCAGCACCACGTTGCCGGAGCGATACGACGACAGCAGCCCCGGCACGCCGAGCATCGAATCCGGGCGGAACGCCAGCGGATCGAGGAACGCGTCGTCGAGCCGGCGGTAGATCACGTCCACCGCTTTCGGTCCGTCGGTGGTGCGCATGAAGACCTTGTCGTCGCGCACGAACAGATCCGCGCCCTCCACCAGCTCCACGCCCATTTCCCGGGCCAGGAACGCATGCTCGAAAAACGCGCTGTTGAACCGACCCGGCGTCAGCACCACCACACTCGGGTCGTCGATCGGGCTTGAGCTTTTCAGGGTGTCGAGCAGCAGGTTCGGGTAATGGTCGATGGGAGCGATGCGCTGGGCCGCGAACAGTTCGGGGAACAGGCGCATCATCATCTTGCGGTCTTCGAGCATGTAGCTCACGCCGCTTGGCGTGCGCAGGTTGTCCTCGAGCACGTAATAAGTGCCGTCGCCGTCGCGCACCAGATCGACGCCGGAGATGTGCGAATAGATATCGCGGTGCAGGTCCAGCCCCTGCATCGCCAACTGGTATTGCTCGTTGGCCAGCACCTGCTCGGCGGGAATGATCCCGGCCTTGATGATGCGTTGCTCGTGGTAAAGGTCGGCGAGGAACATGTTCAGCGCCTTGACCCGCTGGATGCAGCCGCGCTCGACGATCCGCCATTCACTGGCGGGAATGCTGCGCGGAATGGTGTCGAAGGGAATCAGACGCTCTGTCCCTTGCTCGTCCCCGTAGAGCGTGAAGGTGATCCCGGCACGATGGAACAGCAGATCGGCCTCGCGTCGCCGCTGGGCCAGCAGTTCGTCAGGCGTCTCGGCCAGCCAGCGGGCAAACTCCCGGTAATGCGGGCGGATCTGGCCGCCGGCATCGTACATTTCATCAAAATAGGTGCGGATCATGCCGTACTCCTTGTCACTCCGGACATACAGGCCTTCGCAAGGCCCGTGCCATCGGCATAAACGCTTTGATTTCAATCGGTTGGATAATCACAGCAGACGCACCGCACCATTCCTGTGCGGCAAATGCCCCAACCTGATCGCCCCCGCTTCATTGCGACGCAGTCCCGTCGCCTATCACCAGCATAGTCAGAGTTGATTTCACTGCCCGCCGGCGGCTGCGGATAATCCGCGCATCCGCTGCAAAAACGTCGCTGACGAAATACGCAGCCTCACTGATCCGGCTTGCCTCGGCAGCCCTCCCGGCCGTAACCCTGACCGGTTTCCTCTCCTTCCGGTCTTCCCTTTCAGCCACCCCCTCAGGTGGCTTTTTTTTGCGCCGGATTCTTGTTTCAGGGTTTTGCCATGAGGCGTTCAGGGGCAGAAACGACAACGGCCGCCCCGAAGGTCAGCCGTTGCTCGACGTCTTGCGTCAGTTATCAGTTCAAACGGTGCCGGTTGCGGATCTCCTGTTTCACGCCCCAGCCTTCGATGATGCCGCCCAAGGGCTCGACCACCGCCGAAAAACCCTGCTCGAAATCGCCAATGTCGTCGTAAGTTGCGTACATCACCTTGCTCAATTCCAGAGACCAGGCGCCGTCGTCGCGCGCACTGACCTGGGCATTGATGGATTCACCGCGAAATTTGCCTGCCGCCCTGCGTGCCCGCTCCTCGTCCGGGAAAATGGCGTAGAACTCGATGGGATGGAATCGGGAAAAATCGAAACCGCCTTCTTTCATGCGGCGCAGCACGCTGCTGCTGATGTCTTCTTGATAGGCTGTGCTCATGAATCGTCCCCCTCACATAGATGGATAGACTTTCCGTATTCCCTGCACTGGCCCACAGGGCCCGGGTGCTTACGGCAACCGCGTTGCCGGCGGGAAACAAGCATGTAGCTGACAAGACCAGACCTTAGCGATCCGTTCGCTGATCTCGCTTGCAGAGTAGCCCCAAGATAGAGCCGCTGCCAAGGCCTGGTACATGAAGAAAATGAAGATTCAGATTGGGGTGATGCTGCGGATTTCGATGCTGTTCTGGGTTTTCAGGCTTTTGGCGCCTGCATCGGAGGTTCGCCCTTCCAGATCATTGAGATCCAGTGCGGCGGCGACAGGAAGCAGTCTTTCCTTGATCAATCGAGCGGCCTCATCGTCGCTGGGGCATTCCGCACGCTCGAAGATTTCATCGACAATTTCACCGTGATCATCCACGAAAGTGACTTTCCACTTTTGCATCGGAGCCTCCTCGATCAAACCCGCAAATGGGCTTACCTCTATCTCGACTTTTGTCAGGATTGATCGTTCAAAAGGTTTACATCCGCCGAACATGAAAAAAAAGCTATCCATGTGGAAGCGGGCTTGCTCGCGAAAGCGAACGACCAGTCAACTCTACGTTGAATGATAAGACGCCTTCGCGAGCAAGCCCGCTCACACAGGGTTTTTACGGTGCTTTTAGTCGTTGCTTGGCTTGTTCACTGCTTGCAGCACGTATTGCGGCAAGGCGAAGGCGCCGATATGGATTTCCGGGTTGTAGTAGCGGGTGACGATGCCGCTGCCGATAAAGCGCTGTTGCAGCACTTCGCGGCTCAGCTTGCGATAGGCCGGGTTGGTCGAGCCCCAGGCAAAGGTCATCGAACCGCCGATGTAGGTCGGCACGGCCGCCTGATAGAAGTGCCAGTCCGGGAACAGGCTGCGCAGGCGACCGGCAGTGGTTTTCACTTCTTCGATCTGCATGAACGGCGTGCCGTTCTGGGTCACGAGGATGCCGCCCTCGTTCAGGCAGCGGTGGCAGGCCTGGTAGAAGTTTTCCGAGAACAGCACTTCGCCCGGGCCGATCGGGTCGGTGGAGTCGGAAATGATCACGTCGAATTTTTCAGTGGTGGTGGCGACGAAACGCATGCCGTCGTCGATCACCAGGTTCAGGCGTGGATCGTCGTACGCACCGCTGGAGTGGTTCGGCAGAAACTCTTTGCACATGTCGACCACGGTGCCGTCGATCTCGACCATGGTGATGTGCTCGACGCTGGCGTGTTTGGTCACTTCGCGCAGCATGCCGCCGTCGCCGCCGCCAATGATCAGCACGCGCTTGGCGGTGCCGTGGGCGAGGATCGGCACGTGAGTGAGCATTTCGTGGTAGATGAATTCATCGGCTTCGGTGGTCTGGATCACGCCGTCCAGCGCCATCACCCGGCCCATGCGCGGGTTCTGGAAAATCACCAGATGCTGGTGTTCGGTGCGCACTTCGTGCAGCAGTTTTTCCATGCGAAAACGCTGGCCGTAGCCTTCGTAGAGGGTTTCCAGGTATTCGCTGGTCTTGGTGACGGTCATGGTGAAGTGCTCCGATGAATGCGCGGGCGCCAATCGTCAGGTTCGATTGCCCGGGAAAGGCGCGCATTCTACGTTGCCGAAGATGACAGGTCGAACCTCAGTTCATCGGCCCGACCCTATCAGCGTGCGAACGGTCAGATCCGCACATTGCCCCGCGGCCCGGCAATCGCCCAGATGATCAGGCCCAGCACCGGCAGCAGGATGATCAGCAGCACCCAGAGAATTTTCATCCCGGTCTCGGCGCCGCTTTTCAGCACATTGATGATCGCCCAGATGTCGAGCGCAAGAATGATCAGGCCGACCAGGCCGTTGAACGTGGAACCCATGGTGTCACTCCAGAATAGTGGCATGCACTTTTAGGATAGACGGTCGCGCTCAGGGTTCCCTTTTATTGCGTTCAGACGTGAACGGCGACCTTCAGGGCTTCCAGCGACGGCGCGGCAGCGATGCCGACGTCGGCGCACAGTTCCAGTACGCGCGGCACGTCGTTGCCGTAGACCAGCACCACTTGCAGCTCGTCGTCGAGCAACTGGCTGAAGTTCATCAGCGTGTAACCACCGTTTTCCTTGTTCAGGCTGCTCATCTGCACCTGGATGCGGTTGAGCGCGGTCAGCGCCTCGGTCTTGGCCAGTTGCTTGGGCTTGAGGTTGAACTCCACGCCCGGGCCGAACGAAGCGACGATCTGTGCGAACAGCTCAGTGTAGGTGTCCGCCTGAAACAGTACGGTCTCCGGCAGGCTGCCGACCACCACCCATTCGCCCAGCGGAATCGGGAAAGTATCGTCGTAGTTGATGTCCGGGTTGGCGGTCAGAAATGCGTCGGCATCGGCGTAAGCCTGCGCCGCTTCATCCGCGACTTTCAGGATCTCGTCTTCGCCCATGCAGCCGGAGCTGATTTTGCTGATGAGTTCGGCGAGTGCGGCTTTCATGGGGGAGGATCCTGTGGCGAAGGGAATTTTGAGGGCGCGAAGGATAGCGCATTCTCGCCTTCGCCACAGAGCGGGTTCCGGCCAGGGGCCTCAACCCAGCAGTTTTTCCAGCTGCGCGGTGGTGTCCACGGCGCCCATGGTGCGGGCCGCGTCCAGCGCGGTGATGCCATTGGCATCCTTGGCTTTCGGATCGGCGCCCTGGTCGATCAGGTAATCGACGATTTCAACCCGGTTGAACATTGCCGCCATCATCAGCGCCGTGCGGCCATCGAAGGATGCACCTTCAATCTGCGCCCCGCCCTCGACCAAAGCCTTGACTACGGCCAGATCACCTTTGAACGCCGCGCCGGCAATCGGACTCTGGCCGTTGCCGTTGCGCTGTTCCGGGTCGGCCTTGTGCTTGAGCAGCACTTGCACCGCGTCCACGTGCCCGTAGTAACTGGCGAGCATCAGCAGGGTGTCGCCCTTGCTGTTGGTCAGGTTCACCGGCAGACCGGCAGTGATCAGGCGATCCAGCATCACCGCGTCGCCCTCGCGCGCCTTGTTGAATACCTGCTCGGTGAATTCGGCGGCTTCTTCGGGGGTCATCTGGCGGCTTTGGTCGGACATGGGGCTACTCCACTTTCGGTCAATCGGAAAGCCGACAGTTTCCCGAGCGCGGCGATAGCTGTCATCCCCTTTTTTCCAGGATGACCGATAGCCAATATCAATAGCGATACTTGCCTGCCCGGATGTCGGCAAGGATTTCATTCGTCACCTGCACGTAGGTTTCGGCTCCCGGCAGCCAGGCATAAATCGGGTCATCCCCCGTCTGGCCGGGGTCGAAGCCTTCGTTTTTCAGGCGGGTCTTCTGGTATTTGAAGGTGCCGGTGGTTTCCATTTTCACCTTGACCCGCAGGAACAACGGCACCGCGTAGGCCGGCAGGCGTTCGCGGGTGAAGGCCAGCAGCTCGGCAAAATCCAGGGTCGCCAGCGACTCGGCCGGGGTGATCGCCGCCATCCCGGCGCGGCCATTGGTGTTGTGGATTTCCACGCCATAGGCCACCGCTTCGGAAATATGCGGATGCTGGAGCAGCAGGTTCTCGACCTCGGTGGTCGAGACGTTTTCGCCCTTCCAGCGGTAGGTGTCGCCGAGGCGGTCGACAAACTGCGCATGACCAAAACCGATGTTGCGCAGCAGATCGCCGGTATTGAAAAAGCGATCCCCTTTGATGAACACGTCCTGCAGCACGACCTTGGCGGTTTTCTGCGGATCGGTGTAGCCGTCCAGCGGCGCCTTGTCGTCGATCCGCGCCAGCAACAGCCCCCGCTCGCCCCGGTCGACCTTGCGCATGAACCCGTCGTCACCGCGAATCGGCTCGCCGCTGTCCTGGTCGTAGGCCACCAACTCCCAGGCCATCAGCGAGAAACCGATGGTGTTGTCGAAATTGAGGATGTTGGTGAAGCCGATATTGCCGTCGCTGGCAGCGTACAGCTCGCAGATGTGATCCACGCCGAAGCGGGTCTTGAACTGGGCCCACGCACCGGGCCGCAAGCCGTTGCCGATCATCTTGCGCACGTCGTGACGGCTGTCGTCGGCGCTGAGCGGCTGATCCACCAGATAACGGCACAACTCGCCGACGTAACCGATGGTGGTTGCGCGGTAGCGGCGCACGTCGCTCCAGAACTGGCGGGCGCTGAACTTGCGGCGAATCGCGAAACCCGAAGCGCCATTGACCGCCGAACCCCAACACACGCAAAGCCCGGTGGCGTGGTACAGCGGCAAGGTGCAATAGACGATGTCCTCGGGGCGCATGTCGAGGGCGATCATGCCGAAGCTCGCCGAACTGCGCATCCAGCGGCCGTGCTTGAACACGCCGGCCTTGGGCAAACCGGTGGTGCCGGAGGTGTAGATATAGAAACAGGGGTCGTCGAAGAAAATCTGCCGGCTGCTGGCCGGGTTGTCGCCCGGCGCATCGGAACTGGCGCTGATCAGGTTGATGTAGCCGTCAGGCGCGATCCCCGGATGGCTGAAGGTGTCCTGATCGGCAACGAACCAGGCTCGCTCTGCCGGGATCGACACTTGCTCGCGTACCGCCGCAAACGCCGGCAGCAATTCCTCACCGACGACAATCGCCGCCGGCGTCACCAGATTGATGCTGTGGATCAGCGTATCGCGGGTCTGCGAGGTATTGAGCAGCGCGCTGACGGCGCCGATTTTGGCCAGCGCCAGAATCGTCACCAGCAGTTCCGGGCGGTTTTCGATGAACACCGCCACCACATCGCCCTTGCCGATGCCCTGCCCGATCAGATAGTAGGCGATGCGGTTGGCCCACTGGTTGACCTGTGAATAACTCAGCACCACCTCCCCCGACAGCAGCGCGGGGCCTTCGGGATTGCGCAGGGTTGCTTGCTCGAATGTCCAGCCAAGGCCGCAGGTTTGGGTCGGATCCGTGACGTTGGCCACCTTCATGCCTCTCACCACCCGCGGGATGGTTTTGGCAATCATTGGTAGTTTGCGGAGCATCATGCCCCAGGTAATCGTGTCGCTCGGCGCGTGGCGCATGGCAGCTCCCGTTCGACCTTGACGCGCAGGCCGGATTTTTATTGTCGGGCAATCGGGTGAGGCAACCGGCGCTTCTCAAGCGAGGGTCGAGGCCGAAAATACGTCAGGGCTTCGCGGGCTGTACACGCGGTTTTTGCAATGTTTTGTATCCGCCCGGCGCTGCAACGGGCAGCGTGATTACCGCTGGGGGTATTGGTTCCATCGGATCGACCATGATCCCGCAAAATGCAGGATGCACGATGGCCATTCATGCAGATTGCACGACGCCCGAAACAGTGAAAATTTATAACTTGTTGATTTATATAGATTTTTAAAAACAAAAATACTGGCACAATCGCTGCAACTCTCTCCGCATGCTTGCCATTCAAGTGCATACGGAGCTGAAAGACATGAACCTGATCCAAGAGAAATTTGCTTCCCTGTTCTCCAACTTCGCCGTCACCACTCAGCCACGTCCCGATGGCGGAATTCTGCTGACGCTGAAGAGTGCCGACGGCAAAGTATTCAAGCGTGCGCTCACCTATCAGCAATTGCACACCGGCGACCAACTGTCGTGGGCGATCAGCGCCATCCGTCGTGATCTGGCAGAACAAGCCAGCGAGCTGCCGCAGATCGGCATGCTGCAAAGTCAGCAACGTTTTGCCCTGCCGACTTATCACTCGATGTAATTCGAACACCGTATAAACAGACAGGCCGTGGAGCTTTCGCTTCACGGCCTGTTTTTTTTGCGCGGCGATTGTGTGAACTCAGAACGCTTCGGGTTCGATCCCGGTGAAGCTGTCGACGGTCACATGACCTTCAAGCTCCCCGCCCTCACGAGCCAGGCCGCAGGTTTGCAGGCCGGCGACCTGGGCGGCGTCGAGTTCCTGGACGATGTCGGAGAGGAACAGGATTTCCTGCGGCTCCACTCCGATGGCCTGCTGGATATTGCTGTACGACTGCGCTTCGCGCTTCGGCCCAGAGGTCGTGTCGAAATAGCCGCTGAACAGCGGCGTCAAATCCCCCGCTTCCGAGCAGCCGAAAATCAGCTTCTGCGCCTGGATCGAACCGGACGAATACACGAACAGTTGATACCCGGCCTGATGCCAGCGCTGGAGCGCTTCAACGGCGTCCGGGTAAACATGGCCTTTCAACTGGCCGGCCTGATAGCCCTGCTCCCAGACCATGCCCTGCAACGCTTTGAGCGGCGTGGCTTTGCGGTCTTCGGCGATCCACGCCAGCAGAATTTCCACCACCCGTTCGACGTCAGCCTGCGGCTCGTTGCTGTCGCGGCGCACCGCGTCCAGTTGCTCGGCAACATCGGCACGGGCGGCGTTCTGGCGAACGAAGTCCGGCAGATGTTTCGCCGCATAGGGAAACAGGACGTCGAACACAAAACTCACCGCGCTGGTGGTGCCTTCGATGTCGGTGAGAATGACCTTGATCGACATCGGCTCAGTCCTCCAGACGCGGGAAGCGGCCGGCGATGTCTTCGCCGGTGAAGTTGGCGACCCAGCCTTCGGGGTTGTTGAACAGGCGGATCGCCACGAAGTGCGGGTTCTCGCCCATGTCAAACCAGTGTTTGGTGCCGGCCGGCACCGAAATCAGGTCGTTCTTCTCGCACAGCACGGCGTAGACGTAATCGTCGATGTGCAAGGTAAACAGGCCGCGACCGGCGACGAAGAAGCGCACTTCGTCTTCACCGTGACGATGTTCTTCGAGGAACTTGGCGCGCAATTCGGCTTTTTGCGGGTGATCGCTGTTGAGGCTGATCACGTCGACCGTGATGTAGCCACGCTCGGTCATCAGTTTGTCGATCTGCTCTTTATAGGCACCGATCACTTCTTCCTGGCTGGCGCCGGGCTGGATCTTCGCGGCGGCTTGCCAGCGGTCGAAGCGCACGCCCTGCTCGGCCAGGGTCGAGGCGATGTCTTCGAAATGGGTCAGCACCTTGTTCGGAATCTCGGGGCTGGAAACGTGATAGACGGACAGGCTGCTCATGGGGCATTCCTCGGTATCGGCCTTGCCGTCCGGTTCTTTCAGACCGGTCGGGCACTGCATTCATCAGGCAAATGGGCTGGTTCTGGTGAAGTCAGCCTTGGCGGTTCATGACGCTGCGGGTCTTCAACTCGCATTCAAACAGGAATTCAAAGGCCTCGATCTGGCGCAACGCGTCGCTCATCTGCGCGCCCCAGGTGTAGAGGCCGTGGCCGCGAATCAGATAACCGACGCAATCGGGATGGGCGTCGAGCCAAGGCTGCACCTTGGCGGCGAGGCGCGCAATGTCCTGATCGTTGTCGAAGATCGGCACCCGCACCCGGGATTCGTGGGTCGAGATGCCGCTGAAGGCTTTTTGCAGTTCGTAGTCTTCGAACTCGATGAAGTCTTGCGGCGTCAGGCGCGACAGCACCGTGGCGTTCACCGAGTGGGTGTGCAGCACCGCGCCGATCTCCGGGCGCCAGCTGTAGAGCTGGGTGTGCAGCAGAGTTTCGGCGGACGGCTTTTTGCCGGGTTCCAGGCTGTTGCCGGACAGGTCGGTGGCGAGCACGTCGTCCAGGCCCAACTGGCCCTTGTGCTTGCCGGACACGGTCAGCAGCGCTTCGCTCGGCGACAGGCGCGTCGAGTAATTGCTGCTGGTGGCCGGCGACCAGCCGCGACCATAAAGAAAACGCCCGGCGTCGACAATTTGCCGGGCAAGCTGTTCACGGGTAAGGCTCATGGCCTGTCCTCTTGCATTCGAATGGCAATGATAACGGCAGCGGCGAGCGCTGCGAGACTGGCAATACTAAAGGTCAATGTCGCGCCGAGGGCATTCCAGCTGTAACCGGAATACAACGCGCCGAGCGCGCCACCGGTGCCAGCCAGCGCGGCATACAACGCCTGACCCTGCCCTTGCTGACGGGCGCCGAAGCTACGTTGCACGAACGCGATGGCAGCCGCATGAAAGCTGCCGAACGTCGCC
Source organism: Pseudomonas sp. V88_4 (assembly GCF_029967985.1). Lineage (NCBI taxonomy): Bacteria > Pseudomonadati > Pseudomonadota > Gammaproteobacteria > Pseudomonadales > Pseudomonadaceae > Pseudomonas > Pseudomonas sp. V88_4. Next base: position 57,496 of record NZ_JASCAF010000033.1, read on the forward strand.
GCGTGCAACACCTGGGCAAACAACAGGATCCAAAGGAATTCGGCGAACGAACCTAGCAGCAACCAGCGCAACGCCGCCAGCAGAAAACTCGCCATCAGCACCCGCCGCAGGGAAAAACGCGCGAGGATCCGGCTCATGGCCATGAACATCAGCACTTCTGCCACCACGCCGACCGCCCAGAGCATGCCGATCACGCCACGGCTGTAACCCAGTCGTTCGAGGTGCAGGGTCAAAAACGTGTAATACGGCCCGTGGCTCATCTGCATCAGCGCCACGCAACCGTAGAACGCCAGCACCCCGGGACTGCGCAACTGTTTGAGAAAGCCCTCCCCGGTCGGTCGATTACCCTGAGGCGGTTGCGCGTTCGGCACCCAAAGACTGCTGAGCACGATGCCAGCCATGATCAACACCAGCGCCGCCGGGTAGATGTCGAGGCTGAGCCATTCGAACAGGCGACCGAGGGCGACCACGGTGATGATGAAACCGATCGAGCCCCACAGGCGAATCTGACTGTAGCGGGAGGTCTGGCCCTGCAAATGCGCGAGGGTGATGACTTCGAACTGCGGCAGCACCGCGTGCCAGAAAAACGCATGCAAAGCCATGACCATCGCCAGCCAGGCGTAGGTCTTGCTGACGAAAATCAGCGAGAAAGTCAGCAGCGTGCACACCGCGCCAAAGCGCACGATGGCCAGGCGCCTGCCGGTGTAATCGCCAAGCCAGCCCCAGATGTTGGGTGCCACGCAGCGCATCAGCATCGGGATTGCTACCAGCTCGCCGATCCGCGCGGCACTGAAACCAAGGTGATCGAAGTACAGCGCCAGAAACGGCGCCGTCGAACCGAGCAAGGCGAAATAGAACAGATAGAAACTGGACAGCCGCCAGTACGGAAGCACCGCCACGGTCAGACCGCGACGGCTTCGAGATCACTCATCAAAGCTGACCCAGCACTGGCGTGCTCACGCGCACATCGGCGTTCTGGCCACGGTGACGCAGCAGGTGATCCATCAACACGATGGCCATCATCGCTTCGGCAATCGGCGTGGCGCGGATACCGACACATGGGTCGTGACGGCCCTTGGTAATGACATCGACCGGGTTGCCGTCGATGTCGATCGAACGCCCCGGGGTGGTGATGCTTGAGGTCGGCTTCAAGGCCAGGTGCGCGACGATCGGCTGCCCCGAAGAGATCCCGCCAAGGATGCCGCCCGCGTTGTTGCTGAGGAAACCTTCCGGGGTCAGCTCGTCGCGGTGTTCGGTCCCGCGCTGGGCAACGCAGGCAAAACCGGCGCCGATTTCCACACCTTTGACCGCGTTGATGCTCATCAGCGCATGGGCCAGTTCGGCATCGAGACGGTCGAAGATCGGCTCGCCCAGGCCCGGCATCACGCCTTCGGCCACCACGGTGATCTTGGCCCCGACGGAATCCTGATCGCGGCGCAGTTGATCCATGTAGGCTTCCAGCTCCGGCACTTTGTCCGGGTCCGGGCTGAAGAAGGCATTCTGCTCGACCGACTCCCAGGTCTTGAACGGGATTTCGATCGGGCCGAGCTGGCTCATGTAGCCGCGAATGACGATGCCCTGGCTGGCCAGGTACTTCTTGGCGATGGCGCCGGCCGCGACGCGCATGGCGGTTTCCCGCGCCGAGCTGCGACCGCCGCCGCGATAATCGCGCTCGCCGTATTTGTGGTGGTAGGTGTAGTCGGCGTGGGCCGGGCGGAACAGGTCCTTGATCGCCGAGTAGTCCTTGGACTTCTGGTCGGTGTTGCGGATCAGCAGACCGATGGAGCAGCCAGTGGTGCGGCCCTCGAACACGCCGGAGAGGATTTCGACTTCGTCGGCTTCCTGGCGCTGGGTGGTGTGGCGGCTGGTGCCCGGTTTGCGACGGTCGAGATCGCGTTGCAGGTCCTCAAGGGAAATCTCCAGGCCCGGCGGGCAGCCGTCGACAATGGCGACCAACGCCGGACCATGGCTTTCGCCAGCGGTGGTGACAGTGAACAGCTTGCCGTAGGTATTGCCGGACATGCAGGACGCTCCGTGAAATCGAACCCAAATTCGTGATGCGCGCCAGTATACGCAGGCTAACCGAGTAGTTCATCCTCGAACCTTAGCGGTGCGGGTGAGTCCAACCGGCACCTTGGCAAATGATGGCGTGATGATGCTGCGAGTTTTGATCTTGAGCCTTTCCCTGTTTACCGGCTTCGTCCAGGCGACTGTCCTGCAACGACCGGTCACGTTGACGACTGCCAACGGCGAACTTTTCGGCTCGCTGCTGCTGCCCAAATCCGACAACCCCGTGCCGGTTGTCCTGATCCTTTCCGGCTCGGGTCCTACCGATCGTGACGGAAACAATCCCGACGGCGGGCGCAATGACAGCCTCAAGCGCCTGGCCTGGGTGCTGGCCAAACACAACGTCGCCAGTGTGCGTTTCGACAAGCGCGGGGGGGGGGGGGGGGGGGCCCCGCCGGCCCGCCACCCCGGACGAGCGAAACCTGTCGGTGCAAGCCTACGTGGCGGACGCGGTGGCCTGGGGTCAGAAGCTGAAAGCCGATCCGCGCTTCGGCCCGTTGATCCTGCTCGGTCACAGCGAAGGCGCGCTGATTGCCAGCCTGGCCGCTCCAAAGGTCGACGCGGCGGCGGTCATTTCGCTCTCCGGCACAGCCCGACCGATCGATCAGGTGCTGCGCCGGCAACTGGCCCGCAGCCTCGCTCCCCCGTTGATGCTGCGCAGCAACGAACTGCTCGACAGCCTCAAGGCCGGGCATACCGACGACAATGTGCCAGCCCCGTTGCAGGTGATTTTCCGTCCGAGTGTGCAGCCATACCTGATTTCGCTGTTCCGTCAGGATCCGGCAGCGACCTTCGCCCAGCTGAAAATGCCGGCGCTGATCGTGCAAGGCAGCAACGACATTCAGGTCCAGGTCGATGATGCGAAATTGCTCAAGGCCGCCAAGCCGGATGCGCAACTGGCGCTGATCGAAGGCATGAACCACGTGTTGCGCATCGTGCCCAACGACGTGAAGCGACAACTGGCCTCCTACAAGGACCCGAATTTGCCCCTGGCGGCTGAACTGGGGACACGCGTTCTTGAATTTATTGACGGACTTCGCACCCGTTGAGCGCTAGGGGGCGTTCTCAGCTAGTTTTCACGCCGCGCCGGGTCTGCTGTTGTGCAGGGCAAGGCGCGAGAAGCGTGGTTTGGTCATTCCAAATAAGCTTCGAGCAACGCAGCCCTGCACAACAGCAGGCCCGGCCCTTCGGGTTGTGCCTTAAAGCGGGCCAGCCTGCGTTGCAGGCCTTGGAAAGGGAACAACCATTTCCAGCGGCCTACGCCTTGCCTGGCCCGCTTTAAGGCGACAACGCGGCGTAAAAACTAGCTGAGAACGCCCCCAGACCCTCTAGGACTTTGGAAAACGGCCGATAAGCCTTTGTCGCCAGCGTACTGGCTGGCGGCAAGCAGCTTGGACAGGATCTCGCCGTTATGAACGATACCCAGACTTCACCCGACACCACCGCTGAAAAAGACGCACCGCCAGCGGTCGAGCTGCCCTGGGCGGATGTCCACGTCGAGCACCACAAGATGCTCCGCCTGGCGCCGTTGCAGACCGACCGCAACACCGGCGGGCGACCGCTGCGCTTTGTTGAATTCGGTTACGCCGAGCGCAACGGCAAAGAACACAGCCTGATGCGCATGGCGATCAAGTTGCCTGCTCAGCGCGTGCGTAAAGAACAGAATCAACTGGATATTTGGGTCGACCACACCACCAAGCGTGTGCATTTCGGCCCGGACAGCGGTTTGCAGATCGAACCGCTGAACCGTGGCATCGGCCGTTTCATGGCTGCCCAAGGCATCAACTGGGCAAAAAAGCGCTGGCCCACCTACACCGTCGACGGCATGGACTTGAACAACAAGGACGCGCTGAACGAAGACACTCGCCTGCGCCGCGATCACTTTCTACGGGTGCATGGCTTTGATGTGGTTTACGCCGACGCCCAGCATTTGAAGGGCAGCGTCAAGGAAGTGAAGGTCGGCGACCTGCTGGGTGACTGGAACAGCGAAAAGCTGCAGATTGTCGAAATTCTCGAAGCTGCGCAGATGTTGCAACAGGCCGAGCAGAACCTGGCCGAGCAGGAAGTGAAGCTGAAGAAGCAGGAAGACAAGGTCAGCAAGTTCAAGCGCGAAGACGCCGGGTTGCGATTCACCATTACTTGTCTGGTGGCGTTTGCGGTGTTTCAGGCCGGGTTGCTGATCTGGATTGCAACCCACCGGTAAAGACTACAGACCGAGGCGCACCCATCGCGGGCAAGCCACGCTCCCACAGGTTTGTGTCGTATCCGGGCGTTACGGCACACACGGAAACTGTGGGAGCGGGCTTGCCCCGGGCGGCGTTCCGACGAAGCTTTTAAGGGTCAGACGCGAGAAGCGAACAGCGCCTGATGATCGCGGCACTGTTCGGCGGTCAGCATGAACACGCCGTGCCCGCCGCGCTCGAACTCCAGCCACGCGAAGTCGACCTCCGGGTACAGCGCTTCGACGTGGACCTGGCTGTTGCCCACCTCGACAATCAGCAAACCCTTCTTGGTCAGATGATCCGCCGCTTCGGCGAGCATCCGGCGTACCAGGTTCAAACCATCGTCGCCACAGGCCAGGCCCAGTTCCGGCTCGTGCTGGTATTCGTCCGGCATGTCGGCGAAATCTTCCGCATCGACGTAGGGCGGGTTCGACACGATCAGGTCGAAACGTTGACCCGGCAAACCATCGAAACCATCGCCCTGCACCGTGAACACCCGCTCATCGACGCCATGACGCTCGATATTCTGGTTTGCCACTTCCAGCGCTTCGAACGACAGATCCGCCAGCACCACTTCGGCGTTCTGGAACTCGTAGGCACACGCGATGCCGATGCAGCCGGAGCCGGTGCACAGGTCGAGAATCCGCGCCGGTTCGTCACCGATCCATGGAGCAAAACGGTTTTCGATCAACTCGCCAATCGGCGAACGCGGGATCAGCACACGCTCATCGACGATGAACGACATGCCGCAGAACCAGGCTTCGCCCAGCAGGTAAGCGGTTGGAATACGTTCTTCGATGCGGCGCTTGAGCAGGCGCTGAAGGTTGACCAGTTCATCGTCTTCCAGCGCGCAATCCAGATAGCTGTCGGCGATTTCCCATGGCAGGTGCAAGGCACCGAGCACTAGCTGCCGGGCTTCGTCCCAGGCATTGTCGGTGCCATGGCCGAAAAACAGATCCTCCCCATGGAAGCGGCTGACGGCCCAACGGATGTGGTCGCGCAGGGTACGAAGTCGGGAAGTGATCACGGGGCAGAACTCCAGAAAAAACGACTGGCGATTCTAGCAGCCAAAACGCGCCGCGACGACGCAGGAAAGATTCCTGTGCGACGGTAGGACTCTTCCGATTTTCCCCTCAGCTATTGAACAGATCGTGTAACTTGACAAGGCTGCAGGCCAGCAACGACGGTGCCTACGATGGTAGCGATTCACAGAACCGCTCAGCCAGAGGACAATGTCGCAAAAGCCCCACCCGAAGGAGCCCCAGAATGTCCGTTCCAAAAACGATGTTTCAACTCAGCGGTCGCGGTTACGCAGCGGCCACGTTGAGCCATGCCACCGTGGTCATCATCGATGCCCAGAAAGAGTACCTCAGCGGCCCGCTGGCCCTGAGCGGCATGGACGCGGCTGTCGCGAACATCAAACAACTGGTTGCCGCCGCCCGCGCAGCCGGTCGGCCGATCGTGCACGTGCGTCACCTCGGCACCGTCGGCGGTCTGTTCGACCCGCAGGGCGAACGCGGCGAGTTCATCCCCGGTCTGGAACCCCAGGGCGATGAAACCATCATCGGCAAACTGCTGCCGAGCGCCTTTCACGGCACAGAACTCTACGATCGTCTGCAAACCATCGGCTCGCTGGATCTGATCGTCTGCGGCTTCATGAGTCACTCCAGCGTCAGCACCACCGTGCGCGCCGCGAAGAACCTGGGTTTCCGCTGCACCCTCGTCGAAGACGCCTGCGCCACCCGCGATCTACCGTTCAAGGGCCGCGTACTCAGTGCCGCACAGGTGCAGGAGGCGGAAATGGCAATCATGGCCGACAACTTCGCCACCCTCGCCCTGACCCAGGATCTGATCTGATCGATCGTAAATGAGCGGCCCGGCCCGCCGCTCATCTGCAAAAACCTCGCATTTGCTTCAATTACCCTAGCCTCAGGAACAACCCGGTCAACTCCCGGTCGAAGGGCCGATACCCATTGAGGAAGGTCGGAATGAAGTTATCCGATGGATTTGACGCACGCCGCTTGCGGCCCAAAGGCCAAAGCAACTGGCGATTTCGATTCGGCGCGGCGATCGCGGCCATTCTGGCCACGTTCGGCGTGCTGCTGGCGATGGCCGGGGCCGCCAGCCTGCTGGGGCGCCCGCCGGCGCTCGGCGATCTGAATGCAACACCGCTCGGCTCGGCGATCATTCTCGCGGTCGGCCTGCTGTTCCTGTATTTCGGCGTGGCCCTGTGGCGTCGTTGCCGGCGTCGCGCACGGCAATCGCGAGAATTGAACATGTCCCCGCACCTGATGAAAAAACACGATTGAATTGAGGGCCTGGCTTTTTGCCGGGCCGTTTTGTGTCCGTTTGGGTAAACTGGCCGCCCTTCGCGGAGGCTGACATGCAAGACGACGATTTTTCCCTGTTCAAAAGTGCGATCCAAGGCGTCAAGCCGATCAAGCACGACCGCGCCGACACCGGCAAACCCAAGACTGACCGTGACCGGATCGCCAAGCTGCGCCAGTCCGCCACCGTGCGCACCGACACCACCACCGTTGACGGCCTGTCCGATCAGTTCGTGATCGACGTCGGCCCCGAAGACGAACTGATGTGGGCCCGCGACGGCGTGCAGGAAAGCCAGATGCGCAAACTCAAGATCGGGCAGATCCCGTTTGAAGGCAGCCTCGACCTGCACGGCATGAACGTCGAAAAGGCCCGGGAAACCCTTTGGGCGTTTCTCGCCGAAGCCACCAGATTCGAAATCCGCTGCGTGCGCGTCACCCACGGCAAGGCTGTGCGGCTGGACGGCAAGCGGCCGATGATCAAAAGCCACGTCAACACCTGGCTGCGCCAGCATGCGCAAGTGCTCGGTTTCTGCTCGTGCCAAGCGAAACATGGCGGCGCCGGCGCGGTTTACGTGATGCTCAAACGCACCATGATGGAAGGCCGCGACGAATAAACCCGTCACACCGAACTTGCAGGGTCGTGTCCGCCACCGTACCCTTGCCCTTTGCGAAAATCCCCACAGGTAGTTTCATGTCCCTGGAACAGAATTACACCGCGATTCTCGGCCAACTGGGCGAGGACGTCTCCCGCGAGGGCCTGCTCGACACGCCAAAGCGTGCCGCCAAAGCCATGCAGTACCTCTGCCGCGGTTATCAACAGACGCTCGAAGAGGTCACCAACGGTGCCCTGTTCAGCTCCGACAACAGCGAAATGGTGCTGGTCAAGGACATCGAGCTCTACTCGTTGTGCGAACACCACCTGCTGCCGTTCATCGGCAAGGCCCATGTCGCTTACATCCCGAGCGGCAAAGTGCTGGGCCTGTCGAAGGTCGCGCGGATCGTCGACATGTACGCCCGCCGCCTGCAGATCCAGGAAAACCTCAGCCGCCAGATCGCCGATGCGGTCCAGCAGGTCACCGGCGCGCTGGGCGTGGCCGTGGTGATCGAGGCCAAGCACATGTGCATGATGATGCGCGGTGTGGAGAAGCAGAACTCGTCGATGATCACTTCGGTGATGCTCGGTGAGTTCCGTGAAAACGCGGCGACCCGCAGCGAGTTTCTCAGCCTGATCAAGTAATGCGTGACAGAAAAAAACCGGCGTTGATCGCCGGTTTTTTTTCGTCCGTGAAAAATCGGGTAAGCTGCGCGCCTTCTTCAATGTCCCTGTGAGGCTTGTAACGTGTTCGTCAAAGCGCTTCGTGTCGGCCTCGGCCAACTGATCATCTTCGTTGATTTCCTCACCCGCCCGGGCAAGAAACAGCGCCCCGCCGCTGCCCAGGCCCAGGTTGACGCCGCCGCCAAGGACCTGACCCTGTATCAGTTCCACGCCTGCCCGTTCTGCGTGAAGACCCGCCGCAGCCTGCGTCGCCTGAACGTTCCGGTGGCCTTGAAGGATGCGAAAAACAACGAGCAGGATCGTCAGACCCTGCTGGAACAGGGCGGCAAGATCAAAGTGCCGTGCCTGCGCATCGAAGAGAACGGCCAGACCACCTGGATGTATGAGTCCAACACCATCATCGAGTATCTGAACAAGCGGTTCGCCGCAGTCTGATCCAAAAAAACCGGCCTGATGGCCGGTTTTTTCAGGCCGCCTGCGCGGCCTGTGCCTGGCGCACCACCACCGCCAGACGCTTGAGCCCTTCATCGAGTCGTGCCGGATCGATGTGACTGAAGTTCAGGCGCAAGTGACCGGAATTGCGATCCGGCTCGGGGAAGAATGGTTCGCCCGGCATGAACGCCACATCGTTGGCCAGCGCGGTGTTCAGCAAGGTGCGGGTGTCCAGCGGTTGCTTCAGGGTCAGCCAGAAAAACAGCCCGCCCTGCGGCGTGTTCCAGTCCGCCAGATCGGCGAAATGGGTTTCCAGCGCCGCTTGAAAGGCGTCGCGGCGCTGACGGTAGAAGCCGCGCAATTCACTCAAGTGCTGTTGATATTTCTCACTGCCAATCCACTGCAATGCCTGCCACTGACCGATGCGGTTGGTGTGCAGATCCGCCGACTGCTTGAGCTTGAGCAGATGCGGGAAAAGGTCCGGGCTGGCAATCAGGTAGCCGACGCGCAGGCCTGGCAACAGGGTTTTCGACACGGTGCCGGTGTAGATCCAGCTGGACTTCTTCAGGCGTCCGGCAATCGGTCGGGCGCTGCCGCCGTCGAAGGTCAGTTCGCGATAAGGCTCGTCTTCGATCAGGGTCACGCCGAATTCGTCGAGCATTGCAGCGACGGCCTCGCGCTTGGCTTCGCTGTAGCGCACGGCGGATGGATTCTGGAAGGTCGGGATCAGATAGATGAACGCTGGGCGGTGTTGTTCGAGACGCTGACGTAATTGCGCGAGGTTCGGACCGTCAGCCTCCAGCGGCACGGTCAGGCAATCGGCGCCGAACAGCTGGAAGATCTGTAGGGCCGCCAGATAAGTCGGCGCTTCAAGCAGGATTTCGGTGCCCTTGTCGATGTACAGCTTGGCCGCCAGATCCAGGGTTTGCTGGGAACCACTGACCACCAGCACCTGGCTCGCCTCACACGGCAAACCTAGCGCCCTCGCCTCTGCCGCCAGCGCTTCGCGCAATGCCGGCTCGCCTTCGCTCATGCCGTACTGGCCGAGAGACAATGGCATGTCGGCCCATTCAACCTTTGGCAGCATGGCTTCAGCCGGCAAACCGCCAGCAAACGACATCACTTCCGGGCGCTGGGCCGCGGCAAGGATTTCACGGATCAGAGAACTTTTGAGGCGCGAGACACGTTCGGAAAAAGCCATGGAGGTCACCGCTAGCGAGGCATGGGAAAAATGAGTCAAACTTGTTGACTGAAATTACGACACCTCAGCCGGAAACGTCAACATGCTTGACCTTAAAAACTGCGCCAGCCAACAACAGGCCATGGAAGCCTTCTTCTTCGGTTATCAGGCGTTCACCGCCAAGGCCGACGAAATGCTCGAGCGTCGTGGCCTGTCCCGCGTGCATCAACGCATCGTTTTTTTCATTGCCCGCTACCCGAATCTGAGCGTCAAGGAATTGCTCGCGCTGCTCGGCGTCAGCAAGCAGGCGCTGAACATGCCGTTGCGACAATTGCAGGAAATGCACTTGGTGGACAGCGTGGCGTCCGAGACCGACAAGCGTAAACGCCTGCTGGAGCTGACCGTTGAAGGCGCAAAATTTGAACAGGCGCTGCGCCGCGAACAGGTGAAATTGCTCGAGCGGGTCTTTGCCGAAGCCGGCGAAACGGCGGTCAACGGCTGGCTGGCGGTCAATCTGGCGCTGGGCACCAATCGCCCAACCGAGTGATATAGCTCGATCACCAGACTTTTCGTCCACAAAACCAAAAACAATATTTGCTTTATTTGTACACAAAAGCATAATCCACAGCGTGCGAGTTCCTGACCGCATGGTCAACAAATTCGCGTATGCCTCAAAGGACCGCTGCCACCCCCTCATGGGTCCGGTCCTGGAAATAACAATAAAACTCTTGAGGAGTACTCGCTGTGGAAAGCCGCAAATCCGAAGCATCGACGCTGGAACTCTCGCCGCCCTTACGCACGGGCCTGCTTGAGCGCATCTTCAAACTCAGCTTGCATGGCACCACGGTGAAGACCGAGCTGATTGCCGGTCTGACAACCTTCATCACCATGGCCTACATCATTTTCGTCAACCCGAACATCATGGCCGATGCCGGGATCGATCACGGTGCAGCCTTCGTCGCCACCTGTATCGCCGCCGCGCTGGGCTGCCTGCTGATGGGCCTCTACGCCAACTGGCCGGTGGGCCTGGCGCCGGGCATGGGGCTCAACGCGTTCTTCACCTACACCGTGGTCGGCACCATGGGCTACAACTGGGAAACCGCCCTCGGTGCGGTGTTCGTCTCGGGCGTTCTGTTCATGATCCTGACCTTTTCGCGGATTCGCGAATGGCTGCTCAACAGCATTCCGGTCAGCCTGCGCTATGCGATGGGCGCCGGCGTGGGTCTGTTCCTCGGGCTGATCGGCCTGAAAACCGCCGGTATCGTTGTCGATAGCCCGGCCACCCTGATCAAGCTCGGATCGTTGCGTGAACCCGGCCCGCTGCTTGCCGCCATCTGCTTCCTGATGATCGCGATCCTCAGTTATCACAAAGTGTTCGGCGCAATCCTCATCAGCATTATTACCGTGACCCTGGCCGGCTGGGGCCTGGGCATCGTGCACTATGAAGGGATAATGTCCACCCCGCCGAGCCTGGCGCCGACCTTCATGGCCATGAATGTCGCCGGTGTATTCAACGTCAGCATGATCAGCGTGGTACTGGCCTTCCTTTTCGTGCACATGTTCGACACTGCCGGCACCCTGATGGGCGTCGCCCAGCGCGCCAATCTGGTGAACCCTGACGGCCGTATCGAAAATCTGTCCCGCGCCATGAAAGCCGACAGCGCCTCCAGCGTATTCGGCGCGGTCGTCGGCGTTCCGCCGGTCACCAGCTACGTGGAAAGTGCCGCCGGTGTAGCGGCTGGTGGTCGGACTGGTCTTACCGCAGTCACCGTGGGTGTGCTATTTATAGCCGCGATGTTCTTTGCACCGCTGGCCGGCATGATTCCCGCTTACGCAACCGCTGGCGCGCTGATTTACGTAGCGATGCTGATGATGGGCGGCATGGCACACATCGAATGGGACGAAGCGACCGACAGCATTCCGGCGATCGTCACCGCGATCATGATGCCGCTGACCTTCTCGGTCGCCGACGGTATCGCGCTGGGCTTCATTACCTATGTCGCGCTGAAGGCCGGCACCGGTAAATACAAAGAGATTTCCGTCAGCCTGTGGGTGCTCTGCGCGATCTTCATCGCCAAGTTCATCTTCCTGTAAGCGCTGCGCGGTTCACGCTTCAAAACAGCCTCACCCCACCGGGTGGGGCTTTTGCACATTCTTGATAACGATAAAAAGGAGCAAGTGATGAGTCTGGAAACCTGGCTGCTGTTCAGCGGCGCTGCGCTGGTAGTGATCCTGATTCCGGGGCCACTGTCGTTGCTGATGATCAGCAACAGTCTGAACTACGGTCTGCGTCGTTCGTACCCGGCGTTTCTTGGCGGCGTGTTCGCCTCGATCTGCCTGCTCAGCGCCTCGGCGCTGGGTTTGGGCGCCCTGCTGCTGGCGTCCGAGAAACTGTTCAGTGCCCTGAAAATCATCGGTGCGATCTACCTGTTCTACCTTGCCTGGCAGAGCTGGCAGCAATCGCGCCAGCCGTCGGTGGGTGCCGAAGTGCCTCAGGCTGCACCGGTTCCGAAGTTTCGCGCATTGTTCAGCCGGGCCTTCGTGCTGGGCGCGAGCAATCCGAAAGACATTTTGTTTTTCGCCGCGTTTCTGCCGCAGTTCCTCAGCGCCGAGCAACCATTCCTGCCGCAGCTGCTGGTGATGATCGCCACCTGGACGCTACTCGACCTGTTGTGCAAGTTGACCTACGGCCTCGGAGCCCATGGCGCGGCGCGTTATCTGCGTAGCGGCAAGGGGCAGAGCTGGTTCAACCGCATCAGCGCAGGACTCTTCGGGGGGGCTGGAGCAGCTTCACTGCTGAGCAGCCACTGATCCGATCAGACTGACCGCCATTTCCGGGTGAAGTGGCGGTAGTTGTCCACCTGGAAACGTCCGGCATCAACTGTTTCACCCGATAGACATATGTACCGCACGGCAACGTGCAGGCCTGAGGATCATTGAACGCTCCCGTCATCTGGACCCCGTGAGCACAACAATCCATGAGCCCGAAGAAACCGACCCGCCCCAGAACCCCGCCCACTTCAGATCAAGGCATCCCGATAGCCCGCGATACGTCGCCTGAAATAACCGTCAGGCAAGCGGCTCACATCGAACAGCCGCACCTCGATCAGACGACCGATCTCACCGGACCCGGCAATCTGCCGTCCGGCTCCTCGCCTGCGCACTTTCAGATCGCCGATCTGCCCCTCGGCACCCCTATCGCTCGCGTCACAAACGATCGCCCGATTGCCGGTTACTTTCTTCCACCACGCCTGGTGGACAGATTACCCCAGCCCGACTCGCTGACAGGATTTCGCAAGGCCGGGCCGTATACCTACGTCGACCTGGTCGACGGCGGAACGGTTTTGCTCGGCGCGGATTTACAAAGCAATATCAGAGCCCGAATGTCGAACGAACTCTGGGCTTCCGGCCCCCGACTCGAGCAGGTGGCAGGCACCCTGCAATGGCGCACGGTGGCCTCAAACGGTTCATCAACCATCGACGCTTCGCAACTTTTTATCACCCGCGTTCCCGCACCCGCTGACGAAGCGCACGCTACACCGCCCAAACGTCCTCGTATTGCGGGTGATGAACAGCAACCGACTGAACCCTCCAGCGCGAACCGCGCGATTGCCGACACAGAGCTGGATGCGCTGATCGATCCCTGGAAGACCTGGGGCATCATCGGCCAACCGGGCTCACCTGACGACATCAATATCAACGGATCCCGATACCGGACCCTGCCCCGCGGCCCCGCACACAACGATCCAATTGTTTACATCAAGCATCCGTATCACCTGATGTACGACTACGCCACGCTGGATCGGACACTGCGCACCGACTTCCTGCAGCAACCTCGCGGCGCCATTCGTGTTCCGCCTGCCCTGCATTGGGAAGTCGATCCGAGCCTGCCATTTCAGCGGCCGATGAAAGAAACCGTCGCCACCTATTTCCCCGATTTGTCGGACGTCACCCTGCACAATGTCGCCAAACGGCAATTCACACTCGCCAATGGCTCCGAGCTGGCAACGGGCAGCGGTCTGACGCTGTTGCGTCAAGCGTTCAATGACTGGAAAACCGGCACCGTCAACCCGCGTCCGGAGTTGATCGATCCGTTGCTGATGCTTGATTCACTGCCGCGATCCATAACGGAAGGCAACCAGAAGGTCGAGCTGCCCGTTGCCAACGTGAAAGCCGGTCTGCGTCGCCTGGACTTCGATCCGGCCCGGTTTCCAGAGGAATGGAGATACTTCATGCCGAGCCAGTCGGCGGTCGATATAAAACGCTTTGCGGCGGGGCTTCTGACCCGCAACGGCTACAGCGTTTTCGAACCGAGCCCTGCACAAAGCTTTGCGGCCGTTGTGTTCACACGGACAGGGCATGACTTCGTCTTTTTCCTCAGCCTGCATCGCGTCAGGGGACGCCAGATTCAGCAGCCTGCTAATCAGGATCCGAATGCCGCGAATATCAGGCTGATCGATCAGGTCGGTCCGGACGCCGCGCAAGCCGTGGAAGCGGCTCACCCGGCGAACAAGGTCGTCTGGCTCAGAGGGGGCGTGCAGACGCTCGCCCCTTATCCGGATACGTTTTTCATCATCAGGGATGATTACGCAAGGCTTTGATGCCTCACAGACCCGAGGATAAAAAAAAGCCCGCAGTGTGAGCGGGCGAAAGACCAAAGAAGCTATATGCGCAGTCGCTTCCCGGTGGGGGTAGCTGCTTGGGGGGTCAGCTGCCCCGGTAGGTGGAATAGCTGTAGGGCGAGATCAGCAACGGTACGTGGTAGTGATCCTGTTCGGCAGAAATGCCGAACCGCAGCACCACCACGTCCAGGAATGCCGGCTCCGGCAACTGGACGCCACGGGCGCGGTAGTAATCGCCGGCGTGGAACTGAACCTGATAGACACCGGTACGGTAGTCATCGCCTTGCAGCAGTGGCGCATCGACCCGGCCATCGCTGTTGGTAAGCGCACTGGCGACCAATTCCAGGTGCGAACCTTCAACGCGGTACAGCTCGACCTTGATCGAGCTGCCCGGGCAACCGTGTGCAGCGTCCAAAACGTGTGTTGTCAAACGTCCCATTGATTCTGCGCGCCTGCCTGCATGGAGCAGTCAGACTTCGCGCCTCCCGAAGTCAGTTGAAAAGGAGACCGCACCGTTTCGGAGCACGAAAAGCTGCGGCGAGCGATTGATTAAGACACTTTTCAAAAAAATTGTACACAATAAAAACGACATTTTTCCTCTCACCCCCGCCATCCTTCGATTTCCCGGTGATTCTCCCCATAACCTCGCATTCATTGAACCCCCAATCCATTAGCTGACTGGTCAGGCAGGTTTCTTGCAGGTTCACGCCATTAACAGCAAAAGATGACGGCCGGTGAAAAATGCGAAAATTCAGGCTTACAAATTGAGAATAAAGTTGTATACAATCAGCCCATCGCTGTGACGCCAGCCTGCCATCCAAACCTCAGGGCGCCACACAATCTGTCAACGAATAAGAAGGAAGACTGCAGTGAGCGCTGACTACCCACGCGACCTGATCGGTTACGGCAGTAACCCTCCTCACCCACACTGGCCGGGCAATGCCCGGATCGCCCTGTCGTTCGTACTCAATTACGAAGAAGGCGGCGAGCGCAACATCCTGCACGGCGACAAAGAATCGGAAGCCTTCCTCTCGGAAATGGTCGCGGCCCAGCCTCTGCAAGGCGCGCGTAACATGAGCATGGAATCGCTTTACGAGTATGGCAGCCGTGCCGGCGTCTGGCGGATCCTGAAACTGTTCAAGGAATTCGACATCCCGCTGACCATCTTCGCCGTGGCCATGGCCGCCCAGCGTCACCCGGACGTGATCCGCGCGATGGTCGAGGCCGGTCACGAGATCTGCAGCCACGGTTACCGCTGGATCGACTACCAGTACATGGACGAGGCGCAGGAACGCGAGCACATGCTCGAAGCGATCCGCATCCTCACCGAACTCACCGGCGAGCGCCCGCTGGGCTGGTACACCGGTCGCACCGGCCCGAACACCCGTCGCCTGGTGATGGAAGAAGGCGGTTTCCTCTACGACTGCGACACCTACGACGACGACCTGCCCTACTGGGAACCGAACAACCCGACCGGCAAGCCGCACCTGGTGATCCCGTACACCCTGGACACCAACGACATGCGCTTCACCCAGGTCCAGGGTTTCAACAAGGGTGACGATTTCTTCGAATACCTCAAGGATGCGTTCGACGTGCTGTATGCCGAAGGCGCCGAAGCACCGAAGATGCTGTCGATCGGTCTGCACTGCCGCCTGATCGGCCGTCCGGCGCGCCTGGCGTCGCTCAAGCGCTTTATCGAATACGCTAAAAGTCATGAACAGGTGTGGTTCAGCCGCCGCGTCGACATCGCGCGTCACTGGCACGAAACCCACCCGTACCAAGGGGCTGCCAAATGAGCACCTTTCAAACCCTGCAACCGTCGACTCTGAGCCGCGACGCCTTCGTCAAAGCTTTCGCCGACATCTACGAACATTCGCCATGGGTGGCCGAGAAGGCCTTCGACCTGGGCCAGGACGCATCGATCGACCAGATCGAAACCCTGCACCAGCGCATGAGCGACATCCTGTTGAGCGCCGATCACGAAAGCCAACTGGCACTGATCAACGCTCACCCGGACCTGGCCGGCAAAGCTGCCGTCCAGGGCGAGTTGACCGAAGCCAGCACCCATGAACAGGCTGGCGCCGGTATTCACCAATGCACGGCCGAAGAGTTCCAGCGCTTCACCGAGCTGAACGACGCCTACAAGGCCAAGTTCAAGTTTCCCTTCATCATGGCGGTAAAAGGCAGCAACCGGCATCAGATCCTCGCGGCGTTCGAAACGCGCATTCACAACCCGGTCGACACCGAGTTCAAATGCGCGCTGGCGGAGATCAACAAGATTGCCCTGTTCCGTTTACTGACTCTCTAGCGAAGCCTGGCCCGAGTGCATCAAACGCGGAGAGCACCCAGGGCCCTGCAAGCATCCCAAGCCACTTATTTAAAGGCAGACAAGAAGAATGAAAGCTTACGCCGTACCTTTCGAGAAGTTCGTCAACCTGGCCGATGCCCGTCTGGGCACCAAAATCATCTCGGTCACCGATGACTGGTTCGCAGACGCCAATCGTCTGTTTCAGCCGACCCCGGCCGTGTGGAAGGAGGGCGTGTTCGATGACAACGGCAAGTGGATGGACGGCTGGGAGTCCCGCCGCAAGCGCTTCGAAGGCTACGACAGCGCGGTAATTCGCCTGGGCGTACCGGGTTCGATCAAAGGCGTGGACATCGACACTTCATTCTTCACCGGCAACTTCCCGCCATCGGCCTCGCTGGAAGCCTGCTTCCTGGCGTCGGGCGAGCCGGACGAAAACACTCAGTGGACTGAAGTGCTGTCGGCCGTCGAGCTGCAGGGCAACAGCCACCACTACCACGAAATCAGCAACGACAAGGCCTTCAGCCACCTGCGCTTCAACATCTACCCGGATGGCGGCGTGGCCCGTCTGCGCGTGTACGGCATTCCGTTCCGCGACTGGTCGGCAGTTGGCGACAACGAGCAAGTCGACCTGGCCGCAGCCCTCAACGGTGGCCGCGCCCTCGCCTGCTCCGACGAACATTTCGGCCGCATGAGCAACATCCTCAACCCGGGCCGTGGCATCAACATGGGCGATGGCTGGGAAACCGCACGTCGTCGCACGCCGGGCAATGACTGGGTGATCGTCGCGCTGGGCCACCCGGGCGAGATCGAAAAAATCATCGTCGACACCCTGCACTTCAAGGGCAACTACCCGGACACCTGCTCGATCCAGGGCGCGTTCGTCAAGGGCGGCACCGACAGCCAGATCGAAACCCAGTCGCTGTTCTGGCGCGAACTGCTGCCAAGCCAGAAGCTGGAAATGCACGCCGAACACACCTTCGTCGAGCAAATCAAGGCACTGGGCCCGATCACCCACATCCGTCTGAACGTGTTCCCGGATGGTGGTGTCAGCCGCCTGCGCGTTCTCGGCAAGGTCGCTAAATAAGCGCTGAACCCGATCGCGGGCAAGCCCGCTCCCACAGGGGACTGTGGTGTACACAAAACCTGTGGGAGCTGGCTTGCCAGCGATGACGATAGAACCAACAACACAGAATTCGGAAAAGAACAGCATGCGCACACTGACGATTGAACCGCTGACCAAAGAAGCCTTCGCCCCTTTCGGTGACGTGATCGAAACCGACGGCAGCGATCACTTCATGATCAACAACGGTTCGACCATGCGCTTCCACAAACTGGCGACGGTCGAAACCGCGACGCCTGAGGACAACGCGATCATCAGCATCTTCCGCGCCGACGCGCAGGACATGCCGCTGACCGTCAGCATGCTGGAACGCCATCCGCTGGGCAGCCAGGCTTTTATTCCGCTGCTCGGCAACCCCTTTCTGATCGTGGTCGCGCCACTTGGCGATGTACCTGTATCAGGCTTGGTCCGCGCCTTCGTCACCAACGGCAGGCAGGGCATTAATTACCATCGCGGCGTCTGGCACCACCCGGTGCTGACGATCGAAAAGCGGGATGACTTCCTGGTGGTTGATCGCAGTGGCACAGGCAATAACTGCGATGAGCATTTTTTCAAAGAGGATGAGCGTTTGATCCTCGCCCCCCACCAATAAGAGAAGGTCTGATCACTCGACAACAAGAGTGACAGGCGAGAGGTAAAGACTGTGGAAGCACATCTGTTGGAATGGCTGAACCTGAGCGTGCGCTGGGTTCACATGATCACTGGCGTGGCCTGGATCGGCGCGTCGTTCTACTTCGTCTGGCTGGAGAACAACCTCAACCGCGTCAATCCGAAAACCGGTCTTGCCGGTGATCTGTGGGCGATCCACGGCGGCGGTATCTATCACCTGGAAAAATACAAACTGGCCCCTCCGTCGATGCCGGAGAACCTGCACTGGTTCAAATGGGAAGCCTACTTCACCTGGATGTCGGGGATCGCGCTGCTGTGCGTGGTGTTCTACTCCAACCCCGTGCTCTACCTCGTGGCACCCGGCAGCGGCCTGACCGGCCCTGAAGGCGTGGCCATCGGCATCGGTTCGCTGATCGCCGGCTGGTTCATCTACGACTTCCTCTGCGATTCGCCCCTCGGCAAAAAACCTGCCCTGCTCGGCTTCATCCTGTTCGTGCTGATCATCGGCGCGGCGTATGGCTTCAGCAAGGTGTTCAGCGGTCGCGGTGCCTACCTGCACGTCGGCGCGATCATCGGCACCATCATGGTCGGCAACGTGTTCCGCATCATCATGCCGGCGCAGCGCGCACTGGTGGCCGCGATCGCCGAGAACCGCACGCCGGATCCGGCGCTGCCGGCCAAAGGCCTGCTGCGTTCGCGTCACAACAACTACTTCACCCTGCCGGTGCTGTTCATCATGATCAGCAACCACTTCCCGAGCACGTACGGCAGCCAGTACAACTGGCTGATCCTGGCCGGGATTGCAGTGTTGGCGGTGTTGGTGCGTCACTACTTCAACACCCGTCACGACAGCCACAAGTTTGCCTGGACCCTGCCGGTGGCAGCGGTGGGCATGATCAGTCTGGCGTACGTCACCGGCCCGGCGCCGATGTCGACCGCTCCGGACGTGGCCAAGGCCCCTGCGAAAATCGAGTACCAGCCGCTGCCGGAAACGGCTTTGGGTGGTGGAGCGAAACCGGCTGAAGCAGCACAACCAGCCGCCCCTGCCGCACCAGCCGCTCCGGCCCAGGCGTCCAACGCCGGCCCTGCGTTCGACAAGGTGCACAACGTGATCCAGGAACGCTGCGCGGTCTGCCACTCGGCCAAACCGACCAGCCCGCTGTTCAGCGCTGCCCCGGCCGGTGTGATGTTCGACACCCCCGAGCAGATCCGCCAGAACGCGGCACGGATCCAGGCGCAAGCCATCACCACGCAGATCATGCCACTGGGCAACATCACGCAGATGACCCAGCAGGAACGTGACCTGATCGGTGCATGGATCGCCCAGGGAGCCCAGACCAATTAAGCAGTAAAAGCATCGCTGGCAAGCCAGCTCCCACAGGGTTTTGCACTGCCTGTGTGGGAGCTGGCTTGCCAGCGATTAGCCGCAACGCGGTTTACCCGATGCAAAAGAACAGCGGTGAGCAACCCGGCCGCTGTTCATCACAAGAATAAAAAAGATCCGAGGTGTTGCATGTCCGAGCTGTCCAAAGCGCGCATCCCCGACGCACCCGCCATTCAGCGTTTGCCCCTTTTGCAACTGATCCTGGTCGGTCTGCAACATGTTCTGCTGATGTACGGCGGCGCCATCGCGGTACCGCTGATCATCGGACAGGCCGCTGGCCTGAGTCGTGAAGAAATCGCTTTCCTGATCAACGCCGACCTACTGGTCGCCGGCATCGCCACCATCGTGCAGTCCTTGGGGATCGGCCCGATGGGCATTCGCATGCCGGTGATGATGGGCGCCAGTTTCGCCGCCGTCGGCAGCATGGTCGCCATGGCCGGCATGCCCGGCATCGGTCTGCAGGGAATCTTCGGCGCCACCATCGCCGCCGGGTTCTTCGGCATGATCATCGCGCCGTTCATGTCCAAGGTCGTACGCTTCTTCCCGCCTCTGGTGACCGGCACGGTCATCACCTCGATCGGTTTGTCGTTGTTCCCCGTGGCCGTGAACTGGGCCGGTGGCGGTGCTGGCGCCGCTCAATTCGGTTCACCGATTTACCTGGCCATCGCCGCACTGGTGCTGGCCACCATTCTGTTGATCCACCGCTTCATGCGTGGTTTCTGGGTCAACATTTCCGTGCTGATCGGCATGTGCCTGGGCTACGTGCTCTGCGGCGCCATCGGCATGGTCGACCTGAGCGGCATGGCCAATGCGCCGTGGCTTCAGTTCGTCACCCCGCTGCATTTCGGCCTGCCGAAGTTCGAACTGGCACCGATCCTGTCGATGTGCCTGGTGGTGGTGATCATCTTCGTCGAGTCCACCGGGATGTTCCTCGCACTGGGCAAGATCACCGGCCAGGAAGTCTGCCCGCGCATGCTGCGTCGCGGCCTGCTGTGTGATGCCGGCGCGTCGTTCTTCGCCGGATTCTTCAACACCTTCACCCACTCTTCTTTCGCGCAGAACATCGGCCTGGTGCAGATGACCGGTGTGCGCTGCCGGTCGGTGACCATCGTCGCCGGCGGTTTGCTGATTGTCCTGAGCCTTCTGCCGAAAGCGGCGTTCCTGGTGGCATCGATTCCACCGGCGGTGCTCGGCGGCGCAGCGATTGCGATGTTCGGCATGGTCGCGGCCACCGGCATCAAGATTCTGCAAGAGGCCGACATCGGCGACCGTCGCAACCAATTGCTGGTAGCCGTCAGCATCGGCATGGGCCTGATCCCGGTGGTGCGTCCGGAATTTTTCGCCCACCTGCCGTTGTGGATGAGCCCGATCACCCACAGCGGGATCGCCATGGCCACCCTCAGCGCGCTGACGCTGAACCTGTTGTTCAACATCCTCGGCGGCGCCGAACGCGCCGCGATCAACGACTGCCACGCACACCCGCACTGATCCGAAGAGTAAAAAAGGGGGCTCGCCCAAGCCTGCCCCCTCGCGACAGCTTTGCCTCAAACAATAAAAACAAGAGGGAGCAACAGATGATCCGGACTCAAACCAATGTGTTGTTGAGCGGCGGCCTGCTGGCCGCATCGCAAGCCATGGCCGGCGATTTATTGCTGTGGCAGACCAACAGCCTGAGCTACCTGTACGGCAAGAACTTCGCGATCAACCCGTCGATCCAGCAGACGGTAACGTTCGAGCACGCCGACAAGTGGAAGTACGGCGACAACTTCCTGTTCGTCGACAAGATCTTCTACAACGGCCAGGAAGACCGCAACAAAGGGCCCCACGCGTTCTACGGCGAATTCAGCCCGCGCCTGTCGTTCGGCAAGATCTTCGACAGGAAGCTGGAGTTCGGCCCGATCAAGGACGTGCTCCTGGCCATGACCTACGAGTACGGCGAAGGCGACAGCGAGGCCTATCTGATCGGCCCCGGCTTCGACCTCAAGGTGCCGGGCTTCAACTATTTCACCCTGAACTTCTATCGCCGCCAGACCGAAGGCCCGCGCCCCGGCGACGGCGTCTGGCAGATCACCCCCGGCTGGTCCTACAGCATTCCCGTGGGCAATTCCGACCTGCTGATCGACGGCTATCTGGACTGGGTGGTCGACAACGATCAGAACTCACGCGGTACCTATCACGCCAACCTGCACATCAACCCGCAGATCAAATACGACCTGGGCAAAGCCCTCGGCTGGGGTGAAAAGCAGGTGTACGTCGGCACCGAATACAGCTACTGGAAAAACAAATACGGGGTCGAAAGCACCCACAGTTTCGACACCAATCAGAACACCGCCAGCCTGCTGGTGAAGGTGCACTTCTAAGATGGCCCGCAACCGTGCCCCCTACCTGTCGTCGGTGCTCTGTTGCGGGGCACTTGAGGCCTGGCCGTTGAGTCAGTATTCTCCGCGGCCTCCTGAATTCGGTCTAAAAAAAAGCCCGAATTTAATTTCTGACCGAAAAGCCAACTTATCCCGGACGCGGTCGGTACCGAGGCATCCCGAAAACACGCTCAATCGACTGTTTTTCAGCAGCCGACGGGCGTTTTTTTGCTTTTCGAAAAGCCTTGGCTCAGCTCTTGCTAACAGCACTAAAGCTGACCGTATGGATGACTTTTGCAGCAACGAAAAAAGGCGCCACACCAGAGCGCCGACTCAAAAAAACAAACGTGGAACACCTACTTTGGGAGCAACCGAATGAAACGTATGTGCACCAGCCTGATGCTTGCGGGATCGCTGCTGGCAGGGGGTCAGGCCATGGCCGACGGCCTGCTGCAATGGCAGAACAACAGCCTGACCTACCTCTATGGCAAGGACTTCCAGGTCAACCCGCGCATTCAGCAGACCGTCACCTTCGAGCACGCCGATGCCTGGAAGTACGGCGACAACTTCCTGTTCGTCGACAAGATCTTCTACAACGGCAAGGATGACGGCGGTGTGGGTTCGAACACCTACTACGGCGAAATCAGCCCGCGTCTGTCGTTCGGCAAGATCTTCGATCAGAAACTGGCTTTCGGTCCGGTCACCGACGTGCTGCTGGCCATGACTTACGAGTTCGGTGAAGGCGATACCGAGTCGTACCTGATCGGTCCGGGCTTCGACCTGGCAATCCCGGGCTTCGACTACTTCCAGCTGAACTTCTACCAGCGCCACACCGAAGGTTCCCGCGCCGGTGACAACGTCTGGCAGATCACCCCGGTCTGGTCCTACACGATTCCGGTCGGTGACTCGAACATCCTGATCGACGGCTTCATGGACTGGGTGGTCGACAACGACTCCAACTCCAAAGGCGATTACCACGCCAACCTGCACTTCAACCCACAAATCAAATACGACCTGGGCAAAGCGCTGAGCATTGGCGAGAAACAGTTGTATGTGGGTGTCGAGTACGACTATTGGTCGGACAAGTACGGGATCAAGGACAGCCAGTATTTCAAGACCGATCAGAGCACCACGAGCTTCCTGGTGAAGTTCCACTTCTGACCCTGGTGTCAGTGGCGTCTGAAAGGACGCCTTCGCGAGCAAGCCCGCTCCCACACTGGTTTTGTGTCGTTCACGGCGGTTGTGGACACCCGAAAACCTGTGGGAGCTGGCTTGCCAGCGATGGCTGCACCACACATCTCAGGCCGGAACCACCGCCTCGCCGATTCCGAGAAACCGGCACAGTTCATCGCGCTTGGCCAAGGCATCGCGCCTGCCCAGATCGATCAATTCGCTGCAATACCCCGCCTCGAACAGCAAGTAACTCAACACCCCTGCGCCGCTCGTCTTGGTCGCCCCCGGCCCACGCAGAAACAGACGTAACGCCGCCGGCAATTCCTGGCGATGCCGCGCCGCAATTTCATCGATCGGCTGGCTGGGTGAAATCACCAGCACGTCCACCGGCGCCACACCCAACGCGCGGGTCGGCGTACCTTCAGGCATCAGACGGCTGAACTGGTTCAGACGCTGAAGCAGCTCGATATCGCTTTCCAGGCTATCAATGAAGGTGCTGTTGAGCATATGCCCGCCGATCTGTGCCAGCGTCGGTTGCTGCCCGGTATAGGTGCGCTCCAGCGGTTGCGCCGGATCAAAACCGCGCGGGTTGCCGCTGACACCCACCACCAGCACCCGGCTCGCACCCAGATGCAGCGCCGGGCTGATCGGCGCCGACTGTCGCACCGCGCCATCACCGAAATATTCATCGCCGATCTTCACCGGCGCGAACAACAGCGGGATCGCCGAGCTGGCCAGCAAGTGCTCCACCGACAACTGTGTCGGTACCCCGATGCGCCGATGACGCAGCCAGGAGTCGATGGTCCCGCCGCCCTGATAGAAGGTCACGGCTTGCCCCGACTCGTAGCCGAACGCCGTGACCGCCACTGCGTGCAATTGCTTGCGCGCGATGGACTCGGCGATGCCGGGCATGTGCAGTTTTTCATTGAGCAGATGGCGTAGCGGCGAACTGTTGAGCAGCGCCACCGGCATTTGCCGGCCCATGCCCAACAGGCTATGGGTGACAAAACGACTGGCCTGGTGGATCACTCCCGGCCAGTCGCTGCGCAACACGCAATGGCTGCGAAAGCCTTGCCAGAACAGCGTCAGGCGCTCGATGGCCGCGCGAAAATCGGTCGCACCGCTGGCCAGGCTGACCGCATTGATCGCCCCGGCCGATGTGCCGACGATCACCGGAAACGGATTGTCCGCCCCCAGCGGCAGCAATTCGGCAATTGCCGCCAGCACCCCCACCTGATACGCCGCCCGAGCCCCGCCGCCGGAAAGAATCAAACCTGTGACCGGTTCAGCTGGGCTCATCGCAACGCTCCGTGGTGCTTATGGGAATGGGTCAATCAACCGCGTTTGGCGTACAGCTTCGGCTCGCCCGGCGGCCGGCTCTTGAAGCGCCGATGTGCCCACAGGTATTGCTCGGGGCACTCACGCAACACGCCTTCGACCCACTGATTGATGCGGATGCAATCTTCTTCTTCGGTCTCGCCCGGGAAACCTTCCAGCGGCGGATGAATCACCAGACGATAACCGCTGCCGTCAGCCAGACGTTCCTGGGTGAACGGCACCACCAGCGCCTTGCCCAGCCGGGCGAACTTGCTGGTGGCGGTGACCGTTGCGGCCTGAATACCGAACAGCGGCACAAAGATACTTTGCTTGGCGCCGTAGTCCTGATCTGGTGCATACCAGATGGCCCGGCCTGCGCGCAGCAACTTGAGCATGCCGCGCACGTCGTCACGTTCCACCGCCAGCGAGTCGAGATTGTGCCGCTCACGGCCCTGACGCTGGACGAAGTCGAACAGCGGGTTCTTGTGTTCGCGGTACATGCCGTCGATGGTGTGCTGCTGGCCGAGCAGCGCCGCGCCGATTTCCAGAGTGGTGAAATGCACCGCCATCAGAATCACGCCCTTGCCTTCGCGCTGGGCCTTCTGCAAATGCTCAAGACCTTCGACGTGAGCCAGTTTCGCCAGCCGCTGACGCGACCACCACCAGCTCATGGCCATCTCAAAGAAGGCGATGCCGGTGGAGGCAAAGTTTTCCTTGAGCAGGCGCTTGCGCTCGGCGGCGGACTTTTCCGGGAAACACAGTTCCAGATTGCGCTTGGCGATGCGCCGTCGGTCGCCGGCGAAGCGATACATCAGGGCACCGAGAAAACGGCCGATGGCGAGCAATGCCGGATACGGCAGTTGCACGATCAGCCACAACAGCCCGAGGCCGCACCAGAGCGGCCAGAAGCGTGGAGCAAGAAATGCTTTTCGAAAACGCGGGCGATCCATTAAAGCTTCCGTAAATACAGTGGCCGCGCATTCTACATCGTTCGACCCGGCTTGCGGCCTGCGGGCGTTCTCGTTATAAGTCTCGGCACTTTTAGTGACAAGCCGTTGTATGCCGACATGAGCCAAACCGAACCGAAAGACCAAGATCCCGTGTTCCAGCTGAAGGGCAGCATGCTCGCCATTACGGTGCTGGAGCTGTCCCGCAACGACCTGGACAGCCTCGATCGGCAATTGGCCGCCAAAGTCGCCCAGGCACCGAATTTCTTCAGCAACGCGCCGCTGGTTCTGGCGCTGGACAAACTGCCGCCCAGTGAAGGCGCCGTCGACCTGCCGGGCCTGATGCGCGTGTGCCGCCAGCACGGCCTGCGCACCCTGGCGATCCGCGCCAGCCGCATCGAAGACATCGCCGCCGCCATCGCCATCGACATCCCGGTACTGCCGCCGTCCGGCGCCCGCGAACGACCGCTGGAAAGCGCTGAACCCGTTGCACCGAAGAAGCCGGAAAAGCCGCCGGAGCCGGCCGTCAAACCGACCCGCGTCATCACCACGCCAGTACGTGGTGGCCAACAGATATATGCCCAAGGTGGCGATCTGGTGGTGGTGTCCTCGGTCAGTCCGGGGGCGGAACTTCTCGCCGATGGCAACATCCATGTATACGGCCCGATGCGCGGTCGTGCGCTGGCCGGGGTCAAGGGCGACACCAAGGCGCGGATTTTCTGTCAGCAACTGAGCGCTGAACTGATCTCCATCGCAGGCCATTACAAGGTTTCCGAGGACCTGCGTCGCGATCCGATGTGGGGTTCGGGCGTACAGGTCAGCCTGTCGGGCGACGTGTTGAACATCATTCGGCTTTAACGGATACTGCCGCATTTTCCAAGCATCTCTAAAACGTAGCGAAAACGGCTCAAACGAAGTAGGAAAAAGGCCAAAAGCCGGATTCCAGCCAAGGCTGTCCGACTGCAGTAGTTTTCTAGAGATGTTTTTCAGGGGCTGAACAGTCCTTCTTCCTTAGGGGTGAAACACCTTGGCCAAGATTCTCGTGGTTACATCCGGCAAGGGTGGTGTGGGTAAGACCACCACCAGCGCCGCTATCGGTACCGGCCTCGCTCTGCGCGGCCACAAAACAGTGATCGTCGACTTCGACGTGGGCTTGCGTAACCTTGACCTGATCATGGGTTGCGAGCGCCGCGTGGTGTATGACTTCGTCAACGTCGTGAACGGCGAAGCCAACCTGCAACAGGCCCTGATCAAAGACAAGCGCCTGGAAAACCTCTACGTGCTGGCCGCCAGCCAGACCCGCGACAAAGACGCGCTGACCCAGGAAGGCGTGGAAAAAGTCCTGATGGAGCTCAAGGAACAATTCGAGTTCGTCGTCTGCGACTCCCCGGCGGGTATCGAAAAAGGCGCCCACCTGGCCATGTACTTCGCTGACGAAGCGATCGTCGTGACCAACCCGGAAGTGTCCTCGGTACGTGACTCCGACCGCATGCTCGGCCTGCTGGCCAGCAAGTCCCGTCGCGCCGAACGCGGCGAAGAGCCGATCCAGGAACACCTGCTGATCACCCGCTACCACCCGGAGCGCGTCGAAAAAGGCGAAATGCTCGGCGTCGAAGACGTCAAGGAAATCCTCGCCGTTCGCCTGCTGGGCGTCATTCCGGAATCCCAGGCCGTGCTCAAGGCCTCCAACCAGGGCGTACCTGTGATCCTCGATGATCAGAGCGACGCCGGCCAGGCCTACAGCGATACCGTTGATCGCCTGCTGGGCAAGGAAAAAGAACACCGGTTCCTGAATGTCGAGAAGAAGGGATTCTTCGAGCGTCTGTTTGGAGGTAGGTAATGAACCTTTTTGACTTCTTTCGTGCCAACAAAAAGCCAAGTACCGCCTCGGTCGCGAAAGAGCGTCTACAGATCATCGTGGCGCATGAACGCGGCCAGCGCAGCACCCCGGACTACCTGCCATCCTTGCAGAAGGAACTGGTGGAAGTGATCCGCAAGTACGTCAACATCGGCAACGACGACGTGCACGTGGCACTGGAGAGCCAGGGCAGCTGCTCGATTCTGGAACTCAACATCACCCTGCCAGACCGCTGAGTCGATCCGGCAGGAACGACGGCGGCTCAGGGCCCTTCCGACACCGGAGGGGCTCTGAGCCGCCGTTGGCATTTGTTACGAGGCTGTTTTAATGCCGTTGTCCAACGTCCAAATCATTCATCAGGACGCCGCCGTTCTGGTGGTGAACAAACCGACCCTGTTGCTCTCCGTCCCTGGCCGGGCCGACGACAACAAGGATTGCCTGATCACCCGCCTGCAGGAAAACGGCTACCCCGAAGCGCGTATCGTCCATCGTCTGGACTGGGAAACATCGGGGATCATTCTGCTGGCCCGTGACGCCGATACTCACCGCGAATTGTCGCGCCAGTTTCACGATCGTGAAACAGAGAAAGCCTACACTGCGCTCTGCTGGGGTCAGCCGGAACTGGACAGCGGCAGTATCGATCTGCCGTTGCGCTACGACCCGCCGACCAAACCGCGCCACGTGGTCGATCACGAACACGGCAAGCACGCCCTGACCTTCTGGCGTGTGCTGGAACGCTGCGGCGACTGGTGTCGCGTCGAGCTCACGCCGATCACCGGGCGTTCGCACCAGTTGCGCGTGCACATGCTGTCCATCGGTCACCCGTTGCTCGGTGACGGTCTCTACGCTCATGAACAAGCCCTCGCCGCCTGGCCTCGTCTGTGCCTGCACGCAAGCATGCTCAGCTTCACCCATCCACAGTCCGGTGAGCGTTTGCGCTTCGAATGTCCGGCGCCTTTCTGACGCGCCACAATGTCCCAAGCATCAGGCCGATGCGTTAAACTCCCGCCCATTGCTGTCTGGAGCTTCTTATGCGCGAAGAGTTGAACCAAGGCCTGATCGACTTCCTAAAGGCCTCCCCTACCCCGTTCCACGCCACCGCCAGCCTTGTTCAACGCCTGGAGGCCGCCGGTTATGTGCGCCTCGACGAGCGCGAAACCTGGCACACCGAAGCCAATGGTCGTTACTACGTCACCCGTAACGACTCCTCGATTGTCGCGATCAAGATGGGCCGCAACTCGCCGCTGCACGACGGCATCCGCCTGGTCGGCGCCCACACCGACAGCCCGTGCCTGCGGGTCAAGCCACAACCTGAATTGCAACGCCAGGGTTTCTGGCAGCTCGGTGTCGAAGTCTACGGCGGTGCGCTGCTGGCGCCATGGTTCGACCGCGACCTGTCGCTGGCCGGCCGCGTCACCTTCCGCCGCGACGGCAAGGTTGAAAGCCAGCTGATCGACTTCAAGGCCCCGATCGCGATCATTCCCAACCTCGCGATCCACCTCAACCGTGAAGCCAACCAGGGCTGGGCGATCAATGCCCAGACCGAACTGCCGCCGATTCTCGCGCAGTTCGCCGGTGACGAGCGCGTGGACTTCCGCGCGGTGCTCACCGATCAACTGGCCCGCGAACACGGCCTCAACGCCGACGTGGTGCTGGATTACGAGCTGAGTTTCTACGACACCCAGAGCGCTGCGGTCATCGGCCTGCATGGCGACTTCATCGCCGGTGCGCGCCTGGACAACCTGCTGTCGTGCTATGCCGGCCTGCAAGCCCTGCTGACCGCTGACACCGAAGAAACCTGCGTGCTGGTGTGCAACGACCACGAAGAAGTCGGCTCCTGCTCGGCCTGCGGCGCCGACGGCCCGATGCTCGAACAGACGCTGCGTCGTCTGTTGCCGGAAGGTGACGAATTCGTACGCACCATTCAGAAATCCCTGCTGGTTTCTGCCGACAACGCCCACGGCGTGCACCCGAACTACGCCGAGAAGCACGACGCCAACCACGGCCCGAAACTCAACGCCGGCCCGGTGATCAAAGTCAACAGCAACCAGCGCTACGCCACCAACAGCGAAACCGCCGGTTTCTTCCGCCATCTGTGCATGGCCGAAGAAGTGCCGGTGCAAAGCTTCGTGGTGCGCAGCGACATGGGTTGCGGCTCGACCATCGGCCCGATCACCGCCAGCCATCTGGGCGTGCGCACGGTCGACATCGGCCTGCCGACCTTCGCCATGCACTCGATCCGCGAATTGTGTGGCAGCCATGACCTGGCACATCTGGTCAAAGTGCTGAGCGCGTTCTACGCCAGTCGCGAATTGCCGTAAAACACAGCAGGGATCGCAGCGCCTGGCTGCGATCCCTCGACCTGTAGAACCGGCTCATTTCTGATACACATCAGCACCGTCCATCGAAAACCCACCTAGACTTGAATAATCCCTTTCGACAAGGCTGTCGCCATGATCTCGATGTCTGCGTTTCACTCCATGCTCATTCCCATCCTCGGCGGAATGATTCTGCTGGCCATCGGCTTCAATTTCCGTGACAAGAACGTCGGTGTGTTCGCCATGTGGATCGGCATGCTGATGATCCTGGCCACCGTGGTCTACAAGATCCTGGCCAAACTCAACGAATAAATCCGCGCCCGGCTCGCATTGAATCTGGCGGGCTCGTACACTCGCCCGATCCGCCCCTTGCGAGGTTGACCGCCTAGTGTTCGCTCGTCTTTTTGCCCTGCCCTGCCTCTTTCTTGTCTGTCTGATGACCCTGATGTCGCCGGCACCTGCCGACGCCGCCGGTCTGCCGGGACTGCTCACGGGTTCCGGCAAGACTCAGCCCGAAGCTCAGGAACCGCTCGGCCAGTCGTTGGACGAAGTCATCAAGTCGCTGGAAAACGACAAGCAACGTGCCCAGTTGCTGACCGACCTGAAGAAACTGCGCGATGCCACGAAAAAAGCCCAGGCCACCCCGGAAGAAGGGGTGCTGGGACTGATCGGCGGCACCCTCGCCACTTTCGAAAAACAATTCTCTGGCGCCGACAGTCCGCTCAATCGCTGGTCTGCCGAATTCGACATGGCCCAGGACGAACTCAAAGGCCTGATGCTGCCGGCCAGCGAATGGCTGCCGATCATCTTCGCCTTCGCCGTGATCCTCGCCGTCTGGAGCCTGCTCGCCGCCGCGCTGATCTGGCTTGGTCATCGGGTACGCATGCGCTTCGGTCTGACTGAAGAACTGCCGCAACATCCCCGAGCCCTCGACATGCTGCGCTTCGCCCTGCGCAAGCTCGGGCCGTGGATGATCGCCCTGGTCATCACCGTGTACATGAGTTACGCGCTGCCATCGTCGCTGGGCAAAAGCCTGGCGATGGTGCTGGCTTATGCGCTAGTGGTCGGCACCTGCTTCTCGGCCATCTGCGTGATTGCCTTTTCCGTACTCGACGGCCCGCACCGTCATCGCGCGCTGTACATCCTGCGTCACCAGGCCTTTCGGCCGCTGTGGCTGATCGGCAGCTTCGCCGCGTTCGGTGAAGCCCTGAGCGATCCGCGACTGGTGGCCGGTCTCGGCGTGCACCTGGCCCACACCGCCGCTACAGTCGCCAACGTCCTCGCGGCGCTGTCGACCGGTCTGTTCATCCTGCGTTTCCGCCGGCCGATCGCCCACCTGATCCGCAACCAACCGCTGTCCCGCCGCCTGACCCGCCGCGCCCTGAGCGACACCATCGAAATCCTCGGCACCTTCTGGTACGTCCCGGCGCTGGTGCTGGTGGGTATTTCGCTGTTCGCCACCTTCGTCTCCGCCGGCGACACCAGCACCGCCCTGCGCCAGTCGCTGATTTGCACCGTGCTGCTGGTGTTGTGCATGGTCATCAACGGCCTCGTCCGTCGCCACGCCCTCAAACCCCAACGCGGGCCGAAACGCCACGCGCTGTATTCCGAGCGCCTGAAAAGCTTCTTTTATACCCTCGCCCATTTGCTGGTGTGGCTGGCCTTCATCGAACTCGGCCTGCGGGTGTGGGGCATGTCGCTGATCGGCTTCACCGAAGGCGAAGGCCACGACGTCAGCGTCAAACTGTTCAGCCTGATCGGTACATTGATCTTCGCCTGGCTGATCTGGATCCTCAGCGACACCGCCGTGCACCACGCCCTCACCCGCTCCCGCAAAGGCCTGGCCAACGCCCGCGCGCAAACCATGATGCCGCTGATCCGCAACGTACTGTTCGTGGCGATCTTCATCATCGCCCTGATCGTCGCCCTGGCAAACATGGGCATGAACGTCACGCCCCTGCTGGCCGGTGCCGGCGTGATCGGTCTGGCGATCGGCTTCGGCGCCCAGTCACTGGTGGCCGACCTGATCACCGGCCTGTTCATCATCATCGAAGACTCCCTGGCCATCGACGACTACGTCGACGTCGGCGGCCACCTGGGCACCGTCGAAGGCCTGACCATCCGCACCGTACGCCTGCGAGACATCGACGGCATCGTCCACACCATCCCGTTCAGCGAAATCAAAAGCATCAAAAACTACTCACGGGAATTCGGCTACGCGATCTTCCGCGTGGCTGTGCCGTTCAACATGAGCATCGACGAAGCCATCAAACTGATGCGCGACGTCGGCCAGAAAATGCGCACAGATCCGTTGCAGCGGCGCAACATCTGGTCGCCACTGGAATTTCAGGGCGTGGAAAGCTTTGAATCCGGCAACGCGATATTGCGCGCCCGGTTCAAGACCGCACCGATCAAACAATGGGAAGTTTCACGGGCGTTCAATCTGTCGCTCAAACGACATCTGGATGAAGCCGGCCTGGACCTCGCAACCCCAAGAATGAACGTGCAAGTCATCACAGCAGGCGGCGGTGGCCAAACTCAAGAATAGGCCGGAGAATCGGGCCGACCTCAAGGCCCTCATCGCTGGCAAGCCAGCTCCCACAGAGAGCAAAAGCAACACATATGCCCTCCCACCACTCAAAACAATGAGCGTTAGATCGAGTTCCGCTCTTGACGTGCCGGCCCCATCGGCCGGCTGAGTGGAGGGATTTATCCGGGGGTGGGAGCGCAGCGACCGTGCGGCGCAGCCGCATGCATCGAGAGGAGGTGCAGCGAAGCAAACCGTAGGCGATGCCCCCGGATGAATCCCGGAACGAAGGAACACCGAGCCTCAGCGAGGTGCCGAACGCAGGGGCCCAGCGTTTTGGTTACTTTGGGGCGTTTGCCAAAGTGACTCGCCGTAAGGGCGAAACCGTCAGCGGCAGCACCCGAAGCAACGGATATTCACCCAAAACAACCCAAAACCTGGTCGGCCCAGAGGCCGCCAAGGTCAAACCACATCAACCCCCACGTGAATCGCATCATGCCGCCAAAACTCCAGATCACAGTCAATCAACCGCCCAGCCTGATCATAATTAACCCGAGCAATCCTCAACCCCGGACTCCCCACCGAAACCCGCAACGCCGCCGCCGCATCGACCGATAAAGACGTAGGCACAATCTCGAACCGCACCCGCCCATAGTGCAAATCGTAATGCCGCGCATACAGCTCGGTAATCGACTGATTCAGATCAAACTCGAGAATCCCCGGAAAAAACTGCGGATTCAGATAATGCTCCACATACAACACCAGCCGCCCATCGATCCGCCGCGACCGGCAAATCTGAATCAC
The DNA here is from genome assembly GCF_029967985.1 of Pseudomonas sp. V88_4. Lineage (NCBI taxonomy): Bacteria > Pseudomonadati > Pseudomonadota > Gammaproteobacteria > Pseudomonadales > Pseudomonadaceae > Pseudomonas > Pseudomonas sp. V88_4. Next base: position 90,344 of record NZ_JASCAF010000033.1, read on the forward strand.
GCTCGACAACGCCGGCAACTGCAACCACGCACACACCGCCGCTGACGCCGGCTGCAACCGCGCCGAAATCACCTCGGTCGACGGCACCCGCCCCTGCGCACTGACCATCGCGTGAAAGTGACTGCGCTGCATCAGGTTGTAAGCCAGACGCGGCGGCGACACGAACCAGCCCCGACGCTCCTCGCGATAAATCTGGCCCTGCGCCTCCAACTGCAACAAGGCTTCACGCACCGTAATCCGGGTCGTGCCGAACAACTCGCTGAGCTTGCGCTCCGCTGGCAGTTTGCTCCCCGCTGCGAGCAACCCATGGTCGAGTTGTTCCTGAAGGATCTGGCCAATGGCTGTCACCGCTTTTGTTGCCTCATCGCGCATCAACGTTACCTATCTGGACTAGACCAGCACTGTTTCGGGGCAAAAACCGCACAGCGATAGCGCCGCTTGGTCGTGTTGCAAGCCTAGGCAGTGCAGATGACCGAGAGATGACAAAACTACCGAACGGTCGCCCTGACAACTTGCAATACATCGGCCAAGTCCCTTGTCCACCGGGACTTTGCGGGTGGTCTACGCTTACCGGGCACTCGTCGATACCGGAGAAAGAAAAGGCTGTGCGACCCATCGCCGACATCAAAGTGTCATCCGGCCACCTTAAATTGGCTCAGGTATTGCTGACCTAGACCAACACAAACCGCAATCGCAGCGTTGAACACGACCAAGGAGCTTCGGAATGAAACAGCTTTTCCTGGCAACACTGTTAGGCTCGACCATTGCCATGTGCACCGCCGCCATGGCGGCTGATGATCTGAAAACCCTCGAAGCCGCTGCGAAAGCGGAAGGTGCCGTCAACAGCGTCGGCATGCCCGATGACTGGGCCAACTGGAAAGGTACCTGGGAAGACCTGGCCAACAAATATGGCCTCAAGCACATCGACACCGACATGAGTTCGGCCCAGGAAATCGCCAAGTTCGCCGCCGAAAAAGACAACGCCACCGCCGACATCGGCGATGTCGGCGCGGCCTTCGGCCCGATCGCGGTCAAGCAAGGCGTGGTGCAACCGTACAAGCCGAGCACCTGGGATCAAGTGCCGGACTGGGCCAAGGACAAGGACGGCAACTGGGCGCTGGCCTACACCGGCACCATCGCCTTCATCGTCAACAAGAAGCTGCTGCACGGTTCCGAAGTACCGACCAAATGGGCTGACCTCAAGGGCGGCAAATACAAGGTTTCCATCGGTGACGTGAGCACTGCCGCACAAGCTGCCAATGGCGTGCTCGCCGCAGCACTGGCCAACGGCGGTGACGAGAAAAACCTTCAGCCTGCCCTGCTGCTGTTCGCAGACATCGCCAAGCAGGGTCGCCTGTCGATGGCCAACCCGACCATCGCCACCATGGAAAAAGGCGAGATCGAAGTCGGCGTGGTCTGGGACTTCAACGGCCTGAGCTACAAGGCCAAGATGGCCAACCCGGATGACTACGTGGTGCTGATCCCGTCCGACGGTTCGGTGATTTCCGGCTACACCACCATCATCAACAAATACGCGAAGAACCCGAACGCCGCCAAGCTGACCCGCGAATACATCTTCAGCGACGCCGGCCAGACCAACCTCGCCCGCGGCAACGCTCGCCCGATCCGCGCCGAGCACCTGCAACTGCCGGAAGACGTGAAAGCCAAGCTGCTGCCGAACGAGCAGTACAAGAAGGTCACACCGATCAAGGACGCCGATGCTTGGGAGAAAACCTCCAAGGCCCTGCCGCAGAAGTGGAACGAAGAAGTCATCGTAGAAATGAAGTAAGCCCGTAAACCCAACAGGGTTTGACGCAAAACTCTGTGGGAGCGGGCTTGCCCGCGATGGCAATTTCACATTCAACAAATGTGTTGAATTGCATGACGCCTTTGCGGGCAAGCCCGCTCCCACAGGATCCGTGTTGATTTCGAGTTTTCCGATTTATTGTTTCGCGGAGTTTTTGCCCCTATGAAGCACACCGTCATCCTTGTCGTGCTCGACGGCCTCAATTACGAGGTCGCGCGTCACGCCATGGGGCATCTGCAGGCTTACGTTGGCGCAGGACGCGCCGCGCTCTACCAACTGGAGTGCGAGCTGCCGGCCCTGTCCCGACCGCTTTACGAATGCATCCTCACGGGCGTACCGCCGATCGACAGCGGCATCGTCCACAACAACGTCTCGCGCCTGTCCAATCAGCGCAGCATCTATCACTACGCCCGCGATGCCGGTCTGAAAACCGCCGCCGCGGCGTACCACTGGGTCAGCGAGCTGTACAACCGCTCGCCGTTCGTAGCCGCCAGAGATCGTCATACAGATGACCCGACGCTACCGATCCAGCATGGCCACTTCTACTGGAACGATCACTATCCGGACTCGCACCTGCTCGCCGACGCCGAAAACCTGCGCCTGCGCCATGCCCCGGACTTTCTGCTGATCCACCCGATGAACATCGACGACGCCGGCCACAAACACGGCGTCGACACTCCGCAATACCGCAACAGTGCGCGCAGCGCCGACATCATCCTCGCCGACTACCTGCAAGGCTGGCTCGATGCCGGCTGCCAGGTGCTGGTGACCGCCGACCATGGCATGAACAACGACCGCTCGCACAACGGCCTGCTGCCGGAAGAACGCCAGGTTCCGCTGTTCGTACTCGGCGACGCCTTCAGCCTGAAAGCCGATGCCGCACCGAAGCAGACCGACATCTGCGGCACCGTCTGCGAGCTGCTCGGCGTGCCCCACGACAAACCTGTGTGCCGGGAGTTGCTCAAGTGAACTCAATGACTCGCGGCAAATGGCTGGCCGCCCTGTGCCTGGTGCCTTTCGCACTGTTCTTTATCGTATTCGAAATCGCCCCGCTGATCTGGGTGATGATCAACAGCCTGCAATCGGAAGAATTCGGTTGGGGCTTTGCCAACTTCAGCAAGATCTTCAATTCGAAGTTCTATCTGCAGGCGATCCAGTACAGCCTCGAAATCAGTTTCTGGTCGAGTGTATTCGGGATCATCATCGCGGTGCTGGGCGCCTACTCCCTGCGCCGGGTCGATTCGAAACTGCGCAACTTCGTCAACGCCTTCGCCAACATGACCAGCAACTTCGCCGGCGTGCCCCTGGCGTTTGCGTTCATCATCCTGCTCGGCTTCAACGGCAGCATCACCATCATGCTGAAGCAGGCCGGGATCATCGAGGACTTCAACCTGTATTCGAAAACCGGGTTGATCATCCTCTACACCTACTTCCAGATTCCCCTCGGCGTGTTGCTGCTTTATCCGGCATTCGACGCCCTGCGTGAAGACTGGCGCGAATCCGCCGCACTGCTCGGCGCCGACAGCTGGCAGTTCTGGCGCCACATCGGCCTGCCGGTACTGACCCCGGCCCTGCTTGGCACCTTCGTGATCCTGCTGGCCAACGCCCTCGGCGCCTACGCCACGGTCTACGCTCTGACCACCGGCAACTTCAACGTATTGCCGATCCGGATTGCGGCGATGGTATCCGGCGACATTTCCCTCGACCCGAACCTGGCCAGCGCCCTGGCCGTGGTGCTGGTGGCGCTGATGACCCTGGTGACCGTCGTGCATCAACTGCTGTTGAAGAGGAGCTACCATGTCTCGCGCTGAATCCGGCCCGGCCGGCGTCTACCACCGCGTCGTGGTCTATCTGTTGTTCGCCATCCTGCTGCTGCCGCTGGTGGGCACGCTGATCTACTCGATTGCCAGCAGTTGGTCGGCCACCATCCTGCCCAGCGGTTTCACCCTCAAGTGGTACATCCAGTTGTGGAGCGATCCGCGCTTTCTGCACGCCTTCGGCCAGTCGCTGCTGGTGTGCGTCGGGGCGCTGATCCTGTCGGTGGTGCTGATCCTGCCGCTGCTGTTCGTGGTGCATTACCACTTCCCGAAACTCGATGCGCTGATGAACATCCTGATCCTGCTGCCCTTCGCAGTGCCACCGGTGGTGTCGTCGGTGGGGCTGTTGCAGCTCTACGGTTCCGGGCCATTTGCGATGGTCGGCACGCCGTGGATCCTGATCGGGTGCTACTTCACCGTGGCGCTGCCGTTCATGTACCGGGCCATCACCAACAACCTGCAAGCGATCAACCTGCGTGACCTGATGGACGCTGCCCAACTGCTCGGCGCCAGCACCTTTCAGGCAGCTTTCCTGGTGGTGCTGCCGAACCTGCGCAAGGGCCTGATGATCGCATTGCTGTTGTCGTTCTCGTTCCTGTTCGGTGAGTTCGTGTTCGCCAACATTCTGGTCGGCACCCGCTACGAAACCCTGCAGGTCTACCTCAACAACATGCGCAACAGCAGCGGCCACTTCACCAGTGCGCTGGTGATCTCCTACTTCTTTTTCGTGCTGGTCCTGACCTGGGTCGCCAACATCTTGAACAAGGACAAAAGCGAATGAGCTATGTCAGCGTCCAACACCTTCAGAAAAACTACGCCGGCACCACCGTGTTCAGCGACATCAACTGCGAAATCCAGAAAGGTGAATTCGTCACCCTGCTCGGCCCGTCCGGTTGCGGCAAGTCCACCCTGCTGCGCTGCATAGCCGGGCTGACGCCGGTGGATGGCGGCAAAATTCTGCTCGATGGCATCGACATCGTGCCGCTCACCCCGCAGAAGCGCGGGATCGGCATGGTGTTCCAAAGCTATGCGCTGTTCCCCAACATGACCGTCGAACAGAACGTCGCCTTCGGTTTGCGCATGCAAAAGGTCAACGCCGACGACAGCCACAAGCGGGTTGCCGAAGTGTTGAAACTGGTTGAACTCAACGATTTCGCCAGTCGCTATCCGCATCAGCTGTCCGGTGGACAGTGTCAGCGTGTCGCCCTCGCCCGTTCGCTGGTGACCCGTCCGCGCCTGTTGCTGCTGGATGAACCGCTGTCGGCCCTCGATGCACGGATTCGCAAACACTTGCGCGAACAGATCCGTCAGATCCAGCGCGAACTGGGCCTGACCACGATTTTCGTCACACACGATCAGGAAGAAGCCCTGACCATGTCTGACCGGATTTTCCTGATGAATCAGGGAAAGATCGTACAAAGCGGCGACGCCGAAACCCTCTACACCGCCCCGGTCGACGTATTCGCCGCCGGCTTCATCGGCAACTACAACCTGCTGGATGCCGAGAGTGCGTCAAAGCTGTTGCAGCGGCCGATCAACCACCGCATCGCGATTCGCCCTGAGGCCATCGAATTGAGCCTCAGCGGCGAGCCCGATGCGCAGATTCGCAGCCACAGCCTGCTGGGCAACGTGATTCGCTACCGCGTCGAAGCCCGGGGCGTGGAACTGGTGGTGGATGTGCTCAACCGTTCGGCGGCGGATCTGCATCCCGATGGTCAGCGCCTGTCGCTTTCCATCGATCCCACCGCCCTGTGCGAGGTAGCTTGAAAACAGCTGCAAGCTGCGAGCTACAAGCTTCAAGCGGTAGACTGCGGCATACCTGATTCCAATTCTTGCTGCTCGAAGCTTGTAGCTTGCAGCTGTTCTCGGAGAGAACCGATGGCCCTGGCAATTTTTGATCTGGACGAAACCCTCATCCACGGCGACTGCGCCACTCTCTGGAGCGAGCAGATGGGGCGCCTGGGTTGGGTCGATCCCGAGCCGTTCATGCGCCGGAACAACGAGCTGATGGACGCCTACAGCCATGGCAAGTTGCGCATGGAAGACTACATGGACTTCAGCCTCGAACCGCTGATCGGTCGCACCCCGGAAGAAGTCGAGCACTTGGTTGGCCCATGGGTTGAAGATTTTATCGAGCCGATCATCTTCAGCGACGCCACCAAGACCATCGCCGCCCACCGCAAGGCCGGTGACCGGATTCTGGTGATATCGGCCTCGGGCACGCACCTGGTCAAACCGATTGCCGATCGACTGGGCATCGACGAGGTGCTGGGAATCGAACTGGAAGTGGCGCATGGCGTGTACAGCGGCCACACCGTGGGCACGCTGACCTACCGCGAAGGCAAGATCACCCGCTTGCTGGAATGGCTGGATGCCGAAGAGGAAAATCTTGAGGGCGCGAGTTTCTATTCCGACTCACGCAATGATCTGCCGCTGCTGCTGAAGGTGGATTACCCGCATGTGGTCAATCCGGATCCGGTGTTGCTGGCAGAGGCCGAGAAGTCCGGCTGGCCGATCCACCTCTGGAAGTAAGCGATGGTCTTGTGGGAGCAGACTTGCTCCCACAAGCATTGATGATCAGCTCAGGCTTTCGTCGATCACCAGCACCAGCTTCCCTGCCACCGTGTTGCTCGCAAGCTCTGCAAACGCAGCCTCGGCATCCTTGATCGGGAACGCCTTGGCCAGTTGCGGTTTCAGGCGCCCTTCGGAAAACAGCGGCCACACGTGCTGGCTCAGATCGCTGAACAGATCGGCCTTGAACTGGTCGTCACGGCTGCGCAGGGTCGAGCCCAGCAGTTGCACGCGCTTGGCCAGCACCTGGGCCAGATCCAGTTTTGCCTCGCGGCCGCCCATCAGGCCGATCAGCACCCAGCGTCCGTCCTGGGCCAGCAACTTCAGATTCAACGCCGAGTAATTGCCGCCCACCGGATCCAGAATCACATCGAACGGCCCGAAATCCCGCAGGCTTTCCAGATCGTCGGTGCGCACCACCCCGCCCTGGGCACCCAGCGATTCGCAGTACGCTAGCCGCTCAGCCGAGCCGACGCTGACCCAGCACGGGTTGCCGAAAGCCTTGCACAGTTGAATGGCGGCCGAGCCGATGCCACTGGCCCCGGCGTGCAGAAGAACTTTCTCACCCGGTTTGAGCGCAGCGAGTTGAAACACATTCAGCCAGACGGTCGCGTACACCTCGGGCAACGCCGCCGCTTCAATCAGCGACACGCCTTCCGGAACTGGCAGCACATGCCGTCCGTCGACGACCACCTCTTGCGCCATCCCGCCCCCGGCCAGCAAGGCGCAGACCCGGTCACCGACCTGCCAGGACGAGCCCGCACCGACCTCGCTGATCACCCCGGAGCATTCAAGACCCAGCACTTGGCTGGCACCTGGAGGGGGTGGATAAAGTCCGGCTTTCTGTAATAAATCCGCGCGATTGAGGCCCGCTGCCGCCACCCGGATGCGAACTTGTCCTACATCACATGTAGGACTTGGTTCATCAACCCATGCCACTTGACCTTCAACGCCTTGCAATGCCTTCACAGTGCCTCCATAGTGAGTCTGGACTGAGCCCGAAGCTGTAGCGCCGGGCTTTTTGCATTATGCGACCGGCCCTGGGGTCTGAACGAACGCTGAACAGCAGTTATCGTACAGAGCGTAGAGGTACCGGCGACTTCAAAGACGGCCTAATATGCGTTATCAATTGTCCCCGCGTCGAATCAGCATGAAGCATCTGCTCCCCAGCACCGCCCTCGCTCTTTTCATCGGTATCGGTCTGTTGCCGGTGTCGGGCACCACATTCGCAGCCAACAGCTGGGACAAGTTACAGCCTGATCGCGACGAAGTGATCGCCAGTCTGAACGTCGTCGAGTTGCTCAAGCGTCACCACTACAGCAAGCCGCCGCTCGACGATGCGCGCTCGGTGATCATCTACGACAGCTACATCAAGCTGCTCGATCCGTCGCGCAGCTATTTCATGGCCAGCGACATCGCCGAATTCGACAAGTGGAAGACCCAGTTCGACGACTTCCTCAAGAGCGGCGACCTCAACGCCGGGTTCACCATCTACAAGCGCTATCTGGATCGCGTGAAGGCGCGTCTGGACTTCGCCCTTGCCGAGCTGAACAAAGGCGTCGACAAGATGGACTTCACCACCAAGGAAACCTTGCTGATCGATCGCAAGGACGCTCCGTGGCTCAAGTCCACCGCCGAACTCGATGACCTGTGGCGCAAACGCGTCAAGGACGAAGTGCTGCGGCAGAAGATCGCCGGCAAAGAGCCGAAGCAGATCCAGGAAACCCTGACCAAGCGCTACAAGAATCAACTGGCGCGTCTGGACCAGACCCGCGCCGAAGACATCTTCCAGGCGTACATCAACACCTTCGCCATGTCTTACGATCCGCACACCAACTATCTGTCGCCGGATAACGCGGAGAACTTCGACATCAACATGAGCCTGTCCCTCGAGGGCATCGGCGCCGTGTTGCAGAGCGACAACGATCAGGTGAAAGTCGTGCGTCTGGTGCCGGCAGGTCCGGCCGACAAGACCAAGCAGGTTGCACCGGCCGACAAGATCATCGGCGTTGCCCAAGGCAACAAAGAGATGGTCGACGTGGTCGGCTGGCGCCTGGACGAAGTGGTCAAGCTGATCCGCGGGCCGAAAGGCACCGTGGTGCGTCTGGAAGTCATCCCGGCCAGCAATGCGCCGAACGACCAGACCAGCAAGATCGTGCAGATCACCCGCGAAGCGGTGAAGCTCGAAGACCAGGCCGTGAAGAAATCCGTGCTGAACCTGAAACAGGACGGCAAGGACTACAAGCTCGGCGTGATCGAGATTCCGGCGTTTTACCTCGACTTCAAGGCCTTCCGTGCTGGCGATCCGGACTACAAGAGCACCACTCGCGACGTCAAGAAACTGCTGACCGAACTGCAGAAAGAGAAAGTCGACGGCGTGGTCATCGACCTGCGCAACAACGGCGGCGGTTCCCTGCAGGAAGCGACCGAGCTGACCAGCCTGTTCATCGACAAGGGCCCGACCGTGCTCGTGCGTAACGCGGATGGCCGGGTCGATGTACTTGAGGATGAAAACCCGGGCGCGTTCTACAAGGGCCCGATGGCGCTGCTGGTCAACCGCCTGTCCGCCTCGGCTTCGGAGATCTTCGCCGGCGCCATGCAGGACTACCATCGTGCGCTGATCATCGGTGGCCAGACCTTCGGCAAAGGCACCGTGCAGACCATTCAGCCGCTGAACCATGGCGAACTGAAACTGACCCTGGCCAAGTTCTACCGGGTTTCCGGTCAGAGCACCCAGCATCAGGGCGTACTGCCGGACATCGATTACCCGTCGATCATCGACACCAAGGAAATCGGCGAAAGCGCCCTGCCGGAAGCCATGCCGTGGGACACCATCCGTGCGGCGATCAAACCGGCGAGCGATCCGTTCAAGCCGTACCTGGCCCAGCTGAAATCCGAGCATGACACCCGTTCCGCCAAGGACGCGGAGTTCGTGTTCATCCGCGACAAGCTGGCCTTGGCGCAGAAGCTGCTGGAAGAAAAAACCGTCAGCCTCAATGAAGCCGAACGCCGTGCCCAGCACGCCGACATCGACGCCAAGCAACTGGCGATGGAAAACATCCGTCGCAAGGCCAAAGGCGAAGAACCGCTCAAAGAGCTGAAAAAAGAAGACGACGACGCCCTGGCAGCCGCCGAGCCGGACAAGGTCAAACCGGAAGACGACGCCTACCTGAGCGAAACCGGGCGCGTGCTGCTGGATTACCTGAAGCTGAGCAACCAGGTCGCAAAGAAGTAAGGTGATGGCAATTTAATTCTGATGATCCCCGGATCGTCATCAAACAGTCATCATTCTGTCGTGCAATAAAGGACTGGGAGCGGTTCTCTTCATCGAGAACGCTCCCGGTCCTTTTTTATCGCCAGAGATTGCCATGACCACGACCGAACAGCTGAGTGCTTTGAGCTCGATCCTGACTCAAAGCGGATTACACAGCCTGTTCCAGCCGATCATTTGCCTCTCCGAACGGCGCATTCTCGGCTACGAAGCCCTGACGCGCGGCCCGTCCAACAGCCCACTGCACTCCCCCATTGCCCTGTTCGCCGTAGCCCGCCAGGCCGGGCGCTTGAGCGAACTGGAAATCGCCTGCCGCCAAAGCGCGTGTCGTCGTTTCAACGAACAGCAATTGCCCGGCAAGCTGTTTCTCAACGTCTCTCCCGAATCCTTGCTTGAAGCCGCGCACCAGCCGGGGCGCACGCTGCAGCTGCTTCAGGATTTCGGCATTCCACCGAGTCAGGTGGTGATCGAACTCACCGAACAGACGCCAATCGATGATTTCCAGTTGCTGCAAACCGCACTGCATCACTATCGGGCGATGGGGTTTTCGATCGCCCTCGATGATCTTGGGGCCGGTTATTCGAGCCTACGCCTGTGGTCGGAGCTGCGGCCGGACTACGTGAAGATCGACCGGCACTTTATCGATGGCATTCATCAGGACGCATTGAAGCGCGAGTTCGTCGGATCGATCCTGCAAATCGCCAAGGCCTCGCGAGCTCAAGTGATTGCCGAAGGCATCGAGTTGCCGGAAGAGTTGGCGGTGCTGACCGAGATGGGTGTCGATCTGGTGCAGGGATACCTGCTGGGTCGCCCTCAGGAACACCCGCCGCACGATGCCCGCGCCTCGATGCCCAAACACGATAGCAGCGCCGTTGCACTGAACGATGAGGGCAGCGATCTCAGCGCTCTGCTCAACGATCAACCGGCCGTGAATCGCGACACACCGACTGCCACCGTACTGGAAGCCTTCCGCCGCCAGGCCAACCTGAACTCGCTGGCGGTGCTCGACGAACAGGGTCAGCCGTGCGGCATCGTTCATCGTCACTCGTTATCCGATGCGCTGCTCAAACCGTTCGCCACCGACCTGTTCGCCCGCAAACCGATCAGCCGCCTGATGAACGACGACTTCCTCGCCGTGGAAATGAGCCAGTCGCTGCAACAGGTCAGCCGCCTGATCACCAGCCGCGCCCGGCAACGCATCGAAGAGGATTTCATCATCACCCTCAACGGCAGCTACCTGGGCCTGGGGCGGGTGATTGATGTGCTCAAACTGATTACTGAACTGAAAATCCAGCAGGCCCGCTATGCCAATCCGCTGACCTTGCTGCCGGGGAATGTGCCGATTCAGCAATGCCTGACGCGGTTGCTGCAACAGGGACGGGAGTCGGTCATTTGTTATGTCGACATCGACAGCTTCAAACCCTTTAACGATATCTATGGGTATGGGCGTGGGGATGAGGTATTGCTGTGTCTGGCGCAATGCCTCAACGAACGCGTCGACCCGTCCCGCGATTTCGTCGGGCACATCGGTGGTGACGATTTCCTGTTGGTGCTCGGCCCGGAGGATTGGCGCAAACGGCTGAACCAATTGCTTGATGATTTCCAGAGCCAATGCCGGCGTTTCTACCGCCCGGAACATCTGGAGGCTGGGTGTTTTGTTGCGCCGAATCGCCAAGGCATTCGTCAGGAGTTTCCGTTGCTGTCATTGTCCATTGGCGTGGTGCATTTGCATCCTGAAGCGTGTGCGCAACTGGATGCGAGCCAGTTGGCGGAGATGGCTTCGCAGGCGAAGCATCATGCGAAGAATGTTCCGGGGTATAGCGTGCATGTTATCGATAGCATACGTGCGCTACCTTTTAACGAGGCGCTCGTTTCAGGTCATCGCTGATTTAAAGGCTCGATAACTACCATGTTGACCGATCCTCTCCAGCGGCTTTCGCAAGATCCTCCCTCCAAGCTTCCTTCGCAAACTTATAGATATCCTGGAAGAAGCCGCGTGGATCTTCTAGAGAGTACCATTCTCCCCGCGGCCAACTTGCTGCTTCGTATTCATCGACCTCGAATTACTCTTGAAAGTCATAATTTTGCTCCAAGAGCAGCAACTCCAAACTTTCAACTAGCACTAGCTTATGCCTATAGAAAAGGTATGGCAGATTAAGACAATACTTCCTGATAAGAAGCTCTCTATCAGCGGAATCATTAGGATTGTAAACCTCGAGTTCCGCACCTCGAGTTTCCTCCCGATCATAAACGTCGAAAACGCCTATAAACCACATCAAATCCGGTTCAAACTATTCATTTAAATATGGATCTTTTAACATCACTTCACCGCGATCGAAAACGTGACAAACTGGCTTTGGTTAAATACATTAGCTCCCACAATTTTCACCATCATTATAAATGACCAAATAAACAACCAACCTACCAAAAACCCTAAATACAAAAACCTCAAAGGTAGAATGTATTTCTATAGATTTTTAATCTTTACCTATCTCAGCCTGATATAAGGAAAGACATTCTAGCAACACGCGCATAAAGCCACGCCCATCGACTATCTCGTCAGAAAATAAAAAACTCCTCTTTTCCAAAACCTCAACAAATGTTTCTCCTCTTTCCAAATAATAGGAAATCGTATCAATTATCCAACACCTATCCGATTCAGAGTACCCAACAAATTCCGGTTTCAGAACAGCATCAAAAACTCTAATCAAATCAGAAGAGTCATTTACATCAACCAGACATATTAGTTCTTCAACGGCCCCTTCGTGAGGATAATCAATATCGAAGATAAATAGAAAGCCAGGCAAAATTGAAAGATTTGGATTACGTTTCATTTTATATCAATCCACATAAGCCGTTATAGCCTCACCATGACTATCGAGTATAACGACAGTTCTTGTTGGCTCTATATATTCCACTTGCTTCCCTCTATACCCCTCTCCAACCTTTCTTCCCATTTCTACTGGGAGCGATGAAAGCGATAGACTCCCAGTCCGTCGGAAAATTAATTTAGCACGATTAATTGCATTCAATTGATCCCTATGACTCATAAATTTAGTTGCAGCTCGCGGAATGCTTGGTTCCAAAAGTTTAGTTTTTTTATTTAGCTTCATCTCAACTTTACCCGTAGTAGGATTTTTAGCATATAGCAGACGTTCTTGCTGCGAAGCAAGAGTAGTTTGAGCGCCATGTTTTTGTAAAAAATGAGATTTTTTGTTAGCGCTTTCCATATATCTCAACTCTTTTAATGCAATATTTTCTGCCAACTCATCAATTCTCGCCCTCCGCTCTTGCGCCGTCATCTTCGGTAGCGCTGGCTCGCCCTCATCAACAACCGAACCGCTCACCCCATCCGGAACCGGACATCCCGGCTTGTTCGGCGGCGGACAATTGGACGTCAACCCCAACGGATCCACCCACCCCGTCGGATTCGGCACATACCGGTACTGATTCAGTCCACCCGCCAGCTTCACCGGATCCGGCGTCAGGTACCGCCCAATGTCCGGGTCGT
>NZ_JASCAF010000002.1:0-642432 GCF_029967985.1 Pseudomonas sp. V88_4
TGGGGGCGATGCAGACCGCGCAAGGTGCGATGCAAACGGCGCAGCAGGTGAAAGGTGTGATGCAGGGCGGAGCGGCCGGACTGCCGAAGCTGGCGAGTGCGGCAATGCCGAGTGCGTCGGGGATTCTCGGGGCGGCGAGCAAGGCGGGCAAGTTGCCGAGTCTGCCGGCACCGGCGCTACCGAAATCCTCGCTTAAAACCCCTGGGCTGATTGCAAGTGAGATGCTGTCATGACTACCGCAAGCGCAACACAAAGCCGAGAGTCTCAAGTTGCTGTCGTGCCACTGAATCAGATTCAAGTAGCGGATGTCGGACGCGATGCTGCCAAGTTCGATGCATGGCTGCAGGAAGTCAGTGGCGGTTACGTCACCCTCGAGCGAATCAAATATGTCGCCGGAGCCCTGCCGGTAGTTGGCAACATCATGGCGTTGGTCGATGTCTTGAATGACATCGCTGTTTTATCCCGTAGTGAAAAGCGTGATCCGCTGGATTGGGTCAGCCTGGGCATCGACCTTATCGGTGTAATACCAGTGCCTGCGAATATGGCTGCCGCACGCATGAGCCTTCGACCCACGCTTTATCTGGTCCGGCAGGAAATGAAGGTGGCTGGCAAGGCTCTATTGGGCGATGCATTGATCAATGTGATTGCCGGTCACCTGAACGCAACGATTGTCGGAGAGATTGATCACTTCGTTAAGACCGCCCAATCCGCATTGCCTGATCTGCTGGATAAAGCCGGGCAAAAGGGTGAAGAGTTCCTCAAGCAGATTGCCACGGGATTGAACGCTGTTGTCGATGCTGAACTTGATGCTGGCGCTGACCTCAAGCGAGCAGGGAAAAAAATGGACGGTGTCGGAGGCCAACTCCTGCACGATCCCGGCAAGGCCATCAGCAATATTTTTGACGCAGCCTTCGATGTCTATAAGGCCGCGGGAAAGGGCGTAGTCAATAGCGCTGCAAAGCATCTGTTGCCTCGGGAAGCCAAGAAGCTCGTTCACGATCAAACCAAGATACTGGTTGCCATGGGGCCGGAGCTAAAGGCTCAACTGAAAAAGCTCAGTAATCCGAACATGCCGTTTTCCATCGGCGCGCTGCTGATCGTACTGACAAAGGCTGTCGAGGCCTGGAATCTGCGTAACAGGCGTGGTGTCGCCGGTCACGTGAAAGTCGGCGGAACGAGCCAGGCCAAACACAGGGCAGGTGAGGGCAGAACCGAAGTCAGGAAAACGGAAGTCCCGGCGAAGAAGAAACCCAATGCCGAAAAAAACGGTACCTGCCCGGGTACCTGCGACAGCATCAGCTTTGCAGTGGGCTCCGAAAGCATTGCTCACACGGATTTCAATCTGACCGGCCCGTTCCCGATCGAGTGGACGCGTATCTACAGCTCGGATCTGGATGCCTATGACCAAGGCGATTTGGGTGCACGATGGATCACTTCGTTCACCACACGATTCGACCTCGTTGACGGTGCCTTGCAGTTCCACGATGCGGATGGCCGCAGCCACGACTATCCATTGCCTAAGGTCGATCTGTTCCATTACGACGCGATCGAAAACCTCACGGTTGTCCGTGTCAGTGACGACAAGCTGTTGCTCTGCCGTGGTTTCGAGCGCAAGGAAACCTATGTCCGTCGTGGCCAGCGGTTTCTGCTGGTCGGTGTGGAGTTGCGCAGCGGCGCCGGCATCATGCTGCATTACGAGCATCGCTACGGTGACCGGACAGTACTGTCCGACCTGATTACGTACGAGGGGGATCCGGGCAAGGTGCATCTGCACCTCGGCACGATGATTGATGGACAGGGGCGCTTGACCGGGCTCTGGGAAATCCGTGACGGTGAGCCACTGCGTCAGCTTTGTTCCTATGTTTACGATTCGGCGGGGGATCTGGTTCAGGCACAGGATGAAAACGGTGCTGCATGGCGTTATCAGTACCAGCATCACCTGATCACCCGTTACACCGATCGCACCGGGCGCGGCATGAACCTGCAATGGCTGGGTCATGGTGCAGACGCCAAGGCCGTTCGTGAGTGGGCGGATGACGGCAGTTTCGATACCCGCCTGGAATGGGATGAAAACATTCGACTGGTGTACGTCACGGATGCGCTCGGTCATGAGACCTGGCATTACTTTGACAGTCTGGGTTACACCTACCGTATTCGGCACGCCGACGATCGCTCTGACTGGTTCTTCCGTGATAACGCAAAAAACGTGATCCGCCACGTCCGTGCCGATGGGCGCTCGGATCGCTACAGCTATGATGAACGAAGTAATCTTCTGGAACACATTCGCACCGATGACACGGTGGTCCACTTCGCCTACGACGATCTCGACCAACTGATCAAGATCAGCGATGCCGAGGGCGGGCAATGGAAAAGGGCCTATGACGACGCTGGCAACCTTGTCGAGAGCGTCGATCCACTGGGCAACAAGACCGAATACGTTTACAACCCGGCCGGGATGCCAACCTCGGTCAAAGATGCCAACGGCAATGAAAAGAAACTGGCCTACAACGCTTCCGGACAATTGGTGGAGTACGTCGATTGTTCAGGCAAGACCAGTGCCTGGGAGTACAACGAACGCGGCCAGATGATTTGCTTCACGGACGCTGCCGGCCACAGTACCGAATACCGATACAGTGCCGGGCAGTTGACGTTGATCATGCACCCGGACAAGACCGAGGAGCGCTTCGAGCGTGATGCCGAGGGCCGATTGCTGGCCCATGTCGATGGTCTGGACCGTTGCACAACGTGGAAGTACAGCGCGGCGGGGCTGATCGCCGAGCGGGTGGATGCGCTGGAACATGCCGTTCGTTATCGCTGGGATAAGCTCGGTCGACTGATTGCACTGGAGAACGAGAACGAACGTCGTGCTCACTTCAACTACGACCCGGTCGGTCGTTTACTGGAAGAAACAGCTTTTGACGGACGTTCAACCCGTTATTCGTACGAGCCCGAAACCGGGCGGCTCGCCAAAATCCACAACGGTGAACATTGCGTCGAGGTGCGTTTTGACTCAATGAATCGTTTGATCGAACGCAGAGCAATTTTGGGTGATCAGCAGCAAAGCGAAACATTCGATTACGACGGCAACAGCAAACTGATCATGGCGTGCAATGCTGATAGCCGCTTGCAGTGGTTCCATGATCCGGCGGGCAACATCCTGCGTGAGCATCAACACTATCTGGGCTTGGAAAGCCCGATGGTCGCCATATGGCAGCATGAGTACGATGCACTCAATCAACGCGTTGCAACCCTGCGTCCTGATGGACATCGAGTCAGTTGGCTGACCTACGGCAGCGGACACTTGCTGGGATTGCGTCTGGACGACCATGAACTGGCCGGATTCGAGCGTGATGACCTGCACCGTGAAGTCGCTCGCCATCAGGGAAACCATCTGCTGCATACGCAGAAATGGGACCCGGCCGGGCGCTTGCAAGCGCAAGTTCTGGAGCGCAGTGCCGATAAGTCCGTGCTGCTCAAGCGTGACTACCAATACGATGCCGCTGGCCAACTTACGGACATCAATGACAGTCGTCGGGGCCCGCTTTCCTATCGCTATGATCCTGTCGGTCGTTTGATCAGTGCCGCTACGCGTCTAGGGGTCGAAACCTTTGCGTTCGATCCCGCCGGGAATCTCCTGGATGAACGAGCCTTTGAAATCCGCCGGCCTCTGGACCAAGAGCCGGCGCGAAGCAAGCTGCCGGATAACGTGTTGCGTGAGTACGCGGGCACGCATTATGAGTACGACGAACGCGGCAATCAGATCAAGCGCTGGAGTAACGGCAGTGTCTGCGAAATGCGATGGGACCTGTTCGATCGCCTGGTGCATTTCGAAGATGATCGTCTGTCGGTGGATTATGCGTACGACCCGCTAGGTCGCCGCTTGTACAAAAACTCTCGGGCGCACTACAAGCACCGTCCAGAGGCAGGTTCTCTGTGGAACCGTAATGAACATGCCCGCAAACAGCGTGAGTATGACTGTGGCTTCACGATGTTCGGTTGGGATGGTGACAATCTGGCGTGGGAGAGCAGTCCCCCGCAGCTGGATGGCGATACCGGACGCACGGTTCATTACATTTACGAACCGGGTACCTACAACCCGGTGGTACAGGCGCTGAGTCAGCAGCCCGTTCATCTGGTGCCTCAACCCGAATACGGTGACGTTTACGCTGCGGACGAAGATCCACTGTGGAATCACACTCCGGTTCCGCACCCGTTTGATGCGATTGCCTGGTATCAGTGCGATCACCTCGGTACACCCCAGGAAATGACCGATCAGCAAGGCAATGTGGCTTGGAGCGCACATTACAAAGTATGGGGGCGGGCGGTTGAACAGCGTTCATCATCAGCGCTGCTGCAAGGATTGAAAAACCCTATTCGCTTCCAGGGTCAGTATCACGACCACGAGACAGGACTGCATTACAACCGTCACCGGTACTACGATCCAGACGTCGGTCGCTTCGTTTCTCGTGATCCGATCGGGTACGCGGGTGGTATCAACTTCTATCAATATGCAATCAGCCCCACCCAGTGGGTCGATCCGAACGGTCTTTGCAGCACAGCACTCAATCGGGCACTGGGCGGAAAAACCCATGACAAGATGCAGGCCCATCACCTGATTCCCGAGGAAGTGTGGGGACGGCAGGCCAGCTTCTTCTCGGATATCGGGATGGGTGGAGAACGCGATAAAAAGGAAAACGGCTTGTTGATGCCCGACAGTGCCGATCAGGCCAAGAAAACCAAGCGTGTTTTTTACCATTGTGGGTCGCATGGTAAGGTCTACAGCCCGATGGTTAACAACATGGTAACGACCGTCAGAAGCAAATATGAAGCTGGTGTGATTGACGAAGCGCAGGCGCGAACTCAGATATCCGCGATACAGACAAGACTGAGAGCCAGTCTTTCCGTACCTGGCACAACACAGCGCAGACTTAGATAAGCAGGGAGAAGGGATTATGGAATACTTTGTGCTTTCTCAAAAAGAAGAGTCCGGTTGCCCGGTCGGATTCTTGCAGGCGGATCTTTACGATAAATTCTATTCAGATACCAAGGGCGTCGAGCATGGTTTTTTTCCGTGGTATGCGGAGAAAATTCATTACAAAACTCACACGCCTTATCCAGAAGGCATGGTGCTCATTTCCAAAGACAAGTTCTATGACTTTGATATACGTAGCATTGCCCGCTTTTATATAGTCAGTGACGAATTTATGTCTGTTTGCAGCGAGTTGGATGTTGCTGTTACTGATTCGGTGCCAATCAAGGTGGTTTCCAAAGCTGGAGAAAGTATTTCATCCAGAAACTACAATGCTGTTCTTTTTGAGGAATTGGATGCGCGCTCGCAGACTGACCCGGCATCTACTTTTATAGAGGAGGATGGATTGATTTTCAGATTCAAAAAGCTTGTATTGCCAGCAGGCTTTAATCGGAATCTGTTCAAGTTCAAGGGGCTGATTTCAGGTAGTAATACGCTTATCTGTTCCAGTGAGTTCAAGAAGCTCGCGGAGGGGATCAAAGGGGTGAACTTCACTCCTCTGAAGGATGTGATCTGGTCGGGCGTGAGACCTATTTGACTGCGAGCACAGAGTTTATGAATTTTTATGTGCTTTCACAGAAAGAGGAGCAAGGCTGTCCTGCCGGGATTTTACATGCTGATCTTTTCGACAGATATTATTCCTGCACAAGAGATGTTGAATTTGGTTTTTTTTCCTGGTACGCGGAAAGGGGGAAGCCCGGGCCGCGTACACCCTTTCCGGAGGGCATGGTTTTAATTTCCAAAGATGAAAGCTATGAATTCGATATTCGCAGTGTTTCGAAATTTTTTTATGTGGTGAGTGACGAATTTTTAGCCGTCTGCAATAGCTTCAACGTGAATGTGGTTGATAGCGTCAGGATTGACGTGGTTTCGAAGGGCGGAGAACGCATTTCCTCAAAGCATTACAATGCTGTGCTGTTCGATGAGTTGGATGTGCGGACAAACTGCGATCCAGCCTCTACGTTTGTAGAGGAAAAGGGCAGACCAATCAGGTTCAAAAAATTAATTCTCGGTAATGATTGGAAACTCGATCTTTTCAAGTACAGAAGACAGGTATCAGGAAGTGATAGCTTGATCTGCTCTGAGGCGTTCAGGAACGCGGCAATCGATTTCAAGGGTATTGATTTCACCCCTTTGGAAACGGTTGTCTGGTCAGGGATTAGACGAATATGAAAGATGTAAAACCGGATGTTCGCCTGGTCGATAAAACCAATCCTGTTCATATTCAGGTATTTGCAGGTAATAGCTCTGATGGCCCGGTGTACGAGGAACTCCCGGCTCGTCATGTAGGCGCGACAGCCTATGAACTGCTGTCCTCACCCGGGCTGGCGCTGAATATGGCTCGCGGAGACGTCATATCGATCAAAAACAAAAGCACCCATGCGGTGGTGCTTGAACGAGGTGGTAACTTTTGCATTCACATCTACGCCGATTCCATTCCTGCTGCGGATATCGCTGAGCTGGAAGTCGATGTGCGGCGTGAACTGGGTGGAACGCTGGACGGCGTGTTTGAGGGCAATCTTTCGTTGGCTGTTCCAGCGAGCAACGGGATGAACAAGATCAACGAGGTTTTTGACCGATTTCGCGATAAAACCGGGATTCAATGGTATTACGCCAACATCTATCAGAACCTGGATGACGATGATGACGAGACGCTGTTGAACTGGTGGCTCGAAGGCTGACGACCCCGCGCCACGGGCGCAAAATTCATCATCGATACCCAAGGGTACGAAGACGTGTGGATGGCTGAGTAACCAGGTCAAAGGAGAGACAACATGAAAGACGCAATCCGCCTCGGCGACTCCACCACCCACGGTGGCAAGGTCCTCGAAGCCTTCTCCCAAACCAACCTCAACGGCAAGCCGATTGCCGGGGTCGGTCACAAGGTCAGTTGCCCATTGTGCAAAGGGGTATTCCCGATTGCCGAGGGCAGCAGCACCTACACCGTCGATGGTGTGCCCATCGCGCTCGACGGCATGAAAACCGCCTGCGGTGCAGCGTTGATCGCCAGCGGTCCGAAAGGGGCCGTTATCAGCTGAACCCATGTTTGTGCATTGATTGCCATCTCCATGACGCGGACTATTCGGCGCGTCATTTCAACAAGGCATGCTTCAACTAAAACATGCTTCACCTCAAAAAGAGCTCAAAACCCTCCAACATTTAAAGGAATAAATATGAAGACCGCTTCTTTGATTCTCGCCATGGCCGCCGCTTTTGGCACCTGCACTCTCGCCCAAGCTGAAGGGCAGGACGCCGCCACCCTGAAAGGGATATACGACAACGGTCGCAACATGTCAGGCCTGATCAAAAGCTGTGTCGACAAGGGATTCCTGAAAGCGGACAGCACCGAGAACGCCAACAAGATGGCTGCATTCGTTAGCAACATGCCGGGTGATTTCGACAAGCGTGACGGCGACAAGAACGAACAGTTTGGCCGCAAGGGCGAACTGTTCACGGAGGGGGAATACAAGAGCCTGGCAAGCAATCTGCCACCGAACCTCACCCTCAAACAATGGTGCGAACAGGCGGATCAGGGCATGCGCGAAGGGTTGAAGCGCGTCGGTTTGTAGCCGTCAGCTGATTCAGGGCCGACGGTAACGGCAAGCCGATTGCCGTGGTCGGTCCTGAGGTCAGTCGAGCCGCTCGATAGACCGAACTAAGCTAATGCAAAAAAGATATTTGTTCGGTGTTTTTAATATCGTTTAGTTTTGTTTCATAGACGAATCAAAAGCATCAAACCGACAGACCCCCGATTGCCATGACGGCACACGCTGAATCGATCACAGGCTCTTCAGGTTTGATTCACACGGGAGTGAATCATGCCGCACACCTCAGATATCACCGCATTACCCATCCTCGACCTGTCCCTGCTCGACGGTACGCCGTCGCAACGCCAGGCCTTTCTTGATGACCTGCGCCATGCTGCCCGCGATGTGGGTTTTTTCTACCTGACCGGCCATGGCATCGACGCCGGCCTGCTCGAGCAAGTGCAGGACTACGCACGCCAGTTCTTCGCCTTGCCCGACAGCGAGAAAAACGCCGTCGGCATGATCAATTCGCCGCACTTTCGCGGCTACAACCGCGCCGCTTCCGAGATCACCCGTGGCCAGCCCGATCAGCGTGAGCAATTCGATCTGGGCGCCGAGCGCGACGTCTTGCCGTTGAACGCTGACAGTCCGTTATGGGCGCGGCTGCAAGGGCCGAATCAATGGCCCGGAGCGTTGCCGCAACTCAAGCCGCTGTTGCTCGACTGGCAGCAGGCGATGACCCAAATGTCGCTGCGCCTGCTGCGCGCATTCGCTCAGGCGCTGTCCTTGCCGGAAGACGCTTTCGACCGGTTGTACGGCGACAAACCCAACGAACACATCAAGCTGATGCGCTATCCGGGGCAAGCCTCGACCGCGAGCAATCAGGGCGTCGGTGCGCACAAGGATTCGGGTTTTCTCAGCTTCCTGCTGCAAGACCAGCAGGCCGGGCTGCAAGTGGAGATCGAAGAGGGGCGCTGGATCGATGCGCTGCCTCGGGACAACACCTTGGTGGTGAACATCGGCGAGTTGCTGGAGCTGGCCACCAACGGTTACCTGCGCGCCACGGTGCATCGTGTGGTGTCGCCACCGGTGGGCAGCGAGCGCTTGTCCATCGCGTTTTTCCTCGGCGCGCAACTGGATGCAGTGGTGCCGCTTTATCCCTTGCCGACGGCGTTGCTGCGTGAGGCGCGTGGCCCGGCCAGTGATCCGCTCAATCCGTTGTTTCGCGATGTCGGCTGGAATTACCTGAAAGGCCGACTGCGCTCCCATCCCGATGTCGCGCAGCGCTTTTATGCCGATGCGTCGAATACCAGCACACCGCTTCGCAAGACCGCCAACGCCTGATCCATCACTCGCAGAAGGACTCTTTCCATGTTGAAAAAAGCAGGCTTGACCCTGGCCGTCCTCGGCGCGCTGGTGACTTCGTTCAGTGCCCAGGCGCTCGAACCATTGCGGGTTGCAGCGGACCCGGTGCCACACGCGCAGATTCTGGCGTACATCCAGAAACTCGATCCGCAGCTCAACCTCAAGGTGATCGAAATCCCGCAGGGCGTGAACTCCAACGAACTTTTAGTGCACGGCGATGTGGACGCCAACTACTTCCAGCATCTGCCGTACCTGCAATCCCAGGAAAAGGCCCTTGGCGAAAAACTCGCGGTGGCCGCCACGGTGCACATCGAACCGCTGGGCATCTATTCCCATCGCCACAAAACCTTCGCCCAGGTGCCAGACAAAGGTACGGTCGCCGTGCCGAACAACGTCACCAACCTGAGCCGTGCGCTGTACCTGTTGCAGGACAACGGCCTGATCAAACTCAAGCCTGGCTTCAATGACCCGGCGGCCGATCAGGCGACGCCCAAGGACATCGCCGAAAATCCGAAACAGCTGAAGATCCTCGAAATCGAATCGCCGCAACTGCCCCGTGCGCTGGATGACGTGGACCTGGCGGTGATCAACGGCAACTACGCGCTGGAAGCCGGGCTGGTGCCGGCCAGGGATGCGCTGGGGCTGGAGAAGGCCGAGCACAACCCGTACGCCAACATTCTGGTGACCACGCCGAAACTGGAAAACGATCCGCGCATTCAGCAACTGGCCAGGGACCTGACCTCGCCGCAAGTCGCCAAGTACATCGCCGAGAACTTCAAGGGCTCGGTGATCCCG
Organism: Pseudomonas sp. V88_4; assembly: GCF_029967985.1. NCBI lineage: Bacteria > Pseudomonadati > Pseudomonadota > Gammaproteobacteria > Pseudomonadales > Pseudomonadaceae > Pseudomonas > Pseudomonas sp. V88_4. The sequence goes on from NZ_JASCAF010000002.1 coordinate 9,718, forward strand.
GTGGCGGATGCCAAGCCATGATCGTCGTCGAGCAGTTGAGCAAGACCTATCCGTCAGCGTCGACCCCGGCGCTGGATCAGGTGTCGCTGAGCATTCCCGATGGCGCGATCTACGGGATTCTCGGGCGCAGCGGCGCGGGTAAATCAACGTTGCTGCGTTGCCTCAATCTGCTCGAACGCCCGGATGCCGGGCGGATTCTGTTGGACGGCGAAGACCTCACCGCGCTGTCCGACCGTGAGTTGCGCCGCCAGCGTCAGCGCATCGGCATGATCTTCCAGGGCTTCAATCTGCTGCATTCGCGCAACGTGTTCGACAACGTCGCGGTGCCGCTGGAAATCGCCAAGGTTGCCAAGCCACAGCGCCATGAACGGGTTCGGGAACTGCTGGATCTGGTGGGGCTGGGCGACAAGGCTGAAGCCTTTCCATCGCAACTGTCCGGCGGGCAGAAGCAGCGGGTCGGGATCGCCCGGGCCTTGGCGGCGCGGCCGGCGTATCTGCTGTCGGACGAAGCCACCAGCGCCCTCGACCCGGAAACCACCGCGTCGATTCTGGAACTGTTGCGCGACATCAACCGCCAGCTCGGTTTGACCATCGTGCTGATCACCCACGAGCTGGACGTGGTCAAGTCGATCTGCGATCACGCCGCGTTCATGGCCAATGGAAAACTGGTGGAGGCGGGACCGGTGGCCCGATTGCTCGCCGATCCGCAGTCCGCCCTCGGTGCTTCACTGCGCCCCAGTTGCGGCTTGCCGCTGGGGCATGACGCGCCCGGTTTGAGTTTTCTGCGGCAATACGGCGTACGGGCGGTCCACTCATGAACCGCGTGATCGACTGGAATGAGATCCTGCAACTGGTGCTCAACGCTACCGGCGAAACCCTGTACATGGTGCTGCTCGCCGGGCTGTTCACCTTGCTGATCGGTTTGCCGCTGGGGGTGTTGCTGTTCATCAGTCGGCGTCAGGGCCTGTACCCGTTGCCGAGGCTCAATCAAGCCTTGGGCGCGATCATCAATCTGGGGCGTTCGCTGCCGTTCGTGGTGATGCTGATTGCCCTGATCCCGCTGACCCGGCTGGTGGTCGGCACCACCCTGGGCAGCACCGCCGCCGTGGTGCCGATCACCATCGGCGCCTTTCCGTTTTTTGCGCGGATCGTCGAGAACGCCCTCGACGAAGTCGAAAAAGGCCGGATCGAAGCGATCCTGGCCATGGGCGGTGACATCCGCCACGTGATTTTCAAAGTGCTGTTGCCCGAAGCGCTGCCGGCCTTGCTGGCGGGCGTCACCCTGACGCTGGTGATGCTGATCGGTTTTTCTTCCATGGCCGGGGTCATCGGTGGCGGCGGGCTGGGCGATCTGGCAATCCGTTACGGCTATCAACGGTTCAACAATGAAGTGATGGTCGCCACCGTCGTGGTGTTGGTCATCCTCGTCCAGGGCGTGCAAAGCCTGGGCGATCGACTGGTGCGTTCGCTGGCTCATCGACGTTAAGGAATTTTATGGGTGCGCCTGTCGCCGGGGTCTCCGAGCCACTGATTCGTGTACGTGAACTGAGCAAGACCTTTGGCTCGAACCGGGCGCTGGACCGGGTCAGCCTGGATATTTTTCCCGCCGAAGTGGTGGCGCTGCTCGGCGCCAACGGTGCGGGCAAATCGACGCTGGTGAAGATCCTCGCCGGCAGCCAGACCCACGATGGCGGCGAGATCCGGATCGATGGCCAGCCCCGGCATTTCAGTTCGCCGCTGTCGGCCCGCCGCTTCGGCATCGTCGCGGTTCATCAACAGATCAATGAAGGCATCGCGCCCGGATTGAGCGTGGCGGAAAACCTGCTGCTCGATGAACTGTGCCGCCCCGACGCCGACTTCTGGCTCAACCGCAAACGCCTGCTGGAACGCGCCGCGAGCATCGCTGCCGGGCTCGGTCTGGTGCTGCCGCTGGAGCAACCGATCGAGCACCTCGGCCAGGCCGAGCGGCAACTGGTGGTGCTGGCTCGCGCCTTCGCCCTGCAACCGCGCCTGCTGATTCTCGACGAGCCGACAGCGGCCCTGTCGGACGCCGAAGCGCAGCGTCTGTTCGGGCTGATCGACACCTTGCGCAGCCGTGGTGTGGCGATTCTGTACATCTCCCATCGCCTGTCCGATCTGCAACGAGTGGCCGACCGCGCCGTGGTGTTGCGAGACGGGCAACTGGCCGGTGAGTTCAGTGCCCGGCAATTGCCCGAGGCACTGGAAGCGATGCTTGGTCAGGCGCTGGAAGCCCACGTCTACACACCGCGAGCGGCGGGGCGCGAAGTACTGAAACTGCGCGACGTGAAAATCCTGCCGCGCACTCAGGCTTTTGATCTGTCCCTGCACGAAAACGAAGTGGTGGTGCTGACCGGGTTGCTCGGCGCCGGCAAAAGCGAGATCGCCGAAGTGCTGTTCGGGCTGCGCAAACCGTTGTCCGGCTCTCTGCAACTGGACGGCATCGAGTGGCAACCGGGCTCGCCCCGTCAGGCAATCCAGAATGGCGTGTTCTTCGCCGCCGAAGATCGCGCGAGCCAATCGCTGGTGGCGGACTTTTCATTGCGCCGAACTCTGACCTTGCCGTTCCTCGAACGCTTCACCCGTGGCGGTTTCATCCGCAACCGCGCCGAAGCGGCGGCGGTGGAGGCGCAAGTCGCAGCGCTGGGAATCAAGACCGCCGGCATCGATGTGCCGATGAGTGCGTTGTCCGGCGGCAATCAGCAGAAAGTCGTGCTCGGTCGCTGGCTGCTCGGCGAGGGCCGGGTGCTGATCCTTGACGAGCCGTTTCAGGGCGTCGATGTGCGTGCCCGGCGCGAGATCGGCCAACTGCTGCGCGACAGCGCCGCTGGCCGCGCCACGTTGGTGATTTGCTCGGACGTCGATGAAGCGCTGGAGATCGCCGACCGGATTCTGCTGGTGCGCGCTCACGCGGTGGTGGCCGAGTACCCGCGTGCCGGGCTGGATCGCGCCACCCTGGTCGCCGCGCTGGCCGGCAGCGATCCGCAAAATTCTATTGTTCACGCCGCGCCAAGGAGTAGAGCGAGTGCCTGATTCGAGTTCCCTGTTGTCATCCGCCCCGGCGCCGTCCGAGCGCTTCGTGCAAGCGCTGATCCGCTACGGCCTGCTGTGGGTGCTGGCGTTGATCGTGGTGTTTTTCAGTGTCGCGGAACCGGCGTTTCTGCGGGTCGGCAACCTGTTCAGCATTCTGCAGTCGGTGTCGATTGTCGCGCTGTTGGCGTTGGGCGTGACGCTGACCATGGCTGTCGGCGGGCTGGATTTGTCGATCGGCGCGGTGGCGGCCATGAGCCTGATGATCGCCAGTTACGTGATGGTGGTGCTCGGCTGGGGCGCGGTGCCGGCGGTGCTGATCAGCCTGGCCGGTGGCGCGCTGGTGGGGCTGCTCAACGGCTGGCTGATCGTGAAGATGCGCGTGCCGGACATTCTCGCCACACTTGGCAGCATGTTCCTGGTGATCGGCGTGCAACTGATCCCCACGGGCGGCCGCTCGATTGCGGTGGGCATGACCTTGCCCAACGGCGATGAAGCCGAGGGTTCGTTCAGTACGCTGTTTCTGGCGCTGGGCCGTGGACGACTGTGGGACATCGTGCCGGTTCCGGTGTTGATCACGGCGCTGGTCGCGGTGGCGGTGTGGCTGTTTCTCGAACGCACGCGCATCGGCCGGTTGTTCTATGCGATTGGCGGCAACGAGCAGGCGGCGCGTCTGGCCGGTGCGCCGGTGCAGCGCTTCAAGTTGCTGGCTTATGTGCTGTCGGCGCTGCTGGCCTCGCTGGGCGGTTTGTTGCTGGCGGCGCGATTGGGGCGCGGCGATGTCAGCTCCGGCAACGGTCTGGTGCTCGATGCACTGGGCGCTGCGCTGATCGGTTTTGCCGTGCTCGGGGCGAAGAAGCCCAACGCGTTCGGCACGCTGGTCGGCGCATTGCTGGTGGCTTCGTTGCTCAACGGCCTGACCATGCTCAACGCGCCTTACTACGCACAGGATTTCGTCAAGGGACTGGTGCTGGTGCTGGCCCTGATGTTCACCTTCGGCCTCGCGCATCGGGCGCGCTGAGCCGGTTCATTGATGCTTCTAGGAAAGATCCATGCACGGTTCAATCAAGCAGTTCGCACGTCATTACCTTGCCGGGGCGTTGCTCTCGGCGCTGGCGCTCAATGCGCAGGCCAAGGCCTTGCCCGGCGCACCGGCGCCGTTCGATAAAGGTCAGGTACAGATCGCGCTGGTGGGCTATCTGTTTTCCGGGGATTTCCCTGAAGCCTACCTGCGCGGTGTGGAGAAACAGACCGAAGCGCTGGGCGCCAACCTGCGGGTGTTCGACGCGCGGCAACAGGCGGCGAGCCAGGGCGAAATGATCGATCAGGCCGCCGACCTCGGTGTCGACGGGATCATCGTGCAACTGGGGCTGGCGGAAACTCTCAAAGGGCCGATTGAGCGGGCGCTGGCCAAAGGCATCAAGGTCGTTGCGTTCGACGTCGACCTGAACACGCCGCAAGTGACTCAGGTCGAGCAGGATCACCATGCACTGGCGCGACTGGCACTCGATCAAGCGGTGAAGGACAACGGCACCCGTTTTGATGCCGGTTACGTCTACATCAGCGGTTTCACGCCGATGGAGCGCCGCGACGAGATCTGGAGCCAGGTCAAGGCGAGCAATCCGGGGATCATCGAGAAGGCGCGCTTCGGCACGCTCAATCCGCCGATTGCCAACTCGGTGGCGGATCAGACCAGCGCCGTGCTGCGGGCCAATCCGGGGATCAGCGTGATCTTCGCGCCGTTCGACGAGTTCGCCAAAGGTGCGAAGATCGCCGTCGATGAGGCCGGTCTCAGCCGCAAGGTGAAGATCTACAGCGCCGACATTTCCACCGCCGACATCCAGATCATGAAAGAGCCGGACAGCGCCTGGGCCGCCACCGCGGCGGTCAATCCGCAAGTGGCCGGGGCGATCAGCGTGCGCAGTCTGGCGATGCTGATTGCCGGGGAAAATCCGGGGCACAAGGTGCTGGTGCCGCCGACTCTCATTACCCGCCAGCAACTACTGGATCTGGACGTAAAAAACGTGCGCGACCTTGGGCAAAAACTGCCGGCCTTCGGTGACACCGCCAATGTCGCGCGGGCACCGTGGATTCCCGTGGCGAACTGAGGAGCCGACATGCACGACAAGGCTGCGCGTCTGCGCAAGAGCTGTTCGCCGAAAGCCGATGCGGCGCTGGGCGAACGCCTCCCGCCGGGGCAGGTGCTGACGGAGCGCTTCCCGATCCTGCACGAAGGTGAGGTGCCGGCCTATGACCTGGCGACGTGGTCGCTGCGCCTGTTCGGCACCTTGGCCAACCCGGTCGAGCTGACCTACGCCGATCTGCAAGCGCTGCCACAGCGCCAGTTGCAATGCGACATTCATTGCGTGACACGCTGGTCGAAGTTCGACACCCGCTGGAGCGGCGTGCACCTGCAAGACCTGCTGCAGGCGCTGGACATCCGCCCGACGTCGTCCTTCGTCATGGCCCATGCCGATCACGATTACCAGACCAACCTGCATCTCGATGACCTGCTGCACCCTGACAGCCTGCTGGCCACCCATTACGACGGTCAGCCGCTGACCGCGCAACATGGCTGGCCGCTGCGTCTGGTGGTGGCGGGGCGGTACTTCTGGAAGAGCGCGAAATGGCTGCGCGGACTCGGATTCACCGATCAGGAACAACCGGGATTCTGGGAGCGCAACGGCTTTCACTTGCATGCCGATCCGTTCATTGAACAGCGTTTCAGTGGTGATGCGCTGGACATTGCCGAAGATGCCTGGCGGGAAAAGGACTTCGACTGACGGCATCTAACTTCGCACCGAAAAAAACCACAGATTAATAACGCTCTCTACAACAACGTGGAGTGCGTTTTTGTGCGTGATTAGTTGTTGGTTAGTTGGGTGTTCATGTTGTTGCGCAAACACAAGTGTTGCTCAGGAAACACTCCGTTCGTCGGGCATAACCTAAGCGTTATTGGTTCTTTTGCGGCAGGCGACCGCTCGTCTAGCATCGGTAATCAGGGGGTTCTACTAACTTTGGGGTTCTTGCGCTCTAACAGCCGATAGTTGCTCAACACACTTGGCTGCCTTTCTGAATATCAAAACTACAGCAGAAATTGCCGTGCACCGATTGCCGACACTTCATGATTCGGCAGCGGCCGGTTATTAACTGCGATTCAAGGAGCTGTCGCATGATTCACCGTTCGCGTTCATTACTCGCCATCGCTGTTGTCAGTGCAATCTGGCAACTTCCTGCGCAAGCCGAAGAGACTTCCGCGCGCGTCGACGATGACACACGGCTGGACACCGTGCTGGTCACCGGCACCCGGGGCACCGCACGCACGGTGCTGGATTCGCCGGTGCCGGTGGATGTGCTGACCGCCGAGGACCTGAAGACCGCCGGCGCCAGTGGCGGCGAGCTGGGCCGGGCGTTGCAGACGCTATTGCCGTCGTTCAGTTTTCCGCGCCAGTCCAACTCCGGCGGCGCCGACCACGTGCGCGCCGCGCAGCTGCGCGGCATGAGCCCGGATCAGGTGCTGGTGCTGGTCAACGGCAAGCGCCGCCACACCTCGGCGGTGGTCAACGACTCGTCGAAAATCGGTCGCGGCACGGCGCCGGTGGACTTCAACTCGATCCCGATCAGCGCGATCAAACGCATCGAAGTGCTGCGCGACGGCGCGGGCGCGCAGTACGGCTCGGACGCGATTGCCGGGGTGATCAACATCATCCTCGACGATGCCCCCGAAGGCGGCGAAGTGTCCACCCGCTACGGCGCCTACCACACCCATCAGGACGCGATCGGCAAAACCACCACCGACGGTCAGAACAGCGTGACCACCGCCAAGATCGGCACGCGGCTGGGCGAGGAGGGCGGCTTCATTCGCGGCGGCACCGAGTACAAGGATCGCAACCCGACCAACCGCGCCGGCTACGACGGTTTCGCCGACACCCCGGGCCAGCGCAACTACGTGATGGGCGACGGCGTGGCGCGGGACGTCAACGCCTGGTTCAACGGCGAATTGCCGCTGGCCGGCGGCAAGGCCTACAGCTTCGGCACCTACAACGAACGCCACACCACCGGCGCCGAGTTCTATCGCTATCCGTCCGAGCAGCCGCAGTTCTACCCCAACGGCTACCTGCCGCAATCGCTGGGCGACAACACCGACATCTCCGCCACCGCCGGTTACAAAGGCCTGATCGGCGACGACTGGGATTTCGACAGCAGCGTCACCCACGGTCGCAACCGCTTCGAATCGGCAACCCGTCGCACCCTCAACGTCAGCCTCGGCGCGGACTCGCCGACCCGCTTCGACACTGGCGACTATGAGTTGCGCCAGACCACCACCAACCTCGATTTCAGCCGCGAATTGCGCCTCGGTGGCCGCTCGTTCGTGCTGGCGGTGGGCGGTGAATATCGCTACGAAAACTACCTGACCTTTGCCGGGGACGAGGCTTCCTATATTGGTTCCGGGGCCGATGGCGCCAACGGCCTGCGCCCGAGTGAGGAGTCGGATCTGGATCGCAACGTGTTCGGCACCTACGCCGAATTGTCCGGTGATCTCACCGACCGTTTCTTCGTCGATGCCGCCACGCGCTGGGAACATTACGACGATGCGGGCAGCAAACTCACCGGCAAGCTCAGCGGTCGCTACAAGCTGACCGATCAATGGGCGTTGCGTGGTGCGGTGTCGAACAACTTCCGCGCGCCGTCGCTGGCCCAGAGCGGCTTCCAGAACACCACCAGCAACTTCGGCGACGGCGGCACGCTCACCGACATCCGCGTGTTGTCGGTCAACGATCCGATTGCCCGTGCCCTGGGCGCTGAAAAGCTCGATCCGGAAACCTCGAAGAACTTCAGCCTCGGCCTGACGTTCCAGTTGAACGAACGCTTCGATGCGTCGCTCGACGTGTTCCGCATCGACGTCAAAGACCGCATCACCCTGTCGCAGCGAATCGGCAGCGACGCGCTGGAAAGCTACATCAACGACAACTTCGGCGTGCCGGGCGTGCACGACGTCAACTTCTTCACCAACGCCGCTGACACCAGCACTGACGGCGCCGAACTGGTGCTCAACTACCATCAGCCGTTCTACGACGGGCAACTGGGCCTGACCACCGCGTACACCTACAACCACACCAAGGTCACCAGCACCAAAGGCACGCCGTCGCAGCTGACCGCCCTGGGGATCGGCAATGACGCGCTGGTCGGCGTCGAGGAACGCAACACCCTGACCGACGCCGCGCCCAAGGATCGCTTCGTGTTTTCCGCCAACTGGACCAGCGAACACTGGGGCCTGCTCGGGCGTCTGACCCGTCAGGGCGAGACCACTCGGGTGTTCGATTTCGGCGACTCGCAGCCTGAGCAAACCTACGGCGCGGTATGGCAACTGGACGCCGAGGTGACCTACAAATTCACCCCGAAGTTCAGCATCGCCCTGGGTGGCAACAACCTGACCGACAACTACCCGGAACGCTCCGGCTCGGCCATCAACTACGGCGGCAACCTGCCGTACGACGTGCTCTCGCCGATCGGCACCAACGGCGCGTATTACTACGCCACCGCCACCTACGGCTTCTGAGTCTTTTCCGCCATGGATGGAGGATCATCAGCGGGAACCTTCATGACTCAAACCAATGGCCCCAAGCGGCACCTGCCGGTGTTCCAGGCATTGCTGATCACGCTGGGCATGGTCATCACCACCGACATTCTCAAAACCGCGCCGACCGTTGCCTTGAACGTCGGGCCGGAACATTTCTATTGGGTCTGGGTGCTCGGCGGACTGGCGTCGATGGCCGGGGCATTGTGCTTTGCCGAGATGGCCACCGCGTTCCCGCATCCTGGCGGCGACTATCATTTCCTGCGCACCGCTTATGGCGAGCGCATGGGGTTCCTGTTTGCCTGGTCGCGTTTCTCGGTGATGCACACCGGGTGGATCGCGTTGTCTGCGTTCATGTTTGCCGACTACTTCAATGCGGTCGTGCCGTTGGGGCATTACGGATCGGGGGTGTTTGCCGGTGCGATCATTGCTGCGTTGGTGCTGCTGAATCTGACGGGCAAGCACATTGGTTTCATGACTCAGACGGTGCTGGTCGGGCTGCTTGCTCTCGGGTTCCTGAGCATTGCCAGCGCCGGGGTCTGGCTGGCGTGGCAAGGGTTCGAACCAACGCTGCCCAGCGATCCGGTGGTGCCCGAACACACCGGCGCGGCAGGGTTTTCTGCGGCGATGATCTTTGTGTTTCTGGCCTTCGGCGGCTGGAGCGATGCGGCGACGTTATCGGCTGAAGTGCGCGACGGTCGACGTGGCATCTTCATCGCCATGCTCGGTGCGCTGACGGTGCTGATGACGATCTATCTGGCACTGAACTGGGCGTTCGTCCAGGGGCTGGGATTCGAAGGCCTGGCAGCGAGCAACGCGCCGGCGGTGGAATTGTTGAACCGCGCCTTCGGTGCGCCCGGCGTGCTGCTGGTCCTGCTGATGGTCGGCATCGCGGCCATCGCCACCATCAACTCGACCTTGCTGGTCGGCGCCCGCACCACCTACGCCGCCGCCCGCGATGTGGCGCAATTGCGCCGCTTCGGTGAATGGGACGAACGCGACGGCGTACCGCGCAAGGCGTTGCTGGCCGAGGGGGCGGTGGCGTTGTTGCTGGTGTTGTTTGGTAGTTTTACTCAAAGTGGCTTCAACACCATGGTTGAGTATCTGACGCCGGTGTATTGGTTGTTTTTGAGCTTGAGCAGCGTGGCGTTGATCATTCTGCGCAGGCGCTTTCCCGAAGTGCCCCGGCCGGTGAGGGTGCCGCTTTATCCGGTTTTGCCGCTGTTGTTCTTCGGGCTGTGCGTGTACATGCTGTATTCCAGTGTGACAGTGGTGGGGTTGGGGGCGTTTCTGGGGATTGGGGTTTTGATGGTGGGGGCGTTGTTGCTGGCCGGGTTGAGCCGCCTGGTGTCGACACCTCGGCAGGCTCTGCAAAAGACCTAGGATCAGAAGGACACCGTCGCCGGCTGAGACAACCGCAGCACCGACAAATCCCCCGTAATCCGCTTGTACGCCAAACGAATCGCCTCGATGTCACTCTCACGTTTCGCGCTGCTTTCGTGCAGGATCACAATCACCTTGGTCGCCAGCCGCTCGGGCACCTTCGCGTCGTGGTCCTTCCACTGCCCGTACGCATCGAACACGCTGAACCCGTCCGGGAACCGCGTCGTCACTTCCTGATCGAGAAACTCGCGCCAGCGCGCCGGGCTCACCACACCTTCCTTGCCTTCCAGCGGCCCCACCGAAAAATACAACTCGGTGCGCACCCACTGCGCCTGCGCTGGCCGCGTGGCATCGCCTTGCAGGGTCGAGCTGACGGGATCCTTGGTATGCACGGAAACCGGAGGAGGGCTGGCACACCCGGCGACCGCCAGGAACAGTGCTGCCAGTAGTAAACGTTGCGGCATGGAACTTCCTTATTGTTAAGAACTGTCCCGAATTATAGAGGGGACGGTTAATAGCAATAAAAGATTAAAAAGTGGACCGTCGCTGAACTAATGGAATAAGCAAACACGGTGAAAATAATGCCCGCTGGTTAGAACGATTATTTCTTTAAGTTATTTGCTTGGTGTTGGATCGCATATCCATGGCATTTAAAAACCTGTTCCCGCATTTGCCGGATCTGTCATGGCGTCTACTCTGCTGCTGCAACGGTTCAAGTCGCACGGAACGCTGCACTTGAAGCGTTTGAGCAGCAGTTTTTGCTGCTCGATGGACAGCTTGTTGCGGATTTCCCAATCCTTAGAATCCGCTCCATCAACTTCTCATCTAGTTCTTAATCCTCAGGGAGCTACACCATGATGAACGCCATGCAGATGCAAATGCCGATGAACGCCAACATGCCGATGATGCCGATGACGGGCATGCCGATGATGATGGCGACCATGAGCTGCGACATGATGGACGACGGCATGATGTGCAAGATGATGCCGGCCGCTGGCATGGACATGGCCATGTTCAAGAACAGCGCTGAAATGATGCAGATGATGATGGACTGCGGCATGCCGATGATGATGCATTGCGGCAACATGAGCATGATGTGCATGTCCCCGGCGGCGATGGCCATGCCGATGATGAACATGATGATGCCAATGCCGATGATGGGTATGCCGATGCCATCGATGAAGTGCGTGATGGAATGCACGATGATGGCCGACTGCATGATGTGCAAAATCATGCCGATGCCGGGCATGAACATGGACATGATGAAAAACTGCTGCGCCCTGATGATGAAGATGATGAACGACTGCAGCATGCCGATGATGATGAGCTGCAACGGCATGCCGATGATGTGCTGCACCTGCTGATTTTCGCCAGCGCATGAAAAAGCCCGACCGGGAAATTCCCGGTCGGGCTTTTTGTTGTCTGTTTGTCAGTCCAGGCGTTCGGGGTAAGTCACCACCAGATACGCCACCGCTTCACTGTCGGCGGGGTTGCGATAACGATGGGGCTGGTCGGCGTAAAACAGAATCGAGTCGCCCGTCGACAGCAGATAGCGCTCGTCGTTGACGCTGATCTCCAGCACGCCCTGAGCCACCACCAGATTTTCCTGGACGCCGGGGCCGTGGCCTTCGGATTGATCTTCGCCCAAGGGGCTCAGACGCAGTTCGTAGAATTCCGATTGGCGCGCCACGTCAAATGGAAACAAGGCGCGACTGACAAACGCGCCGCTGGCACTCACCAGTCGCTTGCTCTGGCTCGCCGACAACACGGCCACGCCTTCAAACGCGCGATGTTCCAGAAACGCTGCCACCGACACCTTCAAACCCTTGGCGATTTTGCACAGCACCTTGATCGACGGCACGCTGCGCCCGGATTCGATCTGCGCCAGCATCGCCCGGCTCACGCCGCACTGGCGGGCGAGGGCATCGAGCGACAGATGCCGCTTGCCGCGCAGCCGTTGCAGGTTCTGCGCGACGCGTTCACAGATCGGGTCTTCTTCCAGGGATTCGAGGTTGTTCAGGTCCAGCACAGGTTCATCGGCGCTCGCCAGAAAGCGCGAGGGTTCACGCGCGTTCACGCTTGACGCGTCTCGCTGGAACGCGCGGCCTGCACCCACTGCCAAGGCTGATAACCGGCATTGCGCGCATACATTTCCCACATCAGCCGGGCCTGTTGCTGGGCGTGGCGGCGTTTGCGGTAGACGGCGAAGTCGATCAGGTTGTCAGTCGGTTTCATGGCGCACTTCACTGTGTTAGATGACGGGATGAGCTGAGAGTACGCCGAGATTTTTATAACGATAAATACTGATTTTTATTTATTAATGCAATCAGCTTCTATGTGAGGCAAGTGACGCGCCGATGACAGTCGGCGCGCCAAATCCTTCATTTGCTGGCGTTCAACACAATCCGGTACCGCGCCTTGCCGCTGCGCAGATGGTCAACCGCCTCATTGACCTTGCTCATCGGAAATTCCTCGACCTGCGGCAGGATCTGATGCCGCGCGCAGAATTCCAGCATGGTCGCTGCCGTGGCGGGCGAGCCGACCGGGGAGGCTGACAGGGATTTCTGTTGCGGGATGAGATTGAATACGTGCACCGGAATCGCGTCGGGCACGATGCCGACGAAGTGCAGCCGGCCTTTGCCGCGCAGGGTGGCGAGCATGGTCGTCCAGTCGAGGTTGGCGTTGGCGGTGATCAGCAGAAAGTCGAGGGTGCCGGCAATCGCTTTCAGCGCTTCGCTGTCGGTCGAGGCGACGACCTTGTGGGCGCCGAGGCGTTTGGCTTCGTCCTGTTTGCTCAGAGAGGAGGTGAAGGCAGTAACGTCGCAACCCCAGGCATTGAGAAAACGCAGCGCCAGGTGACCGAGGCCGCCGATACCCACCACGCCGACCCGGTCGGTCGGCTTGATGTCGAATTCCACCAGCGGATTGAAGACCGTGGAACCGGCGCAGAACAGCGGGCCGGCGAGTGCCGGGTCGAGATTGTCCGGGAGTTTCAGCGCCCAGGCCCAGTGGGTGCGAAGGCGATCGGCGAATCCGCCATGGCTGCCGATGATCGTCGGTTTGGCGGTGGCGCAAAGGTGATGGGAACCGCCGATGCAGGACGAGCAATGCATGCAGCTGCCCTTGTACCAGCCGATCCCAACGCGTTGGCCGACTTCGAGGCCGCGCACCTGCGGGCCTGTGCGCACGATGCGGCCGACCACTTCATGGCCGGGAATGAACGGGTATTGGCTGATGCCCCAGTCGTTGTCGATCAGCGACTGGTCGGAGTGACAGACGCCGCAGTACTCCACGGCGACTTCGACCTCTTCATCTCCCAGCGGGCCGGGGTCGTAACTGAAGCGCTCCAGCGGTGCGCCGGCCGAAGTGGCGGCCCAGCCGGTGAATGTCGTGGGTTCGGTGCTATTGCTCATGGGACACCTCCAGGTCTGGCGCTGCGGGCGCAGCCTGAAGAGTCTAGCGTGTCATCGAGCAGGCGCTAGCCAGGTGTTCAGCACGCGCCGGTCGAGCTCTTCCCAATCCGCCATGCCCAGCACTCGCGTGGTATTGAGGCCGCGCAGATAACCGCGCAACTGATTGGCCACGGCCCGCACCGACTCTGAATCGTTTGCTGACTGGCCCAGCACGGTTTCGTATTCGACCAGGTATTCGGCCACCCGGTCGCGGAATTCGGGCAGGACGGCATCGCGGATCAGGTCAAAGGTTCGCACGGGTAATCCTCATCTGTTTTCGTTGTGATTGAGTGTGCAGCAGTCTGCACGCCGCGCAACTATTGGTTCAAGTAATAGTGACCATCAAGAAACGCAAGTTCTGCTTTGGCGCCGATGGGCGGAAAATCGCCTCCATCGAATACGCCGCTGAAGGAATTGCGCGATGAAGACTTTGACCCGACTGGCTGTAGTCGCCCTGCTGATGGGCGGGGTGGCCGCTACCGTAGCCCCGGCTTACGCAGACGATGCCAACTCGTGCCACTTTCTGCCCGTCGCCGCCAGCAGCGCCGCGCTGCAGCACTCGCAAACCGTCGGTGTGCTGTACAGCGAAAACACTCTGGATAACCTGCAATACCTCGAGCGTTACCACGATGTGGCGGTGAACGGTGCCAAGGATGCGCTCGATGCGCGAATCCGTGACGCCTTCGTCGACAGCTCCGACCCGGAACTGGCCATCGACTGGCTGATGAGTTCGCTGCAACAGCAGTTTCTCTCGGTGACCGTCTACGACAGCCTCGATGCGCTGGTGCAGGCTCATCCGGACGTGGTGGTGATGCTCGACACCCACAACCGTCTGCTGACCCAACGCAACAGTCAGGTCGAAGCGCGGTTCGCCGCACGCTTCTACGACGCCAACCTGCAATACATCGGCAAGGCCGAAGGCGCGGTGGAGAAGCAACTGCCGACGGTGTGGGTACACAACAAGGCAGCGCCCGAAATCGCTGCCGGGATCGAACAGCAGCGCGACCTGCAACTGAGTGCCTTGAAGCAGTTCGATGACTCGCTCAAGGCCCTGGTGAGTGCAGGCTGAACACCTAAAGCAAAAACGGCAACGGCAGTGCCCGTGACACTGAACGTTGCCGAAGAACCGAACCTTTTATTTTCAGGATTTTATCCATGCGTGCCTTTTTTATCCCTGCCATGGCTTCTGCCAGTTTGTTGCTGACCGCTTGCGCCTCTGCGCCGAACGACCCGACGCTGACCCTGCAGACGCACAAGACGCCTGCCCAGTACGCCGAATGCGTGGTGCCGAAACTGCAGGGCAGTGCGCTGAACCCGACCGTGTCGCAGACCCAGCGTAGCTACCGGATCGTGGTACCGAGCAAGGTGGCGGCGGACAACGTCCTGGAAGCCTACAAGGCACAGGACGGCGGCAAGGTGTTTTTGTATGAGCGCCACTTGCTGGCGTCGAGTTTCATGCCGTCGAGTTTTGAACGGGCTGCCCAGGAGTGCCTGTAACGCCTGACGGTTAACGCTTTTGACGATGCTCCTTTGGTTGGCCGCAACCAACCAATTCCTTTGCCCCGCACCTTGCGGGGCTTTTTTTTGCCCGGCGTTTGGCGCAGCCGGCGCTACGCTGGATAGCGGAAAAGGTTTTCGGGAGAACAGGGATATGAAGAAGGACAGTAGCGGCGCGGCGACTGAGAAACCCTCTGTGCTGATCGACGCAAGAATCAAGGAGCTGAACGACTGGCGCGGCCAGAAGCTGGCCGAGATCCGCGCAATCATTCATGAGGCGGACCCGGAGGTCGTCGAGGAGTGGAAGTGGCGCGGCGTTCCGGTCTGGTCACACAACGGCATCATCTGCACCGGGGAAACCTACAAGGCCGTGGTGAAAATGACCTTCGCCAAAGGCGCGGCGCTGGAGGATCCGTCAGGACTGTTCAACGCCAGTCTGGAGGGCAATACCCGGCGGGCGATTGATATTCACGAAGACGACAAGATCGATGCCAAGGCTCTGAAAGCGCTGTTGCGTTCGGCTAGTACATTGAATTCAAAGAAGTGATTTGCCGTTGAGGCGGAGGTAAAGCGGAGGAGGGTGAAACGAGGAAGAAAATGGCAGGGGCGGCTGGATTCGAACCAACGCATGGCAGGATCAAAACCTGCTGCCTTACCGCTTGGCGACGCCCCTGTAGCTATTGGTTTCAGTCCCGGGAGGACCTCTGCAACAGTGGGCGGCACTTTACCAGCGCTCTTTCGTTCTGTGAACCCCTCAAGCCAATAAATTTCATGGAAAACAGCTACTTATTTCCCGAATGGCAGCGCCGGTCAGGTTTTTCGGGCTTTTTCAACGATTGCCCCGAGAATCAGAGCGACCGATGAAGCCCGAAAGACGGGCGAACGGCACTGCAGCCGTCTCATCTCAATGAACCCGGCACTCCCGCCAGCAAACCGGTCAACGTTTTCATGATCGCCTGCTGCCGCGCCCGGTCGGTCAGGTGCCGGGCCTCGGCGGCGGCGACGTCGGCGTGGCAGTGCGGGCAAATCGATTCGTGCGGCTGAATGTATTGCAGGCAGTCGCGGCACAGGGCCAGTTGCGTCGGCAGGCGTCCTTCCTCGGGGGACGACTGGCCCTGATTGATCCAGGCCAGTTTGATCACTTGTCCGCTGTCGCTGACGCTGCTGACTTTTTCGCCGGTGTCGATGCGTTCAGTGATCAGGTCAAAACGTCCGACCGCAAACGAGCGCTGGGCGGCGTCTTCGACTTTGACGATGCGCTCGCGCAAACCCTGTTTCTGCAATTCCAGGGTCCGGTAGTGGCAGTAAGGATTGTTGCCGGGTTTGCCCAACAGCGAGTGCGACGTCCAGGTGCAGCCGCCCCGGCAGACGTCGTTGTAATAGCAGCTTCGGCAGTAGCCCCACAGGTCATCGACCGAGCGCAGGCGGCCGAAGTGCATGCCTTCGCTGTAATGCCAGATGTCGTGCAGGCTCATGTTGCGCACGTTGCCGCCGGAAAACCCGACGGTGGCCAGTGACGGGCAACCTTTCACCGTGCCGTCCGCTTCCAGCGCCAGTACGGTCTGGCCGGCCGCGCAGCCGCTCCAGTGCACGCGCTCGTCACCGAAGCCGCGCCACAGATGTTCGTAAGGGCCGTAATAACCGATGTTATTGCCGACGTTCATCAGCAATCCGCGATCCAGCCCTTCGCGGTACAACCGGGCCAGCAGCGGCATCACTTCCAGCAGCTTATACGGCTGGAGCAGCAGTTCCGGATGGTCGACGGCGTTGCCCATGGCCACCGTGATCTGGATCTGCCAATGGGTGGCGCCGAGCTCGATGATGGTGTCCATCAGCTCCGGCAGGTCCGGCAACGTGGCCGCGCCGATCTGGGTGTTGACGCTCACCGCCAGCCCCGACGCCTTGGCCCGGCACAGGGTGTCCACAGCCTTGTCGAACGAGCCGGGCACATTGCGCACCTTGTCGTGCAGCGGCGCGAGTCCGTCCAGGGAAATGCCGACCCCGTCGAGCCCGGCATCGACCGCTGCCTGCATCTTCGCCGGGGTCAGGTTGCGCCCGCCGGTCTGGATCGCGCAGTACATGCCGTGGTCGTGGATGGCGCGGATCAGTTGCGTCCAGTCCTTGCGCAGATAGGCTTCGCCGCCGATCAGGGTGATCTCGCGGGTGCCGAGGGCGGCGAGGGAATCGATTACCTCGAGGCATTCGCGGGTGTTGAGTTCATCGGGACGCCGATGCCCCGCGCGGGAGCCGCAATGCAGACACTTGAGGTCGCAGGCGAGGGTGATTTCCCAGACCACGTGCACCGGCACGTAGCGTTTGAGATCGGTGTCGCTGAGGTAGCGGGCAGGGCGGTTGTCTGTCATGGGAGATCCTTGCGCACGGGCCTGTGCGCGGCACGATTGGACTGACCTCGATGGGCTGGAAGACCGGGCGCGGTCATCCAGGACCGCGCCCGGGCCGTACGACTTAGCGTGCTTCCAGTCGCGCGATTTCCGCATTCAACTGCTCAAGGGCACTGCGCAAGGCGCCCTCGTGGGCCAGCTGTTGCTCGCCTTGCTGCACAGCGACTTTCAACTGCGCCAGATCACCGCTGGCCTGTGCCGTTTGCACGGCCACGGCATACAGCGGCTGGACGTGATGCTCGGGCGGCAGTGGCTCGACACTTGGTGCCTGATGCACGGCGACGTGCCGCACGTCCTGCCACTGGCCGCCTTCGTTGTAGCGGTAATCGACAAAGCCGCTGGTCCAGTCGCCCAGAATGCCTTTGAGGTGGAAGGTCTGGGCGATCTGACTCAGCGGACCGCTCGGGCTGCCGTCGAGGGTGAGAATGATGTAATTCTCGGCCGACGGCGTCAGCCTGGCCTCGGAATAATCGCCCCAGACCCGGGCATGGAAGTTGACCGGAGGCCAGGTGCTTTGAAACACGCTCGCGGTGCCGCTGACTTTTTTGCGGACAGTATCGACCACGATATCGAGGGTCAGAACCGGTGCGCCCAGCAGTGAATTGCTGGCGATGAGGCGGGTGTGAAAAAGTCCGATCGACATGATGCTGCTCCTTGTGAAAGTAGGGGTTCCAGTAGCCGATCAGCGACTTTGCGAGCGGCTGATTTCTGTCTTGGCGGCGTCCACCGCTATGCGTAATTGCGGCAATTGCTCCAGCTGCTGTCTGGCCTGTGCGGACAGGCTCTTCATTTGGGCCAGGTCACCGCTGGCGATAGCGCCCTGAATCGGCGCGGCATACAGCGGCAGGACCGGTTTGTGCGGCTCGATCACCGGGCCGGGATTGAACGGCTGAAGGACGTTCGAGGGCACCTCCAGCAGATGCGCCGGCACGTTGTTGATTTCGTGCCAGCGCTGGCCGTCGAAGTACTCATAGTTGGCCACGCCTTCGCGCCAGTCGGTGCCGACCACCAGGTGGATCTTGAAGTTGATGATCGAGTTGGAGCCGGGGCCGCCATGGTTGCCCTGGGCGGTGATCAGGATCTTGCTGACACCGGGCTTCATCACCGTCATGTAGGTGTATTCGCCCCAGACGTCCGAGTCGATGTCGAGCGGCGGATTGGTCGCCTGCGTCACGGCGGCGTTGCCGGTGACATGCTGCTGTGGCGTGGATACCAGCAGGTTCAGCGCAAGATTCTGCGCCCCCGGCTGGCCCGTACCGATCCGGTAGCTCACCGGGAACAAGCCGACATTTTGCTGAGTAGCTGACATGTTGATTGCCTCCATTGCAGTGTGGGAATCGGCCTTAAGGTTTTTCCAGTCGAGAAACTTCTTTGGCCAGGTTTTCGTACGCGGTTTGTAGCTCCTTCGCTTCCGGCTTCGTTGAATCGCGCTGCTTCAACAAAGTCTTCATCTGCTGCAGATCGCCGCCGGTGATCGCGCTCTGGATGGCGACGCCGTAGGGCGGGATGTTGTGGTTTGAACCGGTCATATCGAGGTCTTCCTCGTGGGTGTGTGCCGCTCGACCCCTTGCGCAGAAGGGGCGCCTTTCCTGACAGGCAGGCGAACGACATCCGCCAGAATCACCGGCAGCCGGGATTCTCGGTGACGTGACAGCCTGATCCGTCGGGATCTGATCAATCCGCAAATTCGGTTCGCGCAGGGGCGACGCCGCAGCGCCGGCTCACGCGCAAGCGTCGTCAGCCAAAACCGTCGGGTCTGGCCTCGGGCGTCAATGAAGGGGGTTGCCGGTGGGGCAAACGGGGGAATCTCGCCTGTACGTTGGTCATCTTTCTGTCCTTGATAGAAAGCAACGAAACACAGGGATAGGTCGTTCACTCTTCAAGAGTGCAATACCCGCGCAAGCACAAAAACCATCCCTGATTTTTTTCCAGTGCCGCTGATGGCGCTCGTCGAGCGACGTTTGCCAAGTGGCCAGCATTTCGCCAGCTACGCAACCCTAGACCCGTTTGTGCAGGGCTGCCAGAAAAAGCGCCGAACGGTCATTCTGGCCGTTGCGGTGTGCGCCACCGCAACGGCTATCACTTGGCATTGATCCAGTGTTCAGGCAAAGAAACCGAGCAACAGCGTCGCCAGAATCACCGTCGAGGCGCCGCCGATCCGGGTGGAAATCTGCGCGAAGGGCATCAGCGACATCCGGTTCGAGGCCGACAGGATCGCGACGTCGCCGGTGCCGCCCAGACCGCTGTGGCAGCAGGTCACAATGGCCGATTCAATGGGGAACATCTTCATCAGGTTGCCAATGAAAAAACCGGCGACGGTCATCGACACCACCACGCTGAGGCACACCAGCACATAGCCGATCGAAAACACCTTCACCACGCTGTCGAGCGGCACGTACAGCATGCCCAGGCCAATCATGACCGGCCAGATGAAGGCGGCGGACACCAGTTTGTAGAAAGACTGCGCACCTTTTTCCAGTTTCTCCGGCAACACGCGTACGTATTTGAACAGCACCGCCGCGAGAATCATCATCACCGGACCCGGAATCCCGACGACCTTTTCCAGCAGGCCACCGAGCACGAAGAACGTGCAGATCACCAGCACCCCGGCGCCCATGACCCGCAGGTCGATGCTGGAGCCGGTTTCTTCCTTGACCTTGAATTTGTCGTTCTCGGCCCGGGCCCGGATCAGTGCACCTTCACCATTGATTGCCGGGCGCTTCAGCGCCAGCCGTGCCAAGTAACCGGCGCAGATGATCGCTGCAATGTTGCCGACCACGGCCGCCGGGACCAGTTGCGCGACGTAGATGTCCGGCGTGCCGCCGAGGATCGCCGAATAGGCCAGGGACAACGGCAGGATGCCTTCGCCGATGCCGCCGCCGATGATCGGCACGATGATGAAAAAGAACGTGTGGTAGACGCTGTACCCGGCGAGCTTGCCGACGATCAGCCCGCTCGCGACGGCGGCCAGGGTGCCGGCCAGCAAGGGGATGAACATGCGGATCATGCCCTGGACCAGAATGAACCTGCTCATGCCCAGGATGCTGCCGACTACCAGGCTGGCGATCACGAAGTACAGGAAGTTGGCCTCCTTCATCAGCATTTTGGTCGCATCGATCGTCGGCGCGCCGAAGAAGCCGTAGAACACCAGCACCGACGGCAACATCAGGCACAGGATGGCGCCGCCACCGATTTCCCGCAGGATCGGCAGACGCGAGCCCATCTGGCCGAAGAACACGCCCATGGTCATGATCACGGCCAGTCCACCGATCATGTTCTTCGGCAGAAAGCCGAGGTGGGCCGACAGAAACACGATCACGGCGATGCCGAGGAAGATCGGCAGCGGAATCACGCCGATCTCATAGCTGCGCAGGCGCTGGATGAAGCCGCCGGCGCGCGGGCCGTCGACGTTCAGGGATTGCTCAAGGGAGTCGCTCATGACGCATGTCCTCATGTTTGTTTTTATCGAGGATTGACGGGAAACCACGGTGCACCGGGCTCGGGTGGTGAGGCGGTGATTCGATGGTATCCTTCGCAAAATGCGTGATAAACAGCGGAAGCATGCGGCCTATGAACACGAATCGTGACCAATTTCCCTTGCCCGAAGACCTCAAGGTGTTCCTCACCGTCATTCGCAAGAACAGCTTTGCCAGCGCCGCCGACGAGTTGGGCTTCTCACCGGCCTACGTCAGCAAACGCATCTCGGTGCTGGAAACCACGCTGGCCACCAAGCTGTTGCACCGCACCACCCGGCGCATTGCGCTGACCGACGATGGCGAGCGGGTGCGGATCTGGGCGGAGAAACTGCTGGGGGATTTCGATCAGTTCCTCGGCGAGATTTCCCAGGCCCGACACCAGCCGGCGGGGTCGCTGCACATTTGCAGCAGTTTCGGTTTCGGCCGCAATCATGTAGCGCCGGCGATCAGCCAGTTGTCCCGCGCGTGCCCGAAACTCGACATTCGGCTCGATGTGTTCGACCGGGTGGTCGATCTGGTGGGCGAGGGCTTCGACCTGGAGATCCTCGTCGGCGATGACCTGCCGGGCCAGCATCTGGCGCGCAAACTGGTGAGCAACCGGCGCGTGCTGTGCGCCACGCCGGAATACCTCGAACGCCGGGGCACGCCGCAATCTCTCGAAGACCTGAAAGACCACGATTGTCTGGTGCTCAAGGAGCGCAACAACGCGTTCGGCATCTGGACCCTGAGCAAGGACGGACAGGAAGAAACGGTGCGGGTGAATGGCCCGTTGTCCTCCAACAGCGGCGAGATCGTGCTGGAGTGGGCCTTGAGCGGCGCAGGGATTCTGTTGCGCTCGATGTGGGACGTCAAACCGATGCTCGAGCAGGGCAGGCTGGTGCAGGTGCTGGACGACTACACCCAGAGCGCCAACGTCTGGGCAGTCTATCCGACCCGGCTCAGCGAGTCGGCGAAATTGCGCGTATGCGTGGAGTTTCTGGAAGAATACTTCCGCGATTTGTCCTTGGAGTAAAAGCGGGCGGTTCAATGAACCGCCCGTTTTTTTTGCCATCAACCCAGCCAGGGATTGTCCGCCAGATGCCGTGCCTCAAAGGCGCGGATCTGCTCGGTGCGTTGCAGCGTGGTGCCGATGGCGTCCAGCCCCAGCAGCAGCGATTGCTTGCGCAACTGATCGATCTCGAATTCGATCAGCGTGCCGTCCGCCAACTCAATGGTTTGCTGCGCCAGATTCACGCTGATCCGCGCGGTCGCCGTAACGCTGATCGCCTCGGCTACACGCTTGAACTGCGCGTCGTCCAGCTGAATCGCCAACACACCATTGCGCTGGCAGTTGTCGTAAAAAATCCCGGCGAAGGTGGTGCCGATCAAGGCCCGGATTCCCACTTGCTTCAAGCCCCATACCGCGTGTTCGCGGCTGGAACCGCAACCGAAGTTGGGGCCGGTCACCAGAAACGTCGCGTCCTGCCAGGCCGGCTGGTTGAGCACGAATTCAGGGTTGGGTTCGCCGGAAGCGAGAAAGCGCAGATCGAAGAACAGCCCGCGATCCAGCCCCTGACGATCAATGCCCTTGAGAAACTGCTTGGGCATGATCACGTCGGTGTCGATGTTGGACGCGAGAAACGGTGCGGCGCTGCCGCTGACGGTGTCGAAAGGTTGCATGGTTCAAGCCTCCAGCGCGATGGTGCGCACGTCAGTCAAATGGCCGCTGATGGCGGCGGCGGCGACCATCGCCGGGCTCATCAGGTGGGTGCGCGCACCGGCGCCCTGACGGCCTTCGAAGTTGCGATTGGTGCTCGACGCACAGCGATCACCCGGCGCCAGCACGTCGTCGTTCATCGCCAGGCACATCGAGCAACCCGATTGCCGCCATTCGAATCCCGCGTCGAGAAAGATCTGCGCCAGGCCTTCGTCCTCGGCCTGATTGCGCACCAGCGTTGAGCCTGGAACGATCATCGCCCGCACGTGGGCCGCCACACGCTTGCCGCGCACCACGCGGGCGACATCACGCAAATCTTCGATCCGCGCATTGGTGCAGGAACCGATGAAGGCATGGCTGATTGTCACTTCGTTCAGCGGCATGCCGGGTGTCAGGCCCATGTAGTCCAGGGCGCGTTGCAGGCCCTGACGCAGGATCGGATCGGGCTGAGCGGCCGGGTCCGGCACGTGTCCTTTGATCGGCGCGGACTGATCGGGGCTGGTGCCCCAGGTCACCATCGGCTCCAGCCCGGCGACATCAAGGCTGACTTCGCGATCGAACACCGCACCCTCGTCGCTGTGCAGGGTTTTCCAGCGCTCGACAGCCTGTTCCCAGACCTTGCCCTTGGGCGCACGTGGCTTGTGTTGCAGGTAGGCGAACACCTTGTCGTCCGGCGCCATGAACGCACCCCGCGCGCCGGCCTCGACGGCCATGTTACAGATGGTCATGCGCGCCTCGACGCTGAGGGCGCTGATGGCCGGGCCGGTGAATTCGATGGCGTAACCGGTGGCGCCGGACGCGCCGATCTTTTCGATCAGCGCCATGATGATGTCCTTGGACGTGACGCCCTCGGCCAGTTCGCCGTTGACCGTTACCCGCAAGGTTTTCAGGCGTTTGTAGACCAGCGTCTGGGTCGGCAGCAGGTGCTCGATTTCCGAGGTGCCGATGCCGAAACCGAAGGCGCCCAATGCGCCGTAAGTGGTGGTGTGGCTGTCACCGGCCGCAACCACCATGCCGGGCAGAATGAAACCCTGTTCCGGCGCCACGACGTGTTCGATGCCCTGGCGCTTGTCCAGTACATCGAACAGCTCGATGCCGAAGTCGCGGCAGTTTTCTTCGAAGTACGACACCTGACGCGCGCCCCCGGCGTCAGGCATGGTTGCGATGCGTTTCGGTGCGGTGGGGTTCACATGATCGACCACCGCCAGCGTCGCCCCGGGCCGCCACACCGTGCGCCCGGCATCACGCAGGCCGCTGAAGGCTTGCGGGCTGGTGTATTCGTTGGCGACCTGGCGATCGATGTAAAGCAGCACGTGGCCCTGATCGTCGAGGGTGCAGACGGTGTGACTGTCGATGTGCTTCTGGTACAGCGTTCTCGGGCTGGGCATGGCTTGCGCTCTTTTCTGGCCGGGGCAAAAACAACATGACGCCAGCATATTGATCGCGGAAATGGCATCAAGAGCGCTTCAGTAAAGCCGTTAAACACGGATTGTGAGCAATTGCCGCAAGCCTACGCCCGTGTCTCCTCCGGCAACCTGGCAATCACCTTGATCTCGAACTGAAAGCCATACAGCCACGTCACGCCCACCGCCGTAATGGTCGGGTGCGGTGCCTCGCCCCAGAACTCGGGCACCACTTCCCAGATGGTTGCGAAGGTCGATTGCGGGTCGACCATGAACACCGTCACGTCCACCACGTCATCGAAGCTGCCGCCGGCCGCGCCGAGAATCGCATTGAGGTTGGTGAAGGCCAGTCGCACCTGTTGCTTGAGATCCGGTTCCGGCGAGCCGTCCTCGAGGCTGCCGACCTGGCCGGAGACGAACAGAAAACCGTTGGAACGGACCGCCGGGGAGTAGCGATTGCGCTCGTAAAGGGCATGGCGTCCAGGCGGGAAAACCACGTCGCGTTTTGGCAGGGCACGGGTCATAGGGTGTCTCCTTCAATGGGTTGAAAACCTGTGATGGAGAAACTCTAGGGACTTGCCTCGGCGCGATAAACGCGCAACCTTGGCGATCACTGTTTGTTAATACCAAACAATCGAGCCGCTATCAGAGGTGGGATATGGACCGTTTTGACGCGATGCAAGCCTTCGCCCGGGTGGTGGAGGCGGGCAGTTTCACCAAGGCTGCCGAAACCCTGCACATGAGCAAGACCACCGTGACCCAGCTGATTCAGCAACTGGAGGCGCGGCTGCGAGTGAAGTTGCTCAACCGGACCACGCGCAAGGTCAACGTCACGGCGGACGGTGCGGTGTATTACGAGCGGGTGATCAGGTTACTCGCGGACATGGACGACGCCGAAACCAGCCTTCCCGGCGCGGCGACCCAGCCGAAGGGGCGCTTGCGAGTCGACGTACCCAGCCCCTTGGCCAATCTGATTCTGGTGCCGGCACTGCCCGAGTTCTGTGCGCGATATCCGGAGATCCAGATCGACATGGGTGTCAGCGACCGGATCGTCGACATCATCGATGAAAACGTCGATTGCGTGATCCGCGGCGGGGAGCTGCGGGACCAGTCATTGATGGCCCGTCGGGTCGCCGATCTTGAGCTGGGTGTTTATGCCGCGCCGAGCTATCTGGCCCGGGCCGGCACCCCGACGCATCCCCTGGAACTGGAAGACAGCCATCACCGGGTGGTCGGTTTCCTCTGGGCGCGCACCGGCAGGCCGGTGCCTTACGCCTTGCGCAACGCAACCGAAAATCTGCTGATCAAGGGCCGGCATGTCCTGGCGGTCGATGACGGCAACGCCTATCTGGCGGCAGGCCTCGCCGGGCTCGGTGTGCTCTGGCTGCCGCGCTACATGTCGGCGGAGCATGAGGCCCGGGGTGAGTTGGTGGCGTTGTTCGAGGGCTGGGCGCTTGACCCGATGCCGCTGTACGTTGCGTACCCGCCGAACCGGCATATCAGCCAAAAGCTGCGGGTATTTATCGATTGGATCGTGGAATTGATGGCCAAGCGTGCCAATGGCGCGGAACTTGCTCGCGGCGCTCTCGGACTGTCAAAAAAATAGCGAATAACGGCAATCACAAAAGTCGACAGTCTGGATGCACCGCTATTCACCCCAGGAGCGTCACTCGCAATGAATATGTACATCGATATTGTCGGCGCGTGCAATTTGAGCTGCCCTTCGTGTCCGATGGGTAACTCGGAAAACGTTAACTTCAAGAAAGCCATGCAAGTTGACATGTTCAGGCAGATCGTCGAGAAGGCCCGAAACGAAGGGGTCGAGTCGATTTTTCTTTATAACTGGACCGAGCCGTTGATCCACCCGCGGATCGGCGAATTTGTCGAGATCATCAATGCCGCCGGTTTGCGCAGCGGCATCAGTTCCAACCTGAATCTGGCGAAAAACATGGAGACGGCGATGCTCGCCAATCCATGGTTCTTCCGTATCTCGCTGTCCGGGTTTTATCAGCAGACGTACGAACAGGGACACGTGGGCGGTGACATTGAGGTCGTGAAGGCCAACATGATCAAACTGCATGAGCTCAAGCAGCAACATGGCTTGAACACGCGGATCGAGGTCTATTACCACCGCTACCTGGACAACATGGAAGAAGAAGGGCTGATGCGCGAATTCAGCCAGCGTCTTGGCTTCGAGTTCTCGACTGGCTATTCAGTGATGATGCCGCTGGAGAAGACGCTGGCGCTGATCGAGCGCGCCCCGTCGGTGACCGACACTGATCGCGAGACCCTGCAGCGACTCGCGCTGCCGCCCTACGACGACCTGGTCAATCTGGTTCGCCAGTACCCTCAGCAGGCCTGCACGCTCAAGGATGACTGGCTGGTGCTCGACTGCAATGGCAACACCATCCTGTGTTGTTCGATTTTCAATCAGACCGAATATCAGGTGGGCAAATACCTGGATATGCCGCTGGCGCAACTGACCGAACGCAAGTCCACTCAGTCGAACTGCATCGACATGTGCAATCGCTGCGCGAACAACGGATTGCACATCTACTCGGCGCACTCCAACCGGGGACCGCTCGAAAGTCACGCCGTCAACCGGATCATCGACTTTCAGCGACGCACGATCATGGGGTTGCCAGTCGACAGCGACAGGCTTGGTCGCAATGGCGAAGTCAGTGCCGAGAACTTCGACGAAGCGCAATATCTGCATATGAATCAGGACGTCAGGAATGCGATTTCCACGGGTGCCTTCACCAGCGGTTATCAGCATTACGTACTGTTCGGTCGACTGGAAGGCCGGCTCGGCGCCGGTCATTTCACGGCGGTCTGAACCTGCGGGTCGGGTTCTGCCAGCTGAGTTGTCAGCCATTGACTGAAGCATCGCGCCATCGGGTCGTTCTCGCTGTCGCGATGCGTCAGCAGCGCCCAGTTCGGGCCGCGAATGGTTTGTTCCACCAGTGGCTGCAACAAACCGTTTTGTTGCGCCTGGCGGCTGAGCAACTGACTGACCAGTGCAATCCCCAGACCTGAACATGCCGCGTCCAGCAGCAGGCCCGGATCAGAGAAGTTCAAGCCCTGATCCTGCTGGCCGACATCGATCCCCGATTCCACCGCCCAATGGCTCCAGTCCATTTCCCGCTCGCCGTGATGGTCTGGGTCGCCATGTCCGGCACCTCATCGGTGCTGAAAATCCACAGATCCACATTCGGATGCTGACAGCGGAATTCCGCCAGACGCGGCAGCCAGTGCAGGGCAAACGCCGGCGTGGTGTTGAGCACCCGTTGATTGGGTTTCTGGTATTGCCCCAGCCGCCGGATGCCCACCGACAGTTGCTGCAGCATGGCCTGGCTGGTGCTGAGCAGAGCCGGCGTAAACCTGAGCCTCAGCGGAAACGTTGCGGCAGGGCCTCGGCAAAGGGATAGAAGTCGAACCACGGTTTGGCTTCTTCGATGACCCGACTGAACGACGGGCGCTGCACCAGCCGTTCGAAGTAGGCGCTCAGGCGCGGTTGCTCGGCGGCAAACGGCACCAGTGTGCTGGCGTAGAACAGGGCCGGTGCGGCGGAGCAATCGGCCAGGCTGAACTCTGCGCTGGCGATCCATTCGCGGTCGGCGAGTTGCTGTTCGAGCATGCCGTACGCCGTGGCCAGCAGCGCCCGCTGACTGCTCAGGTCGCCATTGGCGGACTGGATGCGGTCGGCGACGATCTGCTGCATCGGCGTCATCACGTAATGATCGAAGAACCGGTCCCACAGACGCACCTCAAGTGCGATCTCCCAGTCCTCGGGAACCAGTCGCTGCGACTGCCCAGGTTGATGGTCCAGGTACTCGATGATCACGCTCGATTCCGGCACTGTGCGCTGGCGCGCTTGATCGCGCAGTACCGGGAATTTGACCAGCGGCCACAACGCCTGAAGCTCGGCCCGTTCGGCTTCGCTGGACAGATCGATCAGGCGTTTTTCGAAGGCGACGCCGTGTTCGTAGAGGGCGATCAGCGCCTTATGGCAGTAGGACGACAACGGGTGGTAATAGAGGCTCAAGTCCATCGTTCAACACCTCGATGAGGGGGAATGGCGTTACTCAGGTATAGCGCGCCTGCGCACCGCCACGCATTTGATTTCCACCAGCAGCCCCGGATGGGCCAGTTCGCTGACACCGATGCAGGTCCAGGCGCAGAAGCCTTTGGGGAACACGCGGTTTTTCACTTCGCGAAACACCGGCATGTGCCGGCTCATCTCGACGTGATAAGTGGTCATCTCCACCACATCATTGAACGTGCAGCCACCGGCCTGTAGCACCTCCTCGAGGTTTTCCCAGGCGCGGATGAATTGCTGCTCGGGGTCTTCGATGACTTGCAGATCAGCGGTGCGGCCCACCTGGCCGGCGCAATAAAGTGTGTCGCCGACCAGAACCGCCGGGGCGTAGCCGGCGCGTTCGACGATGATTTTCATGGAGTCGGGGATGATGATTTTGCGATCGGGCATCGTGTTTTCCTTCAATCACGGATTTCAGCGACCGTGCGCGGCCGCCGCCAACTGCTCGGTATCCACCCTGACGAACACCGAATCACCCACCGCCGTCAGCACATCCCCGGCGTAGACCTCGCAGATCACCCGGGTCTTGCGTCCGACTTCTCCTTCGACTTTGGCCTTCAACGTCAGCGGTACGCCCATCGGCGTTGGCTTGATGAACTTGATGCCGAGGTGGCCGGTGACGCAGTTGATGCGTGGCTGGCTTTCGGGTTCGCGTTGCTCGTCGCGGTAGTGATAAGCCATCGCCGTCCAGTTGGAATGGCAGTCCACCAGCATCGCGATCAGGCCGCCGTAGACCAGCTCCGGCCAGCCGCAGTATTTGGCTTCGGGCACGTGCTCGGCCATGACGTGCACACCGTCTTCGTGCCAGAAACTCTTGATGTGCAAACCGTGCGGGTTGCTGCTGCCGCAGCCGAAACAAACGCCCTCGGGGGCGGCGGTGTCTTGCAGGGAGGTGTCGGGGGTGGCCATGCCGGAGTCATCCTTAAACTGTTAGCTGAACCGCGCGGATTCTAACCCCGAACCAGGACAATGCGTTGCCGAGGATGAGTGGTGATGCCGTTTGCGTCGGCCGGCGCGATGCTAGCCCCGCTGCGTCAAGTTGCGTTGAAACTCTTCAAAACTGCACGGCAGGCTGGTGGCTTTGCGTTTTTTCGATTTGTCGTGCTCGTCGGGCAATTGATCGCTCAATTCCCAGACCTCAAGCATCTTCGCGTATTCGAAGGCGTGGCGCGGGCTGCTCTGAATCCATTGCTGAAACGCCTGACGCTCGTCAGGCGTGCAGGTTTCATCTTGCAGACGCAGGCACCAGTGCGCCGCTTGATTGAGGATTTCATCATCGGCGTCTTGAGGGTTTTGGAGGTTCATTGACTGCTTCCAGGTTGGCCGGTGAGGGCACTTTACCCTGACTCTTGCAAAAAAAACGTCAAATGTCGGCGGGGATTTAGCCCGTTTGACGGACAGAACGCGCAGCCGAAGGACAGATCGCGCCGGGATTGGCTGTCTTCGACGTTTTGTCATATTCAGTCACATTACCTTGCAGATAGTGGGCAGCCCAACCGGTTTTCAATGAGGCTGCATCGTGTTTCCACGTTTTCTGTGTTCGCTGTCCGTGTTGAGTCTGTCCATCGCCGCCCACGCGGCAGACCTTGCTACCCCGCGCCTGCAGGGCATCGACAACTTCCGCGATATCGCCGGTATTACCACGGCTTACTCCACGACCCATGACGGCACGATGCGCGCCGGGGTGTTCTACCGCTCCAATGCGCTGACGCCGACGGCGTCGGATCTGGCGACCCTCAACGGTCTGGGCATCAAGGCCTTTTACGACTTGCGCACCCCAAGCGAAATTGCGGCCACGCCGGACACAATGATCAGCGGGGCGACCTACCAGAACATCGACATCATCGGCGCCACCACCTCGGGCGCGAACATCACCACGGTCTCGTTCAAAAGTGCCGCCGATGCGATTGCGATGATGCAGGAAACCAACCGCGCATTTGTCAGCGACGCCGGCATGCGCGGGCAGCTGGGCGTGCTGTTCAACGAACTGGCCGGTGTCGACGGCGCCGCGTTGTTCCATTGCACCGCCGGCAAGGACCGCACCGGCTGGACCGCCGCCGTGCTGCAAAGCATCGCCGGGGTCGACAACGCCACGATCATGAGCAATTACCTGGCGACCAACGACTACACCTCTGCACGGGTGGCCAAGACCCTGGCGATGATGCCGCCGAGCATGGCCGCGGTTTACGCGCCGCTGCTGGGTGTGGAGGCCAGTTACCTGCAAGCCGGTCTGGATCAGGTGACCGCGCAATACGGCAGCATGGACAACTACCTCAAGCAGGGGCTGGGTCTGTCCCAGGAAACGATCTATGTGCTGCGCGGCAAAATGGTCGAGTACAACAGCCTGCCCGGTCAGGCCGGCATGCTCGGCAACGCTGCCGCCGGTGCGCAGCTGTTGCAGGAATTGCAGAACAGCAAGCTGTCGGGCACTTACAGCGCCTACAACTACTACCTGCAATCGGCCATCGACGCCGGCACCCTTGGCGGCGTTGAATCCACCGTGGGCGGTCAGGTCCATGCGGATGCCGCCAGTTACTTGCTGCTTCAGAACGCAATGATCGAACAGGCCGCCGCGCCATTCGCCAGCGGCACTGACCTCAAGGTCGGTCAATACCGCTTGTGGAGCACCGCGCTCGCCGGTTACCTGGGCACCGACGGCTCGGCCCATGCGCAAAGCAGCAACGAACACAGTCAGGGCCTGATGGTCGGCGTCACCCAGCGCTTCTCCGAACAACTCAGCGCTCGCGGCGGGATCGGTTACAGCAAAGGCACTGTCGGCGGGGCGGGCGGCGAGGCCGATACGGATTTCACCTTCCTCAATCTGGGTGCCCGTTATGGCTTCACCAGCCTGGAACGTGGCCTGTTTGCCGATGCCAATATCAGCGCCGGTTACGTCGACTACGACAGCAAGCGCGACCTCGGCGGTGGCCTCGGCTCGGCGAAGGGTGACACTCATGGCAATCTCAGCGGCGCCACCCTGGCTCTGGGGTATCGCTTGCCGTTGAGCACTGTGATTCTGGAGCCGAGCCTGGGCGTGCGGGTCAGCCGCCTGGACCTGTCGGGCTTCCAGGAGAAGGGCAGCGAACTGGCCCTCGACGTTGACGACATCCAGCAAACCCGCCGCAGCGCCGTGGCCAATCTCGACGTCTGGTTCGCCCCGATGCCCATGGGCGCGTGGCAACTGGTGCCGGGCGTGCGGGTCGGTTACGAGCGTGTGCTGGGCGATCATCAGGTCGACAGCGAAGGCCATCTGCTGGGGCTGGATATCGAACAACGCGCGGCGTTCGACAACCGCGATCAGTTCAGTGGTGGCGTCAACCTGATGGCCAGCCTTGGCGCCCTGAGCCTGCGTGCTGAAGTCGGTGCCAGCGGCGGCGGTGATAGCCACGGCTTCAACGGCGGGCTCAAGGCCAGTTACCAGTTCTGACCAATCTGAAGATGAAGAAAAAGGACTGCCTCAGCGCAGTCCTTTTCGCATTTCTGCGGGGCTCACGCCGTAGGCGTCCTGAAAGTATTGGCAGAACCGGCCGACGTTGCTGAATCCGTACTGCAGAGCCACATCGGTCACCGATGACGACTCACCTCGTTTCAGCGCATCGCAAGCACGCTCCAGTCGCACCTGCCGCTGGTACGCGACAATCGAGGTGCCGATGAACCGCCGGAAGCCTTCTTGCAAGGCCCGCAGACTGACATTCACCAGCCCCGCCAGATCCGTCCCGCTGACCAGTTGCTCGGGATGCGCCTGAATGTATTCGATGGCCTGTTTCACATGTCGAGGTGCAATCGATGCTTCGGGGCGGCGCAACGCTTCGCTGAAATTGTGCGGCCAGGCTTCCAGCACTGCGTCCACCAACATCTCCCTCAGGCGTGACGGCATCAGCGAACCGGCGTTCAACAACAGGTCGAACTCGGTGCCGGTGGCCAGATCGATCAATGCGCGAATACCCTGAAACGCCGGGCTGTTGAGGTCCACCCTCGGCTCGAAATGCAGCTTGTGCACGATCGGTCGGCCCAGCAGTGACGACAGTCTTTCGGTGAGTGCTGCGCGGCTGATCGACATGCCGTGTTGGGCATGATTGTCGACGAAGCGCATCGAATGCAGATCCGCCTTGTCGATGGCCAGCCCGATATGCGGCAGACCCAGCGACTCGGTCGAATCGTTGAAGATGATCCTGCCGGCGGTGGGAATGACAAAGGTGATTTCGTCGTAGGGCTCGGGGAACGCCACGGTGAAGTCGCCCCGGTAATGCATGCGCCGGAAACTGACCCCGTCGTGCCGGCCGTAGACGCCGCCAATGATGATGTCCTTGGGCGGCGGCGGTGTATCGCCATAACGATTGCCGAACATGCGAGAGAACAAAGCACCGAAGTCGTCGCAGGACATGTCGGCGGATCTGAGAATGATGGTCTGGCGCGTCGGGCTTGAGTACACCGGGAGGGTCACCTTGGCAGTCGGGGCGAAGAGGCGCGACGACGTTAGCAGCCCCGAATGACAGCGACATGACACAAACGGATTACGCCTTGCCGCACCGCTGCCGGGGCGCTGGCAAACGCCCTGGCATCGGTACTTGGGATCAGGCCGAAAGGTGTTCGTAGAGAATCGTCGCGCCGACGATCATCAGCACCACGCCACCGACGATTTCCGCACGCTTGCCGACCACGGAGCCCAGCACCCGACCGAGCATCACGCCAATGGTAACCATGGTCATGGTCGCCAGGCCAATGGCAGCCGCGGCCACCCAGATATTCACATCGACGAACGCCAGGCCGACACCGACGGCCAGCGCATCGATGCTGGTGGCCACGGCAGTGACGGCGAGAATGAAGAACGAGTGCTGACCGGGTTTTTCTTCTTCCGCTTCCTCATGCTTGAGGCCGTTGTAGATCATGTGCAGGCCCAGCGCGACCAGCAGGGTGAAGGCGATCCAGTGGTCCCACTGCGCCACCCAGCGAGTGGCGGCCTGGCCGATCAGCCAGCCGATGATCGGGGTGATCGCTTCGATGACACCAAAAATCAGGCCGGTGCGCAGGGCTTCGGTGAGGCGGGGTTTGTGCAGGCTTGAGCCCTTGCCGATGGCGGCCGCGAAGGCATCCGTGGACATGGCGAGTGCGAGGAAGATCAGGGAAACAGGATTCACGGGCAATACTTCCAGTCGGGCTATGAGTCAACGACACAACCACACGCCCGACTTGCGGCATGGATGTGTCGTCGGTCTCACCAACCAGAAGGTGTTCGCACCACGGCATGTTGCCGAATATGTTGATACGAACGCTTCCGAGGGGCTCGGAAGCAGGTTACTCCCCAACGAGGCCCGGGATCATAGGGAGGCAAACATGAAAATTTCGTTAAATGCCCGGCGCAGGTTCTGTTGATCCCGGAGGAATTCGCAGCTCGGCGCACAGCCCGCCCTGAGGTCGGTTGTACAGCTGCAAGGTGCTGCCGATCTTGCTCACGATCATCTGCACGATGGCTAGCCCGAGACCTGCGCCATTGGCGTGGCCCTCACTGTAGAAACGTTCGAACAACCGCGCATATTGCTGCTCATCGATGCCGGGGCCGGCATCTTCGACGCTGATCGACACCGCACCGCAGGCCTGTGGTTGCACCTGAATCCGCACCTCGCTGCCGGGCGGGGCGAAATTCAGCGCATTGGTTACCAGATTTTGCAGAGCGATCGCCAACGCCACCGGATCGGTGTCGACCGGGCAGTGATGATCGCTGTCGAGGATCAGTTCGACGTCTTTTTCCAGGGCCAGCGGCGTCAGTTCGGCCAGTTCCTCGCGCACCAGCGCGGTCAGTTCTACGCGGGAGTTTTGCGGGGACGCCAGACGCGGTTCGATACGCGCCATGGTCAGCAATTGGCTGGCAATGCGCGTGGCGCGGTCTACGGCGCTGACCAGAAACTCCAGTGCTTCTTCGCGTTGTTGCGGGGTGTTGGCCCATTGCGCGTTTTGCGCATGAATCCGCAGGATCGCCAGCGGCGTGCGCAGCTCATGGGCGGCATCGGCGATAAAGCGTCGCTCCCGCGCGAGCAGGCTGTCGATCTGTTGCAGCAAGCGATTGAGCGCGGTCTGCATGGGTTCCAGATCTTGGGGCAGGGGGCTCAGGTGCAGCGGTTTCAGGGTCTCGGTGTCGCGGCCGCGAATCGACCGGGCCATGGCCCGCAACGGCTGCAAACCCCAGCCGATGGTCAGCCAGATCAGGGTGGCCAGCAGCGGTACGCCGATCAGGCTCGGCCATAGGGTATGGCCGACGATACGGGTGATCAGGTCCTGGCGAATGTCGTCGCGTTCGCCGACCCAGATCAGCAAGTCCTGTCGCGGGTCCTTGAGCAGGAAGGCGCACCAGTCGCGCCCGTTTTCCATCAAGTCATGGGCGCCGAGGGTAGCGGGCGGCGCATCAAGTATCGGGGCTTCGGCCGAGCGCATCAGCAACTGGCCGTCGTTGCGCCAGACCTGAAAGGTCAACCGCGTCTCGTAAGGATGCGCCGCCTCACCATCGCCGACTCGGCTCATCGCTTCGTCGAAGGCCTGATGCAGTCGCTCCCAATCATTGTCGCCGGGTGCACGCTGGGCCAGCACGCCTTGCAGCAGGCGGGCACTCTGCGCCAGTTGGGCGTCGTAGATTTCTTCGATTTCGTGGTGGCTGTAGCGCAGCACTGCCCAACTGATCAGCACATCGCCGAGCAGCACGATCATCAGCACTGGAAGCAGAATCCGCGCGCGGATCGAGTTCATGGCTTGAGCTCCAAGACGTAACCCACGCCGCGCACGGTGCGGATCAATTCGGCGGACAGTTTCTTGCGCAGATTGTGGATCAGCACTTCCAGCGTGTTGCTTTCGACCCGTTCCTGCCAGCCGTACAAGGTGCGCGACAGGCGCTCGCGGGTGACGACCTTGCCGGGGCGGGCCATCAGTTGATGCAGCAATTGATATTCCATCGGCGTGACCACTATGTTGTTGCCCTGCCAGATGACCTGTTGGCTGATCGGGTCGAGACAGACGCCGGCGTGCTCCAGCACCGGTTGCGCACGGCCCTGACTGCGTCGCAACAGAGCGCGGATGCGCGCCTTGAGTTCATCGACATCGAACGGTTTGACCAGATAATCGTCAGCCCCGGCGTCCAGCCCGGCGATGCGTTCGGCGGTGCCGTCGCGGGCGGTAAGGATCAGCACCGGCAAATCGTGTTGCGTGGCCCGCAATTGTTGCAGCAGCGTCAGCCCGTCGAGCCTTGGCAGGCCGAGGTCGAGCAGCAACAGATCGAAGCTTTCGCTGCGCAACGCGTGCAGCGCACTGACGCCATCCTGCAGCCAGTCGAGGGTGTAGCCCTCGTTGCTCAGGGCGAC
Organism: Pseudomonas sp. V88_4; assembly: GCF_029967985.1. Lineage (NCBI taxonomy): Bacteria > Pseudomonadati > Pseudomonadota > Gammaproteobacteria > Pseudomonadales > Pseudomonadaceae > Pseudomonas > Pseudomonas sp. V88_4. The sequence goes on from NZ_JASCAF010000002.1 coordinate 45,098, forward strand.
GCGGATGCCCTGGCCGAGGGCGTGGTCATCTTCGACCAGAAGTAGGCGCATGGCATGTTCTCTGTGGGAAATCGGGCGCGTGATCGGCGGCATCATGCCGCTCGCTTTGCTGCCGTGGCAGCCCTTGTGGCGGCGAAGATGTAACGACTCGTTGCCAACTAAGCTTTCATTAAGCTTGGTTTTGCACAGTGAGGCCTTTCCCATCCAGCGAGAGTGCTTCCATGCGCAAACTTGTGCTGTTGTCCCTGATTGTCGCCAGCCCCCTGGCCGTCGCCGGCCCGCAATGCACCACGGCCGAACGTTCGCAGTGGCAGGACCAGAAGGCGTTTCAGGAACAACTGAAATCCCAGGGCTATGAAATCAGCAAGTTCAAGGTCACCGATGGCAACTGCTACGAGATCTACGGCTTCGACAAGGACAAGCGCAAGGTCGAGATCTACCACGATCCGGTCAGCGGCAAAGCGGTGAAAACCGAGATCAAGGGCTGATGCCACGCGAGTCCCTGCGCCTCTGGGATCCGCTGGTGCGGGTGTTTCACCTGTCCATCGCCGGGGTCTTTGCCGCCAACTACTTCTTCAATGAAGCCGGTGACGACTGGCATGTCTGGCTCGGTTATTACGCCATGGGCTGGCTGCTGGTGCGTCTGGTGTGGGGATTCGTCGGGCCGCGCAGTGCGCGCTGGTCGGACTTCTGGCCGACGCCGTCACGGCTGGCAGCCCATGCCCGGTCGCTGATCGCCGGGCGGCCCGAGCATCGTCTCGGGCATTCACCGATCGGCGCACTGGTGATGATCGCGATGCTGCTGGCGATGCTGACCGTCGGCCTCAGCGGCTGGGCCATGGAAGAAATCGATGCCCTCTGGGGTGCCGACTGGCCGCTGCAAGTCCACGAAACCGCCGCTGACGCCTTGCTGGCGCTGGTCATCGTGCACATCGCGGCGGCGCTGTTTGAGAGTTTTCAAGTGCGCGACAACCTGCCGTTGTCGATGCTCACCGGGCGCCGGCGTCGCTTGCCGGACGACACGGGCCAGTGACAGGGATGTTCTTTCGATGGTTTGCCATCTCGTAACTGCCATGAGCTGCCTATGCGTGCCTTGTCCTTTCGCTTGAGATTCGTTGTCGCCGCGCTCGCCGTGAGCCTGATTTTTATCGCGGCGTGGCGCAGTCACCCGGAACATGTGCTGGCGCCGTTTGCGGTGGAAGCGCCTGCCAATAAGGCCTCGGCGAACGCTGCCGAGCCGTTGTACAGCAGCCGTTTTGTCTCCTCGGAACTCGATGATTTCGTGCATTCGTCGTCGGTCACCGCGTTGCCCGGCGGCGACCTGATGGCGGTGTGGTTTGCCGGCTCCCGCGAAGGCGCCGCCGACGTGCAGATCCGCACTGCGCGTTTCAACGCCAAAACCGCGGAGTGGGGCGCCGAACAGGTGCTGGCCACCCGCGAATCGACCGTCGCCGGCACCCAGCGCTACATCCGTAAACTCGGTAATCCGGTGATCGCCCTCGCGCCGGATCAGCGCTTGTGGATGTTCTACGTGTCGGTGTCCGTCGGCGGCTGGGCCACCAGTGCGATCAACGTGATGGTCTCCGATGACCTGGGGCGCAACTGGACGGCGCCGCGACAGCTGATCACCTCGCCGTTCTTCAACATCAGCACACTGGTGCGCGCCGCGCCGGTGTTCCATGCCGACGGCTCCATCGGGCTGCCGGTGTACCACGAATTCATGGGCAAATTCGCCGAGTACCTGTACCTGAGTGCGGACGGCGCCGTGATCGACAAATTCCGCATCAGCCGAGGCAAGCATTCGCTGCAACCGACCATCGTGCCGCAGGACGAACGCCGCGCCGTGGCGATGCTGCGTTATGCCGGTGAAACCCATCACAAGGTACTGGCCAGCCGCACCGAGGACGCCGGGCAGACCTGGAGCGAGCCGTATCCGCTGGAACCGGCCAACCCCAACTCTTCGCTGGCGGCGGTGGGCACGGCTGATGACGGTTTGCTGGTGGCACTCAATGACCTGCGCGACGGCCGTTTCAAGCTCAGCCTGTACGGCACCGATGCCGACCTCAACCATTGGCGCAACGTGATCGAACTCGACCAGTCCCCCGATCCCCTCGGCCAACCATTTTCGCCCGAGGCCTACAAAGCAATCATCGGTGAAGGCTTTCGCGCCTCAAGTGGCGCGCAGCGTCTGCCGCTGGAGCAACGTTTCCTGAGTAACCTCGACTACCGCGTGTGCAAGCCCGAAGGCTGTGAATTCGAGTACGAATACCCTTACTTCAGTCGTGGCAGCGATGGCCTCTATCACCTGGTTTATTCCTGGAACAACACCTTCATCAAACATGTCAGCTTCAACGATGCCTGGCTGGCGGAGCGCCTGTGATGCTGTTTCTCTGGCAAGCCCATTTGAGTTTCATCCTGCTCGGTTTTGTTCTGCTGGGTTCCTTTCAATTCACCCAACGCTGGCGCCCGTGGCTGTTGCCGGCGCTGGCGCTGGTCAGCTTCATTCCGCTGGGCGGCCTGCCACTGGCGGCGTATGTGCGCAGTTTTACCGATGATCTGGCGATCACCACGCTGGTGTTTCTTGGCTGGGCCGCGTTGTTGCGCCTCGGTGTGGTTCCTCAACTGAAACCGCTGACACGGGTGCAGATTCTGGGACTGTTCGTGGTGCTGGCGGCGCTGTTGTACCCGGCGACGATGGGCCTGACGTATGTCGATCCTTATCGTTGGGGCTTCAATCCCCGACCGATGATCGTGGTTGTCGGGCTGGCGACACTGGTGCTGTTGTGGCTGCGTAATGCGCTGGGCGTGGCGATGCTGGCCCTGGCCACGTTGGCATTCGCACTGCGCCTCAAACCTTCGGAAAACTATTGGGATTACCTGATCGATCCGCTGCTGGCGGGTTATTGCCTGATCGCCGGATTCGGACTTTGCATTAAGGCTGCGTGGCAGTTCCTGCCATCTCAACGAACAACACAGAGGTAAACGATGGGGTGGTTGCAATCGCGCCGCCTGCGCTATGGCGTGGGCGCGACAGGTTTGGCGTTTCTGCTGTTTGCCCTGCTGCGGCTGGTGTTCCTGATCGGGTTTTCCGGGGTGGATGTCGCGCAGTTCTTTGCCGACCCGCAATGGCTGCAAACCCTGGGCATTGGCTTTCGTTTCGACCTGAGGCTGGCGCTGTTGCTGGTGCTGCCATTGGCGGTGCTGGCGTGGCTGCCGCGCTGGAATCTGACCACGGTGCCATTACTGCGCAGCATGGCCCGGGTTTATCTGTTGCTGGCGTTGGGACTGATCGGTCTGGTGTACATCATCGACTTCGGCCATTACGCCTACCTCGGCGTGCGGATCAACGCCACGGTGCTGCGTTATCTGGACGATGCGCAGATCTCGCAGCAAATGGTCTGGGAAACCTATCCGGTGCTATGGATTGCGTTGGGTTGGCTCGCGGTTCTGGCGCTGTGGTTCTACGGGTTTGTGCGGCTGGAACGGCTGACGTTGACCCGTGAACCTCAAGTGATTCGTCGCAGGTCAGTCGCCGTGGGCGCGGGGCTCGGGTTGGTGGCCGTCCTACTGGCGTTGTTGGGCCGGGTCGACAAGCTGAATCTGGAAAACCCGGTGCCGCTGCGCTGGAGCGATGCGTTCTTTTCCGGCAATGGACAGATTGCTGCCGTGGGCCTGAATCCGGTGCTGTTCCTCTACGACACACTCAAGGCCGGGCAGGCGCAGTTCGACGAGGCGCAGGTGCGGGCGCATTACCCGGTGATCTCCAGGTATCTGGGGGTGGATCGGCCGGATATGCAAAGCCTTGCGTTCGAACGCCGGCAATCCGTGCAGCCATATAGTGTTCCGGCGGGTCGCGCGCCGAACGTGATGTTCGTCATGCTCGAATCTCTCGGCACCAGTGCGGTGGGCGCATACGGAAATCCGTTAAATCCGACGCCCAATCTGGATCGGCTGGCGAACGAGAGTTGGTTCTTCAAACACTTCTACGTCCCGGTCACCGGCACCGCGAAAACCGTGTGGGCGAGCATCACCGGCGTCCCCGACGTGACCCGGCAGGAGACCGCCACCCGCCACCCGCTGATCACCAACCAGCGCACGCTGATCAATGCCTTCACCGACTACCAGAAGCTCTACATGATTGGCGGCAACGCCGGTTGGGCCAACATCAATGCGCTGATCCAGCAAAGCATTGATGGAGTGCGCTTGTACGAAGAGCGCGACTGGCGTTCGCCACGCGTCGATGTGTGGGGGATTTCCGATCTGGACCTGTTCAAGGAAGGCGATGAGATTCTGCGCGCACTGCCCAAGGACAAACCGTTCTTCGCCTATGTGCAAACCTCGGGCAATCACCGGCCGTTTACCATCCCGAAAGACAACGACGGTTTCGAAGTCAGCAATCTATCGCTGGAGCAGGTGCAAGGCGCCGGCTCACGCAGCGTCGAGCAATACAACGCAGTGCGCCTGCTGGACTTCAACATCGGTCGCCTGATGGAGCTGGCCAAGGCCGGCGGCTACTACGACAACACGATTTTCGTGTTCTTCGGCGACCACAACACCCGCATCAGCCGCATCCCGCACATGCCGCCGGCGTTCGAACAACTGGGGCTGGAAAGCAACCATGTGCCTATGCTGATTCATGCGCCGGGGCTGCTGAAACCCAAGGTGATCGAAGAGGCTGTGGGGCTTGCCGACTTGTTGCCGACGGTGGCGGGCATGGCTGGCGTGGCCTTCGAGAACCGCGCCATGGGCCGCGACCTGCAGCAGCCGGCGCCCGAAGGCGAGCGGGTGGTGCCGCTGGTGTTGCGCGAGGGGACGTTCCCGCTGATCGGCGGGGTGACCAAGGATCACTTGCTGCAAATGCAACACGACGGCAGCGCGCCGACGTTGCATGACCTGAAGTCGGCGAAACCGCTGGAAAACGTCGCCGATGCGCATCCTGAGGAATTTCAACGATTGGTCGAGCTGACCCGGGGACTGCACGAAAGCGCACGGTTGATGCTGTATCGCAACGTGCGTTGACGGCCCTCTTTCGATGAAAGAGGGCCGCCACGGTTTCAGGTGTGGTTGATGTCGCGATCCTTGGTCTCCGGCATGAAGAAGATCCCCAGAATCGCCGTCATCACCGCAATCACGATCGGGTACCACAAGCCGTAGTAGATATCCCCGGTGGCCGCGACCATCGCAAACGCCACCGTCGGCAGGAACCCGCCGAACCAGCCGTTGCCGATGTGATACGGCAGCGACATCGAGGTGTAGCGGATGCGCGCCGGGAACAGCTCGACCAGCCACGCGGCAATCGGACCGTAGACCATGGTCACGTAGATCACCAGAACGGTCAGCAGGAGCAGCACCATCGGGTAATTGGTCTTGGCCGGGTCGGCTTTTTCCGGATAACCGGCTTCTTTCAGTGCAGTGCCCAGGCTAGCGGTGAAGGCGTCGTTACGGGTCTTGAAGTCAGCGGCCGGCAGGGTCGTGCCTTCGAAGCTTTCGATGACTTTGTCGCCGATACGCACCTGGGCCACGGTGCCCGGTTCCGCCACCACGTTTTCGTACGGGATCGCCCGTTTGGCCAGGATGGTTTTTGCAAGATCGCAGGAACTGGTGAATTTGGCCTTGCCCACCGGATCGAACTGGAACGAGCACTGGTCGGGGTTGGCGATCACTTTGACCGGATTCTTCTCCTGGGCGACGAACACGTCGGGGTTACCGTACTGAGTCAGCGCGTGGAAGATCGGGAAGTAGGTCACCGCCGCCAGAATGCACCCGGCCATAATGATGCCCTTGCGCCCGATGCGGTCGGACAGACTGCCGAAAATCACGAAGAACGGCGTGCCGATCAGCAGCGAACCGGCGATCAAAAGATTGGCGGTCTGCGGGTCGATCTTCAGGGTTTGCAGCAGGAAAAACAGCGCGTAGAACTGCCCGGTGTACCAGACCACTGCTTGGCCTGCGGTGCCGCCGAGCAGGGCCATGATCACGATTTTCAGGTTGTCCCAACGGGCGAACGACTCGGTCAGCGGGGCTTTCGACGACTTGCCTTCTTCCTTCATTTTCTTGAACACCGGCGACTCGTTCAACTGCAACCGGATGTACACCGAAACCGCCAGCAGCAGGATCGACAGCAGGAACGGAATCCGCCAGCCCCAGGCCTCGAACGCTTCGGTACCGAGCGCGGTACGGCAGGCGAGGATCACCAGCAACGACATAAACAGGCCCAGGGTCGCGGTGGTCTGAATCCAGGAAGTGAAATAGCCGCGCTTGCCCTTGGGTGCATGCTCGGCCACATACGTTGCCGCGCCGCCGTACTCGCCGCCCAGCGCCAGGCCTTGCAGCAGGCGCAGGGTAATCAGAATGATCGGCGCCGCCACGCCGATGGTCGCGTAACCCGGCAGGAACCCGACAATCGCCGTCGACACACCCATGATCACGATCGTGATCAGAAACGTGTGCTTGCGCCCGATCATGTCACCCAGTCGCCCAAACACAATCGCCCCGAACGGCCGCACCGCAAAACCGGCGGCAAAGGCGAGCAGGGCGAAGATGAACGCCGTGGTCTCATTCACCCCGGCAAAGAAATGCTTGGCGATGATCGCCGCCAGGGAGCCGTAGAGATAAAAGTCGTACCACTCGAACACCGTGCCGAGGGACGACGCAAAGATGACCTTGCGTTCCTCTCGGCTGACGCTGTGGTGCGGGGCACTGCCGGTGGACATGCTGTCGAGTACGGCCATGGGTGTTCTCCGTCGAGCTTGTTGTTATAGGCCGGAGCACTTCATCAACGTCGCGTACCCGAGGCCTGTGGCGGATGCCGGATCAGGTGTTTCGTGGAGCGTGCACAGAATCACCGCCCCGCGCGGGAGGGCGGGGGTACTTTGAGCATAATTGGGATTGGGGGGATATCCAGTTGGGGGGGGAGCGGTGCCGATGGAACGGAATTGGCTGGTTCTGGGGGAATGATTTAAAGGGGCTTGCGTTGGTGATTTCTTATAGTTATTCAGAATTCTGGTTGTTCTGAATCAGTATTAAAAACTGTCATTTCTATCAGGTGCGATGGCGGCTGTTTGTACAGATACTTTGTCTTGTAAAGGGAAAGAGCATAAATCTGTTTCCATTGTTTGTTTTTAAGGAGATTACTCATGACGACTGTAACGGTTTCGGATTTGCCGGAAAAAATAACTGATGCTGAAGTTGTAAAAAAGTTACAGGAGACGTTCGGAGCGTTATCTGTTGACAGTTTTGAGAGAAGCGGTGATAGAACTCGTGCGAGAGTTGTATGTGTGCTTCCACAGCCGAAGCAAACTCAAGAGAAACTGGTGATTGGATTATATTCTGCTCAAAACAATGTTAAATGGCCGGAAATCGCGCGCTGAACCAAACCAATCAAAAGGGGACAAATTTATTTAGTCGTCCCCTTTTGATGTCAAGCACTTTTCTCTGTTCGTCCTCGGTCTCTGAATTGAATGCGTCTCCCGGTGATGTTCTCAATTTCGTCGACGAATCTCAGGTTTCCAGTCAGTTGGCCCCGCTGACGTGCTCCTCTTATGAGTTGCAATTCACCATAAGCTCGAACAGGTCAATGTATCCGCCTGGGGGGGGAGGAAGTCATTAAATGAATCTGCATTGTTTGCTTCTTATGATTTTTTAGAATTTCTGTGGTTCTGAATAGGTATTAAAAACTGTCATTTATGTCAGGTGCGGCTGCGGGTGTTTGTGTTGATACTGTTGGTAGGTGGGGTTGGAAAATAAATCTGTCCCCCTTTGTTCCTGTTTTCCGTTGTTCAATAGAGTTCAAGGAGGTGCGGCAATGGCTACTGATGAGAGAATTCTTTTCTATACTGGTGTGCCGCTGAGTAAAAGCGATAAGGAAATTCTCAATATTATTAGGGCGCGTTCTTCTGATACTGTTTTGAGGTTTGAGCGAGAGCCGGGTGCGACAACTGGAAAGGTATACTATGTGCCCGCTGCTAATACTGTCAGAAGCTCGGCGACAGTTGATAAAATTCGTTTGGCTGACTATGGGGGTAGTGTTGATTTCAGTAAGTTGGAAGAGTCTTGAGTTTGAGTGGTTTTAAGCAAAAGGGGGCAAATTTATTTAATTGTCCCCTTTTGAAATCAAGCACTTTTCTCTGGTCGTCCTCGGTCTCTGAATCGAATGCGTCTCCCGGTGATGTTCTCAATTTCGTCGACGAATTTCAGGTTTCCAGTCAGTTGGCCCCGCTGACGTGCTCCTCTTATGAATTGCAATTCATTGGTGGGTGTCGCCATCTCAACAAACGATTTATAGCGTTAACGCCGTTTGGCATCCGTAGGCCTTGGCTCCATGTCCCGGTTCTCCCCCTTAACTTTGTTGCGATACCGCGTCATCCACCCGGCGAGGGCCTTCCTGAGCTGTCCAAGGCTGGATGTTGACTCCCCTGGGGCGAGCAGCAAGTGGACGTGGTTGGTTATCAAGCAGTAGGCATAAACTTTTATACCTAATGCTTCTTTGAGTTCGCGCAGATCAGAGAGGTAGCGCTCAAAGTCCGCTGGCCCTGCGAAAACGACCTGCCTGTTGTGGCCGCGCTGCACGATGTGATGCGGGTAGTTCGCTAGCACGATGCGTCCTGTTCTGGGTATGAGTCTTCTTACGTCCTTGTATTGATGGATGAAGTTTAGAAGCTGGCGAGGCTGAGACAGGCAGGATGTGTCAGCGAATGGATCTGCTTGGGCTGAGGAGGATTAAATAAGTCTGTGTCCGTTGCCTCCTTATGGTTATTCAGAATCTTGGTTGTTCTAAATAAGTATTAAAAACTGTCATTTCTATCAGGTGCAGTTGTGGGTGTTTATGTTGATAATTTTTTTGCCAAAGGGTCGAAAAACAAATTTGTACCCTTTTTGTTTTTATTATCTTGAACGGATGAGGAAAAGGAAAATGGCGCGCGAAGAGGGAAAAAAATATTCGAATATCAGGTTTTCGGGTTATGGAAGTCGCACTGAGCTTGATCAGTATTTCAATGCGAACTACAGTATTTTACAAGCAGAGGTGACGTCGGAAGGTACGGATTTTTTAGTTTGGTATGCGGATGATATTAATGGGGAAGTCTATACTGTTAAGTTAGCACCGGATCCGGATCAGGAAAGTTCGGACATGGGCGACCATATGGGTATAGTTACGGATTCTCAGATGTGGAGAAGATAAACTAAAAGGAGATATCTATTGCTCCATTCAATGGGTTAAGATGAAAAAAGTGGACCAAAAAGGGGGCGGATTTATTTAATCGTCCCCTTTTGATATTAAGTTGTTTTCTCTGGTCGTCCTTGTTCTCTGAAAGGAATACGTCTTCCGGTGATGTTCTAAATTTCGTCGACGAATTTCAGGTTGCCAGTCAGTTTGCCCCACTGAAGCGCACCGCTTATGAGTTGTAATTCATTTGAGGGAGGGGGTATCTCGACGACTCGTAGCGTTCACGCCGTATGGCATCGGCAGGTCCTGGATCCAGGAAGCAAAGGTCCTTATGAAGCGACTTTCCCATAGCGTGCCTGTCCGCCCCTCAACGTTGTTGCGATACCGAGTCATCCGCGCGGTGATGGCTTGCATGAGTTGTCCAGAGTTGCACGGCGCTTCTTCGGGGGCGACAGGCAGGTGGACATGATTGGTCATCAAGCAGTAGGCAATAACTTTTATGCCCAATGCTTCCTTAAGCTCGAACAGGTCAATGTATCCGCCTGGGGGAGCGAGTCATTAAATGAATCTGCGTTGTTTGCTTCTTATGATTTTTTAGAATTTTTGTGGTTCTGAATAAGTATTAAAAACTGTCATTTCTGTCAGGTGCGGCTGCGGGTGTTTTTGTTGATGCTTCTGGTAGGTGGAGTTGGCAAATAAATCTGTCCCCTTTGTTGAAGGAGATTGCTAATGGCGATTGTAACGATTTCGGATTTGTCGAAAAACATAACTGATGCTGAAATTGTGGAACAATTACAGAAGCGCCATCCGGTGTTTGTTACTGGAGTTAAAAGAAGTAGTGACTGGACTAGTGCGGAGGTTGAGTATTCGGTTGTGCAGTCGAAGCAAGGTCAAGGCTTCCTCCTGGATGGCAACGTTGTTCCCCTGATAAGCAAGACTAAATGGCAGAACATAGCGCGCTGAAAAAATCAAAAGAGGATCAAAAGGGGAGAGATTTATTTAATGGAAAATAAATCTGTCTCCTTTGTTGCTGTTCCCTTTGTTGCTGATGTGGAGAAGATCATGGAAAGCACCATAAAAATCACCATAGTTGACTTGGGGCAGGAATACAGTCAATCATTCTTGTGTGAGCGGATTGCGGAAAAATATGGGGTTACGGTTGTTGGTTTACAGTATGTCGCGAATGGAGTTAGCGCTATTGTGTCTGTGGTAGTTTCGCAAACTAATAGAAAGCTGATAGGAGTGTCGTTGTTGCCCGCGCAAGTCAGTTATAAAAGTTTGATGGAGCAATAAGCAACAGAGAAAAGAAAATCAAAAGGGGATCGATTTATTTAATCGTCCCCTTTTGATCTTTATTGGCAGCAAAGATAACTTTCGCTGGTGCGACCTATTCCGTCGGCACAATGTTATCCAGCACCTTGTTCACTGCCAGTTCCGCCAGCATCACGATCTGTGCGATGCCCTGCGCGGTTTTGCGGTGGGGGCCCTGGAGGGCGTCGACGAGGTTGTTGAGCATCACGTTGGCCGAGCCCAGGGTTTCGCAGGCGTCGGCGAGCAGGGATTCGTTGTTGCTGGCCGGGTTGGCCTGGTAGAGGCGGTTGGGGTAGTAGGGCGCGGCCATCATGTGGGCTGATATCGGGCCGAGGTGGTAGTCGAGGGCGCGGTTGGCGGCTTCGTTGAATCTCTTGGAGTCAGGGCATTCGTAGGGGGAGGTTGGGTCGGTGATGCTGCCCGGTTCGGTGACCGGAGGATTCGGCGTGACTTTGAACATGTTCATTCTTTTCCTGTTTTGAAGCCGCCAGACCCGAGCTACTAAACAGGGGTGGAGGCAGCTGTGCGCAGGTTAGTAGACCGGGGAAAAGAAGAAAGCCGGCGTGCCCGGGGGCACCCTACGCACAGCCACCATCAAATACAGGTATGGGAATACCTGACTGATAGACACTTGTGCACTCTTCAAATACCAACGGGCTACTAAACCCGATCACTGCGAATCAGTGACCCGATCCAAGTTACCGGCCGACCCCAAGGCGCACAAGCCGGCGGATTCTGGCGTAGCGGTAGGCTCTGGCGCAAGGATTTGTAGGCATCCGGAAGCATTCCGACATGTCTTTAAACGGCACGATCCAAACCTGTTTATCGATCCTCACCCAAGGAGGAGACGCCTGACGCTTTACGCCCCCAAGCCATTCGTCGCCCGCCTCGCACTCATCACGCCGACGCTCGCTCAAAAGCTGCATGACCAAAACCATCAACGCCCAAGACTTGCACATCGACCTGCATCCGCTGAACGAATCAGCCCTGTTCAAATGGCTGCTCGCCAGTTTCCCGATGGGTAAACCAATCCAAGCGGCCAGGGTGCTGTTTTGAGTGTGCCGTCGATCTTCATCGGTTGCGCCGGCTGGAGCCTGCCCCGCGAACACTGGCCGGACTTCCCGGAGCAGGGCACCCATCTGCAACGCTATGCCGCGCTGCTCAATGGCGTGGAAATCAACAGCTCCTTCTATCGTCCGCACAAGCTGCAAACTTACGCCCGATGGGGCGAGTCGGTGGCGGACGGGTTTCGCTTCTGTGTGAAGATGCCAAAGTCGATCAGCCACGAGCGACGCCTGCGGGACTGCGAATCTGAGCTCGATGCCTTTCTCAAGCAGTGTTCGGGGCTGGGTGATCATCTGGGTTGCCTGCTGTTGCAGTTGCCACCGTCACTGGCATTTGATGAAGCGCTTGCCGAGGCCTTTTTCATCGCGTTGCGTCAGCGCTATTCCGGGGCCGTCGTGCTGGAACCGCGCCACGCATCCTGGGCCGCCGAACTGCTGTTGATGGCGTATCGCATCGCGCAAGCGGTGGTCGATCCCTCGCGCATCAGCACCGACACGGCTCCGTGCGGCTGGCCGGGCGTGCGCTACTGGCGGCTGCACGGTTCGCCACGGATTTATCACAGCCCCTATGATTCGGCGTATCTGGAAACGCTCGCCGGCGATTTGCAGGTAGCGGCTGTCGATGGCGTCGACACCTGGTGCATTTTCGACAACACCGCCAGCGGCGCGGCACTCGGCAATGCGCTGGAACTGCGGCGGATACTGGCGCAGTGCTGACACACCACGTCGGGACTTCCCACCGGCGACCGGGTCTGTAAACTGGCCGCCCGAAACGGCGCGCGATGGCGCCGTCCTCACTGCCAGCGAAGGACTTTCCCATGGCCAACCAAGACATCACCTACACCCCGGACCCGGATGCAGACTCGATCTCTTCGGACGTGACCGAATTCAACGGCATCCTGATGTCGACCCAGATCCCGACCCGTGCCGACGGCAGCCTGGAACTGGGCGACGTCACCGCGCAGAGCGAATGCACGTTGCAGGCACTGAAAGTGGCGCTGGAAAAGGCCGGCAGCTCGATGGACCGCGTGCTGCACCTGACCATTTATTTGACCGACATGGCTGATCGCGCTGCGTTCAACGAAGTGTACAAGCGCTACTTCGCCAAGCCATGGCCGGTGCGTGCAGCGGTGGGCGTGGCGGCGCTGGCGGTTGAAGGGATGAAGGTGGAAGTCACCGCGATGGCCGCCAAGGCCTGACTTCAGCACAGTTGCTCCCCGTAGGAGCAGCTGTTCCAAGTCAGTCATTCATTGCTGCTGTATTGTGCCGGCGTTTTTACGGGCAAACTTCCCTACAGACCAACGCAGCCAATACGGCCGCTCCGAGCCTGGCTGCGCTTCGAACTTTCTATTAAGGCTATTAATCGTCCAGTGGGCCGGTGGCATTTACAAAAAGTTTTGCGTTTTTCACATGGTATTCGGCGCCTTCATAAAAAACACGCATTTCAAAGTCTGCTTCAATAGTGTTGCTGATCCTGTCTCTTTTGAACGTAACCTTTCCGTTAGAACCCGGCACGAAATAAAAGCCTGCTGTTAGGTAGCCCGTTACAACGTCAGTACCTTCGCGCTCTATTGGGTGTGTACCGTCTTCCAGCGTTTTGGGGATTATGAGCGCGAGCTGTACGTGTTCCTCATCTGGCAGGCTACGACCCAGGACACTTACAGAGTCTGAGACTAACGAAGCATAGATGAATACGTCAGCTGAAAACGTTTTCCCTACGCCCGGAAGGGGTGGGCTGAACGTTGCCTTGTAATAATTGTTCATTACTGAATGTGCATCGCCGACTGTCATGTCTTTTTCATTAATATTTAATGCTTTGTAAATTTCAGTGTTCATTATCAAGTACCTTTTTTATGATTCGAAAAATGGAACAGGCACTGCAATACGCTGGAATGCCTGGCGAAAAGCGTGCTTCATATAATCCGACTCAACAACTGACAGAACTTACAGTTATGCCATTCCTGAAACTGTGCTAGTGCCTTTATGCGTCACATCGCCCCATGGGTGCCGGTCAGGCCGTTCGCAGGTACAATGCGCGCCTCAACCGTGACAGCCTGACTAAAAAAACATATGTCCTTGCCCAAACATCACCTGGAACTGCTCAGCCCCGCCCGTGACGTGGCCATCGCCCGCGAGGCCATCCTGCATGGCGCCGACGCGGTGTACATCGGCGGCCCGAGCTTCGGTGCGCGCCACAACGCGTGCAACGAGGTGAGCGAAATCGCCGAACTGGTGGAATTTGCCCGTCGCTACCACGCGCGCATCTTCACCACCATCAACACCATCCTGCACGACAACGAACTGGAGCCGGCGCGCAAGCTGATCCATCAGTTGTACGACGCCGGCGTCGATGCGCTGATCGTCCAGGACCTGGGCGTGATGGAGCTGGACATCCCACCCATCGAGCTGCACGCCAGCACCCAGACCGACATCCGCACCCTTGAGCGGGCGAAGTTCCTCGATCAGGCCGGTTTCTCGCAACTGGTACTGGCCCGTGAACTGAACCTCAAGGAAATCCGCGCGATCGCCGATGAAACCGATGCCGCCATCGAGTTCTTTATTCACGGCGCGTTGTGCGTGGCGTTTTCCGGTCAGTGCAACATTTCCCACGCGCAGACCGGGCGCAGCGCCAACCGGGGCGACTGCTCCCAGGCCTGCCGTCTGCCGTACACCCTGAAAGACGAAAAGGGTGGCGTGATCGCCTACGAAAAACACCTGCTGTCGATGAAGGACAACAACCAGAGCGCGAACATCCGCGCGCTGGTCGAGGCCGGTGTGCGTTCGTTCAAGATCGAAGGTCGCTACAAGGACATGGGCTATGTGAAGAACATCACCGCCTATTACCGTCAGCGCCTCGACGACGTGCTCAACGACCGTCCGGACCTGGCCCGCGCTTCCAGCGGCCGCACCGCGCATTTCTTCATGCCGGACCCGGAAAAGACCTTCCACCGTGGCAGCACCGACTACTTCGTCAGCGAGCGCAAGATAGACATCGGTGCGTTCGATTCGCCGACCTTCACCGGTCTGGCGGTGGGCACGGTCGAGAAAGTCGGCAAGCGTGACATGCAGGTCATCACCCACGAGCCGCTGTCCAACGGCGACGGCCTCAACGTGCTGGTCAAGCGCGAAGTGGTGGGTTTCCGCGCCAACATCGCCGAAGCCAAGGGCGAGTTCGAGGAAGAAGGCGAGAAGCGCTACCGCTACCGCGTTGAGCCGAACGAAATGCCGGAAGGCCTGTACAAGCTGCGCCCGAACCACCCGCTGAACCGCAACCTCGACCACAACTGGCAGCAGGCCTTGCTCAAGACCTCCGCCGAGCGTCGGATCGGCGTGAGCTGGCTGGCGAAGCTGCGTGAAGAGCGTCTGGAACTGACCGTGACCAGCGAAGAGGGCATCAGCGCCAGCGTCGCGCTGGACGGCCCGTTCGGCGTCGCCAACAAACCGGAACAGGCGCTGGAGACCTTGCACGATCTGCTTGGCCAACTCGGCACCACCGAGTACCACGCGACCTCGATCAAGCTGGATGCGCCGCAAGCGTTCTTCATCCCGAACTCGCAGCTCAAGTCATTGCGCCGCGAAGTGATCGAAGCGCTGACCGCCGCCCGCGTTGCCGCTCATCCGCGCGGTTCGCGCAAGGCCGAGACCACGCCACCGCCGGTGTACCCGGAAGCGCATCTGTCGTTCCTGGCCAACGTCTACAACCAGAAGGCTCGCGACTTCTACCACCGTCATGGCGTGAAGCTGATCGACGCGGCGTACGAGGCCCACGAAGAGGCGGGCGAAGTGCCGGTGATGATCACCAAGCACTGCCTGCGGTTCTCCTTCAACCTGTGTCCGAAACAGGCCAAAGGCGTGACCGGCGTGAAGACCAAAGTCGCGCCGATGCAGCTGATTCACGGTGATGAAGTGCTGACCCTGAAGTTCGACTGCAAGCCGTGCGAGATGCACGTGATCGGCAAGATGAAGGGTCACATCCTGAATCTGCCGCAGCCGGGCAGTGTGGTGGGGCATATCAGCCCTGAAGACCTGATGAAGACCATTCCTCGGGCGCCGCACTGATTCAGAGGCTGCTGTGCGATAAATAAAAAAACCGGTGACGAAAGTCACCGGTTTTTTTATGCCCGCCGGAAACTCAACTGGCTTCGTAGCGGGATCCTGTTGCCGGCGCCGCTTCGCCGCTCAACGCATCGACCATCGGCGGATGTTCCTGCGCGGCCTGACGCAGATCTTCGGTTACCCGCAGCTCGGCGCCAGTCGGCGAGAACGTCGCTGCCGCCGCAAACGGCGCCGGGTTGGCTGGCACCGGACGCTTGCCGCGACGCCAGAAGAAGAACGTCACCATGGCCAGGTTGACCAGCGCGAAGGCCCAGAACAGGCCGGTTTTGCCATGGGCGTTCATCGCCGGCGAGATCAGCAGCGGGCTCATCGCCGAGCCCAGCGAGTTGATCAGCAGCATGCCCTGAATCATCGGCACCAGGGTTTCCACTGGCGCACGGTCGGCCGCGTGGCTGACGGCGACCGGGTACAGGGCGAACACGCCGCCGCCCAACAGGAACAGCATGGCCGCGAGCAGGGACGAAGACAGCGGCACCAGCACGATCACCAGCGACAGCACGGTGCACGCGGCGCAGAGCACGGTCAGCACTTGCAGGCGATCCTTGCGGTCGGACCAGCGCCCGACCGGGTATTGCAGCAGCATCGCGCCGAGGATCGTCCACGCCATCATGCTGCCGACTTCGCCGACGTTCAGGCCAATGCGTTGCAGGTACAGCGGCAGCAAGGTGTAGATCGCCGCGATGGTCACGCCGGAGCCGAAGCAGCCGACCAGCCCGGTCGGCGACACACCCAGCAGCGCTCGTGGCTTGAGCGGTTCGACCTGTTCCAGCAGCGGCGAAACCCGCGGCAGGATCACGATCGGCAGCACTGACAGGGTCGCGAGCATGCCGGCGACCATGAACGGCGCAGTGTCACCCAGACCGGTGATTTTTCCCAAAAACGCCTGGCCCAGCACCCCTGCGCCGTAGAGGACGATCATGTACAGCGCGAGCAGACGGCCGCGAATCTTCGCGTCGCCGGCCAGCAGTAGCCAGCTCTCGATCACCAGAAACACGCCGACCGTGGCCCAGCCGTTGATCAGACGCAGAACGACCCAGCCCCAGGTGTCATAAAACAGCCCTTGCAGCAGGATGGTCGCGGCGATCAGCGAGGCGAAGCTGCTGTAGGCGCGGATATGGCCGATGCGCAGGATCAGCCGGTCGTTGAAGATCGCGCCCAGCGTCAGGCCGATAAAGTAGGCCGAGGACACGATGCCGATCATCGTCGCCGATTCGCCGGCCGCGCCCAGGCGCAGGGTGGTCAAAGAAGACAGAAAGCCGTTGCCCAGGGCAACAATGAACAGCCCGAGCAGGGGCGCCAGCGCCATGGCCAGCAAACGCGGTGTCATAAAAACCTCAAGTGATCGAACAGCGGAACGTGCGCCTCTGCGCATGCGAGTGCCAAGCCGAAGTGTGTTGAAGACAAACGACCGCCGAACGGGCAGGGCGATTGAGCCAGGCGCACTGGGTGAAAGTGGCCGGCTGTTCAAACCTGAGGGTTGTCATGGCTGCGGGCAGGCGCCGGTCGGGCGACTGCAAGAGGAGGCGCGATTTTAAGCCTTGTGTGGCGTTTGCCAAGGTGCCGGGCCTGCGACGTTGGGACGCAGGCACGTTCGTTCAGGCTGATCGTTCCCTGCGGTGCTAGCGTCGTTTGCGAGTAATTTGCTGCGGCGCCGGTTAGCATGGCGCCATAACAACGAAACGATGGACCCCGCCTTGATCGAACGACGCCAATTCAGCGGTGGCATGAAGGGCAAGAACCTTCGCTACCTGAACGAGCCCGCCAGCGGGCCGGGACGCATGACCCGCACCGGGTTCGTGCTGCTGGAGCATTTTTCCCTGCCGGCCTTCACCCAGGCGCTGGACACTCTTGTCACCGCCAATCTGCTGCGCCCCGGTCTGTTTTCCACGCGCACCTTTGGCCTGAGCGACGGCGAAGTGATCAGCGATCTGGGGCTGGTGATCCGCCCGGACTCGCGTCTGGAAACCAGCGTGTTGCAGGAGCTGGATCTGCTGGTGATCTGCGGCGGTTACCGCACGGAACTGAAGGCGAGCGACGAGTTCATCAATCTGCTGAAAATGGCCGCCGAGGCCGGCGTGATACTGGCCGGGTTGTGGAACGGCGCGTGGTTCCTGGGCCGGGCAGGGGTGCTGGAAGGCTATCGCTGTGCGATTCACCCGGAGCATCGGCCGGCGCTGGCGGAGATTTCCAAGGCGACCCAGGTCAGCAGCGAACCCTACGTGATCGACCGCGACCGGCTGACCGCGTCCAGTCCTTCCGGCGCATTCCACATGGCACTGGACTGGATCAAGGGCCTGCACGACAAGGCGCTGGTCGAAGGCATAGAAGACATTCTGGCGTTCGAGGAATCGCGTTACCGGCGGATCAAGCCGACCGAGAACCTCTGCGTCAGCGCCCCGCTGCGTGAAGTGGTGAAGCTGATGGACGCCAATCTCGAAGAACCGTTGGAGCTGGAGCAACTGGCGGTGTATGCCGGGCGTTCCCGACGTCAGCTGGAGCGGCTGTTCAAGGAACAACTCGGCACCACGCCGCAGCGTTATTACATGGAACTGCGCATCACCGAGGCCCGGCGCCTGTTGCAACACACCGAGCTGTCGCAGGTGGACGTGCTGGTGGCCTGCGGATTCGTGTCACCGAGTCATTTCAGCAAGTGCTACAGCGCCTACTTCGGTTATCGCCCGTCCAAAGAAAAACGGCTCGTCAAATGACGAGCCGCCTGGCGTGCCGCTTCAGAGGTGATCGGCGTCGATGATCGCCTGAGCGAAGGCTTTCGGGTCTTCCTGCGGCAGGTTGTGCCCGATTCCACCGTTGATCAGGCGGAACTGGTATTTGCCGGTGAAGCGTTTGGCGTAGTCCTCGGGTGCCGGGTGCGGTGCGCCGTTGGCATCGCCTTCCATCGTGATGGTCGGCACGCTGATCGACGGCGCGGTGGCGAGTTTCTGTTCCAGTGCCTCGTACTGGCTTTCACCCTGCACCAGGCCCAGACGCCAACGGTAGTTGAACACGGTGATGGCGACGTGATCCGGGTTCTGCAACGCCTTGGCGCTGCGGTCGAAAGTGGCGTCGTCGAAGGCCCATTTCGGTGACGCCAGTTGCCAGATCAGCTTGGCGAAATCATGGGTGTTCTTGGTGTAGCCCGCCTCACCACGGTCGGTGGCGAAGTAGAACTGATACCACCATTGCAGTTCGGCCTTGGGCGGTAGCGGGTTCTTGCCGGCGGCCTGATTGCCGATCAGGTAACCGCTGACCGAGACCAGCGCCTTGACCCGCTCCGGCCACAGCGCCGAAACGAGGTCTGCCGAGCGCGCGCCCCAGTCGTAGCCACCGAGCACGGCCTGTTTGATCTTCAGTGCATCCATGAAATCGATCACGTCACTGGCCAGCGCCGCCGGCTGACCGTTGCGCACGGTCTTGTCGGACAGGAAATGGGTATCGCCATAACCCCGGGCGTACGGCATCAATACCCGATAACCCTTGGCCGCCAGCAGCGGCGCGACGTCGTCGTAGCTGTGAATGTCGTACGGCCAGCCGTGCAGCAGAATCACCACCGGGCCATTGGCAGGGCCGGTTTCGGCGTAGGCCACGTCCAGTACGCCGGCCTTCACATGCTTGAGCGGGCCGAAGGGCAGGTCAGCCGTGACGCTGGCGGCTGCGGTCCTGACCGGCTCGGGGGCTGCGGTTTGTGCCTGGGCGAAGGCGCCGAATTGCAGCAGCGCGGTGGCTAGAATCGACAGGCCCAGCAGGCGACGACGGTTTTTTCCAGTGTGTACGGTGGTGTGCAGTGCAGGCTTCATGGCAAGTCTCCTTGGTAATCGGTGAGGGCCGGGCGTTGGCTGAACCCTTCGAATCTGGAGCCCATTAAAGACTGGCCACGTATCTGCGCTGTTTCCGTTTCCGCTGGCTGATGCGCGGGCATGTATCCGGGAGGCGTTCGTACACACTGCGATACAAACCAGCGGCCAACAAAAAGCCCCGAATGTTCGGGGCTCCTGCTTGCCTTGGGTTTTCAGGCCTGAGTAACCTGCTTGGGCCCGGCCAGTGCCCAGGCGATCAGCCCGAACAGTGGCACAAATACGATCAATACGATCCAGACGCCTTTATTGCTGGCTTTCCCCTCACTCTTGCGCACCCGGTTGATTGCCCACAATTCGATGAGCAAAAGAACGACGGCCAGTACGATCCACGTGGTTTCAATTTGCATGAGCTACCTCCTGATGGTCTCTGGCTTAGGCGGGCCGTGGCACTCAGGGTTCATTAAATTTGCTGGATCGCCTGCCTGGCGCAGGTGCACAAATGTTCTAAACGCTTTCGTAAAGTCGCGGTAACGTAGACGTCTTTGACGAACAACCACTGCCTTCGGAGCTTTGCGTGGACAAACGCAACTGGATCGAGCTGTCCCAGGATGCCGACACCGGGATCGAGTCGATTCGTGCCCATTTCCAGGGCCATGCCTACGATCCGCACTGGCACGACAGCTTTCTGGTGGGCGTCACCGAGCAGGGTGTGCAGCAGTTCCATTGCCGACGCGTGCGCCATCTGAGTACGCCGGGCAAGATTTTCATGCTGGAGCCGGGGGAGATCCACGACGGGCACGCGCCGACGGAGGAGGGTTTCACCTATTCCATGCTCTACCTCGACCCGCACTGGCTGGAGCGTGAATTGCGCGTGCTGTTCGAGCATGCGCCGGACAACAGCCAGCTCGGATTCACCGATACCCTGAGTCAGGATTCGCGCCTGTCCACGGCCATCAATCAAGCCTTCAACGCCCTGCATCAAGGCGACTTGCGCATCGTGCGCCAGACCGCCATCGACACCTTGCTCGGCGCGCTGACATCCCACCTCGACTGGCGCAAGCGTCAACCGTTCGATCCGCGCCTGCCACGCGTGGCCCAGGTGGCGCGGGACTATCTGCATGCGCATGCCTTCGAGGACATCGGGCTGGACGACGTGGCCCAGGCCTGCGGGGTTGATCGCTTTCGTCTGACCCGCGCATTCAAGGCCGCTTTCGGACTGGCGCCCCATGCCTATCTGATCCAGCTGCGGCTGGCCCGCGCCCGCCAATTGCTGGCGCGTGGCGAAACACCCGCCACCGTCGCCAGCACCCTCGGTTTTGCCGATCAAAGCCATCTCGGGCGCTGGTTCCGCCGTGCCTATCACCTGACGCCGGCGGATTACCGCAAGCGCTGCTCAAACCTTCCAGACTGAACCCCGCGCAACCGCGACCATGACCTCCTGTTTTGATTCGGGAGCCCTGTCATGGAATCGTTGTTGCCTTTTCTGCTGTTTTCCTTCGTCGCCTCGATCACCCCGGGGCCGACCAATATTCTGGTGATGAGCCACAGCTCGCGACGCGGTCTGACGGCCACCGTGCCGATCATCTTCGGTGCCTGTGTGTCGGCGGCGCTGGTGGTGTTGGTAGTCGGGCTTGGCGTGGGGGAAACCTTGCTGCGCTATCCCCGTGTGCAGCAGGCGATGGCCTGGGCCGGGGTGTTGTGGCTGAGCTGGCTGGCGTGGCAGATCTTTCGCAGTACGCCGCCGTCGCTGGACTCGGCGACCGCGACTGATGACGGCCTCAGCGTTGTCGGTGCCGCCGGCCTGCAAATGATCAACCCCAAGGTCTGGATGATGGCCGTGGCGGTGGTGAGTGTGTTTGGCGGCAACGGCGACGACAGCGCGCGGATGCTGCTGTTGTCGGCGGTTTTTCTAATGGTCTGCCTGCCTTGCATGACGGCGTGGGCGCTGCTGGGCGTGGGCAGTGCGCGGTTCTTTGGCTCGCCACGGGCATTTCGGCGCATGAATGCCGGGCTGGCGTTTATGTTGTTGCTGTCGGCTTGGTTGGCGGTGTTGGTCTAGCCGTGGCGTTCGGTCACATAAATTTGAAATGCAAGACGCAGCCCCCCAGAATCGCGCCCCGATCCGGCCACCAGCGCCGGGCGTTCAGAGTGAAAGGGGCTGCGGTTGAACGAACAGACATTGTCCATGCGCCTGGAACGGGTGGCGGCGCACGTGCCCGCCGGTGCGCGGCTGGCCGATATCGGCTCGGATCATGGCTACCTGCCAGTGGCCCTGATGCGCCGTGGCGCGATCGCGGCGGCCGTGGCGGGCGAGATGGCCGAGACGCCGTTCCGTTCGGCGCAACGCACCGTGCGCGAAAGCGATCTTGAACAGCAGATCACCGTGCGCCTGGCCAATGGCTTGATGGCCGTCGAACCGGAAGACGGGATCACGGCAATTACCGTGTGTGGCATGGGCGGCGAGACCATCCGCGACATCCTCGACGCCGGCAAGTCGCGCCTGAGTGGCCGGGAGCGTCTGATCCTGCAACCCAACGGCGGCGAGCAGCCGCTGCGCCAATGGCTGATGGACAGCGACTACCGAATCCTCTGCGAAGAAGTCCTGCGCGAGAATCGCTTCGACTACGAAATCATCGTGGCCGAGCGGGGCGGGCCAGTTTCCTATACCGCCGAGGAACTGTACTTCGGGCCGCTGCAGTTGCAGGCACGCAGTCCGGCGTTTGTCAGCAAGTGGCAGCACCGGTTGCGGCATAAGCAGCAGACCCTGAGCCACTTCGCTCGAGCGCGGCATGGGGTATGCGAGCAAAAGGTGCAGGATCTGAATCAGCAGGTGCGGTGGATCACTGACGTACTGGGGTGAAACTCTCGGGGATGCTAATGAGGGGATCCTGTCCGAAGTCGGGGTTGCCCGGTGCTGCGCCTGCCAGCGCCACACCGGGCAATGAATCCAGCGCAATCAGCTACCGAAAGACTCCATCAACACCTGCACCAATTCACCGCCCTGAGGCGTCGCCCAGCTACCGGCCAGTTCGGCAATCAACTGGTTGGTGCTGGTCAGCGTGACACCGGCCTTGTCCATGCGGCGCAACGCGATGTCATCGGCTGCCTTGGTCGGTGAAGCGCCTGCATCGGCGACGACCTGGACTTCATAACCATCACGCACCAGCGAGAGCGCCGGGTAAACGGTGCAGACGTCGTTGGTGACGCCGGCGATGATCAGTTTACGGCGACCGGTCGCCTTCACTGCGGCGGCGAAGTGTTCGTCGTCCATGGCGTTGACGATGCCAAGGCGTTTGATGCGGCTCGCAAACTCAGCCGGCAGGATCTGCTCAAGCTCAGTCAGGAGCGGGCCTTGTGCGTGCTCTTCCATGCTGGAGGTCAACACGACGGGCATTTTCAGAATGCGCGCGGCCTTGGCGAGCATCAAGGCGTTGCGTTTGAGTTCTTCGAAAGCCATCGATTTGGCCCAGCCCATGGTCCCGACCTGGTGATCGATCAGCAGAAAGGCAGCATTGTCGGCACTGAAGTTTTCGTACGTCATGGTGGTTCTCCTGGCATTTGAAATGGGGGGAATGCCCCCGGTGGTGGAGTCAGCGAAGATTCAGATTTCCAAAATCACCCCGTTGATAGCGGGCCACGGCGGCGGTCAGGGCTTCTGAAGAAGCGAGCGCCATCGGGCCCTGCCAATGCACCGGCTGGTTCAAGGGCGTGCCTGAGAAAACGACGGCCTTGGCGTTGCCGGTCGGCGCACTCAAGGTGACTCTACGATCCGCCCCTTGCGGGAGATTGACCGGTACTTTCGGATCGGACAGATCGAAGGGGTGGCCGTCGACAGACACTTCGCCGTCTATAGGCATGACGAACGCCACATGACCTTCGGGAATCGAGATACTCAGTTCGCGCCCAGCCTCCAGGGATATGTCCAGCAGTCGCACGTCGGTTGGCAGCGATAGAGGAGACACAACGTTGCGGAAGCTGCCCAGAGGCACTCGAACCTTCACGCCCGGCGAATGAACGACCGGCACCTCCTGAGATTCAACGCTGAAGGCAAACGGTGCTTGCGACTGTTTGTCTTCCGGCAGATTGATGAAAATTTGCAGCATGTGAACGGTCTTGCCGGGCTCGGCCGGAACTTCTTCGTGCACGACGCCATTGCCCGCCGCCGTCCAGTGCAGACCTCCGGGCTGGATCAGGTTGCGATTGCCCAGTGAGTCCAGGTTATCGATACCGGTTTGCGAATCCATAAACAGGTAAGACACTGCCGAGAACCCTGCATGAGGGTGGGCCGGAAACGTCGGTCCGCTGATCCAGGCGTGATCGACGCCCAAAAACGGGTCGATCGGTTTCGCATGCCGATCGCCTCGCAGGGTGAACGCCCTGAATCGGCTGCCGTGGTTCATGCGTTGCAAACGTGCGGTGGTAAGCATGGCTGCGTTCCTCAAGCCTTTGCGGACAGGGTCGGATAGTCGATGTAGCCTTCTGGGCCCGGGGCGTAAAAGGTGTTTTTGTCCGCAGTGTTCAGCTCGGCACCACTGCGCAAACGCTCGGGCAAGTCAGGGTTAGCGATAAACGCACTGCCAAACACCACCGCATCGGCCTTGCCACTGGAAATCAGGGATTCGGCGGTGTCTTTGTCGAGACCGCTGCCGATCAGGTAGCGCCCGGTAAAGAGAGGTCGCAGCGCTGCGTGGTAGTCGAACGTGGCGCCGAACAGCGCGACATGCAGGTAAGCGAGATTGAAAGCGCGCAGTTGTTCGACCAGGTGCATGTAGGTTTCCTGCGGGTTGGCATCGACGATGTCGTTGAAGTTCATTTCGGGCGAAATCTTGATGCCGACGCGGTCACCGCCAATCTCATCCACCATGGCGGCGAGTACTTCCAGCACGAAGCGGACGCGGTTTTCAACCGGGCCGCCATATTCGTCATCTCGCTGGTTACTGCCAGTGGACAAGAATTGCTCCGGCAGATAACCGGATGCCGCATGCAGCTCTACACCATCGAAACCCGCCTCGATCGCGCGGCGTGCAGCCTGGCGATAGCCTTCGACGACGGCGGCGATTTCGACGATGGTCAAGGCGTGCGGGACGACGAAATCCTGCAAGCCGTTGGCGGTGTAGGTCTGTCCCGCTGCTTTGATCGCAGAGGGGGCTTGCGGTTGAGCACCATTGGCGAGCAATGAAGGGTGGGACACCCGTCCGCAGTGCATCAGTTGCATGAAGATGCGACCGCCACGGGCATGCACGGCGTCCGTGACTTGCTTCCAGGCCGCCACCTGTTCGGCAGTTGCGATACCCGGCGTTCGGACGTAGCCCTTGCCGAGTGCAACGGGAAACACGCCTTCGGAAATGATCAGCCCGGCGCTGGCGCGCTGAGCGTAGTAGGTCGCGACCAGATCCGTCGGTACACCGTCATCATCGGCGCGCGAACGCGTCATGGGTGCCATGACAATACGGTTGGAGAGGGTGTGGCGGCCGACCTGGATTTCAGAAAAAAGTGGGTTCATCGCGGTGCTCCTCAGCAGTGATGGGGCTATCATCAGCCAATTCAAATTCGGGATAAATCCGTCTTAATTGAAATGACTGATCCACTGATGGAGCAATCTTTTTGGAGTACCTGAACGACATGGCGCTGTTTGTGGAAGTTGTGAAAATGCGCGGCTTTCGTGGGGCGGCTGAATCGCTGGGCATACCCAACTCAACGCTTTCCCGGCGCATCAGTGGCCTGGAGAAGGCCATCGGCTTGCGTCTGTTGCACCGCACGACACGCCGGATCGAGTTGACGGAGGCCGGGCAGCTTTATTTCGAGCGCTGCAAGCGGATCGTGGAGGAGGCGAGACTGGCCCATGAGCAATTGGGCGAAATGCTTGCCCGGCCCAGTGGTTTGCTGCGGGTTTCGATGCCGGTGGACTTTGCCACTATTTATCTGGCGCCGCTGATTGCCGAGTTTGCCCGTGAATATCCGGGTATAAGCTTCGATCTCGATCTCACACCCCGGCAGGTGGATCTGGTCAGCGACCCGGTCGACATCGTCATTCGGATGGGCGAACCGCCGAACTCAAACCTGATTGCCCGTAAGTTGGCGAGTATGAAGCGTGGTTTTTACGCATCGCCCAGGTATCTCGAACTGTTCGGGGAGCCGGAGCAACCTGCCCAACTCATCAATCATGAATGCCTCAGAATGCGCGGCTCCGGTTCTGACCGCTGGACACTTACCAGTGAAACCGGGAGCGAACAAGTGGAGGTCGGTGGACGTTTTGAACTCAACAGTGTGGGCATGCTCCGGCGTATGGCGTGTCTGGATCTGGGGATCGCGCTGCTACCGGAAGGTATCGCCGTCCAGGATGTGGCGAGCGGAACATTGCGCAGAGTACTGGCGCAATGGCAGGCACCACCGGTTTCGGTCTACGCATTGACAGAGACGCGACTGCTCCCGGCCAAGACGCAACGTTTCATCGAGTTTCTGCGTGACAGGCTCGATTGCGCGTAAGGGGTACTCTGGGATCAGTAACGGATTGAAGCTGATATCATCCAACAACTTTCAAGCAGGCCAAAAAACACCATGAACCGTCAGAAAAAACTGCAACAGCTCTTCAAGGAAAAATCCAGAAAGGCCAACGCCAAACTGGCACCCAAGAGCAACAAGCCGAAGTACATCAGCAAGGCGGATCGCTTGAAGCTGGAGGCTGAAGCGGCTCCAGCGTCGACTGACACCCCTGAGGCCTGATCGAGCGGGCGCACAGCGATACAGAGCCCATCAGGTTTTTCCTCAGGTACTCGGCGGTTTCGCCAGCTCGATCCCCGCCGCCCCCAGCCGCTTGAGAATCTCGAACAACAGATCACTCTTGGTCGTCCCGACAATCCTCGGGCTGGCCACATACCCGGTCACCGTCAACGTAATCCCGTCCGGCGTCAGCTTACTGAAACGCACAAACGGCGCCGGTTTTTCGAGGATGGTTTCGTGTTCCTTGTAGGTGTCGAACAGCAGGTTTTGCACCTGCTCGGGGTCGATGTCCAGCGGGAACATCAGCTCCAGCGTCGCCACGCCCTGGGCGCTGCCGCCGAGGGTGACGTTGCGCAGGTTCTGCGAGATCAGTTGCGAGTTGGGCACGATCACGATCGAGCGATCGCTGAGCTGGATCTCGGTGGCGCGCACGTTGATCCGGCGGATGTCGCCCTCGACGCCGCTGATGCTGATCAGGTCGCCGACCTTGACCGGCCGTTCGGTGAGCAGGATCAGGCCGGAGACGAAGTTCTTCACGATCTCCTGCAAGCCGAAGCCGATGCCCACCGACAGGGCGCTGACGATCCACGCCAGGTTGGTCCATTGCACGCCCAGCGACGACAGGGTCAGCAGGATCACCACCGCATAACCGATGTTGGAAAACAGCGTGCTGAGTGAGGCGCACATGCCCGGGTCCATGTCGGTCTTGGGCAGGAACTCGTTGTCGAGCCAGCGGCGCAGGGCGCGGATCAGGTAGATGCCGATCAGCAGCGCCAGCATCGCGTTGAGCAAATGGCCGGGGACGATGTTCAGTTTGCGCAGGCCGGCGCCGCCGAGGATCGTGCCGATGTTGTTGGCCAGTTGGCCCAGGGTGGTGCCGATCCCGCCGACAAACAGCGTGATGACGGCCAACAGCAGCAGCGCGGCCCGACCGAAACCGGCCAGCAGGGTCGAGGCTTGTTCGAGACGCCGATCACCCACGCCGAGCAGCTGTTTCAGGGCCTTGCCGCTGGAGTGGCGGGGCGAGAAGAAGTATTCGCAACTGTCCCTGAGCAACTGCATCAGCAGGTAAAACCCTGAAAACACGATAAACGCCCATACCAGTTCGTAGGTGATGAACCGCGCGAGCGACACATATCCCGTCAGCAGGGCGCCGAATGACAGCACCATCGCCAGGGTGGCCACGGTGTAAATCACCCCGGCGAAGGTGTTGCCCGCCACTTGGGTATCGCCGGCCAACGCCAGTACTTTGCGGACCTTGCCAACGCGCATCAGCAATGTTGTGACGATGCCCAGCACCACCAGCGCAATGATGCCCCGGCCTGCGATCACGATCTGGCTGCTCATGCCGGAGGCATTGCTGACTTGCACCGCCGTCACCAGCACCAGCAGCGTGGCGGCCAGAATCCGCGCAAAGGGCTGCAGCGCGTTTGCCACCTCGTCAGCCACCGCCGGCAAGCGCCACGACGGGTGCTCGGTGGACAGCAGGGCGCGGCTGAGCCCTGTGATCAGCACGCAGGCATAAACCACTTTCCCGAACTCATCGGAAAACGTCGCCAGCATCGGCGGCAGCGGCACGTGACGGGTGCAGGCGTAATAGAGCAATTCCAAGGCGATGGCGGTGGTCGCGAGAGTCGCCAGGGCCGAAGCGAATGCCAGCGAACTGCGGCGCAGTCGACCCTCCGGCATGCGGTGAATGCATACCCACGCCAGCCAGCGGCCGGCCAGCCGACGGCCCAGCGTCCAGACGACGAAGGCCAGCACCACCAGCAGGGCGGTGTAAAAACGCTGGCCGGGTTGCCAGGCTTCGGCACCGGTCTGTTGCACCTGTTCGACGAAAAAGCGCAGACGCTGGCGGTCATCAGGAGAAGGATTGACAAGGGGTGTCCAGAAACCGGGATTCAGAATGCTGTCGGTGCTGAGCGTCAGTTCGCTTTCGAGCAACGTGCGGCGGATACCGGCGATCTGGGTGATCAGCTCCGTGGCGTTTTGCTTGAGGCTGGCGAGGTTCTTCAGCGCCGTATCGACTTTGGTTTTTTGCTCGATCAACGTCGCCCGCTGCGCCGCGATATCGGCTTGTTCGGCAGCGACCGCTTCGGCCGGCGCGGCACCGAGCACGCCCAGTTGCACGGCCAGTTGCGCCTGCTGCGGCAACAGCGACGCCGACAGCCGATCAATGTCCAGAATGAACGTCTGCACCCGATCCTGCGGGCCTTCGAGCTGGTTGTAATTGTTGGCGGACGAGATCTGCTGCTTGAGGCCGTCGAGGCGCAGTTGCAGGGCTTGCAGATCGCTTTGAGTGACGCCGGGGAGCGGGGCGCCGGTGCTGACATCCGCTGTGCCGGACAGGTCGGCGGCCGACACCGCCACAAACCCGGAGCCGAGCAGGATCAAAGCGATGAACATCAATGACTTCAATGCATTACGCATGGGACTGGACGATTCCGGTTGATCACACAAGCATTGAGGTTAGGTGATCGGGCGCCTGCTGCATCATTTTCTGCTGCTAATCCTGGCTTAATGCGTGTCCGGTGAGATCGCCGGGCAGCCGATTGTAGGCGCCCGTTTTCACGACTAGACTCCCGGCCATGAAACGCTATCTGCGGTTTTGTCTCGTTTTCCTGATCAGCCTGGCGCTTCCCCTCAGCGGGATGGCGGGGGTGCAGGCACCGACAGAACCGTGCCCGATGCAAACCATGGGCATGGCGATGATGGACGGCATGAACATGGATTGCTGCAAGGACATGAAGAGTCCTGCCGACCATGGCTCCCCCTGCAAACCCGGCCAGGAGTGCAAGACCGGCGGCCTGCTGCAAGTCGCGATCCTCAAGCCGCCCGTTACCGTATTCAGCCCTGTCACGCATTCGTTCTTCAGTGATTCCCTGCCGCTAGCGGCCCCGTCCGGGGTCTGGCGACCGCCCCGCACCTGATTCCTGTCTCCCCTTGAAGCTCATTCCGCCCAGGCGGAGTGATTTGGCTGTGCGCGTGTTTTTCGTCGCGCGCAGTGGACGATCACAGGAATCGTAAACATGACATTCAAGTGCAATTGCACGGGTTGGCCTCTGGTGGCCGGCCTTGCGGCAAGCGTGCTCGCGTGGCCGGGTTTCGCCGCCGCGCTGACACTCGATCAAGCGCTGCGGCTGGCCGAAAACAATGCGCCGTCGCTGACCGCACAAGATCAGAAAATCCAGGCCGCCAGCAGCGCGGCCATTCCGGCGGGCGAGTTGCCCGATCCCAAGCTGTTGCTCGGTTTGCAGAACTACCCCGTGGGCGGCCCGGATCGCTGGAGCGTCGATCAGGACTTCATGACCATGCAGATGGTCGGTTACCGGCAGGAGATGCCCAACGCAGACAAACGCAAGGCGCGCATCGAAGTTGCCGACGCCGCTATTGAGCGCGCGGCGGCCGAGCGCAGGGTCGAGCGTTTGAAGGTGCGTCAGGCGACAGCGCTGGCGTGGATCAGCGGCTATTCGGTCGAGCGTAAGGAAGCGCTGTTCCGGGATCTCTTCAAGGAAAATCGCCTGCTGAGTGAGACCGTCCGGGCGCAGATCGCCGGTGGCCGCGCGCAACCTGCCGACGCGGTGACGCCGAAGCAGGAAGCGGCCCGACTCGCCGAGCAGCAGGACAACCTGACCCTCGAGCGTACCCTGGCCCGAGCCGCGCTCAAACGCTGGATCGGCAGCGCCGCCAACGACAAGCCCGAAGGCGGTTTGCCCGTGTGGTCGGTCGATGCCTCGACCTTCAATCATCAACTGCAACACCATCCCGAACTCGCTGCTTTCGCGCCCATGACCCGCGAAGCCCAGGCCAGGGTGCAAGAGGCGGTGTCCGAGAAAAAGTCCGACTGGAGCTGGGAGGTGGATTACCAGCACCGGGGGCGCGAGTTTGGCGACATGGTCAGCGTGCAGTTTTCCTGGGATCTGCCGCTGTTTCCCGAGACGCGGCAGAACCCTAAAATCGCCGCCAGACAGGCCGAGGTCAGCCAACTGCAAGCCGAGCGCGAGGCCCTGTCCCGCGAGCACACCGAACAACTGGAAAACCAGTTGGCCGATTACCAGCGTCTCGATCGGGCCGTACGCCGCACCGAAGAAAGCCTGGTGCCGCTGGCCAGAGAGAAAGTCGATCTGAGCCTGGCCAGTTATCGCGCCGGCCAGGGCGATTTGAACGCGGTGGTCAACGCCCGCCGCGAACTCATCGAGGCCCGCCTCAAACAGATCGACATGGAAGAACAACGCGCGCTGACCGCTGCGCGTCTGCATTTCGCTTATGGGGAGACCAGCCTGTGAACCGTAAACAATGGAACGGCGTGTGGCTGGCCGGCCTCGCGCTGGCGGTGGGCGTGGGTGGCGGTTACGGATTGGCCTATCAGCGAATGAACGGAGTAGCGGCTTCAGCCCCTGCGCCGAGCACTGAGCCCAAGGCCTTGTACTGGTATGACCCGATGTACCCGCAGCAGAAGTTCGACAAACCGGGCAAGTCACCCTTCATGGACATGCAACTGGTGCCCCGATACGCCAGCGGCGAGGAGGGCAGTGCGACCGTCAGCATTGATCCGGGGCTGAGTCAGAACCTCGGTCTGCGTGTGGCGCCGGTCAGTCGCGGCGCCTTCACCTCAAGCCTCGATGTGAGCGGTGTGCTGGGGTTCAACGAGCGCGATGTCGCGGTGATCCAGGCGCGCACCAATGGGTTTGTCGAGCGGGTTTACGCCCGTGCGCCGGGGGACGTGCTCACGGCTGGCACGGCGTTGGCAGACATTCTCGTGCCGGAATGGACGGCGGCCCAGAGCGAGTTTCTGGCGCTCAGGCGTAGCGGCGATGCCGACCTCATCGCGGCGGCGCGCCAGCGCTTGCGGCTGACCGGGATGCCAGCAAGCTTGATTGCTCAAGTGGAGCGCAGCGGCAAGGTGCAGTCCGAACTGACGGTCACCAGCCCTTTGGGCGGTGTGCTGCAAGCACTCGACGTGCGGGCGGGCATGACCGTGGCGAGCGGTGAAACCCTGGCGCGGGTCAACGGGCTGAACAGTGTCTGGCTCGCTGTGGCGGTGCCGGAATCGCAGACCGGTTCGGTTGCCGTGGGGCAGGCCGTCGAAGCACGCCTGCCGGCCTTTCCCGGCAGAGTATTCAACGGAATGGTCAGCGCGATTCTGCCGGACACCAACCCGGACAGCCGAACCCTGCGCGTCAGGGTTGAGCTGACCAATGCCGACGGCCGATTGCGGCCGGGGATGACGGCGCAAGTGCGGTTGAACCGATCGACCGGGCAAGACAGTTTGTCGGTGCCCAGCGAGGCAGTTATTCGCACCGGCAAGCGGGCATTGGTCATGCTCGTCGAAGACGCGGGGCACTATCGCCCGGTGGAGGTGCGCCTCGGTCAGGAAAGCGACGGCAGAACGGTGATCCTCGAGGGCCTGGCAGAAGGGCAGAGCGTCGTGACGTCCGGCCAGTTCCTGCTCGATTCGGAGGCCAGTCTCAAGGGCATCGTCGCCGAGCCGCTTGAATCGGGCGGGAACGTTTCGGGGAGCCAGCCATGATCGCCGCGCTGATTCGCTGGTCCGTCGCCAATCGTTTTCTGGTGCTGCTGGCGACGCTGTTCGTCACGGGTTGGGGCGTGTGGTCGGTGCAGAACACACCGATCGATGCGCTGCCGGATCTGTCCGATGTGCAGGTGATCATCCGCACGCCGTACCCCGGACAGGCGCCGCAGATTGTCGAGAATCAGGTGACCTATCCGCTGACCACCACCATGCTATCGGTGCCGGGGGCGAAAACCGTACGCGGTTATTCGTTCTTCGGTGACAGCTTCGTTTACGTGCTGTTCGAAGACGGCACCGATCAATACTGGGCGCGCTCGCGAGTGCTGGAGTACCTGAGCCAGATCCAGAGTCGCCTGCCTGCCGGCGTCAAACCGGGATTGGGTCCGGATGCGACCGGCGTCGGCTGGATCTATCAGTACGCGCTGGTGGATCGTAGCGGCGGGCATGATCTGGCGCAGCTTCGGGCGTTACAGGACTGGTTCCTCAAGTTCGAGCTCAAGACCCTGCCCGACGTCGCCGAGGTCGCTACCGTTGGCGGCATGGTCAAGCAGTATCAGGTGCAGCCCGATCCGGTGCGGCTGGCCAGTTTGGGTATCACTCTGGCGCAGGTGCGCGAAGCCATCGGCAAGGCCAATCAGGAAACCGGTGGCGCGGTGCTGGAAATGGCCGAAACCGAATTCATCGTGCGCGCTTCCGGCTACCTGAAGACGCTTGATGATTTTCGGGCTACCCCGTTAAAGCTCGGTGCTGGCGGGGTGCCGGTAACTCTCGGCGATGTCGCAACGGTTCAGACCGGGCCGGACATGCGTCGGGGCATCACCGAGCTGGACGGCCAGGGCGAAACCGTCGGCGGCGTGGTAATCCTGCGCAGCGGCAAGAACGCCCGCGAGACCATCGCGGCGGTCAAGGCCAAACTCGATGACATGAAAAGCAGCCTGCCGTCCGGCGTCGAGATCGTCACCACCTACGATCGCAGCAAACTGATCGATCGCGCCGTGGAAAATCTCAGCCACAAACTGCTCGAAGAGTTCATCGTCGTCGCGCTGGTGTGCGGGATCTTCCTCTGGCATTTGCGCTCTTCGCTGGTGGCGATCATTTCGTTGCCGGTGGGCGTGCTGATCGCCTTCATCGTGATGCGTTATCAGGGCTTGAACGCCAACATCATGTCGTTGGGCGGGATCGCCATCGCCATTGGTGCGATGGTCGATGCGGCGGTGGTGATGATCGAGAACGCCCACAAGAAAATCGAAGCGTGGCACGCAGCCCATCCGGGGCAGGCGCTCAAGGGCGAGCGCCATTGGCAGGTGATGACCGACGCGGCAGCGGAGGTGGGGCCGGCGCTGTTTTTCTGTTTGCTGATCATCACGCTGTCGTTCATTCCGGTGTTTACCTTGCAGGCCCAGGAAGGGCGGCTGTTCGGTCCGCTGGCGTTCACCAAGACCTACGCCATGGCAGCAGCTGCGGGATTGTCGGTGACGCTGGTGCCGGTGCTGATGGGCTACTGGATTCGCGGGCGGATTCCGGATGAGCGCCACAATCCGCTCAACCGCTGGTTGATCCGGATTTATCAACCGGCGCTGGATGCGGTGTTGCGCCGGCCGAAATTCACTTTGCTGGTGGCGCTGTTGGTGTTTGTCAGCGCTGCCTGGCCGATTTCGCGGCTCGGTGGCGAATTCCTCCCGCCGCTGGACGAGGGCGATCTGCTGTACATGCCTTCGGCCTTGCCGGGTTTGTCGGCGCAAAAAGCCGCGCAACTGTTGCAGCAGACCGATCGGCTGATCAAGTCAGTGCCCGAGGTCGAGCATGTATTCGGCAAGGCTGGTCGTGCGGAAACCGCTACCGACCCGGCACCGCTGGAGATGTTCGAGACCACTATCCAATTCAAGCCCCACGATCAATGGCGTCCGGGCATGACCCCGGAAAAACTCGTGGAAGAACTGGATCGCGTGGTGCGAGTGCCGGGCCTGACCAACATCTGGATTCCACCTATCCGCAATCGCATCGACATGCTCGCCACCGGGATCAAAAGTCCCATCGGCGTGAAAGTCGCCGGCAACGATCTGGCCCAGATCGACGCCGCGACCCAGGCCGTCGAGCGGGTGGCCAAAGGTGTGCCCGGCGTCAGTTCGGCACTGGCCGAGCGCCTGACCGGTGGCCGCTACATCGACGTGGATATCGACCGCAACGCCGCCGGCCGCTACGGGCTGAACATCAGCGATGTGCAATCCATCGTCTCCGGTGCCATTGGCGGGGAAAACATCGGGGAAACCATCGAAGGGCTGGCGCGGTTTCCGATCAACATCCGTTATCCACGAGAGTGGCGTGATTCGCCCGGCGCCCTGGAGCAATTGCCGATCTACACGCCTTCCGGCAGCCAGATCACCCTCGGCATGCTGGCGAAGATCAAGGTCACGGACGGCCCACCGATGCTCAAGAGCGAGAATGCCCGGCCGTCCGGTTGGGTGTACATCGACGTGCGCGGGCGGGACATCGCTTCGGTGGTGGCCGATCTGCGTCGCGCCGTCAATGAACAGGTGAAATTGCAGCCCGGTATGAGCCTGAGCTATTCGGGGCAGTTCGAGTTTCTGGAACGGGCCAATGCGCGGCTGAAACTGGTAGTGCCTGCCACGCTGCTGATCATCTTCGTGCTGCTCTACCTGACGTTTGCTCGCTTCGATGAGGCGCTACTGATCATGGCCACGTTGCCGTTCGCATTGAGCGGCGGTGCGTGGTTCCTGTATTTGCTGGGCTACAACTTGTCGGTCGCGACCGGGGTTGGCTTTATTGCACTGGCTGGGGTTTCGGCCGAGTTCGGCGTGATCATGCTGCTCTACCTGAAAAACGCCTGGGCCGAGCGCGAAGGCCTCGGCGACCACTCTGAACGTGGACTGGTCGCGGCGATTCGCGAAGGCGCTGTGCAACGCGTGCGCCCCAAGGCGATGACCGTGGCCGTGATCATCGCCGGCCTGTTGCCGATTCTGCTGGGCAGCGGCACCGGCAGCGAAGTCATGAGCCGCATCGCCGCGCCCATGGTCGGCGGCATGGTCACGGCGCCGCTGTTGTCCCTGTTTGTCATACCGGCGGCGTATCGCCTGATGCGCCGTCGACGGTTGCCCGCTGAAAACAAGTCACCTCAAAGCGACGATGCTTCCATCCAGCCGTAACCCGGCGACGAAAAAAAACCGGTGCGAACGTTCGCACCGGTTTTTTATTGTGAGGTCTGGTCATCAGATCGACCGCTGATTGACCCGCTGCATCAATTCCTCCGCCGACTCCTTGCGCTCGGAATAGCGATCCACCAGATCCGGGCGATCACGCAGCAACAGCGTGAATTTCACCAACTCTTCCATCACGTCCACCACCCGGTCGTACAGCGCCGAGGGTTTCATGCGGTTGCCTTCGTCGAATTCCAGATAAGCCTTGGGCACCGATGACTGATTGGGGATGGTGAACATGCGCATCCAGCGGCCCAGCACGCGCAGTTGATTGACCACGTTGAACGACTGCGAGCCGCCGCAGACCTGCATCACCGCCAGGGTTTTGCCCTGGGTCGGACGCACCGCGCCGAGGGCCAGCGGCACCCAGTCGATCTGCGCCTTGAATACCGCCGACATCGCGCCGTGGCGTTCGGGCGAGCACCAGACCTGGCCTTCCGACCATTGCATCAGTTCGAGCAGTTCCTGGACTTTCGGGTGATCGCCCGGCGCATCGTCCGGCAGCGGCAGGCCTGAGGGATTGAAGATTCTCGTCTCGGCACCGAAGTGCTCCAGCAGGCGGGCGGCTTCTTCGACGAGCAAGCGGCTGAAGGAGCGCGGGCGGGTCGAGCCGTACAGCAACAGGATGCGCGGCTTGTGGGCGCCTTCGTCACGCGTGGTTGTTTGAACCAGTGAAGGATCAAGGTTGGGCAAGTTGGTCATGTTAGCTCCGGTTACAGCGTGCTGATGCGGTCGAGCTCGCGCTTGAGGGCATCACGGTCAAGTTCGGCGAAGGGCAGGGCGAGGAAGGCCCGGCAGCGGGTTTCGATTTGGGCGAGGGTGGCGCGGAAGGCGGCATCAATGGTGCGTTCATCGCCGACCACATCCGACGGATCTTCCAGCCCCCAATGGGCTTTCAGGGCCGGGCCGAAATACACCGGGCAAGCTTCACCGGCGGCCTTGTCGCACACGGTGATGACGATGTCCGGCGGGTTGTCTTCGAAGGCCTCGTTGCCCTTGCTGCTCAACCCGGCGATGGAAATACCGGCCGCCTGCAACGTGGTCAGGCTGCGCGGCAGCACCTGGCCCTTGGGGAAACTGCCGGCACTGACTGCTTCGAAACCGGCCGGCGCCAAGTGATTGAACATCGCCTCCGAGAGAATGCTGCGGCAGCTGTTGGCGGTGCACATGAATAGAACGCGCATGATGATTCCTCTTTCCAGACAGGCGTTAAACGCTCAGGCGCAGGGCCAGGGCAGACAAGGTGATGAACAGAATCGGCAGGGTCAGCACCACGCCGGTCATGAAGTAATAACCCCAGGTGATGCGGATCCCTTTGCGCTCCAGCACGTGCAGCCAGAGCAGCGTTGCCAGACTGCCGATGGGGGTGATTTTCGGGCCCAGGTCCGAGCCGATGACATTGGCGTAGATCATCGCCTCGCGTATCACGCCGACGGCATCACTGGCCTGGATCGACAACGCGCCCACCAACACCGTCGGCATGTTGTTCATCGCGGACGACAGCAGGGCGGTCAGAAATCCCGTACCCAGCGCCGCGCCCCAAAGCCCGGTACCGGCCAGATAATTCAGTGCCGTCGCCAGATAATCCGTCAGCCCGGCGTTCTTCAGCCCGTACACCACCAGGTACATGCCGAGCGAGAAAATCACGATCTGCCAAGGGGCTTCGCGCAGCACGCGCCGGGTCGAAATCACATGACCCCGCGCCGCCACCGCGAACAGCAGCGCCGCGCAGACTGCGGCAATCGCACTGATGGGAATGCCCAGCGGTTCCAGGGCGAACAGACCGATCAGGAGCAGCCCCAACACGATCCAGCCGACCCGGAAAGTCAGCCCGTCTCGGATGGCCAGTCGCGGATCCTGCAAGTCATCCAGTGAGTAATGTGTGGGTATGTCACGCCGGAAGAACCAGTACAGCACCCCCAGAGTGGAGGCCACGGCAACCGCGTTGACCGGCACCATCACCGAGGCATATTCGCTGAAGCCAAGGCCGAAATAATCGGCGGAAACGATGTTGACCAGGTTGGACACCACCAGCGGCAGGCTCGCGGTATCGGCGATGAAACCGGCCGCCATGACGAACGCCAAAGTGGAAGCCGCCGAGAAGCGCAGGGCGAGCAGTATCGAAATCACAATCGGCGTCAGGATCAGCGCCGCGCCATCGTTGGCAAACAGCGCAGAAACGGCCGCGCCCAACAACACCGTAAAGGCGAACAGACGCCGGCCATCGCCCTTTGCCCAACGGGCGACGTGCAACGCGGCCCACTGGAAAAAACCGGCTTCGTCGAGCAACAGGCTAATGATAATGACGGCAATGAACGTCGCGGTCGCGTTCCAGACAATGCCCCACACCGTGGGAATATCGCCCAGGGTGACAACCCCGCTCAGCAGCGCCAGCACCGCACCGAGCGTCGCACTCCAGCCGACACCCAGCCCCTTCGGCTGCCAGATGACCAGCACGATCGTGAACAGAAAAATGGCAAAAGCGAAAAACATGGGAATCCCGAAAGCCTGAGGCTTAGCAGCAAGCGGAGGTGTTGAGCGGGCGATCGCCCATGGCAGCCAGCCGCGCGCTGTTTTCTTCCAGCCAGGCGGTGTTGGCGGCGAGCGTGGTTTCGAGCAGCGTGCGAATCCATCCGGGCAAATCAGGGTTGAGCCGGTAATAAACCCACTGGCCCTGACGACGATCCAGCAGCAGACCGCAGGTGCGCAGCTGCGCGAGATGGCGGGAGATTTTCGGCTGACTGTCGTCCAGCGCGCAGACCAGTTCGCAGACACACAACTCACCCTCACGGGTGATCAGCAGCGTGGCTCGGGCGCGGGTTTCGTCGGCGAGGCATTTAAAAACGGAGGCGGGGTTGAGCATGACGATGCCTTGAGTGCATATGGTTGTCCGAATATACGGATATCCATATGTTTCGGGCAAGCCTTGATTTTGGTGAAGTGGCAGGTCTCGACCGAAGGTTTGTTTAGCGCAGGCGCTTCAACGCTTGCTGAACGCCAACCGCGCAGCAAACAACACGAAAATCACCCCGGTGGTGCGATCCATCCAGCGAATCACTTTCTCGCGCCGCAGGAACCCGGACAGCGGCTGCGTCGCGCCAATCAACACCAGCGACCAGATCAGGCCGAGCACTACATGAATGCTCACCAGCCCGAATGTCCACGGCACCAGCGGCTGGCCTTGCGGAATGAACTGCGGCAGAAACGACACGTAGAAAATCCCGATCTTCGGATTCAGCACATTCCCCAGCATGCCCTTGAAAAACCAGTTCGCCCCCGGCTTGCCGTCGGCCTCGGCCGGTGCCAGCGAGCGGCGAGGGCGCAGCAGCATGTTCAACCCCAGCCACGCCAGATACGCCGCGCCGCAATACTTCAACAGGTTGTAGGCCAGCTCCGACACCGCAATCAACGCCCCCAACCCAAACGCCACCGCCGCGCCCCACAACAGACAACCGGCGTTGATCCCCAACGCCGCGCGCAATGCCTGCTGCTTGCCCTCGACGGTGGCCGTGCGCAGCACCAGCGCGGTGTCGAGACCGGGCGTCAGGGTCAACAGCGTGGCGGCGAGGGTGAAGGCGAGGAGGTTGTCGGCGATAGACATGGCGCGTGGGTTCCCGGTTCTGGATGGGGGGACGGTAGCGGTTTCAGGCAGGGGGATCCAGCAGGGAAATCAGGCGCGGTTCGATGCGGTCGGGTTGTATCTCGAGGATCGCCAGCGTGACCGGCAACTTGAAACGCCGAGGGCCGGCGCTGCCGGGGTTCACGTAGAGACGGTCACCGCGCCATTCGATGCGGGGTTTGTGGGAGTGGCCGGTGATGATGAGCTTGATGCCCGGATCGAGATCGGCGGGGACGTCGGCGATGTCGTGGACGAGGAGTGCTGGCCAGCCGTTGAGGGTGAAGGTCAGGAGGTCGGGGAGGTTTTCGGCCCACGGGCTGTTGACGTCGTTGTTGCCGCGCACGGCGTGGACCGGGGCGATTTTGGCCAGTTGGGCGAGGATGTCCGGGTTGCCGATGTCGCCGGCGTGGATGATCTGGTCACAGCCCTGGAGCGCGGCGAGGGCTTCGGGGCGGAGGAGGTTGTGGGTGTCGGAGATCAGGGCGGCTTTCATGGGGGGGCTCTCAGTTGGTGGATCGGGTGGGAGTGGCTGGTTTGGCCGTCTTCTGCCCGTCGCGAGACGGAAGAGAACGACCCGATGCAGCTCTCAAAAAAGGGACTGATTCGATTTGTCAGCCGCTTTAGATACCCCCGAAACCGAAAAGCCAGAAAGTTAAAGCCCTGCCTCTATGCCCCTCATAATCCGATTCACTATCAAGCTGTTTTCGACAATAAAACAAACTGATAATGGCTGGGATAAACAATAACGTGAACAACCATTGAAACACGTCTGTTGATTTCAAGGTGATCGCCACAAGTAAATTGGTTAGAGTCATGCCAATAATTAATAAGTTGTATCTAATATGTCGACGCTTCGTTGAAGCAAAGCTTTCCCAATCATAAATCAGCCAGTCGTGGGAAAAGTCGTCGCATTTAGGACACCTAAGGCTCGGCGGAAGCTTGTCTGCGATATAACCGCAGCTAGAGCATCGAACTTTCATGGCGCTATCCTGACACTCTCTCATTAGTTGACATGTCATGTCGTGGTAAGCGCGAGATCTATCGAGGGATGACGCGATAGGGTAACGGCAAGCCCGACTACGATAAAGAGGGTAGCAGGACACAATCTATTTGCCGGTAGTCTGTCCACCGACTGCTTTTGGCTGTTGATTCAGCCGATAGCTGCCATTCCGCAGGGCAGCTTCGGCCAACGGTCATCCCTCTGTTGTTGCGTACAATCCGTTCGCCGCAGAGAGCAAATGGCAACCACTGAGTAGGCTCACTTCCGCTATTTGCAAGAACCTCAACCCACACTCATACAGAGTGCATGCCTATATTTGGCCATCACTCTGCACAACTCTTTGATTTTTCTAAGACCTTTTTAAGGGGGGCGCTGGCACACAATATGCGAGGTCTGTCTGGAATACCGTGAGAGTTGCCGACCACCTTCGGCAAAAAAATAATCCGTGATAGAGGCCTCAAATGAACGCCATCGACCTTTTGAAAACTGACCACGAAAAAGTAAAAGGCATCCTGAACCAACTCAGCGAATCGACCGATCGGGCATTAAAAAAACGCGCGGATTTGTTGGACAAGCTGGAGCTGGAAATCACCATTCATACTCAGCTTGAAGAGCAGATTCTGTATCCCGCTTTCAAGGAAGCAGGCGGTAAAGAGCAGGATGAGATGTACTACGAGGCAAAAGAAGAACACCGCACGGTCGATTCTTTGGTACTGCCTGATCTGAAATCTACCGATCCTTCCAAGCCTGAGTTCGCGGGCCGCGTAAAAGTCGTCAAAGAGCTTTTGGAACACCACATTGAGGAAGAGGAAACCGAGATGTTTCCTCAGGCCAGAAAGCTGCTGGGCAAGGCAAAGCTCGAGGAGTTGGGCAAGGAAATGGAAGTGATGAAGGCTTCACTCAAGAAAAGCCTCGGCGGGGCGAATATGGCAGCCTGAACAAATAGACGGATCTGCTGCGTAATCACAAGCCCGGCTTAATGCCGGGCTTCTCGATTTCAGCCCCTGCGTGAGGGGAGGCCGTTGTGATCAGGCCACCTGGATGAACACGCCCCAAAAGCCGAGCAGCACCCAGAATGACGCGAAAATCCACGGCGTGCGCACCGAAAACAGCAGTGCCTTGCGATAGCCTTTGTGCGTTGACTCGCGCTCACAGAACAGAGGGGATTCGTCATAAGCCATACCCATCACGGGCTCGCTGCGTAACAGTTCACTCTGTTTGTAGTACCAGTGGTCGATGATGTCGTAAGCGGCGCGGATGCCCGGCCACGCGTTGAGTGAACTCAACACGCCCAATAGCGCGAGAAAGGGAGGCACGACGAGAGTGAACATTTTGCCCCACTCGGGATTGAGATTGCCCATGCTGGAGGCGAAAGCAATGACCAGGAATGACTGGGCGGCGAGATAGGCGTCCGTACGATTGGCCAGGATGCTGGTCTCGTACTGGATTTCCCGACGATAGAAATCCAGTCGTTCTTTCGGCGAGCCAAACATCTTGGCGTTATGTTCTGTGAGTTCGCTGTCGCTGGTATGACTCGTCAGTATTCTTGGCACGAAGAAACGTCCTGATATTCGAATCCGGAGAACATTCGGAGACGTCGGTCAGCGAAAGGTTCACCTTGTGCGATGAACAGTAAGCGAGCGCAAGGGAGAGGACTGGACGGGTATATCGGCGAGGCATTATGAGGTGCGCTCATCAGTCCTGCAGAACCGTTGAGCGCGAAGTGATTTCAGTTGCCTGCGAGGTTTTCTCGAACCCACTGTTCTGCGCTGGTGACCTGAATGGATTGCTGCTCGTTGAACGTGCCAGCTTTCGGCCAGGCCACGCCTCTGCCTTGTGCAAACACGGCGCGATACTTTTTGATGTGGTGGGTGGGATCTTTTTCGAGTTCCTGGATCAGGTGCTCAACAGTCCAGACATTGCGTTTGAACGGACGCTCAAGCACCTACTTGCCCGTACGTCACGGTGTCGCCGGACAGGTAGACGATCTGATTGCGAAAGCGAGGTTCGAAGAAGACGATTTCGGCGGTCAACCTGCCGATGTCTTGCGGTGTCGTGAGCGTCACGCTGTTGTCGAGACCGCCCAAGGCGTTCACACCGCGAGCATAAACCTTACAACGCAATCGCCCAGGTCTGACTCACCAGTTCCTTGCCGAAGCTGAAAATCGGCTCTTCCTCGACCAGTTCAAACCCCGCCCGTTGATACAACCGGCGGGCATCCACCAGATTGCTGGTGGTCCACAGAATCATCTTTTTGTAGCCGACATCCCGGGCAAAACGCAGGCATTCCTCGACCAGTCGATTGCCGATCCCCAGGCCCCGCGCGCTGGCATCCACGTAGAGCATGCGCAGTTTCGCGGTGGTTTCGTCGTGGCGAATGACGAACACCGAACCCACCACCTTGCCGTCCTTCTCCGCAATCCAGCAGCGCTCGCCCGTGGAGTCGAATTCGCGCAGATATTTGGCGACAACCTCTGCCACCAGCGCTTCGAACTCTGAATTCCAGCCGTATTCGCGGCTGTAGATCGCGGTCTGCTGATGCACCACCAGGCCCATGTCGCCGGGTTGCGGATCGCGCAGCAGATAGGTCGTCGGCTGGCCGCCCTCGAGCAGCGTCTGTATTTGCTTCATCGAGGCGATCAGTTGCAGTTGCTGCGGTTCGGACAGGCGTTCGAGCAGGGTGATGACCTCTTGTCGCGAGGCCTGTTCCAGCGGGGCGAGGATCTCGCGGCCCAGGTCGGTAATGTGCAACTGACTGGCGCGGGCGTCGGTGGCGGAGGGGACTTTCTGGATCAGGCCCTTTTTGTCGAAACCGCTGATGAGGCGACTCATGTAGCCTGCGTCGAGGCCCAGCATCTGGCGCAAATCGGTGCTGGTCAGATCGCCCCGGGACGCGAGTTCGTAGAGGATGCGCAGCTCGGTCAGCGAGTAGTCGCTTTGCAGCAGATGCTCCTGCAGCACGCCGATCTGATGGGTGTAGAAACGGTTGAATTGCCGAACGATGTCGGCGCGGTCGGTGATTGTGGACATTGCGGTATGCTCATGTATTTGCCTTAGGCAACTATATAGTTGCCTAAGGCAATCAAGTCAAATGAATGATTCCACGATCCCGAACGCAAAGTCCCCCGGATCGAACCGCTCGGTCGTGTCCATTTTTATGTTTCTGAGGCTCACCGTTTCCAGATGCGTTGAGTAGAGCGATTCGGAAAACCAGGTAATCAACAGGGTTCGTCGGGCTGCACCGCTGGAGTTCAAGCTGCCGGCGTGGATCAGGTCGGCATCGAAGATCAGGATGTCGCCCGCGCTGCCCGTCAGTTGCACGGATCGGGACTCGTCAGTGAAATCGAATGGGGGCTCGCTCAGAGCAGGGCGATGGCTGCCGGGAACAATGCGGGTTGCACCGTTTTCCGGGCCGTAATCGTCGAGGTACACCAGCGCGTTGACGGTGTCGCCGGGGCGTTGCGCCGACAAGTCGCGGTGCAGTTGTTGGTGGCCGCCATTGATGAGCGGTTCACGGCCCTCGACCTGAGAGAGGAAGAAGCGTTCGCCGATCAATGCGCCCACCACCGCCAGCAAGGGTGGCAATCGGCACACGGCCTGAACGGTCGGGTCAGTGTCCAGTTGTGAATGGCGCCAGTCGCTGCCGCGGGGCACGGGCCATTCGTTTGAGGGTTTGATACCGGTATCGAAAGCGAGGCGAAGGGCGGGCAGCCACGTGTTTGGAACCGCTCCAAAGAGCAGTGTGTAGCCTTTGCTATGGAGTAGTTCGCGGCTCGTCATGGCTTCATCAGTCTCCCTTTTTACAATCAGGGCGAGTATTGCCGATCGTGATCAAGCCAACGCGAACCTCGGTATCGCTGCCGTAACCCCAAGACAATCGGTCTCCGTAACTCACCAGATCGTAGATCTCGCTTTCGCCAAGTAGCTGATCATCGCGATTGTCGTACAAACGGAAAAACGCGGGAGATTCCCAGCGGACGAACCATTGAGTTTCGAAGGGGGCGTCTGGAGGCGCCTGCGGGTGAAGGAAGTTGGGTAATAACCAGAAAGGTCTGAAAGTTTGCACCCTAAAGCAGCCATCGGGGCTGATATGAGCTGCATAGGCAGGCTTCGCCAACGCCTTCTCCCACCACTCGGAAACACTCCAAAGCCCGACACAAAATAATAGCCCGGCAAGGACGATCTTCAGCCGCCGAGGAAAGGGCGAACGCCGACTACCTGAGCGCGTAGACATAAGCATCCATTGCCGTCCCGTCATCCAGCGTGACCTTGGTCAACACGCGCTGATACTCAGCTCCTTCAAACTCATCCAGCGCCGCCCAGTGCAGGTGGAAATTCTCGGAGGCGAACACGTAGCCTTCGATGACATCGCCATCCTCGGCAATCACCAGCCCGGGAAAGCCCATTGCCGCGCCCCATCCGGCCTGCGACAAACGACCCTTCAGCGAAGCGGCCTGCCACGTGCCGCCGATGTT
The DNA here is from genome assembly GCF_029967985.1 of Pseudomonas sp. V88_4. Lineage (NCBI taxonomy): Bacteria > Pseudomonadati > Pseudomonadota > Gammaproteobacteria > Pseudomonadales > Pseudomonadaceae > Pseudomonas > Pseudomonas sp. V88_4. Next base: position 89,108 of record NZ_JASCAF010000002.1, read on the forward strand.
CAGCATCACATGTTCATTCGGTCGGCCAGGGCCCAGGGTTCCATAAACGAAGAGACGTTCCACGATTGCTCCTGCCAGTCAAAAAGGGAGGGATCCTGACGTATCAACGATGTGCAGGCAACACCGCGATCAGTTCTGCGTCGACCGGCTCAGAAACCCGTCGATCAACGCCACCACCTGTTGCTGGATTACCTCACGGGAACGCGCGCCGCCGTCAGCGCAAATGATGCCGTCGCCTGGCGAATCTTCTTCCAGCAGCGCCACGGCGCCGGGCTTGCACAACGACATAAAGCTGAAATGGCTGGCATCACTGATCTCGACATACTGCGAGGTGGCCGAAGGCAGCCGCGTGGCGAGATTCGCCGATTCCAGTTGGGCGGGAAGGTCTTCGGACGGCACACCCGCGCCGATCACCAGTGTTGGCACCGACAGTGCTGCGAGGCTGGCGTCGGTCATCCCGCGTGACAGGCCCAAATCCAGTGACACGATGGCGCTGACGCGTTTGTCGCTCAAGTCTGCGCTGATCCGGTTCTTCGATTCCGACGTGTCGGCGACGTTGATCATCTTGTAGACCGAGCAACTGGCAAGTTTTTGATGGGCTGCGCAGTCCTTGGCAAAGCGCTCGGGATCGAAGCGTGTGCCGGCAATTTCCAGAGCGGTCCAGCCGCCAAGCGAATGGCCGGCGACTGCAATTCGCTCCTTCGAGACCGCGCCAAATTGCCCCGGTTGAGCCGTAACCGCATCGATGATGCGGCTGATGTCGACAGGCCGTTGCCACAACTGTGCAGCGGCTTTCTGACTGCGGTCATGAGTCGTGGTGCCCGGGTGATTGACCGCCGCGACGATGTAACCCTGACGGGCCAACGCACTGGCCAGCCATGCCTGATTGCTCCAGTTGCCACGGTAACCGTGAGAGAGCACCAGCAATGGATGATCGCCGGCTGTTGGCGGCGCCTCGCGCACCGCCGTAGTCCCGACGAACACCGCGTCGTCGGCAATCAATTGCGCGGGAGCGGTGGTCTTGGCGGGATACCAGACGACCATGTCCAGCGGGCGCTCGTTGTGCGCGTCCGCCAGCGTGGCGGAGCGGAAACCGATGGGGTTTTCGTCAGCGTGTGCGCCGGCTGAAAGGCAGATCAGAAACAACAGGCCGAAAGCGTTTTTCATTGTTTTTATCTTCCTTGATCAAATCGGGCAAACAGGACGTTCGCCCAGACGTTCTACCAGTCTTACGAGATAACCGTCCGGATCCTGAACGAGAAATTCACGCTGGCCGACCTCGACATCGTCAGCGCGATACCAGGTGTCTTTGCAGGTTTTATAAAGTGGAATCTGGGCAACGCCCAGTCTTTCGATGATGGGGGCAACCGCCTCAACGTCAATCTGCAGATTGACGCCTCTTCCGAAAGGCCTGCTCAGATCCGCCGTCAGCCACTGGCCTGCTTCCGGCTCAACTTGTTCGAGCATGACTTGAGCGCCATTCAGGTCGAGGTAGGCAAAGCCATCTTCCGGGCGTTGATAAGCGATGTTGAATCCCAGGCAGGAGACCCAGAAAGCGAGGCTGGCCTGCAGATCCGTGACCATCAATTCTGGAACCAGTTTGTTCCGTTCAAACATGGGGTGGAATTCCTTTTCATTCGATGCATTGCCAAATGCGCAGAGGGTCAAGTAGCGAGGTAGGGTTTCACCGATTCTTCAAGAAGGTCTACCAACTCGGGATCCATGTAGTGGTAGTCATCCGGAATATCCAGCGAGTGAATCCGCTTGTGCTCGAGCAGCCGGGCGTACTCGGCCCGCAGGCGATTGAGGTGTTTGGTTTCCATCACAAAAATGAAATCGGCCCAGCGAATATCCGCTGGGCCGACGGTTTTGCGTGCATTGGGGCTGGTGCCCGCGGAGCGGACATTGAAGCCGGGGCGGCGACGCCAGACTTCTTCGGCCGTCGGGCTGCGCCATTGGTTGCGACTGCAAATGAACAGAAGGTTCGTCACGTTTCATCCAACAATTGGCGGGTAGAGCGAATGGGATAGCTCATGCCGAGTTGGCGAGCCCTGACCAGTTTGGCGGAGCGGATGTACATCAACTTCCAGTTCTTTTCTGGCTTGAACACTTGCGGGCGGGCCGCTTTGTCACTGCCGTGTTTGCGTGCCTGGGTGCGTCTCCAGGCGCGGGTTCTTTTCATGGTCTGTCCTCGTGAATACCGGGTTCAGCAGCCGCGGTAATACGAGTTGGGCGTATGGTAAGCGCGAATCGGGGGGCACCGAAAGCTGCGCGCATCGAAATTCTTCACAAACCGCGATGACCGGATCGTCTCTCTTTACCTGTAAGAAACTGACTAGAATCCACACACACCCATTCATTCAAGGAACGAACCATGTCCGGTTTACGCACGTTGATTGCGACCACGACCTGTATTGCGCTGTTGAGCACTTCGGTGTCAGCGCTGGCCGATCCTGGCAATGGAAAGGGGCAGGGCAAGGGCAATCCGCATAACAGCCAGGATCATGGCAATCAGGGGAAAAAAGGCGGGGGCGGTTATCAGGGGCATGGCCCGAGTATCGATCGCGGCGGGGTGATCGGGATCGTGGACGGCTATCGTGGCTACTGGACCCCGGGCCCGGCGTTGCCGCCCGGCATTCAGAAGAACCTGGCGCGGGGTAAACCGCTGCCGCCCGGTATTGCGAAGAAGCTCGATGGTCGACTGGTCGGCAGACTGCCGTACTACGACGGCTACGAATGGCAGCAGGTCGGCACCGATCTGATCCTGGTCGCGCTGGCTACAGGGCTGATTTATGAAGTGCTCAATGGCGTCTTCGATTGAAAAATAAATCTGTCCCCATATGAAAAAGCCCGGCGGATAAGGCCGGGCTTTCGTCGGGTACTGCGGTAAAACCCAGCATTCAGGCGTTACGACTTTCGATCAGACGGTCAGAACCACCTTCGGCAACGGCATCGCTGAACAGTGGGTCGGTTTCAGTCGCGGCAACTGCATCACTGAACAGCGGATCGGTTTCAGTCGCGGCAACGGCGTCACTGAACAGTGGATCAGTTTCGGTCGCAGCTACGGCATCGCTGAACAATGGATCGGTCTGGGTCGCAGCGGCGACAGCATCGCTGAACAGTGGATCGGTTTCAGTCGCCGCAAAAGCGTTCAAGGCGAAGAGCGAGAAGGCGATGCCGAGGATAGTTTGGCGTTTCATGGTTCTGTACTCCGTGTGCATTGGGTTGGTATGGAGCAGATCCTACGCTTTGGATTTGATATGAGAACTTCATTGAATTAATGGTTGTTATTGATGCGCTCAATGATTGGCGCTGACCCTATTCATATGAAATCCAGCAAGAGTGTTTGTCTATCCCGCCGATATTTCCGCGCCGCCGCAACCCTTAGCATCGTCTCCAATCCGTGAACAAACACGGTCCTCAACGAGACGGTGAACATCATGAACCTCAAGAAAATCGCGCTGGTTTTAATGCTTGGCAGTTTCGGTGCGCACGCTTACGCCGATAACGCGGACTCGGCGAACATCCCGGTCGAGACCTACAGTTCTTCGACCAATCTGGACATCGAACACGTCATATCCATCACCGACCCGGCCAACGAATGCGCCCCGGTGCCGGTGCAGATGACCTACGAAGATTCCCATGGCGAGCGCCACGTTCTGCAATATCAAGTGATGGGCACTGGCTGTTCCAGTTGAGTCGGGCACAGGGGATGGAGGGTCGACACTCCATGCCAGCCACGCTCAACACGCTTTCGCTCCAACGACGTCTTCATCCGATGCCAGCAATTGCGGGATCGACTGCTTCAGAAACTCAACCCAGGTCTTGATCTTCGCATCGACGAACTTGCGCGACGGATAGATCGCGAACAGGTTCAACTCCTCCAGCCGGTACTCCGGCAACACCCGCACCAGGGTTCCCGCCCTCAGGCCATCCACGGCCGAAGCAATCGGCTGAATGCCGATGCCCATGCCTTTTCTGATCGCGATGGTCATGCCGTCGGCGGTATTGATGTGGAAGGGCGATGCGGGAATGCTGATGGTTTCCATGCCTTCGGGCCCTTCGAATGTCCAGTTTTCCACCGGCATCACCGTGTTGACGATGCGCAGACACTCGTGTTCGCAAAGCTCGCCCGGTGTTTGCGGCAGGCCGCGTTTGGCCACATAGGCGGGCGAGGCGCAAAGAATGCTGTAGGTGATGCCCAAACGTTGCGCGACGAAGCCGGAATCCGGCAGGTCGCGGGCCAGCACGATGGACATGTCGAAGCCTTCTTCGAGCAGGTCGGGGACGCGGTTGGTCAGGGTCAGATCGAACATCACCGTGGGGTGGATTTCACGATAGCGGGCGATGGCGTCGATCACGTAGTGGTTGCCGATGGCCGACATGGTGTGAATCTTCAAGCGGCCGACGGGCAGGGTCTGGGCGGTGCCGGCTTCTTCGTCGGCTTCGCGCACGTCATCAAGGATTTTTTCGCAGCGCTCCAAATAGCGTACGCCGGCTTCGGTCAGGGCCAGACGGCGGGTGGTGCGGTTGATCAGCCGCGTATGCAGGCGCGCTTCGAGAGCAGAGATCGCTTTGGAGACGTTGGTGGTATTGGTGTCCAGCAGCTCGGCAGCGGCGGTGAAGCTGCCACTTTGGGCGACGGCGATGAAGAAGCGCATGCTTTGGAAGACGTCCATCGGTGTCGTCTCAACAGTCAGGTGGAAAGAGTATAGGGGCGACCTCACAGGAGGCCGCCCCTTTGCCATGTGTCACTTTTTACGGGGGATGAAACCGGGTACGCCGGTCTCGACCACCGAGTTGAAGCGGATTCGCGTCGTGATCTCTTCCTTGATCTCGCGCATCGCCCGGTGCGGCAACGTCGCGATATCGAAGTTTTCCTGAATCCGGCTCGGGTTGGCCGAGGTCGTCAGGAACGCCGTCCCACGCTGCACCGCCCAGGCCAGGGCCACTTGCGCCGGGGTTTTCTGTACGTGCCGGGCGATCCCGGTGAGCACGGAATCCTCCAGCACATTCGGCTCCATGCCATGACCCAATGGGGCGAAGGCGAGCAGGATGATGCCGTGTTCCTTGCAGAATTCCAGCATCTCCCACTCCGGCAGGTACGGATGGGATTCGATCTGCACCACCGCCGGTTTGATGCGTGCGGCGGCGACGATGTCCTTCAGCGCACCGAGGGTGATGTCGGAAAGACCGATGGACCTGCAGCGTCCTTCATCCACCAGCGCCTCGAGCGCACGCCAGGTGTCGATCAAACGGGTTTCGCCATCGTAGATCACGTGCCCGAACACATCCCGCGGGTCCTGATCGTCGCCGGGCTGGAAGGCGAATGGCGTGTGGATCAGGTAGCAGTCGAGATAGTCGACTTGCAGCCGCTGACAACTGGCTTCGAACGCCGGTTTTACTCGCTCGGGGCGATGGTTGGTGTTCCACAGTTTGCTGGTGACGAACACGTCTTCGCGGCGGATGTTGCCCGCCGAAAACACCTGCGCGAAGGCCTCGCCGATCTGTGTTTCGTTGCGATAGCGCTCGGCGCAGTCGAAGTGGCGAAAGCCCACTTCCAGCGCGCACTTGACCGCATCGGTGGTGGTGCTCAAGTCGCGAAACAACGTGCCGAATCCCACGGCCGGCATCGAGCCTGCGCCGTTGTTCAGTGGTAGGCGGGTGTCGCGAAGTTCATCGTGAAAGGCTTCGTAAGTCATGTCGTGTCTCCGGTATCTGCCGTTAAAGAAGGGATGAGGTCTTGCGGGTGGCGAGCTTCTGGTCGAGCACACCCACCGAGTTGCCGCCGAGCGCCACGAACAGGCGCACCGAGTCGAGATAACGCGCGGTCTTCACCTGAATCTGCCCGAGCAGCGCCTGTTGGTAGGCGCGTTCGGCTTCCAGCACCTGCAACAGGCTGGTTTCGCCCTGGGCGTAGGCCTGGCGATTGAGCCGCAGGCTGGTGTCGGCGGCGCGCAAGGCGTCGTCCTGCGCCAGGTTTTGCTCGGCGCCGTGGTTGAGCGCCTGCAAGGTGTCCGCGACCTGGCCGAAGGACTGAATCACCGTCTGTTGATAGCGGGCGAGTGACGCGTTGTAGCCTTCGACGGCGCCTTCGCGTTCAGCCTTGAGCGTGCCGCCATTGAAGATCGGCGCCGTCAGGCCGGCGGCAAATCCCCAGAGTGCGGCGCCGCCATTGCCCGACGCGGCTTGCATCAGCGAGGCCGACAGCTCGACATGCGGGTACAGATTGGCGGTCGCGACACCCACCGCCGCGCTGGCGATGTGCAGTTCGGATTCAGCCTGGAGAATGTCCGGGCGGGTACGGGCCATTTCCGAAGGCAGGCTGACCGGGATGTTTGACGGCAAGGCGAATTCGTCGAGGCTGAAGTCCGGCGCAATCCAGTCCGCCGGGCCCTTGCCGGCCAGAATCGACAACGCATGACGCGCCGCATCGCGCTGCTGGGCGAGGGGCGGCAGCAGCGTGCGATCCTGGGCGAGCCGGGTTTCGGCCAGCGAGATTTCGATTTGTGTGGTGCTGCCGCTCGCCTGGGCCCGGCGCACCAGATCGAGGTTTTTCGCATCGTTGGCCAACAGGGTTTCCACGGCCTGGATCTGCGCGTTGGCCGAGGCCAGCAGCAAAGCCTGGCTGGCGACGTCGCCGGTCAAGGTCAGCCAGGCTGCTTCGTAGCGATGCTTTTGCAGATCGGTCAGCGCTTGTTGTTGCTCGACCGCGCGCTTGTTGCCACCAAAGACGTCCAGATCGAACGCGACCCGTGGCCCGATCCCGTAGAAATTGGAGACCACCGGCTCTGGCCCATTGTGGGTGCGCTGGCGCCCGGCAGAAGCAGCGAAATCAACCTGCGGATACAACACGCCTTCCGCCGCCGCGACTGAAGCGGCGGCCTGACGAAGGGTGGCGTCAGCGGCGGCCAGTTCGAGGTTGCCGTCGATGGCGCGGCGCACAACCTGATCGAGTTTTGGTGAACGGAACGCCGACCACCAATCGCCGTGGATCCGCCGGCCCATCGCAAAATGCTGTTCGGCCGCTTGATCGTAATGCTGCGACGGGCTCTCGGCAGGCCGCTTAAAATCAGGGCCAACGGTGCAGGCGGACAACATCACCAGCATCGCCAGCGGGGTGAAGCGCATAGAAGCTTTCATGGTTCAGACTCCACGTCATCAGTTGGCCGCAACAGGTTTGCGCAGGAACATCACCAGCGGACTCACCACGAGCATCGCCAGCATCAGAATCTTGAATTGGCCCATCACCGCGACGAACGCCGCCTGGTGGGTGACCAGATGGTTGAGGCCTTCGAGCGCCGGCAAGGAGGTCGGCAGGGCCACGCGATAAGGCGTCAGCTGATTGACCAGCGCCGAGTGCATCGCCTGGGTGTTGTTGAAGAAAAAGATCTGCACCACGGCCACACCGAGGGTGCTGCCATAGACCCGCATCAGGTTGAAGAAACCGGTGGCTTCCGGGCGCAACTTCGGGTCGATGGTGCTGAACGCGGTTTTGCTCAGCGCCGGCATCAAGACGCCCAGACCGACGCCCTGGATAAACCCGGTAACGGCCACGGGCGTCCAGTCCATCAGCGGCGAATACCCGAGCATGAGCCAGTTGGCGTACACCACCAGCGCGATGCCGGCGGCGACGAACAGCCGCGCGTCGATCCATATCGGCGCGCGCATCATCAGCAGAAACGCACCCACCAGACCGATGCCGCGCGGAACAGTCAGCAACCCGGTGGTGTCCGGCGGATAGCCGAGGATTTCATCGAGCATCGGCGAGGTCAGGGCCATGGTCGACAGCAGCACAAATCCCAGGGCGAAGAACATCACCGTCGACAGCATGAAGTTGCGGTCGCTGAACAATCCCTTGCTGAGAAAGTGGGTCTTGCGGGTCAGTGCATGGACGACGAACAGGTACAGGCCGAGGGCGCTGGCCAGCGCTTCGATCCAGATTTCCGGCGAGTCGAACCAGTCCAGCCGTTCGCCGCGATCGAGCAGTATCTGCAGGCCGATCATGCCGACGGTGAAGCTGGTGAAACCGAAGAAATCGAACGTCGGACGCGGGTCTGCTTTCTTCTCGGCGAGCAGCAACGTCACCACCATCAGGATGTACGCGGTCAGCGGCAGGCTGAGGTAGAACATCGGGCGCCAGTCGAAGTACTCGCAGATCAAGCCGCCGATGCTCGGGCCACTGACGATGCCGAACAGCACCAGCGCCGTCCATTTCGGACCGAACGCGGGGCGTTTTTCCGCTGGCAAAGTTTCCAGGGCGATGGCCATCGACAACGGTGCGATCACGCCGCTGGCCAGACCTTGCAGGAGGCGTGCGCCGATGAATTCCAGCGGTGTGCCGGCCAAAGTGCCGAGCCACAGACCGAGGGCGAACAGCACCAGTGCCGTCTGGTAAACCCGCTTCAACCCAAAGCATCCGGCGAGCCATTGCGCGACCGGCATCGTGATCGCGCTCGCGGCCAGATAAGACGTGAAAATCCACCCGGCCTGATCGTCGGTCATCGACAGACTGCCCTGAATCAAGCGCAGCGCGGCGTTCGGCAACGGCAGGTTGGCTGACTGCATATAGGTGGCGAGCAGGGCGACAAACCGCAGTGCCCGCGCATCGGCTGCTGAGCTGTTCATCACGAATTACCCGCAGACAACAACGACTTGAGCGGATGCCACCACGGCGTGCGGTGCCCGGTATCGACCTTGACCGTGGCGCTGGTGCCGGAGAACAACGGCAGGGCAGGGTCGGCCTCGTCCAGTTCCAGACGCACCGGCACTCGCTGCACCACCTTCACCCAGTTGCCGGTGGCGTTCTCCGGCGGCAACAGCGCGAAGTCGGCACCGGCGCCGGGGCTCATGCTGATCACGTGTGCCTTGAACGGGCGATCCGGGTAGGTATCGAGGGTGACTGTCGCGGTCTGACCGGGGCGCATGTGCGTCAACTGGGTCTCGCGAAAGTTGGCCTCGACCCAGATTTCCCGGTCGGAAATCAGCGCAAACGCCGGTGCGCCGTTGTTGACGTAGTTGCCCACCTGCAAATCATCGACCCTGGCGACGATGCCGTCGTCCGGCGCCGTCACCGTGGCGTAAGACAGATACAGCTGTGCTTCATCGAGCTGAGCCTTGGCTTCGCGCACGGTCGGGTGATTGTCTAGGGCGATGTCCGGGTTACCGTTCAACGCGACGACGGTGTTGGCAATCTGTTGCTCGATGGACGCGATGCGTTGGCGCGAGACTTTCAGGTCAGTTTCGGCGCGCTCGTAGAGGGCCTTCGACACGAACTCGGTGGCGATCAAGGCTTTCTTGCGGGCGAACTCCTTCTGGTCGTATTCCGCCGAGGCTTTCGCCGATTGCAGCTCGGCCTGTTGCTGGCGATAACTGGCCTTGAGCCCGTCGATGCGCAGGCGCGCGTTGGCCAGTTGCGCTTCGGCCCGGTCGACGGCGATTTGCAATGGCTTGGGATCGATGCGAAACAGCACCTGGCCTTTGCGTACTGGCTGGTTGTCGTCGACCGCGATCTCGACCACTTGCCCGGAAATTCGCGCGTTGATCGAGGCCTTGGTCACGCGGGCGTAGGCGTTATCAGTTGAGACGAAGGGCTCGTTGGCCACGTACTGGCCGCAGCCAATCGCGGCGAGAAGCGCGGGGACGCCCCACATGAAGACCGGGCGCAGTCTCTGCTTGAGCGGCATTTTCGGCGGCGCGTCGACGGGGTGCGTGCGGGCTTGTTCTGCGGTGAGATCGAATTGCTGATTCATGAACGGCTCTCTCCAAAGTGCTAGGCGGCGTTGAATGCGGTGCGTCATCAAGTCAGTGCGCGGTGCAGGAGGGGTGCTCTGTTGCCGCTGTTTCGTCGTCGCCAGCCTCGGTTCGAGCGCTGTTACAACAAACCTGCCGATCAAGGAATTTCTGATTCCTTAATTTTGTGCGATGGTGTAAGAATATGGGCGACTTCATTTCCCCGCAAGGAATTTGTACGACATGGCACAAAATAAACCGACAGAAGGAAAAGGCCGTGGCCGTCCACGGGCCTATGACCCGCAAACCGCGCTGCAACAGGCGCTGGGCGTGTTCTGGAACACCGGCTATTCCGGCGCATCACTTGACAGCATCGCCAGCGCCGCCGGCATGAACCGCCCCAGTCTGTACGCCGCGTTCGGCGACAAACACGCGCTCTACATCAAGGCCCTCGACCAATACTGGGCCACCGCCCACGCCGCCATGCAGGCCGCGCTGAACGACAGCAGCCTGACCCTGGAACAGGCCCTGACCGGTTTCTACGAAGGGCAACTGGCGATCTATTTTTCCGGCGACGGCCAGCCACGCGGCTGCTTTGCCATCGGCACTGCGACCACCGAAGCGGTCGAGGACCCGGAAATCCGCAACGTGCTGTCCCAGCGCTTGAGCCAGCTCGATGCCGATCTCGAAGCTCGTCTGCAACGAGCGATCGAGTCTGGCGAGCTGAACGCTGATGTGGATGCAGCCGCGCGGGCCATGCTCGCGTCATCGCTGCTGCACAGCATCTCGATCCGCGCCCGTGCCGGTAAATCCCGCGAAGAACTGGCCGGGCAGGCGCGCGATGCGGTGAAGGTGATCTGCGGTTGAACGGGCTTGAGGACATCCTCACGCAAGGCCTGTCCGTTGTGTTCTGCGGAATCAATCCGGGATTGGTGGCGGCAGAGCAGGGCCATCACTTCGCCGGACGCAGCAACCGCTTCTGGCGCACGCTGCACCTGGCCGGTTTCACGCCCCACGAGTTACGCCCGGAAGAAGACCGCTCGATCCTGCAATTCCACTGTGGCCTGACTGCCGTGGTCGAGCGGCCGACGGCGAGTGCGGATCAACTGTCGGCAGAGGAATTCACCGCAGCCGCCGCCAGCTTCGAACGCAAGATCGCTCGTTACGCGCCGCGCTTCGTGGCGTTTCTCGGTAAGGCTGCGTATGCCGGGTTATCCGGCAAGAAGTCGATTGAATGGGGGTTGCAAGAGGAGACGTTCGGTGGCGCTAAAGTCTGGATTCTGCCCAACCCCAGCGGGCGCAATCTGGCGTTCAATCAGGCGCAACTGGTGATGGCGTATCAGCAGCTTCAGCGGGTGTCGAGCGCCAGCACATAAGCGCCCGGTGCCTTTGATATCGGCTCCATGGCACACGGTGCATTGCTGTGAATAGAGGGCTTTTCCATTGGCCGCATCGGCGAGGGATAGCGCTGTTTGGGTGAGGGCAAAGAAGTCTGACATGACGATGAGGAGTGGGACCGGATGAGCCGGACAGCCTTCGCGGGCGCGGTCGCTTATGCGATTCCAAAAACAAGGAGCCTCAAAATGTCCAGTGCTACCCAAACCATTGACGTGCTAGTCAATGTCGATGCCGATTACCTGCTTGCCCATCCCAACGACGTAGGCGGCGCAATCTCCATGCTGGTGACGCGCGACGCCGTCGACCCCAATGCCAGTGGCAACACCGGCGAAGGCGGCGACGAGTTGTGGATCGACGTCAAACCCGGCGACAACATCCGCTGGCGCGCCACCACGCTGTCGCGCAACTTCGACCACATCGCCCTGATCAAAAACGTCCAGAGCGGCGACCCCCACCAGGGCGGCGATTACAAAGGCACCATGTCGACACCGCTCACCTACAACATCCCCGGCGTAGTGCCTTACCTGAACAAGGCTGCCAATGGCGGTATCTCCAAAACCGATGTGATCTATTCCATGTGGCAAGCCACGGCCGAGAATCCGGGCAAACTCTGGTACCAGATCACCTTCGTCCTGCTCGACCGCGACCTCAACCAACTGGGCCCGCAACACACCTGGGCCCCGTACATCACCGTCAATAACCAGTAACTGAAACGCCAACAGCCCGGCCCGGCATCCTTCGTCATTGACGAGGGTGCCGGGCCGGGCTGTTTACATTCCACATCTTCTGAGCCGGATGTTTCCAGCGGCAAAAACGGACTCAACAACTCCCGCTGGAGACAAGCTTTCGACGACTGCTTACGCGACTTCGACGTGATCCAGCGCCTGATTCACCGCCAGCTCGGCAATCATCACGATTTGCGTAATACCGATCGCGGTCTTGCGATGCGAGGGATCGAGCGTGGCCGCGAAATTGCTCAGCATCTCACTGGCCGCACCGAGGTTTTCGCTGGCGTTGGCCAGCAGGCATTCGGTGTTGAATTTCGGATTGGCCAGATACATCCGCTCGGGCTCGTTCAAGGACGACATGATCCCGGCGGCGGGGAAGAGGTAGTGATCCAGCGCGCGCTCGGCGGCGTCGTGGAGTTTTTTGGAGTTGGGGGATTCGTAGGGGGAAGTGGGGTCGGTTTCGGGTGGGTTGGGTGTTGGTTTGATCATGGTGAAACTCCTTGTGTCGTCATCAGGAGCCATCACCCACTCGCTACCAAACGTTGGGTGGTGGCCATACGCAGGTTGGTAGACCGGGACACAAGGAGACCGGCGCGCCCGAAGACGCCCTGTGCATGGCCACCATAAAACCGGGGCGATTGACCGCCGCGATGGTGTGCTCTGCATCTTGTGTTTGTCTCGGGCTACCAAACCCGATCACTGTTTTTCAGTGACCCGGAAACGATAAAACCCGCGCTGTAGACACACAAGCCGGCGGATTCTGGCGTAGTCGTAGGCAATGACGCAAGGCGTTGTAGCCTTGGGGAAGTTACGGCGGGTTGCTTTAAACGGACCTGTTTAAGCGCTCAAAGCCTGGAGGAAATCTCCTTCCAGATGTAGCCATAGTTGTATTGCAGCCAGCGAACCAACGCCTTATCAAACTGCCTGCGAAACCAGCTGTTCTCCCTCGCTGCCAAACGTTCCTCGATCATTGCCCTGAGAGAGTCTGGATCAAAGCCAGTCCATACCGGAGGCACAGCGGCCACAAGGTTGGTGAAGCAAACCGGCGCGATCTCTGAATAAAGGATTTCGTAGAGCACGTCAGGATCGATGCCTCTGACCTCCGCCGCTACGTAATCGTATTCGACCGGCAAATCGTTGAAAGGCCAGGAAAGTGCAGCTCTGACGTCGGTCAGCTGTGATTCACTCAGAAAGTGCCCAATACAAAGAACCTCCTGTTTCGCGTCCAGATTTTGTGGCCGTGTGCGTTTTGATGGCATTGAGCTATACCTCAATGACCACATTGCCTAGGAGGCGATCATGAGTAAAGGCCGAGACAGAACAATATCCAAGCGACCTGACGGAACCTGGGAAAACAAGCGCAATGACGCAGAGCGCGCATCGAGCGTTCATAGCACACAAGCGGATGCCCAGAAAGCAGCGCGTGAAATGCTCAAGAATCAAGGTGGAGGTGAATTGACGACGAAGGGCGTTGATGGGCGAATTCGCGACAAAGACACTGTCGCGCCCGGGAATGACCCCAATCCACCGAAAGGATAGACCAACAATGTTTGCATGTGATGATTATTAGGAAATGAAGGAAAAGAAGGCAGGACACACCTGCCTCCTTTTTATATAGCGGTCAAAATAAGCGGCCTCCTCTATTCTAAGTGAGTTCTGGCGAGGCAGAGAAAAATAGGAGCGGACATGTCGACATGGAATGATGTCAGTGCTGTGCCAGGTAATTCGACGTTAGTTCCGCAAAAGAATAAAAAGGAGAGAAAAGAGAAGCTATCTATATATTTGGCAAAGAATTCGCAAGTCGAAGATTCCGTTCTTTTGAAGCTGGAGAATACTAAATCGCCAATTGAGCTTTCCATTTCTGGACTTGAGATTGCTCGGCTGTATATAAAAAAAGAGCCTCCAAAACACTCACCTCCATGGACGGATCTGTTTACTTCAAGACCGGAGGTGTCTTCTGATGCATTTGGGAGTAGCAGTAGTGTAGGGGCTGCACTGTGTGTTTTTGTGCATCAAAACAAATTCATACTAACGTTCGGGACGGGTTTTCATCTTCTGCGTGAGGAGGCGATTGAGCGAGACTTCGGTTTGCGGGTTACATTGAATTCAGTTGATCCTGATAAGCTTAGAAGCTTGGATAAGTCAAGTTATGATCACAATCCTTTGAATTCGAGAACGCAAAGCACACGAGAGGTTGATATATTTGACCTGCATATAGATTCTGATCTGGAAATGCTATACGCAGTTACGGGTAGTTCCATTGTGGATTTGTTTGGAACTCATGTAACTGGGCGTGACGCTCTAACGGTAATTACTGGTATGGAGCTGGATAAATTAGAAAGCATTTTGGCGGAGGCGCTTGAAAGGTATAAGAAAAAACTTCCGGATGCTTTTGAGTGGGTGGATAACGTAAATAAGGTAAGAGATCATGATGAAATTCATATTTTGGATCTCGAACTAGAAAAGATTTTATGTGGTGCTGATTTGTCTGGCTTGTGGCTCGGAGAGCCTGAGATCGTCGATTGGGAAGAGCAGATCGGTTATTCGTTTGAGCTGTATGCGCGTAGTGAGCGCTATGCAGTTTTAGAGTTATCACAACTTTTGTCGTATCTTGGTACGAAATCATTGCCGCTTTCTGTCGAGAGCCTAAAGCATACTTCTATTCATATAAATGACTCGCAATACCATGCGATAAAAACGTGGAGTGCATACAAGTGTTTGTATGCTGAGGTAAAGTATGGTGCGGATCAATTTATTCTAAGGAATGCCACTTGGTATAGGGTTGATAGTGATTTTTTAACAGCTGTTGATTCTAGTTTGTCAAGTATGGAGTTGTACGGTTATTCATTTCCGGTTTATAGTCAGGATAGGGAGGAGGATTATAATAAAATTGTAGTTGGTGATCCTTCGTTTGAGTTGCTGGATAAGAAAAATATTAAGATAGGCGGGTCTTACGATAAGTTGGAGTTTTGTGATTTGGTTCGAAATGGAGAAGACTTAATTCACGTAAAATATTACAGAAGCTCGAGCACTTTAAGTCACCTGTTCTCACAAGGTTGTGTTTCAGCCGAAGCATTCGTCAGGGACGTGGAATTTAGAAAGAAGCTTAACGCCAAGCTTCCGAAATCAATACAGTTAGAAGATCCTGTGCCGCGCCCAAGTCCCGAGAGATATACAGTTGTATACGCTATAGCGACTACAAAACAATTGCCCTTGGAGCTGCCATTTTTTTCGAAGGTCACTTTGAGAAACGCGCTAAAGGTTCTTCGAGGGTTAAATTATTCGGTTAAGATGGTTGCTATTGATATTGATCCAACGCTTAAGGTAAGAAAAAAATACAAACCGAAATGACGTTGATGTTTTTATATTTACCCTGCGATCTTGTATTCGTGTTTCGTGTTTCGTGTTTCGTGTTTCGTGTTTCGTGTTTCGTGTTTTTTTTCCTGATATTGTGATAATTTTGATCTGCGCTTTTTGATTTGAGAAAAGGTGACTGAATTGTTTTCAGAAAATAAAACTGTCACCTTTGTGCGCAGTCATCTTTGTACTCATAAACCAAAAAAGAGGATTATCCTTTGGAGATAAATTCGTCCCCTGTTTTTCCACACATAACTATTCAGTTTGTTATGGCTACCCCTGTGCTGAAAGCTGGAATATTTACATCTGGTTCAATGTACCCGCCGGAGAATAGTAAAGAGTGATCCTTGTCTCCAACTCCTAACCCCCAAGCTAATAGCTCTAAACCTTTTACACTAGGAACAAAGCCTATCCCATCCTCTCGAATATCTGGCATGAATGTTTTCATATGATTAGCTCCGCCGTATTCAAAGTTTTCTAAGAGACCATATTGGTAGAGGCCGAATAGCGTATGTGAGAACATTCGATCAATATTTTCAAGCTCTTTTGTTGAAAACTCCATCGCTGATATGAATGTATTCATTGGCATGAAAAGTTTTATCTTTGATCGAACTTCGGAGGCAGAGATTTCACTAGGGCCTTTATAGTGATCGATAAATGCTTTGTATAAAATATAGTGTGCTCTAATTTGATAGGTCGAAAGGCTGTCTAATAATTTTGCTATGCTTGCTCCTCGATCGTCTCGTCCCGTTTCTGATTTTGATGAAGCGAGTATCCCACCGAAGTATTCGATGCTCAAGTCGTCTTCGTTGAATGAAGCGTCCCCTAGAATCGTATTAAGCAACTTTGGAGGAATCTGTCCTTTTTGTCTTGCCTTTTCTCCAAGTTTGCTTTCTCCTTTTTTGAAGATTTTCCCAATGTTCTCGACTCTGCTTTTGGTTATCTCCTTAAGAGTGTCGCCTAAGTAAGAAGCGGTTGGGCCTAAGAGCTTTTCTAATCCATCTTTGCCTATGTAGGCTGCAATTGCACCGCCACCAATTATTGAGATAGGATCTGGCATATTTTGGGGTCTCTAATCGAAGCTGTTATAGGGCATAATATAGTTTGGTTCGAATGCTGATTTTACATCAAGATTTCTGCCTATACATTCTGTAATGCGAGGTTTTCCGAAGATGGTTAGCGTCGGGTTACAGCGTGCTTTTTTCGATTGCGACCACTTCAGATTTGCATCAACTGTCCTACTTGATAGGAGGAATACTCTAAAAAACAACTACGCCTTAACCCACCGCCCCCGACCCCAACCACTCAACCAATCCACCCCCCACACCAAAATCAGCATAGCCAAAATCACCGTCCCCGCCTGCGCCTCCTGAAACAAACTCAAGCTCACATACAACATCTGCCCCAACCCCCCAGCCCCGACAAACCCCAGCACGCTGGCCATCCGAATATTGTTCTCCCACCGATACAAACAGTACGCCAGCAACTGCGGCGCCAGGTTCGGCAGCGTGCCGTAGCAGAACGCCAAAACCGGATTGCCCCCTTGCAATCGGATCGCATCCGCCGGTTCCGGCGGTGTGTTCTCCAGCGCTTCAGCAAACAACCGCCCCAGCACGCCCGTGGTGTGCAGGGCGAGGGCAAGTGTCCCGGCATTCGGCCCAAGCCCAGCCGCCAGCACCATCAACGCAGCCCACACCAATTCGGGTATGGCGCGCAGGGCATTGAGCAGCAGGCGCGCGGCACTCTGAAAAAACCAGCCAAACCGGCCAGCGGCGGGGAGCGCCAATAGCAAGCCCAGCACAGCGGCGAGCAGGGTGCCGAGGGCCGACATGGCAAGGGTTTCCATCGACCCGCGCAGGATGGCGCTCAGGTAATCGGCGCTGAGATCGGGGCTGAGAAATCGCGCCACATACAGGCCCATCTGTTTCAGGCTGGTAGCGCTGCCGAGTTCTTCAAGATCAAGGCCCAGGTAGGCAAATGAGGCGATGACGGCCGCGACGATGGCGAGAATCAGCACCGAATTGATCAGGCGTTTCATGCCAGCCTCCAGCGCAGCAGGCGGCTGAGTTGGTCGGCGCCGAGGACGAGGAGGAGGAAGGTGAGGAGCATGCTCGCGACTTCGCCGCCGGCGAACATGCGGATCGACAGGTCGATCTGTTGGCCGAGGCCGCCGGCGCCGACGAAGCCCATGACCACCGAGGCGCGGATGGCGCATTCCCAGCGGTAGACGGTGTAGGAGAGCAGTTCTGCGGCGACGTTGGGCAGTACGCCGTAGGCGAAACTGGCGAGGCGGCCGCTGCCGGCCTGGAGCAGGGCGTGGGCCGGGCGTTGGTCGGTGGATTCGTAGATTTCGGCGTAGACCTTGCCGAGCATGCCGCTGTAGGTGATGGCGATGGCCAGCACGCCCGCCGCCGGACCGAGGCCGACGGCCCGCACGAACAGCAGCGCCCAGACGATTTCCGGCACGCTGCGCAGGAAGATCAGCAAGCCGCGCACCGGCCAGCGCAGCAGCCGGCCCAACAGGCTCGGGCGGCCGCTGCGGGAGGCGGCGGTCAGCGACAGGGCGCGGCTGGCGAGCAGGCTGGCCGGCACTGCCAGCAGCAGGGCCAGGGCCATGCCGGCGGTGGCGATGGCCAGGGTTTGCAGGGTGGCTTTGAGCAGTAATTGCAGAAACTCGCGGTCATGGGCCGGTGGCCAGAACATCGACACGAAGCGGCCCATTTCGCTCTGGCTGTCGGCATGAAACAGCACGCCCAGATCCAGCTCACTGAGCTGAATGCCGGGCCAGAGCAAGGCAATCGCCAGCCCGGTCAGCAGCAACCGTGGCAGTGCGGCGGGGTCGCGGGTGTCGGCGCTCAGCATCGCGGAATCTGCACAATCAGTGGGGTGACGGCGGGCGCCGGGGATTGCAGTTGTTCGTTGGCGTAGAGGGTGTCGAGCATGTCGCGGCTGACTTGCGCGGACGGGCAATCGAACAGGATCTGCCCTTCGCGCAGACCGACGATGCGCGGGAAGTGCGCCAGCGCCAGTTCCACCGCGTGCAGGCTCGCCACCAGCGTGACGTTGTGCTCCCGGGCATGGCGCGACAGGATCGACAGCGTGTGCCCGGCCAGCACCGGATCCATCGCCGAGACCGGTTCGTCGGCCAGCAACACCTCCGGCGCCTGATACAGCACGCGGGCGATGCCGACCCGCTGCAATTGTCCGCCGGACAGTTGCTGGCATTGGCTGAAGAGTTTGTCCGCCAGATCCAGTTTTGCCAGGGCGGCGCGGGCGCCGGGCACGTCGAGCGGGTGCAGCAGGTTGATCAGGCTTTTGCCCAGGCTCCATTGGCCGAGTTTGCCGGCCAGCACCGCCGTCACCACCCGCTGCCGGGGCGGCAGGGGCGGCGCCTGATGCACCAGACCGATGCGCGCACGCAGGCGTTGCCGTTGGCGGGCGGACAAGTGCCAAGCGCGCTCGCCCAGCACTTCGATGTCGCCGCTGCTGGGTCGAATCGCGGTCGCCAGCAGGTTCAGCAGGCTGGATTTGCCGGCGCCGGACGGGCCGATGATCGCCACTTGCTCGCCGGCCTCGATCTGCAAATCCACGCCACGCAGAGCCTCCACGCCATTGGTGTGGTGCAGAAAAGCCTGTTTAAGGCGCAGCGTCATTTCAGCAAGTCGGCGGCGCGGGCGGCTTCCTCGATGCCTTTGTAATTGTCCGGGCTGGTTTCGATGAAGCGGCTGGCGGCTTGCAGGTCGAGGATTTTCTTGTGCTCGGGGTTGGCCGGGTCGAGGTCGAGGAAGGCTTTTTTGATCTTCGCGGCCAGCGCCGGGTCGAGGGTGCCGCGCACGGTCCAGTTGTAATCGAAGTAGGCTGGGGTAGTGGCGAAGACCTTGACCTTGTTGGTGTCGACCTTGCCGGCGTCCACCAGTTTCTGCCAGACGCTGGCGTTCAGCACACCGGCGTCGACCTTGCCGGCCTGCACCCAGGCGACGGTGGCGTCGTGGGCGCCGGAGTAGCCGACGCGGCTGAAATAGCTTTCCGGTTTGATGCCGTCCTTGAGCATGAAATAGCGCGGCATCAGGCTGCCGGAGGTGGACGACACGGAGCCGAAAGCGAATGTCTTGCCCTTGAGGTCGGCGAGGCTTTTGACGTTCGGGTCGGCGGTGATGAATTTGCTGGTGAACTGCGCATCTTGTTCACGCTGCACCAGCGGAATGACCTTTGGATCACTTTTCAACTGCGCCTGGACGAAAGTGAAGCCACCGAGCCAGGCCAGATCGAGACGGTTGGTGGCCAATGCTTCGACCACCGCCGGGTAGTCGGCCACCGGCACAAACTCGACTTTCATGTTCAGTTGCTTCTCCAGATAAGACCCCAGCGGCTCGAACTTGCGCAGCAGCTCGGTCGGGGCTTCATCGGGAATCGCGCTGACCTTCAACACCTCCGCGGCTTGCGCCAGCACGGCGGACAGGGACAGGGCCAAACCAGCGGTCAGTGCCAGGGTTCGCTTGAGCATGGAATTCTCCGTTTCGTGGGCATCAAGAGCAGTGCGCCGATGATGGGCAGTTATCGTCGGGTGCAACGTCAGGTTAGACGAAACGGCGCGATTGCGAGGGCTCAGTCAACCTGCGCAAACCGCTCCACCAGCCAATCAATGAACACCCGCACCCGATTGCTCAAATGCCGGTTTGGCGGATACAGCACATGAAACGGATACGCTGGCGGACGCCAATCCTCGAGGATCGGCACCAGTTCGCCGCGCTCGATGGCGGTCCTGACCGTGTAGCTGAAGGTGTGGATGATCCCCAGCCCGGCAAGCCCGGCCGCCAGGTGCGCGTTGCTCTCGTTGACGCTGATCAGACCTTTGCCTTCGATCTGATGGCGTTCGCCGTTGCGCTGGAAGTTCGACGGCAGGATGCGCCCGGTGGAGGCCGAGCGGTAGGCGATCAGCTGATGGCTGGCCAGGTCGAGCGGGTGGCTCGGAGTGCCGTGGCGTTGCAGATAGTCGGGTGTGGCGCAGGTGGTCCACGACACTTCGCCGAGGCGGCGCACGGCCAGGGTTTGTTCGGTCAGCGGGCCGCCGCGAATCACGCAGTCGACGCGCTCGCTGATCAAGTCCACCGGGCGGTCGCTGACGCCCAGGTCAATCTGGATGTCCGGATAGCGTTCGAAGAACTTCGGCAGTTCGGGGATCACCAGCATCGTCGCGGTCGAGCCGCCGATGTCCACGCGGATCTTGCCGCGCGGCAGCCCCTGGGCCTGGCTGAAGCCTTGATCGATGTCGTCCAGTTGATGCAGCAGTTGCTGGGTCAACTGGTAATAAGAGGCGCCGTCGGCGGTGACGGTGAGGCGGCGGGTGGTGCGTTGCAGCAAGCGTACGCCGAGGTGGTTTTCCAGTTGGCCGATCAGTTTGCTGACCGTGGTTTTCGGCAGGTTCAGCGAGTCGGCGGCTTTGGTGAACGAACCGCTTTCCACGACGCGGGCGAAGGTGCGGATCGCCATTAACTGATTCATCGGTTCGGGCTCGGGTGGGAAGAGTGGGCTGAGTATTGTGCATGTGTATGCACAAACAAAACCTATTTTGCGGATTTTTCAATTCAATCGATCGGCCTAAAGTCGCTTCCAACGGCTCACCTACGACCCGTCACCTACCTCGAAACGGTTACTGGAGATTCATCATGAGCAACAGACTTGAAGGCAAAATCGCACTGATCACTGGCGGCACCACCGGCATCGGCCTGGCTTCGGCGCAGGAATTCGTCGCCCAGGGCGCCACGGTATTTATCACTGGCCGTCGTCAGGCCGAACTGGACAAAGCGGTCGCCGCCATCGGCCCGCGAGCCATCGGCATCCAGGGCGATGTGGCGAAGCTGGAGGATCTGGATCGCATCTACAGCGAGATTTCCGCCAAGGCCGGGCACCTCGACATTCTGTTCGCCAACGCCGGCGGCGGGGACATGCTGCCGCTGGGCTCGATCACCGAAGAGCACTTCGACCGGATTTTCGACGCCAACGTGAAGGGCACGCTGTTCACCGTGCAGAAGGCCTTGCCGCTGCTGCGCGATGGCGCCTCGATTTTGCTGACCTCATCGACCACTTCGGTGCAGGGCACGGAGAACTTCAGCGTCTACAGCGCGAGTAAAGCGGCGGTGCGCAACTTCGCCCGGTCGTGGCTGCTGGATCTGAAACCACGGCGCATCCGCGTCAACGCCATCAGCCCTGGCCCGGTGCGCACGCCAGGTCTGGCAGGGCTGGTGCCGGCGGAACATACGCAGGGGCTGTTCGATCAACTGGCGTCGATCGTGCCGATCGGGCGTCTGGGCGAGCCGAGCGAGATTGCCAAGGCAGCGCTGTTCCTGGCTTCGGATGACAGCAGCTTCGTGAATGGCATCGAGTTGTTCGTCGACGGTGGCACCGCGCAGATCTGATTTAAGTCGCTTGATGCCCCGGCACTTGTTCAGTCGAGTGCCGGGGCATTTCCGTTTCTTCGTCCGGCGCGTTATCCCAGATCAGCCGTGGGTCGAAACTCATGGCCGAGAGCATGGTGAACACGACCACCAGGCCGAAAAACAGAATCCCTACGCGCGGCTCGATATCCCCCAGCGCCTGAAACTTCACCAGCGCCGCCACCAACGCAACCACCAGCACATCGAGCATCGACCAATAGCCGATCAGCTCGACGAAACGGTACAACTTCGAACGCTCCTTGCGCGCCCAATGGCTGTCCCGTTGCACGGTGACCAGCAGCAAGGTCAGGGCCACAAACTTCACCCCCGGCACCGCGATGCTGGCGACGAAGATGATGACGGCGATATCCCACGCACCGTGTTCCCAGAACTCCAGCACGCCGCTCATGATGGTGCTGTCGGCGCCACTGCCGAGCAGGGTGGTGTTCATCACCGGCAGCAGATTGGCCGGCACGTAAAACGCCAGCGCGGCGAACATGTAGGCCCAGGTGCGGGTCAGCGAGTTGGTCTTGCGCCGGTGCAGCGGCGCGTCGCAGCGCGGGCATTGATGGGGCTCGCCGGTCATGTCGCAGGCCAGCCCGCAGCTGTGGCACAGGCACAGGTTGAGTTCGCTGGCAGTCGGTGGTCGTTTCATAGGATGTCCCACAGTTCACGTACGTCGCGCCCGGCGATGCGGATCAGCAACAGGCTGAGCACGGCGAGCGCAAACAGGCCGATGCCGGGAATCACGTCGAGCATACCCGCCAGTTTGAACACCGCCACCATGGCACCGAGCAGGCAGACTTCGAGCATGCTCCACGGCCGCAAGGTTTCCAGCCAGCGCATGCACAGCTTGAACCCCGGTGAACGGCGCGAGGCGAGGGCGAAGCTCAAGACCCAAATCAACAGCACCAACTGAAAGGCCGGTGCGATGATGATCGAAATCGCCGCGACCATCGCCATGAAGGTGATCGGCCCCTGACTCAGGGCCAGCACCGAATCCCACAAGGTTGCGCTGTTTTTCAGGCCCTTCATGCTGATGCTCATCACCGGGTAGAAATTGGCGAACAGCCACAGCATCGCCGCGGTGAAACTCAGGGCCAGCCGTTGCTCCACGCTCAGGTTGTTGTAGCGCTGGAGCACGGCGCCGCAACGCACGCAGAGGGTCTTCTGGTGTCTGGCCAGCTCGACTTTTTCGTACACGCAGTCGCAATGCTCGCAGATGATCAGTTGATCGGTGCTGGCCATGGGGCGCTCGACGGGAGGAGGGCATGAACCCTTTCACTATAGAAGCGCTGGGGCATTCAACAACTGTCACCTTGCGAAACGCGCGTGGGGCGATGAAATCCAATCCGTCCTGGTAGCGGTTTTCCGGTCTTGTCAGAGCACCGGTTGCGTGGCGTCCTCTTCCGCAATGGCAGCCCGCACGCTGGGCCGCTCGGCGATGCGTGTCATGTAGTTCGCCAGCGCTGGCCAGTCTTCGATGGCGATCCTGAACGTCGGCAACCACTTCAGCACCGTGAACAGATAGGCATCCGCTACACCGAACGTCTGCATCAGAAAGGGCTGGGTGGCGAGGAGGCGGTTCAGGTAATCCAGACGCTTGAACAGTTTGTGTTTGAAGAGCGTTTTGGTGGTTTCCGGGATTTCGCTGCTGAACAACGGCGCGCTGCCCCCATGAATTTCCGAGCTGATGAAGTTCAGGTGTTCCTGCAAGCGCGAGCGCTCCCAGGTGCCATTGGCCGGGACCAGCGCATGACCGGGCACCAGGTCGGCGAGGTACTGCAGAATCGCCGGGCCTTCGGTCAGCACTTCACCGTTGTCCAGCATCAGTGCGGCCACGTAGCCCTTCGGGTTGATCTGGCGAAAGTCCCGGCCATCGGCGGTTTGCTTGGTCTGGTTGTTGACCCGGATCAGCTCGAACGGCAGCTCCAGTTCGCGCAACACGATGTGCGGGGACAGTGAACAGGTCATGGGGGCGAAGTACAGTTTCATGGCAGCTCCTTGCAAGTGAAGCCTCAGAATCGGCTATCGCCGCGGCGCTTCGCAAAGGACAAATCCAGTGCTAGCGTATGACAAAATCTCATGGACTGTAGAGGTCATATGCTCCCCCGACTGCCATCGCTCAACGGATTGAGAGCCTTCGAATGTGCGGCCCGGCACCTGAGTTTCACCCGTGCTGCCGAAGAACTGAACGTCACGCAAACCGCGATCAGCCATCAGATCCGTCGCCTCGAGGATGAACTCGGCGTGCGCCTGTTCTTGCGCTCGAAGGATGGGTTGGCGCTGACGGATGAGGGCAATGCGTATTTTCCCGGCGTGCGTTCGGCGTTTCTGGAGTTGCGCCATTCGACCGAGCGTTTGCTGGAGTCCAACGACCACAGCGTCCTGACCATCAGTACTTTGGTTTCGGTGGCGTCGAAATGGTTGTTGCCGCGTCTGCCGTCGTTTCACGAGGCGCATCCCGAGATCGATGTGCGAATCAGCGCCATGACCCGACTGGTGGACTTTCGCAAGGTCGGCGTTGACGCGGCGATCCGCTACGGCAACGGCGACTGGCCCGGACTGCGGGCTGACTGGTTGATGTCTGACGAGATCTTCCCGGTGTGCAGTCCGCGACTGCTGACCGGCGACAAGCCTCTGAAGACGCCGGCGGATCTGGCTCATCACCCTTTGCTGCAAGTCAGCGGCCTGACCGCCAATGACTGGAATGACTGGCTGCGCGCGGCAGGCCTGCCACCGCTGACGGCCAAAGGCCCGCGTCTGACGTTCGATCTGGCAATGATGGCCGTGCAGACCGCGATTGACGGGCAAGGCGTGTGCATCGGGCGTTCGACCTACGTCGATGACGATTTGCGCGCCGGGAGGCTGGTGGCCCCTTTTGATCTGCGGCTGAAGTCCAGCTCGGGTTTCTACTTTGTCACGCCCCAGGAAAATGCCGAGTCGAAAAAGATCGTGGCATTCCGGCAATGGCTGTCAGAAGTGCTGTGAGTTGTATGCGCGTGTATCCATCCCGTCGCCGTACACAAACGGGTAACAAACCCCGACCTCAGGACACATCCCGAGTACATGCCCCGCTCAAAGTAGTGGCCAACCCATCACTACTTCCAAGAGGGCAACACCATGCGCCGCACACTTCTGATGACCGCTGCCGCCGTATTCGTTTCGCTGACCGGCCTCGCCCACGCGGCTGACACCCCATCCGCCGCCCCGGCGAAGAGCTGGCAGCAGGGCCTGAGCCGTACTGATCTGGTTCGTCAGGATCTGGGTGCTGCGGATCGCGAGGTGATCCAGGCCCGTGTCGATTTTGAACCGGGCGTCACCTCGCCCAACCATGCGCATCCGGGTGTGGAAGTGGCTTACGTAATCAGCGGCACGTTCGAATACCGGCTTGAGGGTCAGGCTCCGGTGACGCTGAAGGCGGGGGATTCGCTGTTCATCCCGGCAGGCGTGGCGCATATCGCGAAGAATGTCGGCAACGAGAAGGGCTCGGAACTGGCGACTTACATTGTGAAGAAGGGCGAGCCATTGTTGATTCTCAAGCAGTAACGCTCCGCGAAAACGAAGAAGGCCTGCCGGTGTGGCAGGCCTTTTTGCGTCCGCTGTTCAGCGTATCAGTGGGCGTACACCGGGTAGTCGGTATAGCCACGCTGATCGCCGCCAAAGAATGTGCTCGGGTCCGGTGCGTTGAGCGTCAGGCCTTCGCGGATTCGTCGCGGCAGATCGGGGTTGGCCAGAAACGGTCGGCCGAACGCGATGATGTCGGCGCGACCGTCGGCCAGCGCTCGTTCCGCCGACTCGGGGTCGTAGCCGCCGGCGATCATCAGCACGCCACCCCACGCATCACGCAACTGAGCGATGATCGCGTCCCAGCGCGGGTCGAAATTTTCGTCCTTGACGGTGCCGACCACGGCCGGCTCGACCAGGTGCAGGTAGGCCAGCTTCCAGCGGTTCAACGAGCGCACGATGTAGCCGAATGTGGCCTCCGGCGATTCATCGCCCATGCCCATGAAACGGCCCATGGGTGTCAGGCGCACGCCGACACGGTCGGCACCGACTTCGTCGACCACGGCCGCCACCACTTCGAGTAACAGGCGCGCACGATTTTCCGGGGTGCCGCCATAACCGTCAGTGCGCTGGTTGCTGTTGCTGTTGATGAACTGGTCCAGCAGATAGCCGTTGCCGGCATGAATTTCCACGCCATCCATCCCGGCTTTCAGCGCATTGCGTGCGGCGCGGCGGTAGTCGCTGATGATGTCGGCGATCTCCGACGTTTGCAGTGCGCGCGGCACTGGCACGTCGCCCCAGACACCGTTGCCCTCGGCATCGACGATGAAAGTCTTGCCCGGTACAGGCAATGCGCTCGGCGCCACCGGCAGTGCGTTGTCCGGTTGAAAGCTTGGGTGCGATACGCGGCCCACATGCCAGAGCTGCATGAAGATCAAGCCGCCGGCCTCGTGTACCTGGCGGCTGACTTCGCGCCAGGCTTGCACCTGTTCATCGTTGTAGATGCCGGGCGTCCACGCATAACCCTGACCCTGACGGGAAATCTGCGTGGCCTCGGTGATGATCAGCGCGGCGCTCGCCCGCTGGCGGTAGTACTCGGCGTTCATGGACGTCGGGATGTCGCCCGGTTGCCCGGCACGGGAGCGGGTCAACGGCGCCATCGCCACCCGGTGAGGAAGTGTGTAGGGGCCGAGGGCAATCGGGCGGAACAGTTGTTGTGTCATGTGGGTTCTCCAGTCTTCGAAAAGGTCGGTGGACGGTGTCGGGCGTTGGGGCCGGCACCGGATGGCCCTACGTTAAGCGGCTGTCCGGCGCTTGATAATCCACACGCGACGCCACGCTGCATTGCGTGAAATGCAACGTGGCGCGGTTCAGGAAGGCTGCTGCGAGCGGGTCAGGGGCAGGTTCAGCCAGCGTCGTCCGGTGGCGTTCGCTACGGCGTTGCCGATGGCAGCCGCCATGGGACCCTGGACGATTTCGGCGGCACCAAGAAACGGTTGCCCCGGCTGGTCGAGCAGGTGAACGTCGACCTTTTTGGGTACTTGCGAGAAACGCAGGATCGGGTAGCCGCTCCAGTCGTAGCTGCGGATCCCGCCGGCGTCATAGGCGACCTTTTCATACAGCGTCCAGCTGGTGGACTGCACGATCCCGCCCTCGACCTGGTTGCGCAGGCCGTCGGGACTGACGATCTGGCCCACGTCCACTGCGGTGACGACGTGATCGATCTGCACTTCGCCGGTCTGCGGATGCACCCGCAAACGCACGGCAATGGCGCAGTAACCCATGATGTTTTTGTAACGCGCGAAGGCGAAGCCAAGGCCTGCGCCGGGGTCGCTGCTTTTGTGCGGCCAGTCGATTGCATCGCGCACCCGTTCCACCACCGCCCGCGCCCGAGGATCGGTCAGGTGCGCCAGACGCAGGGCAACCGGATCGACTGCGGCCTTGGCGGCCAGCTCGTCGATGCAGGCTTCGATGGCGAAGACGTTGATGTGGGCGCCCAGCGAGCGCATGGCCGAGGTGCGGAACGGCATTTCGGTGACGAAGTTCATGTCGATCCGCGAAGAGGCCACGGTGTACAGCGGCACCGCGTTGCGATCGCCGTCGCCTTCGGGCTGAGCGATCGGCACCGACGGTGCGGAGGCGAACGGCCGGGCCAGCAGGCGTGCGGGCAGCAAGCGCCCGGCGTTGACGATGCGTTCGTTGTGCGGCGTGGTCCACAGCTCGTAGTTCCAGTCCTGCAGCCGACCCTGTGCGTCAAGGTTGGCTTGCACCTCGGTGACCATCGCCGAGCTGTACGGCTCCCAAAGGTTTTCCTGCTCGCGCATCCATTGCACCCGCACCGGCGTGCCCGGTACGCGCATGGCAATCAACGCTGCGTCGGCCGCGGCATCGTCTGCGCCGTTGTGGCCATAGCAGCCGGAACCTTCGGTGTGGATGCAGCGCACACGCTCGGGCGGCAGCCGCAGCATTTCGGCGATCCCGGCACGTAGCGGATACACGCCCTGGGTGTGGGTCCAGACGGTGAGGGTGCCGTCCTTGAACCAGGCTACGGCGCAGGAAGGGCCGATCGAGCCATGCATCAGGTATTGCTTGGTCACCCGGGCGCGGTATTGGTTGTCGGTCTTGCCTTGCGGCGTGCCTTCATGGCTGATCGGATAACGCCGTGAAGGCAGACGTTCGAGCAAGGTGTGGATGTCGCGCGATTCGGGAATCGCCTGTCCGCCGCTCCAGCGCGCCGATGCGTATCCGTGGCGCATGGCTTTGATCGCTTGCCATTCGTCCCGCGCCACCACGGCCAGATAATTGCCGTCGCGAATCACCTGCACCACCCCGGACAGGGCCTTGATCGATTCAATATCGATGGCGTCCAGCGTGCAGCCGGGACGCGGCGGGCGGATGACCCGGGCGTGCAGCATGTCCGGCAGGCGAATGTCCTGCACGAACGCGGCGCCCCCGCTGACTTTGCCCGGAATGTCCAGGCGTGGCAGCGAATGGCCGATGAGCTTGAATGACGCCGGTGGCATCGAGGGCGATGCGGATTTTGCGTAGCGGTGCAGATCGACCTGCTGCACGGCGTCGGCGTAGGACATGCGTTGCCCGGTCGGGCCGAGAATGATGCCGTCCCGTGTCGTCAACAGTGCCGGCGCAACGTTCCAGCTGCGCCCGGCCGCTTCCAGCAGCATCTCGCGCACTTGTGCCGCCGCGTTGAACAGCGCGGTGCCGCTGTCGAAAATCGTGTGGCTGCCAGCGGTGTAGCCTTCGTTCGGCGTCAGTGCGGTGTCGGCGGTGAGCAGGTTGATCGCGGTCGGGGCGACCTCCAGGCGTTCAGCGGCAATTTGCAGCAACGCGGTTTTGACCCCGGTGCCCAGTTCCACCTTGCCGGTGTAGACGGTGATGCCGTCAGGGCCGACGCGGATCCAGGCATCGAGCCAGGGATTGGTGCGCAGGCTGCCGGGCAGGTCCGGTGCCAGCACGACAGTGCCCAAAGTATCGACTTCGGTGTCGGCCAGGGCGCGGCGCGAGACCGGTACCAGCGCGAACGCCACCAGCAGGGCTCCCCCACGCAGGAACGCACGGCGACTGTGATCGACCTCATTGATCGTCGTCATAGCGCGCTCCCGTTTTGCCGGGCGACAAGGTTGATCGCCTCGATGATGCGCAAGTGCGTGCCGCAGCGGCACAGGTTCACGGACATGTGTTCGCGAATGGTCTGTTCGTCGGGCTGCGGATTGCTTTCCAGCAGAGACTGCGCACGCATCAACATGCCGGCGATGCAGTAACCGCATTGAGCGGCCTGCCTGTCGATGAACGCTTGCTGCAGGGCGCCGGGGTGTTCGGCGGTTCCCAGGCTCTCGACCGTCCGCACCTTTTTACCTTCGAGGCCGGCGCAGGGTGTCAGGCAGGAAAACACCGGTTGGTCATCGACGATGACGGTGCAGGCACCGCATTGGCCCAGACCACAGCCGTACTTGGCGCCGTTCAGGCCCAGGTGATTGCGCAGCGCATAGAGCAGCGGCATGTCGGGTTCCAGCTCGAGAGCCTGGGTGGATCCGTTGACGTTGAGGGTGATCTGAGTCATTTCGTCTCCTGACGCAGCGTTTGGAGGGTGGCAGGAAGGTCGGTCCAGGGTTGGTCGGGTCTGGCCTGATGGCGCAGGTATACGGCCAGGGCATTGAGTTGGGCATTGTCGAGACTGGCGGCGAACGAGGGCATCACCGGCCCCGGCTGGCCGGACTCTGCCGGTATGCCTTCGAGTATGGTTTTCACGAAGTTGCGCGGGCTTGAGGCTTGCAGCGCTGACGTCTGATCCAATGACGGACGCCCGTCGATTTCACGCATCGGCGCGCCTTGGGCATGGCAGCCGGCGCAGGCACTGGCGAACAGCTGCGCGCCAGAGGATCGATCCGCAGGTTCAGCGCTGGCGCTCGGGATCTCGTTGATCGCGATTTTCGCCGGCAGACTCAGCAGGTACTCGGCAATCGCCTGTGCATCTTCTGCGGGCAAGCGCGCCAGACCAAGACTGACCGGGCGCATCGGGCCCGCCGCCGTGCCGTGTCCGTCGACCACTTCGGCCCGCAGGTAACTCACCAATTGTTCGCTGCTCCACGGGTTTGCCCGGTGCGCCATGCCCAGCAGTGACGGCGCGTCCCAGCCATCCACGCTGCCGCCGGCCAGGTTTTCGCCGGATTTCTCGGCACCGATCAGGTTCAACGGCGAATGACAGCCCGCGCAGTGACCGGGCCCCTCGACCAGGTAACGTCCGCGATTCCACGCCTGCGATTGCTGCGCCACCGGCGTCAGCGGCTTCCCATGCAGGAACAGCAGGTTCCAGAACGACACCAGTGGACGGATGTTCATCGGGAAGTTCATGCGGTTCTGTTGTGGCGGCGAGTCCACCGCCGGGCCGCTCATCAGGTACGCATAGGCGTCGGCAATGTCGTCTTGGTTCATGCGCCGGTAATGAACGTAAGGGAAGGCCGGGTACAGGAAGTGGCCGTCGCGGGAGATCCCTTCACGCATGGCCCGCTCGAAGGCCGGCAACGACCATTGGCCGATGCCGGTCTGTGGATCCGGTGTGATGTTGGTGCTGTAGAGGGTGCCGAACGGCGTCACCAGCGGCAGTCCACCGGCCAGGTATTGGCCACCGGGTCGCGTGTGACACACCGCACAGTCGCCAGCCTCGACAACGCGCGCGCCGCGTTGCAGTTGCACGGAGTCGAAGGTCAGCGGGCGCTCAATGGGTGCAATTGCCGGACGCCACATCAGCGCCAGGGCCGCGATTGCCCCGATCGACGCGAGTGCTGCTGCGCTGATCCACAGCGCTCTGGATCTCATGAAATGGCCGTTCATGAGCGGTTGCCCAAGAGGCACGCGGTGGGCGTGAGGGACGGATTTGGCATCTTCGACAACTCCTTGAACGACCGGGGAAGGGCGCCGATGTAAAGCCCTGCGCCAGGTGCCCAAGGGTAGAGAAGGTGCATCCGTCCGAGTATTGCCAGACCGCGCAATAGCACGTTGCGCCAAGTGCAACGCCGGGGGTCGTTGCATTTGGCGCATCACTCAATTGCCTTTGGGATGGATACTCGAAGGCCGAAGCAGCCCTTAGCCTTGGCGTCACTTTTCCAAACTCATTGAGGTGTCATCATGCTTACGGGCAATCCGGCGGCGGCCAAGGCCGAACCATCCGCTTCTCTTTCCGGCCTGATGGTCGCGTTCCTGGCATTCTGCTGCGGCGCGGTCGTTGCCAACCTTTATTACGCTCAGCCGATCGTCGAACTGATCGCGCCGCAGATCGGCCTGTCCAGCGCCAATGCCAGCCTGATCGTTTCCCTCACGCAGTTCGGTTATGCGCTGGGCCTGCTGTTGCTGGTGCCGCTGGCCGACCTGATGGAAAACCGCCGGCTGGTGGTGGGCTTTACCCTGGCGGCGAGCGTGACCCTGTTGTGCGCCGGTCTGACGCACTCGCCGTCGATGTTCCTGGTCCTGTCATTGCTGATCGGCCTGACTTCGGTGGCGGTGCAGATTCTGGTGCCGTTGGCCGCGCATCTGGCGCCCGAGGCAACCCGTGGGCGGGTGGTGGGCAACATCATGAGTGGCCTGTTGCTGGGCATTCTGCTGTCGCGACCACTGTCGAGTCTGCTGGTGGAAGTGTTCGGCTGGCGCGGGGTGTTTTTCAGCGCGGCGGCACTGATGGCCGTCATCGCCTTGATCACGACGATTGCCTTGCCGCGCCGCGTCCCGACCCATCAGGCGACGTATGTGGCGCTGATCGGCTCGGTGTTTGCGCTGGCCCGTCGGCACGCGGTTCTGCGTCAGCGTTCGCTGTATCAGGGCTTGCTGTTCGCCAGTTTCAGCCTGTTCTGGACCCTCGCACCGATCGAGCTGATGCGGCACCACGGTTTCAGTCAGGCACAGGTGGCGATTTTTGCCCTGGTCGGCGCTGTCGGCGCGGTCGCAGCGCCGATTGCCGGGCGCTTGGCCGATGCCGGGCACGGTCGGCGCGGGACGCTCGTGGCACTGTTGCTGGCGCCAGCCTCCTTGCTGATCGCCGCGCTGCCGGGCAGCGGCTATGTCTGGCTGGTGGTGTGCGCGGTGCTGCTGGACTTTGCCGTGCAACTGAACATGGTGCTGGGCCAGCGCGAGGTGTACGCCATCGATCCGCACAGCCGGGCCCGCCTGAATGCCGTGTACATGACCAGCATCTTCATTGGCGGCGCCCTGGGATCGTTGGTCGCCAGTCCGCTCTACGAGCATTTTGGCTGGAACCTGTCCGCCGTGACCGTGGCGTTGCTGCCGGCGCTGGCACTGGCGCTGTTCCTGAGTCGCAAGGCCGATGCCTGAACCTCAGGCACCGCTGAGTTCGATGAAGCACGGTCCTACAAGACGATTGGCGAACGGTGATGCACAATCATCACCGTTTCCTTTCGATCGGGCTCCACTTATGGACAAGTTGCTGGCACTGAAGATGTTCGTTGAAACCGTCCGTTGCGGTGGTTATTCCTCGGCGGCGCGCAAACTCGGCATCTCCACATCTTCGGTGACGCGCCAGGTGGCGGGACTGGAACACGAGTTGGGCGCCAGCCTGCTCAACCGCACCACACGCAACACCAGCGTGACAGTCGCCGGACAAACCTATTTCGAGAAAGCGGTGGCCATTCTCGATGCCATCGACGAGGCCGACGCGGTGGTCGCCGACCGTGGCAGCGAGGCGCAGGGACGCCTGCGCATCAGCGTGCCGGTGGAATTCGGCCGACAGATCATTGCACCGCAACTGGGTGTATTGCTCGACCGCCATCCGGGGCTTGAAATCAGTGTGTCGTTGAGCGATCAGGTCAGCGATCTGCTGAGCGAGCAGATCGATGTCTCGGTGCGCCTGGGATCGTCGGTGGTCAGTGACGATATCGTCAGCAAGCGCGTGGGCGGCTTCCAGCGCTGGGTGTTGGCGAGTCCGGATTACCTGAGCCATCACGCTGTGCCGACGCATCCACGGGACTTGCTCGAGCATCACTGCCTGCGCTTCGACTACGGCGCTGCGCACCAGCACTGGACGTTCCAGGGCGACGAGGAAACCATCCAGCTCAATGTCCATGGCCGCCTGCAAAGCAACAACGCCGACATCCTGCGCGAAGCGGCGGTGGCGGGGCGCGGGGTGGCCCTGCTGGCCGACTGGCTGGTGCGCGCCGATGTCGAGGCGGGTCGGTTGATGCGACTGCTGGCGGGGTATGAAGTCAACCCCGGCAATGCGAGCTGCTGCATCAATGCGTTGTATCTGCCCAATCACCGGGGCTCCAGTCGAATCAATGTGTTCATCGACTTTCTGGAAGATATTCTGGCTGCGGAGCCATCGCGTCAACGCTAGAGTGCCGTTTATTGCCGCTGTGCTGCCGGTGGCTTGTTCTTCAGCGCGGCAGCACGGTTTCGCGACAGTCATGTGCGGGTCGGTAAGTGCATTGTTGAGCCATGGCGTTCAATTGTGGATCGAGGCCGATCAGCCGTGCGGCGCTCTCGTCCAGTGTGTTTTGTTGGCCGACGCTTTGTGAGTTCTGCATAAAAAAAGCGCCCGCCAAAAAAACCGTGGCGGGCGCCTGGGAATGCGCAGCGATAGGGAAGTGTGAACCGTCGGGTGATCAGGCCACCGGAATCAATGGGTCGGCCGCGGCCAGTGCGGTTGCACGATCGGCGGCCGGCGGGTAGATCCACACGGTGTTGATCTGGGTCTTGAGGTCTTTGGCCTCTCGCCCGACCAGTTTCAATTGACGGTCCCAGCCCTCGGTGAACACCGCGCCCCAGGCACCGAGGTCAAGGCAGGTCACGTACTTGGGCTGGCGGTAGTTGACCGGTGCGACACCGATCAGGTCAGCGGCCGCATTGTTGCCGGCATAACGGCCCAGGCTGATCGCATGCTGGCAGGACATCGCGGCGTAGTTTCCGAGGTCATCCGTAGCGGCATAAGCGACGTCGCCGGCAGCGAAGACATCCACGTGCCCCAGCACTTTCAGGTGACCGTCGACGTGCAGGCGACCTTGTGGGTCGCGGCTGCCCGGAATCTGCTCAGTGAGCGGGCTGGCGCGGAAGCCAACGGTCCAGATGACGGTGTTGGACTCGATACGTTTGCCGTCAGCCAACGTCACGCCGCCGGCATCCACCG
Source organism: Pseudomonas sp. V88_4 (assembly GCF_029967985.1). NCBI lineage: Bacteria > Pseudomonadati > Pseudomonadota > Gammaproteobacteria > Pseudomonadales > Pseudomonadaceae > Pseudomonas > Pseudomonas sp. V88_4. The sequence continues at coordinate 122,911 of NZ_JASCAF010000002.1, forward strand.
AGGCGACCGAGGCGTCGACTACCCATTCAATGCCCAGCTCTCGGGACGCTTCCACAATGGAGGGGCGAATCCCGTCACCCAGCGTCGCGGCGATTTGCGGCGAACGATCCACCACGATGACCCTGATCGGCGCATCGTCACCCAGTGCGGCACGCAGGCGCGCCGGCATTTCGGTGGCGGTTTCGATTCCGGTAAAACCACCACCGGCGACCACCACGGTATTACGCGCAGCACTCGACGGCTGGTCCTTCAACGACTTGATATGGGCTTCGAGGCGCGCGGCTTCTTCGATCTGATCGACATCGAAGGCGTGTTCGATCATGCCCTTGAGCGGTGGCCGGATTACGCGGCTGCCAGCTGCCAATACCAGTCGGTCATAGTTCAGCGTGCCTTGTGTGCCGAAGGCATCGCTGTAGGTCACTTGCTTGCCGGCGGTGTCGATGCTGTCGGCGATGCCTTTGACAAATTTCACGCCCACGGCATCGAATAGTTCACCCAGCGGCGCCTTCATGTTGTGGACATCCGGCTCGTAAAAACGGGGGCGGATGCGCAGTTCTGCCTGGGGCGCGAGGACGGTGATCTGCACGTCGTTACGATCATGCTGGTCCAGCAGACGTGAGGCGCTCAGGGCGCTCCAGACTCCACCAAACCCTGCGCCTATAACTAAAATGTGCTGTTTCATCGGATGACTCCTGTGGAAATTCTGGTCGTTGAACGGTTTGTCCGTTCATGCGTGAGCGTCTGCCGCACTGCACGAAGCAGGTGGTTGTGAACAACCGCAGAGCCGGTTCGATTCGCTGGGGAAGATGCTATCCGGGAAGGTGCGGCGAGACACTTCTACATAGGGTCAGTGCCGACATGCTTAGGTATGGGGTGGGGTATACACAGGTATGGGAAGAGGGCCGTCAAACGGCGCGATTGAATGCGCTTTCGATGCAGGTGATGAGTTCGCCGCACGGGAAGGGTTTAGGGAAATAGGCGAGGGGCTCGGGGAATGCGGCGTTGACCCGTGGCGGACGCCCCTGGTAACCCGTGATGAAAATGATCGGGATGCGCACGCCTCGGGCGCACAGCTCATCATACATCTCTATGCCGGACAGACCGGGCATCTGGATGTCCGAGATGATGCAGCCGGGGCGGGGCGGCGCCTTCATCGCCAGAAAAGCCTCCGCGTTCGGGTACAACTGCACGGTGTAGCCGTGAGAGCGCAACAGGCTGTCCAGCGCCATGCGCACGGACTCATCATCATCGACAACCGATACAACAGCGGTGTGGGACATTGCTTTACCAGGGCTGATCTCGGGTAGCCCGTCGAGGACGCCCGCCATTGCCGCACGATACGCCGCTCGGTCCGGCCACGTACTTATACGTGTGTATAGCGACAGTATTTGAGCGTCTGCGAGCCCGGCGCCATTGCGCTGTGTGGCGTCAGCGCGAGAACCGGCTGCGGTATTCCCGGGGCGAGACCGAAAGGTGACGGTAGAAGGTGTCGCGCATGCGCTCTTCGTCGCCAAACCCGCACAACTGCGCGATCTGGTCGATGTTGCGCTGAGAGTCTTCGAGCATTCGTCGCGCCGCTTCCAGGCGAAACAGCTCGAGTGCCTTGGCCGGCGTGCGGCCGATCTTGCGTTTGTAGACCCGCGCGAAATTGCGCGGGCTCATCTGCGCCTGTCGGGCCAGCGATTCGACGCTCAATTGTGGGTCGCCGAGGTTTTCGCTGATCCACAGGTGCAATTCTTCGAAGCAGCCTCTGTCGTCGATCTGCGCTTGCAGCAACTGGCTGAACTGCGCCTGACCGCCAGGGCGTTTGAGAAAAACCACCAGCTCCCGCGCCACCTTCAACGCTACGGCGCGGCCGCAATCGGCCTCGACCAGCGCCAGCGCCATGTCGATCCCGGTGGTAACCCCGGCGGAAGTCCAGACGTTGCCTTGCTGGATGTAGATCGCATCAAGGTCGACATCGACACTCGGAAAACCACCCTTGAGCATCTCGCACATGCCCCAGTGGGTGGTTGCGCGCAAGCCTTCCAGCAGCCCGGCCTGGGCCAGCAGAAAGGTGCCGCTGCACACCGAGGCGGTGCGTCTGGCCTTGGCCGATGCCGCGCGCAGCCAGTCGACCAACGCAACATTGTCGAGCATGGCCTGACGGATATTCGGCGCACCGGGCACGATCAGCGTATCGATGGTTGTCTCGTCAAAAGTGTGCAGGGCCAAGGTGTTGACCGACAGCCCTTCGGCGGTGGCGATCAATCCGCCGTCCAGGCTTGCGGTGTGCAACGCGTAGCCAGGCAAGCCGCGTTCGGCCATGGCCTTGGACGCGGCCCAGAACACGGTTTGTGCGCCGGTCAGGTCCAGCAAGCCCATCTGCGGATACGCCAGGAACACCAGAGTGCGCGGTTGCGCGAGCAAGCAGGTGAGAGGGTCGGGTTGGTGAAAAATAGAGTTCATGACTGCTCAGGGACCTGATGATCGCCCGCTTTTCGGCGATCCGGTGCGCCGTAGTTTCGGTGTTTGCGGGCAGGAGCGCGAATATACATTGGTATGGGCCACAGCCACCTCAAAAGCGGCGTTACTCGGTCGATGTGGTTCAAGCCCTATACCCGCGTATGGTGTTGGACGTCGTGGTCGCGATGCACACTCGATTTCAAGGCACGCCCTTCAGCGCTTGCGCCAGCAAGGGCATTCGTCCGGGAAATTTTGACTCAGCCAAGAGGAAAGCGACCATGTCAACGTATCTGAATCACTCCAATCAAACCAACGCAACCGATGACCGGCAGACGTCCGTCACCCGCCAGCCATTCGCTCCGGCGCAGGAGCTGGTGCCATCGCGCTACGCGCTGCAGGTCGGCGACATCGACGTGGTGGTGATCAGCGACGGCGTGCTGCCGCTGCCGACCTCGACCATGTCCACAAATGCCGACCCGCAGGCTCGCGCCGCCTGGTTCAAGGACATGTTCCTGGGGCCTGATGCGTTTGACTGGGCACTCAACGTGCTGGTGGTGCGCAGCGGCGAGCAGATAATTCTGGTCGACGCCGGGCTGGGCGGGCAGTTTCCCGGCTTCCCTCGGGCCGGCCAGTTGCCGAAACGCCTGGAAGCGGCGGGCATTGATCTGGCCAGCGTGACTGACATTGTGATCACGCACATGCACATGGACCATGTCGGCGGTCTTCTGGTCGACGAGGTGAAGAGCCGGTTACGCGCGGACGTGCGCATTCACGTCTCGGCAAAAGAGGTCGAGTTCTGGGAGACGCCGGACTTCACCCAGACCGTCATGCCGGCGCCGGTGCCTGACGTTCTGCGCGCGACGGCCAATCAGTTCATCAACGATTACCGCCGCCAGGTGCGCACCTTCGAGGATGAATATGAAGTGGCGCCGGGGGTGGTGGTGAAACTCACCGGCGGGCATACGCCGGGGCACAGCATTGTCTACGTCAACTCGGGCGGCGAACGCCTGACCTTTGCCGGCGACGCCTTGTTTCCGGTGGCCTTCGAGCATCCGGAATGGCACAACGGTTTCGAGCATGATCCTGAAGAGTCAGTGCGTGTCCGCGTGCGCCTGATGCGTGAGGCGGCGGCGAGCGGCGAGTGGTTTGTCGCCACTCACCTGCCGTTCCCGTCGGTGGGCCGCGTGGCGGTCGATGGCGATGCGTTCCGCTGGATTGCAGCGTTCTGGGATTACTGATCGGCTGTCGGCGGCCCGACTGCATTCGGCCGGGCTCGATAAAAAATCAGGCCCCGCAAGTGATGAACTTGCGGGGCCTTTTTTTGCTTTGAGGTTTGTCGGTCGGGCAGCGGCGGCTCTGCATCCAGTTGTTCGTCAGGGCCGCTCAACGGCGGCGCATCAGCGCCTGTTCGATGCAGGCCAGCAAGGCCCCGGTATGGAACGGTTTGGAGAAATAACCTTCCGGCGTCTTCACCCGCGCACTGAACTCGGGGGGCAGGCCCGGTTTGCCAGTGATGAAAATCGTCGGAATATGGATCTTCCTGGCCGCCAGCGCCTCGTACATTTCGACCCCGCACATGCCGGGCATCTGAATGTCCGAGATCAGGCACCCGGTCTGCTCTGGCGCGCTCGATTCAAGAAATGCAAAAGCGCTGTTGAATGTCTTGACCGTATAACCGCAAGACCGCAACAAACTGTCCATTGAAACCAGAACAAGTTCGTCATCATCGACAACTGAAACAATAGCTGAGTGGAACATGGGAAACCTTGCGTTCTTTGCGGGTGTCTGTCGCGCCCGCCATACTTGCAAGATACGCTTTCAAAAATTGTGGAATAGTATACGTGGGTATGTTTGGTTGGTTTTTTTGTTAGTTGCGAAAGTTAATCAATGTTCAGCAAATAAATGGTTGTTGATTAACGAAAGAAAGTAACTGTTATGTCGAGTGCAGGCTTCAAAGAGTTGTCGGCTGGCGCAGTCGTTGTTGGCAATTGCGCTGGCGCGACAGTCGCGGAACAAGGCATCGGCGGCCCGCAGTCGGCTCAGGGCGCGGTCAATGCCTTTAAGGCAGTCGGCAAAGCATAAAGGTTCGGGAGCCTCATTGAGGTGGTAGAGCGCGTCGCGCTGGGCATGGCCGCCCAGGTCGGTGATGCCGGTGACGAGAAAGTCGGCGTAACGGGTATTGGCGTTCAACAGTCTGCGAAACAGCGTCTGCACCGGTAGAAAGCTGACAGCGTGCAGTGTCTGCTGGCTGTGCTTGAGCCGCGCCAGAATGCTCAGCGTCGCGCTCAGGGTCTGCGTCAATGCGTCGATGATCTCCACGCGCTCAGCGGTGGACAACGATGTGTGCGTGCCATAGCGGGTGAAGCAGGGCGGGTGACTGACCAAATACAGTTTGTGCGGTGCGTTCATGACCACCGTCTCCGGCTAGCGCTCGTGCGCGATTGAATGTTGTGATTGCAGCAGCGGACTCCACTGTTTCTGGTTGTCCGGGCGTCGGTAGTACACCACCATGCGCCGGGCGACCTGCATGGCCAGCTCGCGACCGTGATCGGCTTCGACCAGTGCCAGCGCCAGATCGATCCCGGCGCTGACGCCGGCGCAGGTCCACACCGATGCCTGGTGGACGAAGATGGCCTCGCGATCCAGCTCGACCCTGGGGAACAGACGCTCGAACATGTCAGCCATCAACCAGTGTGTCGCCACGCGCAGTCCATCGAGCAGTCCGGCCTGAGCCAGGAAGAAAGCACCGCTGCACACCGACGTCGTACGGTTGGCCGTGGCTGACGTGGCGCGCAACCAATCGACCAGCGGCGCGTTGTCTCGCAACGCCTGGCTGATGGACGCCGAGCCCGGAACGATCAACGTATTGATCGGCTCGTCGCTGAGCTCATCCAGCCGCCGGGTTTGAACCACCAGGCCTTCGCCGGTCCGCACCGGCCCGCCTTGCAGGCTCGCGGTGTGCAAGGCATAACCGGGCAAACCGAGTTGCGCCAGTCCGCACGTCGCCGCCCAGAAAACGGTCTGCGCACCGGTCAGATCCAGCAGGCCCATTTGCGGGTATGCCACGAAAACGACGGTTCGTTCGTGTACCGGGGTTTCGGGTTCTGCGCCGGGGTTTGTACGTTGGATAGACAATGCGGGTCTCCGTATCGCCACCGGGCGACATCAGGGGTGGATGGTTGTCATTGATCGTGTTCGAGCGCAGCCAATGGAATCGCAAACACAAACTGCGTGCCGACGCCTTCGGTGCTGTTGACCCAGATGCGGCCGCCGTGGAATTCAATGATCGAACGGCAAATCGAGAGGCCCATTCCCAGGCCGGTGGGCTTGGTGGTGAAGAATGGATCGAACAGCGAAGGCAGGATGTCCTCGGCAATGCCAACGCCGGAGTCGGCGATTTCAAGCACGGCCTCGTTGTGCAGGATCGAGGTGGTGATCCGCAGCGTCCGGGCGCGGTCAAGCACATTGGCCATGGCCTGGCAGGCGTTGATGATCAGATTGATGATGACTTGCTGCAGTTGTACCCGGTCACCTTTGATCCGCGCACCATGAGTGCCCAGTCGGGCGTGCGGGCGAACCTCATGGAAGCTGATGTCATGTTGCATCAGCGTCAGCGAGTCACTGACGATGTCGTCGAACACTTCGACATTGCGCTGCACCTCGCTGTGTCGCGACAACGCCCGAATACAGGCGATGACATCGGAGACCCTGACCGAGTTTTGAATGATCCGGTCCAGCGAACGGCGGGCTTCTTCCAGGTTGGGTTCTGGCCGGTTGATCCAGCGTTTGCAGGACTCACCGCTGGTGATGACCGCTGCCAGCGGCTGATTGATTTCGTGGGCGATGGAGGCCGCCAGTTCGCCCATGGAAGTCAGGCGCGTGACGTGGGCGAGGGTGGCTTGCGAGTGAAACAACGCCTCTTCCGACTGTTTGCTGGCGGTGACGTCCATCAGCGCCCCGGCGTATTGCGTGCGCCCGCGATGTCTGGGCAACGGGCTGGCGATCATCTGCACGTGCTTGATCCGACCATCCGGCATGAGCAGCCGATGCTCGACTTCGACCAGCTCCTGCCGGCGCGCAAACTGCTCCAGCACCTGATCGATAACCGGCAGGTCGTCGGGATGAGTGCGTGACTTGACCAGCGCAAGTGTCGGGGGGACGTCCGGCGAATACTCGAAAATACGCGACGACTCTTGCGACCATGACACGCTGACTTTTTTATCGATGATGAAACCGATACTGCCGGTGTGGGTAAGTTTCTGTGCGCCCAGAAAGAACGCTTCCTTGCGCCGCAGCGTTTCAGTGGCGCGTTTGCTGCGCAACGCGAGCAGGGAAATGGTCGTCAGCGCGATCAGGCACCTGACGAATCCGGCGATGCTGCGGTGATCGCGATAACCTTCATCGACCAGGAAGTCGGCCGTCAGCAGCGTGAGGCAACCCAACGCTACGGCAAGAAATACCGGTACCGGGAAGATGTTCGCTGACATGAATACCAGCGTGATGTAGAACAACGTCGGCGCAACGTCCAGATCGAGGTACGCGTTGGTGATATAGATCATGCTGCCGACCGCTATGGCGCCAAGCCAGGCGAAGGCGTCTGAACAAAGAAGTTGTGCGCGACGTTTGATGATAGACATTTATTCTTCCAGATTTTTGCTATCGGACGGCAGGTCGTGTTCTTTCGATGAAGCAGGCAAACGCTATGAAAGGCGTATTAATGAAGAGGTTAAAAAGTCTGAAGTTGTTTTTCAGGCATGACGGTTGTTGGCGACTGTCTGTCATTCACCAATCGTTGTATTGAGTAATGATTATTTGAATAAAGATCTTATTCGAAGACTTCTACGCTGGCACTGCTGCATTGGGTCATTTGCAGTATGAGTGCGTATGAACCGGATATACCCAAGTGTTAGTTGTTCGGAACTTGAGTGTTGATTGTGCCGGCCGGCCACGGCGGCTTGAGCCATACCGTATCGTTTCATTCGGTCACCGATGTGAAGGCAGCGCCGCGATGACTTCGGCCATGCGCACCAGGTCCGCAAATGAGCGCGCGCCCATCTTGCGCATGGCCTGGCCCCGGTGGATCTTTACAGTGATTTCACTGAGGCCGATTTCCCCGGCGATCTGCTTGTTCATCAAGCCTGAGGCCGCCAGAGCCATGACCGTCTGCTCTCGGGGTGTCAACGTCCCATGACGGGCGCGCAGCTCATCGGCATGCCGCCCTGACTCGCGACGCTGCTTGTCCCGCGAGTGTGCGGCGCAGACGGCATCGATCAGGTCCTGCTCGCGAAACGGTTTGGTCAGGAAGTCCACCGCGCCGGCTTTCATCGCGCGCACGGTCATGGCGATATCGCCGTGTCCGGTGATGAACACGATCGGCACATTGATTCCGGCGGTGGTCAGTTCATTCTGGAAATCCAGCCCGCTGCTGCCTTGCAGGCGCACGTCGAGTACCAGGCAACTCAGCGTGTCCGGACGTTGATACGTCATGAACTCGGCGACCGATCCGAATAGCTCCACCCGCAGACCAATGGAGCGCAACAGGCTGCCGAGGGATTCGCGCAACGCGGCATCGTCGTCGACGATGAATACCACCGGCTCGCCGGGGTTGTTGCTGATGGGATTGTTGTTCATTGCTCTTTTCCCAAAAGGTTGTGACGTTGTGGGGCTCGTCGTGGTATCGGTGAGGACCCATCAAGAATGTGCGAATCCCTCGGCCCGGCGGCCGGTGTTTGCTCGTGCGGGTTGATGCCCGACCAGAGACACGGTCCCGCTGGCGATAGCGCCGTGAGACACGTTGCGCAGGTGTGGGCGTGAGTAGATAAACGGTTAAGCATCGTAGTGGCGCAGCACGCCGTCAGCTAGGACAAAAAACCCGAAAAAACGGCCATTGCACCGGTCTTTGCGCGGCCCGATGCAGCGATCGGTTTCAAACGGTTCATACACAAGTATCAAAACACTCACCTAACGCATGATCTCGCTGTCCCCAAGTACCACAGACGTCCGGCAGGCGTGCCCTTAACCTTTATCAGCTCTCCGTCGATTTCAATGGCCGCGTGCCGGGTGGTGAACTTCATGAACAGAAATGAACTCCGTCGTGTCGACATCAATCTGCTGGTGGTCTTCGAGACGCTGATGCATGAGCGCAACGTCAGCCGGGTCGGCGAGAAGCTGTTTCTCGGTCAACCGACCATCAGTGCCGCGTTGGGGCGTTTGCGTGTGCTTTTTGACGATCCGTTGTTCGTTCGTGCGGGGAGGGTGATGGAGCCGACAAGGCGGGCCGAGGAAATTTTCGCCAACCTGACGCCGGCGCTGGATGGCGTTGTCGCGGCGTTGAGCCGTTGCCAGCCCTTCGACCCAGCTACCAGCGAGGTGACCTTTCAGGTCGGCCTGTCCGACGATGTCGAATACGCGTTGCTCCCGCGACTGCTGCGCCAGCTTCGTAGCGAGGCGCCGAATATTGCCTTGGTGGTGCTGCGCGTCGATCAGCAGCAGATGTCGCAGCGGCTGTTCAATGGCGAGATTTCTCTGGGCATCAGCCCTACGCTCGATCTGCCAGCCAACGCTCGACGCAAGAGTCTACGGTCGATCCGGCCAATGCTCCTGCGCTCGGATAACCGCCCGGGCCTGCTGGCGCTCGATGAGTTCTGCGAGCGCCCGCATGCCATCGTGTCGTCCATGGGCAAGGCCAGGGATGACACCGATCACGCGCTGGACCTGCTCGGACGTCGGCGCAAAGTAGTGCTGGCAGTGCCGCAGTTCAGTGCCTTGCCAAGGTTGTTGGCGCAGAGCGATATGCTGGTCATCGTTCCGGATTACGTGGCCAGGGCCATGGCCTCGGTGAATGGCATCAGGGCTGAGCCGGCCCCCCTGTTGCTGCCATCGCGGGAGCTTTCCATGGTCTGGCGTGCCGCTGCGCACAACGATTCCGGCCAGCGTTGGCTGCGTTCGCGTTGCCAGGCATTTTTTGGCACGCCGATTGAGTTGCAGGTTGTGCCCAAGCTGCGCCCGGCGTTGCCCGTCGATCAGACGTTGATGATGGTCCGGTAGATAACTGCAACGGCTGTGTGATTCGCCCAATAAAAAAGCTCCGACTCGATCGGAGCTTTTCTTTTCAGGGGGCCCTACGTGGCTTGTCGTGAGGGCGCGGCCCTGGAACCTCATGCATTGATAAACGCCAGAAGGTCCGCGTTGATGGTGTCGCCATTTGTGGTGCACATGCCATGGGGCTGGCCGGGGTAGGTTTTCAGCGTACCGTGCTTGAGCAATTTGATTGAGAGGTGAGCCGAATTGGTGATCGGCACGATCTGGTCATCTTCACCGTGCAGCACCAGGGTCGGCACATCGATGTTTTTCAGGTCATCGGTGAAGTCGGTTTCGGAGAACGCGCTGATGCAGTCGTACTGCGCCTTGATCCCGCCGTTCATGCCCTGACGCCACCAGTTTTCGACGATCGCCTCAGACACTGTCGCGCCAGGGCGATTGAAGCCGTAAAACGGGCCACTCGGGAAGTCTCGATAAAACTGGCTGCGATTCTGCGCGAGTGCCTTGCGCAACCCGTCAAATACCTCCATCGGCAGGCCGCCAGGATTTTTTGCGGTGCGCAGCATGATGGGCGGCACGGCGCCGATCAGCACGGCCTTGGCCACCCGGCCGCGACCATGCCGCGCCACGTAGCGTGCGACTTCACCGCCGCCGGTGGAGTGACCGATGTGCACGGCGTTGCTGATGTTCAGGTGCGCCATCAACTCGGCAACGTCGGCGGCGTAGGTGTCCATTGCGTTGCCCATGGCCGTTTGCGAGGAGCGACCATGGCCACGTCGATCATGGGCGATGACGCGAAAGCCCTTGTTGAGGAAGAACAGCATTTGCGTGTCCCAGTCATCACTCGAAAGGGGCCAGCCGTGGTGGAAAACGATCGGCTGGCCGTGGCCCCAGTCCTTGTAGAAAATCTGCGTGCCATCCTTGACGGTGAACATTCCCGAACCGCTGCCGTTGCCGGCGCCGGCGCTGCCCCCTGACGCGGATGCCGGTGTCTGCTGCGTCGCCAGCGCCGGCAATGCCACTGCCAGGGTTGCGGCCATGGCGCCCGTCGTGATCAAGCCACGACGGGTGGTTCCGTTTTTCTCGTCAGTCATTTTGAACACCCATTGAGTTAAAGAAGTTGCACAGGCGGCGCAAGGCTGCAGCCCTGACCGAAGGCAATCTTTGGGCAAAGGGGTACGACTGACCACCAGACATGGGTTTTTGAAATTAACGCTTTGGTATGTAGGGCATGTTGGCGGGGTGGCGCGTCCCTGCGCCTGGACAAGTCAGAAGGTGTACTTGGCCGTCAGCATCATGTTGCGCGGTGCACCATAGCTGTCGCCGCCGTAGCTGACGGAGTTGGCGATGGTGGAGTAGTACTTGCGATCGAAGATGTTGTTGGCGTTGAGCTGCAGGTCGAGGTTCTCATTCACCCGGTAGCCGGCCATCAGGTCGGTCACGGCGTACGCGCCTTGTTTGAGGCGGTAGTTGCCGCCGTCGAGCAGTTCGATGTCGTTGTACATGCGGCTCTGCCAGGAGATGTTGCCGCCCACGCGCAGTTTTTCCAGCGGGCCCTGGAAGTTGTAGCGGGTGGTGAGCTTGAACAGGTGTTCCGGTGTGTCGGTGTCGAACTGCTTGTTCACGTTCTGCGGGTTCGCCTCGTCCTTGATGGTGTGCGTACGGGCGTAGGTGTAGCCGCCGCCGATCTGCCAGTTGTCGGTGAGCGCGCCTTGCAGTTCGAAGTCGATACCCTGGCTGCGGATCTCGCCGGAGGCTTCATAGCAGGAAGCCTGCGGGCAGTTTGGTACGAACACCTGCACCGCGCGGTTTTCCTGATCGACACGGAACACGGCGAGGCTGGCATTCAGCGCGCCACCCAGGTATTCGCCCTTGATGCCGACCTCGTAGTTCTTGCCCACGATCGGCTTGACCGGACTGCCGGAGGTGCCCTTGTTGCTCTGCGGGGTGAAGATGTCGCTGTAGCTGGCGTACACCGAATGATGGTCGTCCAGCTCGTAGATCAGGCCGGCATAGCGGGTGACGTTGCGGGTGACTTTGTAATCGCCGTCGCCATCGCGGTTGTCGTAGTCGTACCAGTCCAGACGTCCACCGAGGATCAGCTTCAACGGGTCGGCCAGGCTCAGGCGGGTGGTCAGGTATACGCCGTCCTGAGTGGTGACTTCACGTGTGTTGTTGGTGTGGACGAAGTCCGGCTTGCCGGCGTTGATCGGCCAGTTGGTGTCGTACGGCGAGTAGTTGTGGGTGTTCAGGTCGTAGATGCGTTTGCTGGCACCGACCACCAGTTCATGGCTACGCCCGAAGGCTTCGAACGGGCCGCTGAAGAACGCGTCGAGACCGGCCTGGTTTTCATCGGCCTTGGATTGGTAAACCGTACGGGCCAGGGTGTCGTTGACCCAGCGCGACTGGTACGAGCCGGAGAACAGCGCGTTCTGTTCGGAATAGTTGGCGTTGACCTGCAGCTTCCAGTCGTTGGCCAGTTGCTGACGGATCTCGGCGAAGACCGTGTTGATTTCCTGATCCTTGTCTTCCCAGGAAGTGCCGGGGTTGTACGAGCGCGGGAGGTCGAGGTGATGGCCGTCGAGGCCGATCATCGACGAGCCCCAGAAGTAGTTTGTCCTGTCTTTCTGGTGCGAGAAACCCAACGTCAGCGTGGTGTCATCGTTCAGGTCGGCTTCGGTGACGGCGTAGAACAGGTTGTGTTGCTCGTCCACGTCATCGATGAAGCTATTGGTGTCGCGGTAGGACGTGACGACCCGGCCGCGCAGGGTGCCGCTGTCGTTGAGCGGGCTGGAAGCATCGAGCTCGCCGCGATAGTTGTCCCAGGTCCCGGCGGCGCCGGTCAGGGTGACGCGCTGCTCGGCCAATGGCCGTTTGCGCACCAGATTGATCGCCGCCGAAGGGTTGCCGGCACCGGTGACCAGACCGGTCGCGCCCCGAACAACTTCAACCCGATCGAACATTGCCAGATTCGGCTGGGATCCGACGTTCACGCCGTTGTAGCCGCTCGGAATGCCGTCGTACATCAGGTTATCGATGTCGAAACCGCGGGCCTTGTAGGACTGTCGGCCGGGGCCGTTGGAGTAGTCGAGGAACAGCCCCGGCGTGGCGTTGACCACGTCATTGATGCTGGTCATCGCCTGATCGTCCATGCGCTGGCGGGTGATGACGGTGACGGCTTGCGGCGTTTCGCGCAGGGTCAAAGGCAGCTTGGTGGCGGTGGCCATGGTGCCGGTGGTGTAGGAATCGGAGCCTTCGGTGATGCTGCCCAGTTGGGTGGATGTGATTGCAGTCGCGCCGAGTTCGAGGGTGGCGGGCGGGGCAGTGTCCTGCACCTCGCGGGTTTCATCGGCCAGCGCCGGGGTCATGACGGCCATGCAGATGGCCATGGACAGGAGGTTGCGTGACGGGTTGAAACGATGTGGCGAGGTGGGGCGCGACATGGAGGCTTCCTGATTTTTAAATAGCAAACAAAGAGCTGTTGAGAATCATTTCCAATAATTGTGTCAGGGTTTTTTACAGCGACAAAGCGATTCGTGAAAGAAATGTGAAATCGCGCAACGGGAGAGGGAGCTGGGTCTGTGTCGTTAAGGTAACCGCTCAAGCACGGCCCTTGGCGCTCAGACAGCCGAAAAGCCGCTTGTCAGTTTCCAACGCAAACCAACAGGTCGGCGTCTACTTTTGTGACCGGGTCAGTCAAATGACAGGAGAAATTCTGAAGTCATTGAAGCGAATTCGAACTGACCCCGTGACGTTGATTTCAGGATGGATCTTGAATGAGGCGCGGAGCAACGCCCAGGCGGTGCGTAACGGAGAACCCGCGCCTTTGAGCTCGTTAAGGAGAACGCAGATGGCAATCAGCCGAGTCACCGAAACAACCGATAAAACCGCACTCGTCAAAGCCGAGGTGTACCGATGGTACAACCTCTTTTTCCCGTGGTCGCGCGGTGTGGCTTCCCAGTCGGAAGACGCGATAAAGCCTTTGTATGATGCCCTGGCGAACGATTTCCGGGTGGTACTCACGGACGGTCAGATCATGGACCGCGAGAACTACTGGGAACGCCTTTGGGGGCTGCACGGCAAACGTGCCGGAAGTCCCGAGTCGCACATCATCAATCTCTCGATCACGCCGCTTCCCGGTGACTTCTTCCTCACGGTTTTCGACCGGGTCAAGAACGGGATCACCAAGAAGAAAGTCGACTCGGCGCTGATGCGTCTCGACCCGGATTCACCGTCGGGTATTTCGTGGATTTACGTTCACGAAAGCGAGCACGAGACACCGTTCGCGTAAATCGTTCAATGACCGTTCGCACCTCTGGTTGTTTGAACCGGAGGAACGGCATCGCTCAACCCTGTAAAAAAAAACCGCCCTAAGCCGTTCATCGGGCGGTTTGCAGGATCAAACAGGGTTGATTCAGATCAGCCGCAGGGTGACGTCGATGTTGCCGCGAGTGGCTTTTGAGTAAGGACAGGTCTGATGCGCCGCGTCGACCAGCGCCTGGGCAACCGAAGGCTCCAGCCCCGGCAGGCTGACACTCAAGCGTGCCTGAAGGAAGAACGCATCACCGGTCTTGCCCAGATCGATTTCGGTTTCGACCGCCACATCCGCTGGAAGCCTGATCTTCTGTGCCGCAGCTGCCTTGCCCATGGCGCCGATGAAGCAGGCCGACCAGCCGGCTGCCAACAGCTGTTCCGGATTGGTGCCGCTGCCATTCGAACCGGGTGGCGAAAGTTTGATGTCCAGGTTGCCGTCCGAACTGCGCGATGCGCCATCGCGCCCGCCGGTGGTGCGGGTCTTGCCGGTGTACAGCACGGTGTCGATTTGATTGATCATGGAAATACCTGCCTGAGTGATGGGTTAAGTCGGACAGCGAAGGTTCCGATGGCCCACACTTTTGCATTGGCATGTACCCGGGATGTGTCGTGCGGCGGCGTTTTTGTATCGCTCTGTAGCCTGAGCCAGGCCACTGGTTCCTGTCGCTTATCACGTCAGGCGATACGCATTGACCGCTTAAAGCCATCGCTGTGCATTGCGTAATGGGGCAGGCTTGGGTCTGCCTGCCTCTTTCTCGATCCTGGCGGATAACGTTCCCCGCGTCTGCGTCAGCGTGCGGGGTTTACCCCGTGCGACGCGTACGGCTGGCATCTTTGGACGGTGGGCAGCCAAACTGGCGACTATATTCCCGGCTGAATTGCGACGGGCTTTCGTAGCCCACTCGATAACAGGCGCTCGCCACATCCAGCCCTTCGCCGAGCAACAGCCGGCGGGCTTCCTGCAGGCGCAGTTGTTTCTGATATTGCAGCGGACTCATGGCGGTCACTGCCTTGAAGCGATGATGCAATGTGGAGTTGCCCAAATTGGCGACCCGGGCGAGTTCTTCGATGCGCAAGGGTTGGGTGTAGTGGTTGTTCAACCAATCGATTGCCCGCGTAACCCGACGTGTTTGCGAGTCGCCGAGGGCAAGCTCATACAGACGACGGCCGTGCATGCCGCGTAGCAGGCGGTAATACAGCTCCCGCAAGGCCAGAGGTGCCAGCATGCCGATGTCTTTCGGGGTGTCCAGCAGTCGGACCAGTCGAAGCATGGTTTCCAGCAGGGGCACATCGACCCTTTCAAGGAAAAGGCCCAGTTCCGGCTCGTCCGGTACGCCCGCCGGCGGCGCGTCGGCGATGACCTGGGCAATTTCCGTGGCCTCGAAATCGAACCGGATACACAGGTAAGGCGCTTGCGGACTGGCCTTCAGCACGCGGCCGGCAACCGGGAGTGTCACCGAGACCACCAGGTAACTGAGCGGATCGTAGAGGTAATGATCGTCACCCAGGCTGATTTCCTTTTGTCCTTGCACGATCAGGCAAAGTGCCGGTTTGTGCACGGTATGGATCAGCTCCGAAGGTGCATCGAAACGAATCACATGCACGGGAGCTATGGCGGTCTCATAGATCCCGGGTGTGGTAAAGCGTTGAGTCAGCAGGCGAACCAGTTCGTCACGGTAGATGGCCGTGTTCTGCAGGATGAAAGCATCGCTTTGTTCCATTTCAAGGCTCTCACAAGTGTTCATCAGCGTCTGCCCGGAACTGCGCGGGCAGACGATATTCACCCGACATCATCAAAGTACTCATTGTCGATGGAGGATCATTCCGGCGTGATACAGCACGTCGTCATGAAAGTGGCCATCAGCGGTGAAGCCGGTGTCGTCCCTGTACTGGATGTAATCACCGACCAGTCAGCGGCCAGGTACAGGCTGGTCGAGGAAAGGTTGATCGCACAGGCCACCATCGCGCCGATCACCAGTGAAAGGGAAAGCCGTTTTGCGTTTTTCATTGTTCAGTCCTCATTGACGTTGTTCATCTGAGCGGCCTGCCGTGGCCTGTGTGTGCATCCGTTGCGTGCTTTCAGATTACGTAGCCGAGCGCAGCGGTGTTAGGACGAAACTGCCGCAGATTTGCCTGATCCTCTCGGGTTGGTCGGGCGTGTCCTGCGGCGCATTTGTGCTGCGGCTCAGCCGGCCGTGACCGTCATGCCGCCGTCGGCCATGACCACCGAACCGACCATGAAACTGGCCCGATCCGAGGCGATGAAGGCGACCACTTCGGCGATTTCTTCCGGTTGGGCGGCGCGGCCGATCGGTGCCGCTTCGCCATGTTGGGCGAGAAAGGCAGGGCCGTCGTCGACCACATTGTTGAGGATGTTGGTCACCACATCGCCGACACCGACAGCATTGACGCGGATGCCGTGGCCAATGACCTCAAGCGCCAGGGTGCGCGTCAGTTGGGCCAGCGCGCCTTTGGAAGCGGTGTAGGCGGCAATGGTGGGGAAGGCGAAATAGGAAGCGTAGGACGCGATGTTGACGATCGATCCGGACTTGTTGGGCATCATCGCTTTGACCGCCTCCCGGCTATGCAAAAAGGCCGCCGTGGCGTTGACCGCCTGAATGCGTTCCCAGTCTTCGCGGGTCATGTCGATGACCAGTTTGTTGATGATGATGCCGGCGTTGTTGACCAGAATGTCCAGCCGACCGAATTGCTCGACGGCCAGGGCGACCGCGCGTTCGGCTGCGCCGTCCTGAGTGATGTCGGCCACCAGGGGGACCAGGCCAGGGCGGGCCAGTGCTTCCACCTCAGGGTTTACATCTTCAGCAATGACCTGGGCACCGCGGGCGTGCAGCAGCAGTGCGATGGCCTTGCCGATGCCACTGGCCGCGCCAGTGACCAGCGCGACTTTACCGGCCACTTCGTTTGGGGTGCTGTTCTTGAAGTCAGTCATGATGTTCTCCAGCGTTTTTGATCGAGTAGGGATAAGCCGTGTTGGCGCCGGCGAGGCGCTGTCATCGGCGACGGGCCTACTGTCTCGCAGCGCAGTGAGGTCGGCTTTCGTGAGATTGCCCACGCTGTCGGGGTTTTGCGCTGAATGTCAGTGAGGGAGGTTCGGTGCGCGATTCAACCCGCGGAAAAACCCCGATATCATCGAGCCGGTCACCGTGACACGGCGTGCGGGCAAGCATCCGAGACCTGTCTGTCTTGGCACAGCCGAATCTGAAAAGGACGAGTTCATGGCAAATACCGGGCGCACCTCCCAGGAACCGATGTCGACATCTTCTCGAGACTTGCGCATCACCGGCGAGTCGATGGGTGAGTTCCTGCCTGGCGAACCCCAGGCGTTACCTTCGCGCCCGGAAATCACGGATGTTGTGATTCAGCTGTTCACCCATCGCAGCGTTACCGAACCCATTCTCGTGCCTGCGGTGGTGGAGCCGTTGCTCGTTCTGGTTCTGGCCGGGGCGGCGAGGGTGGAGGAGCGCGCATTGGGTGGCGAGTGGGAAGCTGCGCAAGTCAGTGCCGGCGATTTTTTCCTTACCAGCTCCGATGAGCCGTATGAAATGCGTTGGCAGACGCACGGAGGCGATACCTTCGAAGTCATGCATCTTTATCTCGGGCTGCCGCTGATCGAGCAAGCGTCTCGAGAGCTGTCGGGTCAGCACGCCGGGTCTGTGCGTTTGCGCGATGTTTCAGGGTCACGGGACGAGCGCGTCGCGTTTGTCATGGAGCAATTGCGCACCGAGCTGCTTCTGGAGCGCTCGCCCAGCGCGCTTTTCGCCCGCTCGCTGGCGCAGGCGCTGGCCGTGCATCTGGTGCGCAGTTATCTCGCAGAAAGCCAGCCAGGGCGTCGGGTCAATGCCTTGCAAGCCTACAAACTGCGCAAAGTCACCGACGCCATGAGCGCACATCTGAGCGATGAATTCAGCCTGTCCAGACTGGCCAGCCTTGCCGAGCTGAGCGAGTACCACTTCAGCCGCCTGTTCAAGCGGGCGACGGGGCTTTCGCCGTCGCAGTACTTCATTCGCTTGCGCATGGCTCGCGCGCGGCACCTGTTGCTGGAGACCCGTCTTGGCGTTATCGACATCGGGCTGGAGGTCGGCTACTCAAGCCCAAGTCATTTCTCGCAGGTCTTTCGTCGCGAAGTGGGCGTAACGCCCAGCGAGTTCCGTGGGGCGTGAGCGCAGCCTCATTACAAATTTGCGGGCGATGCACACAGACACGAATAGGCAAAAGTGGCGCAGGTTTCGGCACGCGCCGACGAGGCCCGTGCCCTTAATCTTTTCGACGTACCCCGCAGCAACGACCGCGTCTTCAGCGGTCGGTGCTGAACTTCAATGCAGACAGCAGGAGCTACGGATATGTCGAACATTCAAAACAAAGTCGTCCTGATTACCGGTGCAAGCAGTGGTATTGGCGAGGCAGCGGCCAGGTTGATTGCTGCCAAAGGCGCGCATGTGGTTCTCGGCGCCCGCCGGACCGAGCGTCTGGACAGACTGGTCAGCGAGATCCAGGCCGAAGGGGGCTCCGCAAGTGCCTGCGCACTGGACGTTACGGACCTGCAATCGATGCACGCCTTCGTGGCATTCGCCAAGACTCAACATGGCAAGGTCGATGTGATCATCAACAACGCGGGGGTGATGCCTTTGTCTCCGCTGGCTTCGTTGAAGGTCGATGAATGGAACCAGATGCTCGATGTCAACGTTCGCGGTGTGCTGCACGGTATTGCCGCCGTCTTGCCCGACATGCAGGCGCATGGTTTCGGTCAGGTCATCAATATCTCGTCCATTGGTGGACTCGCGGTTTCTCCGACAGCCGCGGTGTACTGCGCGACCAAATTCGCGGTCCGGGCTATCTCGGATGGTCTGCGCCAGGAAACGGACAAGATCCGGGTGACCGTGGTGTGCCCGGGCGTCGTCGAGTCCGAACTGGCCGATACGATTTCCGATGAGGTGGCACGCGAGGAAATGAAAGCCTTCCGGCGCGTGGCGCTTAATGCAGACGCTATTGCGCGGGCGCTCGCCTATGCCATCGAGCAGCCTGACGATGTGGACGTGAGTGAGATTGTGGTTCGTCCGACCGCCAGCCCACACTGAGCAGTCGGGAGGCTAGCCAGTCCCGCGCCGTGCGCGGGACCAGC
This sequence comes from Pseudomonas sp. V88_4, assembly GCF_029967985.1. Taxonomy (NCBI): domain Bacteria; kingdom Pseudomonadati; phylum Pseudomonadota; class Gammaproteobacteria; order Pseudomonadales; family Pseudomonadaceae; genus Pseudomonas; species Pseudomonas sp. V88_4. The sequence continues at coordinate 141,851 of NZ_JASCAF010000002.1, forward strand.
AAGTCGATGCTTTATCAATCTCTCCTCTAGCGCATCTGCAGGATGATCGGACTGCTGCTGGCCGGATCGGTGTGTTCACGCAGTTTGCCCACCGTCTGCGCATCAACGGCAATCCCCTGGTTGCCCCAAGTGCTGCGCATGAACGTCAGCACTTCGGCGATCTGCTGATCCGACAGCTGCTCACGGAAGGCCGGCATGCGATAGGCATCCGGCACGCCGGCCGCCACCACTCGTTGCGAACCATTGAGGGTGATGTTGATTGCCGAGGCACTTTCCCTGGCCAGTGCAGAAGTCGCGCCGGCCAGCGGCGGCATCCATTGCGATTGACCCTTGCCGTCCAGGCCGTGGCACGACGCACAGCGCGTCACGTAGGTCTGTGCACCGGGCGATTCCAGACGTTGCGCTGCCGAAACCGCTTGATACTGCCAAGGCGCGCCATCCCGTTCGCGATCTCCCGGAAGCGACTTCAGGTAGTGGGCAATGGCGGTCAGATCGTCGTCGCTCATGAACTGCGTGGAGTTGTTGAACGCCTCGGTCATCGAGCCGTAGACCACCGCGTGCTGGTTGCGACCGGTCTTGAGGAACTGCACGATTTCCGGCTCGCTCCAGCGGCCCAGGCCGGTGTTGTGGTCATCGCGCAGGCTCGGCGCGTACCAGCCATCGAGCAGGGCGCCGGCCAGGTATGGCTTGCCAGACTCATCCAGTGCCTTCTCGTTGAACGCCAGGCCGCGCGGTGTATGGCAACTGCCGCAGTGCCCGGCGCCCTGAACGAGATAGGCGCCGCGGTTCCATCGTTCATCCTGCGACGGTTTGGCTACGTAGGGCTCCGCGTCGACAAACACACCGTTCCACAGTGCAATCGGCCAGCGCAGGTTCAGCGGAAACGGGATCGCACTGGGGATGTTCGCCTGTTTGACCGGCGCCACGCCTTTCATGAAGAACGCATACAGCGCTCGAACATCGTCATCACTGAGCTTGGCGTAGGACGGGTAGGGCATCGCCGGGTACAGACGGCGACTGTCGGGCGCCACCCCGTGGCGCACGGCACGGTCGAAGTCCGCCAGGCTGTAGTGACCGATGCCGGTTTCTGTGTCCGGGGTGATGTTGGTCGCATGGATTGAGCCCAGCGGCGTGGCCATTTCCAGCCCTCCGGCGAACGGCGCGCCGCCCGGCACGCTGTGGCAGGCCACGCAATCGCTGAGCCTGGCGACGTATTCGCCACGGGCCACCAGCGCCGGATCGATGTCGGCCACGGCGATCTGATGGTTTTCCAGACGCGAGACAGGCTCACGGGTGACATACCAGGCCAGCAGGCCTGCCGCGACCAGACACGGCACGGCCAGCCAGCCAGCGGTTCTTGCGAATCGGCTGTTGTTCATAAACGCTCCGGCGCTGATCAGGTGAAAGTGTGTCGGCTCAAGGGCAGGCTGCGCACCCGCTGACCGGTCAGCGTCGCCACCGCGTTAGCGACAGCGGGCGCGACCGCAGGCAACGGCGGTTCACCAATGCCACCCATTTTTTCCCCGCTCTCGACCACCCGCACATGCACCCGTGCCATCCGCGCGGGCGGCAGGATCGGATACAAGTCGTAGTTGCGCGCCCGAGGCTTGCCATCGATCCACACGGCTTCTTCCACCAACGTCTGCGAAAGTCCCAACGCTACGGCGCCATTGACCTGAGCCTCGACAATCGCTGGATTGACGATGCTGCCCGGATCAATCGCTTGCCATATGTCATGCACCTTGACCTGGCCGTTCTCGATGGACACCTCGGCGATCACCGCCGTCTCGGTACCGAACGGCGAAGCCATGGCCACCCCACGCGCACGTCGGCTGCCGTCCTCGGCAGTAAACGGGCCGCGTTTCCAGCCACCTGATAGTTCACCCACGGCTTGCAGCAGTGTGGTCAGCCGTTGGTTGCCGCGCAGCAAATGCAGGCGCAGGTCGAACGGATCTTTGCCACCCTTGTCGGCCAGTTCATCGAGGAACGATTCATAGAAGAAGTCGTTGAGCGAATTACCCACCGAGCGCCAGTAGCCGAGCATCGCCGGGCCTTTGACGTAGATCTGTGCGATGCGTTTGTTGGGGATCGCGTAGGATTTGCCGGACAACCCTTCAAGGGCCGTCGGATCGAGCTTTTCACCCTGTTTGCCAGCGATCCCTTCGGTAGGCCCTTCGGTGGCACTGATCGCTTCGATTGCCAGCGGCCAGCCGTCGTTGTCCAGTGCGGCCCGGAAATTCACTGCGGCAACCGGGCGAAGCACATCACGCAGGAACTCTTCTTCGCGACTCCAGATCAGTTTGACCGGGCGCCCAACCGCTTTGGCCAGCGCGATGGCCTGAGGGTAGGGACTGGCCGAATCGTAGAGGAAATGCCGACCGAAGAACCCGCCCAGCAGCGGCGAATGCAAGGTGATGCGTGACGGATCGAGCCCGGTGCGCTTGGCGATGTCGGCGCGGAACATGTCCGGCGCCTGGTTCGGTAGCCAGACTTCGAGCGAGCCGTCCGGATTGAACCGGGCCAGTGCTGAAGGCGGCTCCAGCTGTCCGTGGTTCAGGTATTGGTTGTGGTAAGTGGCGTCAATCCGGGTCTTGGTCTCCTTGAGAATCGAAGCCACATCGCCTTCGTGTTCATCATCTTTGGCGGGGCTTTTATCTTCAGCGAGGCGCTTGAACCAGGCATCGCTGGAAAAGTCGGCGGGCATCGGCCGCACTTGGCTGTCGGCCGTCGGCTCTTGCCAGTCAACCTGGATCGCCTCGACAGCACGTTTGGCGTGCCACCAGCGCTCGGCGACCACCGCCACGGCGCCCGGCAGACGATGCACGGAATGCACGCCTTTCATAGCCTTGACCTGCTCTTCGTTGCGCAGATTCCCTACGGTCATCCCCAGGCGCGGGGCATGTTGAACGGCGGCATGCAGCATGTCGTCGACTTTCAAATCGATGCTGTACAGCGCCTTGCCGGTGGATTTGTCGTAAGCGTCGAGACGCTTCACCGGTTTGCCGATCCAGCGGAACTGGCTCGGATCACGCAGCTTCACCGAGGCTGGATCGGGAACCGGCAGATCCATCGCACGCTCGGCCAGTTCACCGTAGGCCAACGAGCGCCCGGACTTGGCATGCACGACTTTGCCAGGCTCAGTGCTCAACTCGCTCACCGGCACGCCCAGTTGCTGCGCGCCGGCCTGCAACAGCATGGCGCGAGCGAGGGCGCCGAGGCGGCGCATGACCGGGTAACTCATGCGCACCGACATACTGCCGCCGGTGATGCGCATGCCGTTTTCCATCACCACATAAGCTTCGCCGGGCGGCGCGGCTTCGACCAGAAAGGTCGCCGGGTCGGCATCCAGTTCTTCGCCGACGATCTGCGCCATGGCGGTGAACGTGCCTTGGCCGCCTTCCATGAACGGGCAGAGCAGGCGCACGCGGTTGTCCGGGCGGATTTCGAGAAACGCCGGGACTTGGGTGCCACGCTCGGCCGTCGCTGCCGCTGCCGCTTGTACCCGTGTCGCACCGAGCGGCAGACCGAAGCCGAGCACCAATGCGCCGACGGCGGTACCGGTCAGAAAGCGTCTGCGCGACACATTGATCGGTTCATGCAGATCCAGTACTGAAGCGTGTTGTGAAGGGTCGATACGAACGGTCATCACGCGTCCCCCTTGCCGGCAAGCTCATGCACGGCGGCATGAATGGCGTTGTAGGTACCGCAGCGACACAGATTGACCATCGCCGCCTCGATCTGCGCATCACTCGGTTTGGGGTTCTGCTTGAGCAGCGCGGTGGCAGCCATCACCTGCCCGGACTGGCAGTAGCCGCACTGGGCGACCTGCAGATCGACCCAGGTCGAGACGACTCGTTTGCCCACGTCATCGGTTTCGATGGCTTCAATGGTGGTGACCTCGCGGCCAACCACACCCGCCACCGGCGTGACGCAGGAGCGCACGACGTTGCCGTCCACCAGCACCGAGCAGGCGCCGCATTGCGCCAGTCCGCAGCCGTACTTGGTGCCGGTCATGCCCAGATCATCGCGGATCACCCACAGCAAGGGCGTATCGGCGTCGGCATCGACCTGATAGGTCTTCTGGTTGATTCGTAGTTCCATGATTCACCCGCTGATCATCGGTTGACGTGCATTGTTATAAGCAGTGACACGCGGCGGGGCGCATCACCGGTTTTCGTTCAATTCGCGACTGTGCCGAGCGCTGCTGCCTCGAAGGGCTGCCCGCGCAAAAGGGCCATGTCACGACTCGGCGCGGTGCCGAACAGCCGGCCATATTCGCGGCTGAACTGCGAAGGACTTTCATAGCCGACTGCAAACGCCGCGCGCGAAACGTCCAGGCGCTCGACCAGCATCAGCCGCCGGGCTTCGTTGAGCCGCAGCCATTTCTGGTACTGCAACGGACTCATGCCGGTGAGCTGGCGGAAATGATGGTGAAAGGTCGGCGCGCTCATCTGCACCCGCGCGGCCAGATCATCGATGCGCAGGGCATCGGTGTAGTTGACCTTGAGCCAGTCGATGGCCTTGGCGATGCGATAACCCTGACCGTCGACGGCCGTGATCTGCCGCAGCCGTGGGCCTTGGTCGGTGTGCAGCAATCGGTAGTGGATTTCCCGCAGAATCAGCGGCGCCAGAACCGGGATCGCCTCGGGTTCATCGAGCAGGGCCAGCAGGCGATCGAGCGCGTCTTCCAGCGCTGACGACAGGCTGCCAATCGCGGCACCCGTACCCGTTGATGGCTGGCGTTTCGCAGGCAAGCCGCTCTTGGTAATGACCTCGGCAAGCATGCTGACATCCAGTTTCAGTACGAGGCCGACACAGGGCTGTTCAGGACTGGCGAGCATCACTTCGGAGTTGGCGGGCAGATCCAGTGAAGTGACCAGAAACCGCGACGGGTCATAGCTGTAACCCTCACCGCCGACCCACAAGCGTTTTTCGCCGCGACCCACAAGAATCAGGCTGGGTTCGATCATGCACACAACGGGTGGCGCCGGCTGGTCGCGACGAAACAGCGACAGACCGGGTATCGACGTGGCGAAGTCGCCCGGTGCGCGCACGTGCGGGTCGATGTGCACGGCCAAAGGCGATTCCTGGGGCAGAGGGTTAGGGATCATGTCGGGTCACTCCTGTTGACCGAACTCTAATGCGCGCGCGAGACGTTTCCTATCCATCACCCTGCATCGCCAGAGGATCAGGCAAGCATTCAAGAGGAATGCGCTAGGGAAGCACCGGACTGACCGGGAGAATGTGTCTATCTGTTTCAGGTGTAGTGCCCGGACGGGCGACAAACCGCTTGCCCCTGCGTATCACACCCCACACGTTTTTCGCACCACAGGTAGTTCCCATGACGTTTCCTTCTACAGATCCTTCCAAAAGAACAGGCGGCTGGAGCGCCGTGCTGGCCATGTCGCTGGCGGCATTCGCTCTGGTCGCTTCCGAGTTCATGCCCGTCAGCCTGCTGACGCCGATTGCGGCGGACCTGCACATCACCGAAGGCCAGGCCGGGCAGGGGATTTCCGTGTCCGGTGCCTTTGCCTTGATCACCAGTTTGTTGATCGCCTCGGTTGCCGCTCGCGTCGAACGCAAGAAGCTTCTGCTGGGCCTGACCTTGTTGATGATCGTCTCCGGAACGGTCGTCGCACTCGCCCCGGGCTACCCGTCGTTCATGTTCGGACGTGCGTTGATCGGGATTGCGATTGGTGGTTTCTGGTCGCTGTCGGCGGCGACTGCCATGCGCCTGGTGAAGCCTGAACAGGTTTCCCGTGCGCTGGCCATCGTCAATGGCGGCAACGCTTTGGCCACGGTCATCGCCGCACCGGCGGGCAGCTTCCTTGGCTCGTTGATCGGCTGGCGCGGCGCATTTTTTTGTGTGGTTCCGGTTGCAGTGCTTGCCGCCGTGTGGCTGCTGATCAGCCTTCCGTCTTTCAAGGCCGAGCGCCAGGCCGGTAGCGGCAACGTTCTGCGGTTGATGAGGCAAATGCCAGTGGCTTTGGGCATGGTCGCCGTCAGCGTCTTTTTCATGGGCCAGTTCATGCTGTTCACTTACCTGCGGCCATTTCTTGAGGGTGTGACTGGCGTCAGTGTCTCAACCTTGTCGCTCATGCTGCTGGGGTTGGGACTGGCAGGCTTTATCGGCACCTTTCTGATCGAACGGTTTATGGGCCGTGGCCTCTATCGCACGCTGACCGCCATTCCGCTGATCATGGCGGTGATCGCGCTGGCGTTGATCAGCTTCGGCAAATCGCCGGTGCTGACCGCCGTGTTGCTCGGACTTTGGGGGCTGGTCGCCACAGCCGCGCCGGTTGGCTGGTGGACTTGGCTGGCGCAGACGCTTCCGGATGATGCGGAAGCGGGAGGCGGCTTGCTCGTCGCGATTGTCCAACTGGCAATCGCCGGCGGCGCAATCATTGGCGGCCTGGCGTTTGATCTGAGCGGCTACAAAGCCACCTTCGAGCTTAGCGCCGCTGTTCTGGTCGCCGCATCGGTGCTGGCCTGGCTGGCCGGACGCAATGCCACGCAAATTCATCTTGTCGAGCCGAACGCGATAGCCTGACGAGATCACATGCGACTCGTTTCAACCTATGGCTCGAGCATCAAACTGCGCCAAACGATAACGGGCGGTTCAACCCGCGCATCATCCGGTTGAAGCGCTTGCTGTTCCTGCACCTCTGGCGAAATCACCTCGGCTGATGGCCCCTCAAGCAGTAAAAGCGGTGCAGTGTCTACGGTCGATTCATGAGCTGGCGGCGGGGTCATTTGAGCGAAACAACGACCTTGCCCTTGGCGCGTCCCTGCTCGACGTACTTCAATGCCTCGGCCGTTGATTCAAAGGGGAAGGAGCGATCAACCACTGGTTTGATGATCCCGTCCTCCACGAGCGCGGTGATGTGTTGCAGTTGAGCGCCATTGGCCCGCATGAACACGAACGCGTAGCTGACATCCTGCTTGCGCGCTTTGCGACGAATGCCAAGGCTCAGCAGGCGCATGACTTGCTGCAATGGCCAGGACAATCCTTGCTCCCGCGCGAACTGCACAGTGGGTGGGCCCGAGATGGAAATGAGTTGGCCGCCGGGCTTCAGGACCTTGAGTGACTTCTCCAGCACGTCGGCGCCGAGGCTGTTCAGCACCACGTCGTAGTCATGCAGCACGTTTTCGAAGTTCTGCTGTGTGTAGTCGATCACCAGATCGGCCCCCAGCGCCTTGACCCATTCGACATTGGCGGTACTGGTGGTTGTGGCGACAAACGCACCGAGGTGTCTGGCAAGCTGAATGGCAATGGTGCCGACGCCGCCGGAACCTGCGTGAATCAGCACTTTCTGGCCCTTTTGCAGACGTGCGGTTTCAACCAGTACTTGCCACGCAGTCAGTGCAACAAGGGGCAAGGACGCGGCTTGTACCATGTCGGTATTGGCGGGTTTCAGGGCGACCGCGTTTTCGTTCACGGCGATCAATTGGGCGAATGTCCCGATCCGCGTTTCGGGCGGGCGAGCGTATACCTCGTCTCCCGGTTTGAAGCGTGTCACCTGCGGGCCGACTTCAACCACGACACCCGCCAGGTCATTGCCCAATATCAACGGCAAGGCGTAGGGCAGGATCAGCTTGAACTCGCCTTTGCTGATCTTCGAATCCAGCACGTTGACACTGCTCGCATGGACCTCGATCAAGACGTCGTGGGCACCGACTGCAGGGGCGGGGGCTTCGCCAATGCGTCCGGGGTTCTTGCCATAGCCATCAATCAGAAATGCTTTCATCGTGGTGCGGCTCTTGCTGGTTGTACGGAGGGTAGTCGGTGGGTTGCGGTGTTGCTGCGTGACGTGATCAAGCATCGAGAAACGCCTGCGCCTTGGCCACAAAGTCCGCGTGATGCTGGAAAATCCCGCCGTGCCCGGCATCCTCATAAATCACCAACTGTGCGTCGGGGATAAGCCTGGCCAGTTCAAACGAGGTAACGCTGGGCACCATGATGTCGTTGTCGCCGTTGACGATCAGCGTCGGTGTGCGCAAGCGTCCGAGCGCTTGCCGCGGTTGCCTGCCCCACGCCGTGATGGCTTTCAATTGCCGCAGGAAGGCGCGTGGCGTCGGGCCCTTGTCGCGATTGTTCTTGCGTGCCTTGAGGCGTCTTAAATACTGCGAGGCAGACCGTCGCCCATTGGCCGACGAGGTGAAGAAAAGGTAGAACTTGGGATCACGCAGGGTCAGCAAGCCTTTGAGGATCAATGGCCATGACACTGTGCCGACCTTGTCGATGCCGGTGCCGCCCGCCGGTCCAGTACCGGTCAGAATCAACCGGCGTACCAAATCAGGCGCCTTGAGGGCAATGTCCTGAGCGACGAAGCCTCCGAGGGAAAAACCGAGCACATCCACGGTTTTCAGCCCCAGCGCCCTGATCAGTTGGATGGCATCGTCGGCCATTTCACCCACCGTCAGTGGCGCGGTCCCACCCGAGTTGCCGATGCCGCGATAGTCGGTGGTGATGACGCGTCTGGTTTGCGCCAGGCCATCGATGATCGCGGGGTCGAAGTTGTCCAGCACCGCGCCCCAATGGTTGAACAGTACAAGCGGCACGCCGGTTGCGGGCCCGGTGTCGCGGTAGGCGAAGGGAATGCCGTTGACTGTGATCGACTGGTTCGCCGCGTCAATGAATGACGTCGGCGAACCCGAGCGGGAAGTTGTCTGCATTGAACTCATTGTCACTCCGGCAAGCCGGCAGGATGCGATGCAGTGCCGTGCGCCTGCATCGAATCCGGCGCGAATGCTCGCTAGCAAAAAATCACTGTGGCGTCTGGTAGCGTTGGGCGACCGCAGACTGGCGGATTTGCCCCAGCAGGCCCTGACGTGCGCCCTGCAGGTCATCCCAGCGCTCGGCTTCGTGCAGCGGCGGGATGGTCACAGGTTCACGACGATCAAAACCGACCAGTGCGGCATCCACCAGATCACCCACTTCCATGATTTCGCTCAAGGTGTTGACGTCTATGCCGGAGCGATCCCAGATCTCCGTGCGGGTGGCGGCGGGCAACACGGCCTGCACGTAGACGCCCTGAGGCGAAAGCTCCAGGCTCAGGCCCTGGGACAGGAACAGCACAAAGGCCTTGGTCGCACCGTAGACGCTCATGCCGAACTCCGGCGCAAGGCCTACCACCGAACCGATGTTGATGATTGCGCCGTCGCCGGCCTTGGCCAGGCGTGGGGCGATGGCGCTGGCAAGCCGTACCAGCGCCGTGGTGTTGAGGGCCACCAGTTGCGCGACGCTGTCGGTGCTTTGGTCGACGAAGAGGCCGGACAGCGCGGCGCCGGCGTTATTGACGAGGATCCCGATGCGGGCGTCGTCGCGCAGGCGGCTTTCAACGGTGGTCAGATCGGCGAGTTGGGTCAGGTCTGCCGGGATGACATCGACGGCGACGTCGTGCTCGCTGCGCAGGCGCGCTGCCAGTGTGTCCAGGCGAGCCTTGTCGCGGGCGACCAGTACCAGATCGTGGCCGCGTTGGGCGAAGCGGTCGGCGTAGACGGCGCCAATGCCGGTAGAGGCGCCAGTGATGAGAACAGTAGGGCGAGTGCTCATGGGGTATCTCTCTTTCAGGAGGTGAGAAACAGAACGCGCTCAGCTTGCGCTGACGCTCGACTCAGCCAGCGTCGGGTAGTCGATGTAGCCCGCTGCGCCGCCGCCATACAGGGTGGCGGGATTGAAGGCGGACAGAGGCGCGCCCTGTTTGAGGCGCTCCACCAGATCCGGGTTGGCAATGAACGGGCGACCGAAGGCGATCAGGTCGGCCTGGTCTTCGGCCAGCCGCGCAGTCGCCAGGTCCAGGTCATAGCCGTTGTTGGCGATATAGGTGTTTTTGAAGCGCTGACGCAGGGCGTCGAAATTGAAGGGCGCTACGTCACGCGGGCCGCCGGTCGCGCCTTCGACCACGTGCAGGTAAACCACGCCGAGGGCGTCGAGTTGCTCGACGACGTAATTGAATTGCGCCTGCGGATCGCTGCTGGCCACGCCGTTGGCCGGCGACACGGGAGACAGGCGCACACCGGTACGATCCGCGCCGATCTCGTTGACGACGGCCGCCGTCACTTCGAGCAACAGACGCGCACGATTTTCAATCGAACCGCCGTAAGCGTCGGTGCGCAGATTGGCGTTGTCCTTGAGGAATTGATCCAGCAAATAGCCGTTTGCACCGTGAATTTCCACGCCATCGAACCCGGCGGCGACTGCGTTGGCCGCAGCCTGGCGGAAATCGGAGACGATCCCCGGCAGTTCGCTGGTTTCCAGGGCGCGGGGTTCGGAGACGTCTTCAAAGCGGTTGTTGACGAACACTTTGGTCGCGGCACGCAGTGCAGAAGGAGCCACCGGTACGGCGCCGTTTTCTTGCAGGTCAACGTGTGAGACGCGGCCGACATGCCACAGCTGCAGGAAGATTTTGCCGCCCTTGGCGTGGACCGCATCGGTGACTGTGCGCCAACCGTCAATCTGTGCCTGGGTGTAGATCCCGGGGGTGTCCTGATAACCCTGGCCCTGTCGGGAAATCTGCGTCGCTTCACTGATCAGCAGACCGGCGCTGGCGCGTTGGCTGTAATAGGCGGCCGCGTATTCGCTGGGGACAAAGCCCTGGCCTGCGCGATTGCGTGTCAGCGGTGCAAGAACGACGCGGTTCGACAGCATGAGACTGCCTAGCGTGTAAGGGGTGAACAGAGTCTGCTTGGTCATCAGATGATTCTTCCGTGCCCGTTGATGGAGATCGGTGGGGTGTGAAATTAGGATGATGATCGAAATCTAAACTGTCAACTGTTTTGATTATGGCCAACATCTATGTATCATCGAGCGCAGAAATTCCCGCTGAACACGAGGTATTGCACGTGAGAGTGACCAAGGCCCAGGCGCAGGCCAATCGAGAACACATCGTTGAAACAGCCTCAGAACTGTTCCGTGAGCGTGGCTTTGATGGCGTCGGTGTGGCCGATCTCATGGCCGCTGCCGGTTTCACCCATGGAGGCTTCTACAAGCACTTCGGCTCGAAAGCCGACCTGATGGCCGAAGCCTCGGCCTGCAGTCTTGGCAAATCGTTGACTGGCGCCCAGGCGCTCGACGTGCCCGGTTTCATCAACGTCTACGTGAACCGGGAACATCGCGACGGACGCGGCAGCGGTTGCACGATGGCCGCACTGTGTGGCGACGCGGCGCGTCAGTCGGACGATGTGAAGGCAACGTTTGCCGCAGGCATTGAACAGATCCTGCAAACCCTGGCGGAAAAATATCCTGTGGGCACGGATGCCGCAGAGGGCGAGGGGAGAAAGAAAATGATCGACTTGCTGTCGCGGGCGGTCGGCGCAATCATCCTGTCACGCGCCTGCCCGGATGATTCTGCCTTGGCGGATGAGATCCTTGAGGTATGCCGCGCTGAAATGTTTGCTTCATTACCGGTGCTGCCGGTCGATCAAGTGGAAACACCGTAGAAGGGCCGATCCGGCCTTTTCGATGACTTGAACGTCAGCCTGTTATCAGTCGATCAGCCGGCTTTTCGTGACCATGTACTCTGTTGGTCACGATTTGTAAGTCCTCGAAAGGGTGAGTAAGCTACGCCCATGAATCAGCCATCCATATCTTCGCCCGGCCCACGTGGCCCAGTCGATCACGAGATTCGTGATCAGATTGTTGCGGCAGCCAATGAACACTTCAGCCAATACGGCTATGGCAAAACCACGGTTTCCGATCTGGCCAGGGCCATCGGTTTTTCCAAGGCGTACATCTATAAGTTCTTTGATTCCAAGCAGGCGATCGGCGAAGCGATCTGCTCGAATTGTCTGGGTCAAATCGTTGCAGCGGTGGAGCAGGCTGTTAACGCAGAGGGAATTTCGCCGACCGAGCGTTTCCGCCGACTGGTGAAGACCGTGATTGCCACGGGTGTGGACCTGTTCTTCAATGACCGCAAGCTCTACGACATCGCTGCATTTTCCGCCGGGGAGCGCTGGCCCAGTGCGCAGGTGTATGAAGAGCAGATCAAGCGCTTTATCTTCGACATCGTGCGTGAAGGGCGAGAGCTCGGAGAGTTCGAGCGCAAGACCCCGCTGGACGAAACCGTCGAGGCGATTCATCTGGCCTTGCGCCCCTTCGTAAACCCGTTGCTGCTGCAGCACAATCTGGATTTTATCGAGGTAGCGCCCACGCTGACCTCCAACCTCATTCTGCGTAGCCTGATGCCCTGACCCAACCCGGATCACCTGTTCAGGTGAGCTGGGCCAGAGCGCGACATCCCCCAACCAGGTTTCCTGTTACCGGCACATGCGTGCCGGTACGGCTTTGATTATTGCTTAATGTGACCATTGACTGAAATGGTCACTTGGATAGTATGGCTTCGCTGTTGTTCTCGATGTTGTTTTTCAGTGATCCCATAGAGTCCAGATAATGAAAAAAATAATGCTCAAGAATCCCGTCGGCCTGGCGGTCGCGCTGGTGTCCTCCAATGTGTTGGCCGGTGGTTTTGCCCTCAACGAACAAAGCATCAGCGGGATGGGCTCCGGTTTTGCCGGGCGATCTTCATCCGCCGAAGACGCCAGTACGATCTACGGCAACCCGGCAGGCATGGCGCGGCTTAAACGAGAGCAGGTGAGCGTGGGGGCGGCGACGCTGTTCGCCAAATCGGACATCAGCCAGACACGCAGTACGTTTGGGGGGAAGGAAGACGGCGACATGGTGCCCGTCACCACGGTACCGATGGGGTATTACGTGAAACCGATCGATGAGCATTGGGCATTCGGCGTCGGGTTTTATGTGCCTTTCGGGCTGATCACCGACTACGGCAGTGGTTTTGCCGGCCGCTATTACGCCAACAAGAGTGAAGTCACCACGCTGACCTTCCAGCCGACCATCAGCTACGCCTTTAACGAAAAGGTGTCGATCGGATTCGGGCCGACCATCAATCGTATCGGCGGAGAGATATCGGGCATGGTGCCCAATCCACTCAGCCCCGGGCGCAACGACGGCAAACTCAAAAGCACCGGCGATGACACGGCACTGGGCTTCAATGCTGGCGTGCTGGTGCAGGCGACCGATCAGACCCGCCTGGGCCTGACGTATCACTCCAAAGTCAGTTATCACCTGGACGCCAAAACCAAGGTCACCGATGGCATCTTCAGCGTGCTGGGCGTCAGCGGCCGTAGCTATGACGCATCGCTGGATGTCGACACGCCGGAGTCGGTGGACTTTTCGCTGACGCATCAATTCAACGACGACTGGACACTCTATGTGGGCAGTACCTGGACACGCTGGAGCCGCTTCAAGGAACTGACGATTGAGAACAGCGGCTTGCCGCCGTTGCTGAGCGGGCAATTGGGGACGATCAGCGAAGAGCAGAACTGGCATGACACCTGGGCTCACGCGATCGGTGCAGCCTATCGATTGAACAGCCAATGGGTGCTGCGTAGCGGGTTTTCGGTCGATCAGTCACCCGCCAACAACACCAATCGGGGGCCGCGCATTCCGACGGGTGACCGTAAGGTTGTCAGCTTCGGCGCCGGTTGGACGCCCGTGGACAATGTGACGATCGATCTGGCGTATTCCTATCTTTGGGAGGAAAGCGTCGGGGTCAACGACACCTCGGCATCGAGGGGGGCCTACAGTGCCAGGTACAAGAACAGTGCCAGCGGGTTCGGTACGTCGGTCAGTTATCGCTTCTAGGTGAGCGCTATCAAGCCAAATGCGGGTCGGGAGTACACGTGTCTCCCGACTCTTGAAGCGATCCGGGGTTGCTGTTCAGCGCGCCGCTACAGAACCCGGCGCAACGGGTTGCCATCCTCCACCGAGCGACTTGAATAACGCCACCGCCGCACGGGCCGATTCGGTCCGCGCTTGCGCTCTGGCGTCGGAGGCCTGCAACAGTGTTTCGTCGGCGTGCAAGACATCGATCAGGCTGGCGGTGCCTTTTTCATAGGCGGTGAACGAGGACTGGCGAGCTTGAGTCAGCGCCGCTTCGCCGCCGGTAAGGGTGGTGGTCTGAGTTTGCCGATTCACCAGTGAGGACAGCGCGTTCTCTACATCTTCGGTGGCGCGCAGTACCGACTGGCGATAGGCGGCCAATGCTTCAGATTCCTGGCCTTTGGCCTGATCGATCCGGGCGTTGATGCGTCCGAAGTCGAATAGCCTCCAGCGCAGACCCAGGACAGCGCTCGACTGGCTCGCGCCGCTGGTGAAAAGATTGCCGCCGGAGACGGCAGTCGCGCTGCCGAGCAAGGCGCTGAGGGAAAATTTCGGGTAGTACTCGGCAATCGCTTCGCCGATACGCGCGTTGGAGGCCGCAAGGCGGCGTTCGGCGACGATCAGATCCGGTCTGCGCCGTAGCAGATCCGCCGGAGTGCCCAGCCTATTCAGCGACGGCACATCGGGAATTTCGCCCTCAGGTGCCAGTTGCGTGCGGTGGGTGCCGGGAGGCGTGCCGAGCAGCACGTCCATCGCATTCATGGCCGCTTCCAGACCACTTTGCAGTACCGGAACGCTCGCCTGGACTTGCGACAATTCACCCTCGGCCTGACGCACTTGATACTCCGCGGCCAGCCCTTTGCCGTAAAGCAATTGAACCTTCTCCAGCAATGCGCGCCGGGTGTCGACTTGCCGGTTGGCGATGTCCAGCCGGGCCTGTAATCCGCGCAGGGTGATGTAGATATCGGCCGTTTGCGCAGCGATCGCCAACCTCGTCGCCGTGAAACCGGCTGCTGAGGCCTGATACTCAGCCAGTGCCGCCTCACGCCCGCGGCGCAGTCCGCCAAAGACATCAACTTCCCAGCCCGCCTCGAGGTTAGCCTCGTAGGCATTGCCGTAACGGTCGTAGCCAGGTGTTGAATTCAACACCTGGCCCAGTGGTGTCTCGACGGACTGATAAGCGCGTGCCGCCTGTGCGCTGATATTCGCCGAGGGCAGCAGTGCTGCATTGGCGGCGCCCAGGCCGGCCCTGGCCTGGGTGACGCGCGCTGATGCCTGTGCAAGGTCCAGATTCTGCTGCAAGGCCTGGTCGATGAGGTTGCTCAGTAGCAGATCGTTAAAGCTTTCCCACCAGGCGGCAAGGCTGTCCGGTGTCGATCCTGATCTCAGTTCGACAGCAGACTGCCCGAGGTAATGATCTGAAAGCGGGGCATCTGGACGATGGTAATCCGGACCCACCGCACAACCTGCCATGAGGCTGGCGGTAACCAAAAGAGCAATCGGGCGGAGGGGAGGCATCGTCGTTCCTTTACAAGTTTTGTGACCATGTTAAGTATTGGTCACATCTTGTCAATCAAGGGCGATCGATTTGATTGAGCGGGTTATAAATATCATTGCGGCGTGAGTGATAAAGCTGAAGCGTCGGATAGTTCATGGTTAGTGACTATTGACGTTAATGGTCACGCGACTGAGAATATGATGAACATCCTATTTTCAGTAAGGGTACCTATGCGCCGGCTCCGAATTTTTCCCATCGCCGCATGCCTGTTACCACTCGCCCTGGTGGCGTGCGGTGATGTCACCTCCGTTGCAGACCCGCGCACACAGGCGCCTCTGGTCAGGTTCACCGCTGTTCAGGCTGCGGGCGACGGTTCCCGATCTTTTACGGGGGTGGTGACGGCGCGCATTCAGACCGACCTGGGTTTTCGTGTATCGGGCAAGGTGCTCGAGCGTCTGGTTGACACGGGGCAGACCGTCAAACGCGGTCAGCCGCTGATGCGGCTCGACCCCATCGACTTGGGGTTGCAGGCGCGCGCGCAGCAGGAGTCGGTCATCGCCGCACGGGCCCGCGCCAGGCAGACAGCCGATGACGAAGCTCGTTATCGCACTCTGGTCAGCGCCGGCGCCATTTCCGCTTCGGCCTACGATCAGATCAAAGCCGCCGCAGACACGGCCAAGGCCCAACTCAGCGCCGCTGAAGCGCAAGCGGACGTTGCCCGCAACGCTTCCGGTTACGCGGTGCTGGTCGCCGATGCCGATGGCGTTGTGGTGGACACACTCGCCGAACCCGGACAAGTCGTCAGTCCCGGACAACCGGTGGTTCGACTGGCGCGGGCAGGGCAGCGCGAGGCCATCGTGCACTTGCCCGAGACCTTGCGTCCCGCAGCAGGATCCACCGCGCAAGCCACGCTTTATGGTGATGCCTCGGGTGCTGTGACCGCGAAACTGAGGTTGCTTTCAGATTCGGCGGACCGCACGACGCGTACGTTCGAGGCCCGCTATGTACTGGAAGGCGCGCTGGCCAATGCGCCGATAGGTTCGACAGTCACCCTTGGAATCGCCGAGGGCTCGACACCTGCCGCGTCGTTGCAAGTGCCCATTGCCGCGCTTTACGACGCCGGTAAAGGTCCTGGGGTGTGGGTCATCGCCGGGACACCGCCAACCGTGACCTGGCGTCCGGTTAAAGTGCTGGGTTTGAGCGATGATCTGGCGCGAGTGGCTGGCGATCTTCGGGTCGGCGAACAGATTGTGGCGCTGGGCGCTCATCTGTTGCACGAAGGTGAACCCGTAAGAATGCCTGTGCCTGAAGCGGCCACCGTTGTCGGGAGTCGTCCATGAGCGAAGGACGATTCAACCTTTCCGCCATCGCCGTTCGCGAGCGGGCGATCACGGTCTTTCTGATTTTCCTGATCGCCGTTGCCGGCACCCTGGCGTTCTTCCAGTTGGGGCGTGCCGAAGATCCTCCGTTTACGGTCAAGCAGTTGACCGTCATCACGGCGTGGCCGGGGGCGACCGCACAGGAGATGCAGGATCAGGTCGCGGAGCCACTGGAAAAACGCCTGCAAGAACTCAAATGGTACGACCGCTCGGAAACCTATACGCGGCCAGGGCTCGCTTTCACGATGGTCTCGTTGCTCGATAGCACGCCGCCCTCGCAAGTGCAGGAAGAGTTCTATCAGGCGCGTAAAAAACTCGACGATGAAGCGATCAAGTTGCCGGCGGGTGTCATCGGGCCGATGGTCAATGACGAATATTCGGACGTGACCTTTGCGCTGTTCGCCCTGAAAGCCAAAGGCGAGCCGCAGCGCCTGCTGGTTCGCGATGCGGAGTCCATGCGCCAGCGCCTGTTGCATGTGCCGGGGGTGAAGAAGGTCAACATCATCGGCGAACAAGCCGAACGGATATTTGTTTCTTTCTCGCATGAGCGGTTGGCGACCCTGGGCTTGTCACCGCAAGACATCTTCGCCGCGCTGAACAGTCAGAACGCACTGACCCCGGCCGGATCAATCGATACCAGCGGGCCACAGGTTTTTCTGCGTCTCGATGGTGCGTTCGACAAGCTGCAGAAAATCCGTGACACCCCTGTGGTCGTGCAAGGGCGGACACTCAAGCTGTCTGATGTGGCGACGGTCGAACGCGGTTATGAAGACCCGGCTACCTTTATGGTGCGCAACAACGGCGAAGAGGCGCTGTTGCTCAGCGTAGTGATGCGTGAGGGCTGGAACGGCCTTGATCTGGGCAAGGCGCTGGATGCCGAGACCGTCAGGATCAATGAGGAAATGCCCTTGGGTATGACTCTCTCGAAAGTCACCGACCAGGCAGTGAATATCGACTCGGCTGTCGGCGAGTTCATGGTCAAGTTCTTCGTCGCGCTGCTGGTGGTCATGCTCGTTTGCTTTCTGAGCATGGGCTGGCGTGTCGGCGTGGTGGTCGCCGCCGCGGTTCCTTTGACTCTGGCAATCGTGTTTGTGGTGATGGCGGCCACCGGCAAGAATTTCGACCGTATTACCCTCGGGTCATTGATCCTGGCGCTTGGTTTGCTGGTCGACGATGCGATCATTGCCATTGAGATGATGGTGGTGAAAATGGAGGAGGGCTACGATCGCATCAAGGCCTCTGCCTATGCCTGGAGCCACACGGCGGCGCCGATGCTGTCCGGAACCCTGGTGACGGCGATCGGTTTTTTGCCGAACGGTTTTGCTCAGTCCACGGCCGGCGAATACACCAGCAACATGTTCTGGATCGTGGGCATCGCTCTCATCGCTTCGTGGGTCGTGGCAGTGGCGTTCACCCCTTATCTGGGCGTGAAACTGTTGCCGGATATCAAGGCGGTGGAGGGTGGACATGCGGCGATCTACAACACGCCGCGATACAACCGCTTCCGCGGGGTTCTGGCCTGGGTCATTGCACGCAAATGGTGGGTCGCGGGCATGGTCATTGCGCTGTTCTTCGTGGCGGCTGCGGGCATGGGCCTGGTGAAGAAACAGTTCTTCCCGACCTCTGACCGTCCTGAAGTCATGATCGAGGTGCAAATGCCCTACGGCACTTCCATCGAGCAGACCAGCGCCACGGCCGCCAAGGTCGAAGCCTGGCTGCACCAGCAGGATGAGGCGAAAATCGTCACGGCCTATATCGGCCAGGGTGCACCGCGTTTCTTCCTGGCCATGGCGCCGGAACTGCCCGATCCGTCGTTCGCCAAGATCGTGGTGCTGACCGACAGTCAGGAGGCACGGGAAACCCTCAAGTTGCGTTTTCGTGACGCGGTGGCTCAAGGTCTTGCCCCGGAAGCGCGCCTCAGGGCATCGCAAATCGTGTTTGGTCCTTACTCGCCGTTTCCAGTGGCCTACCGGGTGATGGGGCCTGATCCGGCCAAGTTGCGCGTAATCGCCGAGCAGGTGCGGGGCGTGATGCAGGACAGCCCGATGATGAGAACCGTGAACACTGATTGGGGGCCGCTGACTCCGTCGTTGCATTTCAACCTGGATCAGGATCGTCTGCAGGCAGTGGGGCTGACATCGACTGCGGTTGCACAGCAATTGCAGTTCCTGCTCAGCGGAGTACCGATTACGGCGGTGCGCGAAGATATTCGTTCCGTGCAGGTCATGGGGCGGGCAGCGGGCGATATCCGGCTCGATCCACAGCAAATCGAAGGCTTCACCTTGGTCGGTGCGTCGGGGCAGCGGGTCCCGTTGTCGCAGATCGGTGAGGTCGATGTGCGCATGGAGGATCCGATCCTGCGCCGGCGTGATCGCACCCCGACCATCACCGTGCGCGGCGACATTGCCGAAGACTTGCAGCCACCGGATGTTTCCAGTGCGCTGCTGAAGCAATTGCAGCCGATCATCGACAAGCTGCCTTCCGGTTACCGGATCGAGCAGGCGGGTGCGATCGAAGAGTCCGGCAAGGCCGGCAAGGCGATCCTGCCGTTGTTGCCGATCATGATCGCCATGACCCTGGTCATCATCATTGTGCAGGTCCGTTCGATCTCGGCGATGATCATGGTGTTCCTGACCTCGCCGTTGGGCTTGATTGGCGTGGTGCCGACACTGCTGATCTTCAATCAGCCGTTTGGCATCAATGCGCTGGTTGGCTTGATTGCACTGTCGGGGATCCTGATGCGCAATACGCTGATTCTGATCGGGCAGATTCATCACAACGCGCAAGAAGGGCTGGATCCGTTTCACGCGGTCGTCGAAGCCACGGTGCAACGTGCGCGACCGGTACTGTTGACGGCCCTGGCGGCGATCCTGGCGTTCATTCCCCTGACGCACTCGGTGTTTTGGGGGACGCTGGCCTATACCCTGATTGGCGGCACGCTCGTCGGCACCATCATGACGCTGGTGTTCCTGCCTGCGATGTACTCGATCTGGTTCAAAATCGGTCCTGACGCCAGGCCGCCGGCTGCAACAGTCAAACCGGAGTAGCCATCAGTGCTGAAAATCGAGGCCTGATCGCGGAAACGACAAAGCCCTGAATAATCAGGGCTTTGTCGTATATAAAGATGGCTTCCAGCCTCACCACACGGCGCCGCGCGGATAGTCAATGTGCGCCGAATCGTTCTCGGCCGTTCCGATCCCGTTCCGGCGTGGCCTGTGCTGTCGAAAAACTGGATGGTAGCTGCGTCAGTAGAGTAGAGCCTTCAATGAGTTGGGCGGGGCCGGGCACACACCCTGCATTCACCGGTTCACCTGGCAGATCGATGCAGACATTCATGTGATGTGAGCGCCTGCCGCCTTCGTTGGGCTTTCAAGAACGGCCCTGAGTGATTACTGGTCGACCCAGGTGCTTTTCATAATGACGAAGAAAGTGTTGCCACTCCGGTTCGCTCCAATAGGAATGGCGCCTGAGTTGCAAAATGTCGTGCCGAGCCGCCCGCAATGAGCTGATTCGCCCATGGGACTTCTCGAGATCGAGCAGCGCAAGCTCGAACTCGGTATCGCTCGACGAATTGCGAACTTTGATAAAAATGTGTTTTGAGCGCATGCAGCCATGTTGCCAGCGGCCGAGATGCATTCGTGCCATTAACGACGCGAGTATTTCAAGCACATTGTCCAGTTGCTTGGGTGTGTATTGGTTTTTAGCGCCTTCGTTGTACCAGGATTCCAAATCCTGGAAACCGTTCAAGTCCTTGGTGACCAAGATGCCGTGCCAGACCCCTTTGATTTTTTGCGCACCGTAGTAAACCGGTTGAGGGGCGTTGACCCCAAGATGGAGTAACTTTGTGAGCGCGCGGCCTTCGCGCAAGGTGGTGGGGCGCCCCAGAGGATATCTCAGGCTGCGAAACAAATGACCCGTCTGACGTTTAACGTACACAGTCGCGCCGTTATGCAGAACTCGCTGCACTCCGCTTGTGCCACTCCTGCGAACGTTGGGTTCTTCTACCCAAGGGCCTGATGTATTCCACCAATAGGAAAAAATTTGGTCGGTTTGGCTCATCGCGCACTCCATTCTTGTGTTGTTATCAGCTGCGCCATTGGCCTTTTTGCTGGCTGGCATCATGCCGTTATTCAAACAGACGTTTCAATATTGGGCTTAGTTCCTTTGATGACGCGCTTATCCATTATTGAGCGGGAGCTACGGTCCAAAGGCAGTCGTGAGAGATGAAATGGTTTCGGCCAGAACAGTCGTCCGCAGGGGGCAGCATTCGGCTGATAGCTATCAGTCAGGTGCCATCATCACGGCCAGAGTCATCTTGATGAATTCCCGTATTACATGAAGAGTGTTTTATGTTCGGCAGGACGCTGGAGAAGGGAGTGAAAGTTGCGGTTTGTGGAAAACATCCTGATGTCATCAGAATTTCTGGAACGCCAGAAACGACAAAGCCCCGAATAATCAGGGCTTTGTCGTATCAAATATGGCGGAGGTGATGGGATTCGAACTCATGGACCTGTTACAGTCGACGGTTTTCAAGTCCGAAGATTAATTTTTAAATTTCAATGGTTTAGGTTGAATTCGTTTCCGCTGGACAGTATTTGTCAACGCTCTGGAGGCCTCTGAAATCAAGGGGTGGGAACTTATTTGCGGAAACGAAATGGCGGGTTATTTGGCGTTCTCGGTGGGCTCATTATTACCCTAAATTTCATAGCTGTAATCGAGAGACTGCGCTTGATGGAAAGCGACTTTCATCTGAGGTGTTTTTTCGCAGCCAACCTGGTCAGTCGTGACCGGCAGTAAACGGCCAAAAGCTGCCACGGTAACGGGTAGAAAGCGGCAAAATATAGTCGTTGGAGGAATGTCAACACGAAATCGATGTCCATTTCATCGACCGCCGGAGGCGGCCGTTATGACACTCGCTGGTTTTGGCCCTAGTGACGTGAAGCTTGATGAAATAGCTTATTGGAAACCTTAGATAATTAGGAATACTCTCTGAACGCACGCATTTGAACCGCAGATCTATGACCAGCCAAGAATTCTCTCAAGACATTAATGCTATCCACCGCATCAAAGCTGTGCCGGTGATATTGAGCATGGTCAAGCACGTCACTGGAATGCGGTTCGCCGCTGTCGCCAGGGTCACTGAAAGAAACTGGGTGGCGTGCGCAGTAGATGACTCCATCGAGTTCGGCTTGAAACCTGGCGACGAGCTGGTGCTTGAGTCAACGATCTGCCATGAAATTCGCCAGCACAGAAAACCGGTCATTTTCGGCCACGCCAGTAAACATCCCGTTTTTTCCCTGCATCACACGCCCAGAACCTATGGATTGGAAAGCTATATTTCTATTCCGATCATAAAGGCAAACGGCGAGTTTTTTGGGACACTGTGTGCCATCGACTCCGTGCCTGCTCATCTCGATGAACCGGCCATTGCCAACACACTTACGCTTTTCGCCCAATTGATAGCGTTGAGCCTCGATGCCCAGAATAATCTCGAGATTACCCAAGCGGAGTTAGTTAATGCCCAGGAGCACGGAAGGTTGCGCGAGCAATTCGTCGCCGTACTCGGGCATGATCTGCGCACGCCATTGAGCGCCATTCGTATGAGCGCCGATCTGCTGGAAACCAAAACAACGGACAAAAGATCGCTTAGCTTAATTTCAGCCATTCGTACTAGCTCCACACGCATGGGAAACCTGATCGAAAACGTGCTGGATTTTGCCCGGGGTCGAATGGGGAGCGGAATTCCAATCAAACGCCAACTTGTCGATGATCTGGGCAACACACTACGTTTGACTCTGAATGAGGTTCAAATCTCGCACCCTCGAGCTACATTTATTGAGTTGGTAGACATACCGGCCGGTGTCTATTGTGACCCTCTGCGTATCAGCCAGTTGCTTTCCAACTTGTTGGGAAACGCAGTCACCCACGGCTCATTAGCGTCGCCTATCACTGTTAAGGCCGACACTGAAGTGGACGAAATTGTTATATCTGTGACCAACCAAGGCCCCCCGATACCGCCGCACTTGTCGCCCTTGCTGTTTGAACCTTTCACCCGATCAGAGGCTGGACAACGTGGTGAAGGCTTGGGCTTGGGACTCTATATCGCCTCCCAAATTACCACTGCGCACGGAGGCAACCTGAGCGTAGTGTCCACACTCGAATCGGGAACTTGTTTCGTAGCAAGATTTCCCGCTCGTCTCAAACGTGCCTAAACAACGATCTTCATCCTTCAGATCATTGTTGAAGACGGTTAGGTCTTGATTCCATGCGCCAAAAAGCAAAAATACTACCACTGTTAGAATTATTCTTTTTGATTTGCTTTCGGGTGAACTAGGTTCCATAAACAGCTCTTGGGGGCATTAATCGTCGGAGGCAAAAATTTAAGTGGTGACGTCAGCGCGGGAGGGAAGAAGCTCATAAGTCAACCCTGCCTCATAAAACACCGTTCGCCACTCTAGAAAACCCGGACGGTATTCGCACAGAAGACGAACGATCTGCCCATCCTCTCCGACATAGACTTCTTCCACCAAAGCGATATCTCCTGGCGCTGCCTCGCGAGAGTTAATCCAATCAGTTAAAACTATTTTCGCTTGGTCAGCGCTGATTAGTTTTATGAAATCGCCTTTAGACAGTGCCATGTCCCTTCGCCTGGATTTTTACTGATAACAAATACATGAGCCTATCGGCTTTTTAAGACAAAGTCCTTCTTTTAGTCCAAAGGCTTCCTTTAGACGATGTTCGCTTCTGGCCGAAAGCGGTCCTTTCTGATGGGTGTTTTTTTGGCCGAAGGGGGGGACGATAAAAAGGCGGCGGAACATTATCAAACCACCGTGGGCCGCAACTCTTGCGCCAGTTCAATCAGTGCGCGCAATCGCGCCGGCACGAAGCGATGGCCCGAGTAGTAGAGCCTCAACCCGCCAAACGACGGGCACCATGGCATCAACACCGGCACCAGGGCGCCGCTCGCCAGTTCTTCTTGGATGAACCACTCGGAAATGAAACCAATGCCAAGGCCCAACACCACGGCCTGTTTGATGGCCAGCAACTCGTTGGAGGCGAAGCGCACCGGCAGATCCATCTGCAGCTTTTGGCCATCGCGCTCCAATTCCCACTGATAGAGGCCACCGTGGGCCATGCGCATGCAGATGCTCTGGTGGGTAAGCAGATCTCGTGGATGCTCGGGCACGCCGTGGCGTTCGAGGTACTCGGGCGTTGCTACCACGAGCATCCGGATGTCACCTGACAGTGGCACGGCAATCATGTCTTGCGGCACAGACTCCGCCAGGCGGATCCCGGCGTCGAAGCCACCGGCGATGATGTCGACCATGCTTGATTCGCTGACGATGTCGATGCGCACTTCGGGATAGCGCTGAGCGTACTGCTTCAATAGCGGATCCAACAGCAGGTAGGCCGCGCCATGCGGTGCATTGATGCGTAATGTGCCGCTGGGTTCATCAGGGCCGAGGCTGGCTTCTTCGCCGGCACTTTTGATCTGCGCCAACGCAGGGGCGATACGTGCCACATAGCGTTGCCCAATGTCGGTGAGGGCCACGCTGCGCGTGGAGCGATTGAACAGGCGCACTTTCAGGCGTGCTTCCAGGCCGGCCACCGCGCTGCTAACGGCGGTAGTGGACATGCCCAATTCCTGTGCTGCGCCGCGAAAACTGCTGCGTCGCGCCACGGCCAGAACCACTTCCAGCTCGGTCATTCCTGTTCTGTGCATGGATTGTCCTGAATATGCGGATGCTTCATAAGCCAAAGGGTGGCTTATCGGAATAATGAACCCTTCTTAGACTTCATCACAGAGGCTCGATTCAGGCGAGTCGTTTTTGAGCGAGGAGTCGCCATGCAACTCATTGAACATATCTACATCGACGGCGAGTTCGTCATTCCGCACGGTCAGGAATGGTTCGCCCTTCATAACCCGAGCACCGAGGAAGTCATCGGTCAGGTTCGGCTGGGCGATGCATTGGACGCACAGCGTGCGATCGCAGCCGCCAAGGTTGCGTTCCCGGCGTGGGCTCGTACTAGCCGGGGGGAGCGTATTGCGGCACTGCAACGCATGCACCGGGCCATGGCGGCAAGGGAGGAGGAACTGTTGGAAGCCATCCTCGTGGAATACGGCGCGCCTGCGGTTCGCGGGCGCTGGATGGCGACTTATCCGGCCGATGTGATTGCGCAAGCAATCGATGCACTGGAGGCGTTCGATTTCGAGGAACAGGTCGGCGTGGCCAGGGTCATTCTGACGCCCGTGGGCGTGACCGGTCTGATCACGCCCTGGAACAGCAATGCGGGCTTCATCTGCAACAAGCTGGCCACTGCGCTGGCGACAGGCTGCACCGCTGTCATCAAGCCCAGCGAGATGAGCGCGTTGCAGACGCAGGTCGTGGTCAGAGCGTTGCACGAAGCGGGGCTGCCACCGGGTGTATTCAATGTCGTCAACGGACGGGGCGATGTGGTTGGCGAGGAGATCGCCCGTCATCCCGACGTTGCCAAGATCTCGTTCACGGGTTCGTCCGCTGTCGGTCAGCATCTGGTAAGAACCGGTGCCGACACCATGAAGCGCGTGACGCTCGAATTGGGCGGCAAGTCCCCCACCGTGGTGCTTGACGATGCTGATTTCCAAGCGGTCATGCCGTTGGTGCTGCAAGCCGGATTTCTCAACAGCGGCCAGGCTTGCATCGCGGGCACTCGCATCCTCGTGCCGCGCAGCCGGCTGGCAGAGTTCGAGCGGATTGCGAAGGAGGGTGTCTCACAGATTCAATCGGGCGATCCACGCAACGCCGACACCGACATCGGTCCGATGGTGAGCCAGAAACAATGGGAGCGGGTGCAGCGCTACATCCGTACCGGCCACGAAGAAGGCGCGAGGTTGCTGGCGGGTGGCGAAGGTCGCCCGGAAGGCTTGCATGCCGGATGGTTCGTGAAGCCCACGATCTTCACTGATGCCACCAACCGGATGCGCATCGCGCGTGAGGAAATTTTCGGCCCCGTGCTGACGATCATCCCCTACGAGGATGATGCCGATGCGATCAGCATTGCCAACGATACGGACTATGGGCTGAGCGCCCTGGTGCTGGGAAAAAGCTCCGAACGTTGTATGAACGTCGCCCGTCAGATCGATTCGGGACGCGTGCTCATCAACACCCTGGCCCACGAACCGCGTGCCCCCTTCGGTGGATTCAAGCATTCAGGCCTTGGGCGCGAAATGGGCAGGTGGGGGATGAGCGCGTATTTGGAGCCAAAGACGTTGATCAGCTATGACCCATTGAATTGACTGGGTCAGGTTCCTGTCTGGGAGCACTGGATGAGGAATGGCGGTTAGCGTCCGCTTTTGGCTGTGGATTCAACCGATCGATGCAACACAACTAAATTCTGTGTAAGCAGAAGGAGTGTTGTAGATGAAGCAGAGACCTCGGATCTATTACACCGAAAGCCAAAAACGACAAAGCCCTGAATAATCAGGGCTTTGTCGTATCAAATATGGCGGAGGCGATGGGATTCGAACTCATGGACCTGTTACAGTCGACGGTTTTCAAGACCGTTGCCTTAAACCACTCGGCCACACCTCCGTTGCGTTGCGGGCGCCATAATACCTGAATGAAACACACTGTCAAACTCTGTGCATGGCTTGTTACAGAGCGTCTGTTATGATCTTTGCGACTGAACGTTTCAAACCAACAGGAGTGTCGCCATGCGCGAACAGGATTACGCAGTTCACAACAGCGTGCAGGCTGAGCAGCTAGAGGTTAGCCGCGTCCTGCGCAACACTTACGGTCTACTGGCGCTCACCCTCGCATTTAGCGGTGTGATGGCGTTCGTGGCCCAGCAGATGCGGGTCGGCTACCCGAACATTTTCGTGGTACTGATCGGTTTCTACGGTCTGTTCTTCCTTACCAACAAGCTTCGTGACTCTGCCTGGGGCCTGGTGTCGGCATTTGCCCTGACCGGTTTCATGGGTTTCCTGCTCGGCCCGATCCTCAACCGTTACCTGGGCATGCAGGGCGGCGCTGAAGTGGTCAGCTCCGCGTTTGCGATGACGGCACTGGTGTTCGGTGGCCTGTCGGCCTACGTGCTGATCACCCGCAAGGACATGAGCTTCCTTGGTGGCTTCATCACCGCTGGTTTCTTCGTCCTGCTGGGCGCGACGCTGGCGAGCATGTTCTTCCAGATCAGCGGCCTGCAACTGGCGATCAGCGCAGGTTTCGTGCTGTTCTCGTCGGTCTGCATCCTGTTCCAGACCAGCGCCATCATCCACGGCGGCGAGCGCAACTACATCATGGCGACCATCAGCCTGTATGTATCGATCTACAACCTGTTCGTCAGCCTGTTGCAGATCTTCGGCATCATGAGCCGCGACGACTGATCGCCTCACCGCTACAAACAAGAAACCCGCGAAAGCGGGTTTTTTGTTGCCAGCGGAAAAGGGAGCAGACGATCAATTGATCTCGATGCTGCCATCAGCCTGTTGCTTGTAGATCGTGTAGGGCAGCAGCAACGTATCGAGCACGCCCGACACGGCCGCATCGACCAGCAGACCCGGTGTAGCGTTCTTGTAGTTGAACGCATCGACGTCATCCGGCTTTTCGGCGTGCAGCATGCAGAAGTCGTACGTCACGCCACTGTAGATGCGCGGTACAGCGCCGCAGTAGGATTTTTTAGCCTTCAACTGGTCGGTGGAAAACTTATCGCTGAACGCCACGGTCTGCACCGTCCCGCACCCGGCCAGCATCAACACAGAAAGCATCATTGCCTGAATTTTCATACCGCCAATCCTTCGCCGGAAAAGACTCAAACTACGCCGCTCAGGCCATCGGTGGCAATCGACGTTTCACCGGGGTCTTCTTGACGATCGCGGTATTGGTTTCCGCCAGCGTATTCAGCCGATCAAGCAGGGTGTCCAACTGTTCCATCGAACGCACATGCAAACGGGCAATGAAGCAATCCTCGCCGGTCACCTTGTCGCACTCGGTGAACTCGGGAATCGATAGAATCTGCCGCTCGACCTCCTGCAACTGCCCCGGTAATGGCCGCACCCGGACAATCGCCTGCAACTGATAACCGAAGCATTTCGGGTCAACTTCAACGGTGTAACCCTTGAGCACACCGCGTTCCTCCAGCCGCCGCAGGCGCTCGGCCACGCTCGGCGATGACAACCCGCTGATTTGCGCCAGGGCCTTGAGCGAGCGCCGCGAATCCTCCATCAGGGCCCCGATCAGGATCTGGTCGATATCGTCGGTCATACAAGAAACTCCCACATTAGGCGAATGGCACAAACTACCCTTGATAAAAAAGGCAGAAACCGAGTTTAGCCTGCTTTTTCCGCTGGAGAGGCCCCGATCTCGCTTGGCATACTTTTGCCACACATTAAGGAGATAGATGATGGACAAAACAATCCGTCGCGGCTCATTCGAAATGACCGCCGCCATGCTGATATCCGGGACGATCGGCTGGTTCGTGCTGGTGTCGGGGCAACCGGTGCTGGACGTGGTGTTCTGGCGCTGCCTGTTCGGCGCCGGCACCTTGTTGCTGATCTGCGCCGCGTTCGGCTTTCTGCGCCCAGGCATTCTGACCCGCACCACATTCCTGCTGGCGGTGCTCAGCGGGGTGGCAATCGTCGGCAACTGGGTGCTGTTGTTCGCCTCCTATTCAAGGGCCTCGATTGCCATCGGCACGGCGGTGTACAACGTGCAGCCGTTCATGCTGGTGGGTTTGGCGGCGCTGTTTCTCGGCGAGAGGATCACCCTGCAGAAGATGTTCTGGCTGGCGATTTCTTTCATGGGAATGCTGGCCATCGTCAGTGCCCACGGCGGGCAGGGCGAGGGTGGCAATGATTACCTGATGGGGATTGCGCTGGCGCTGGGGGCGGCGTTTCTGTACGCCATCGCCGCGTTGATCATCAAGCGTCTGACTGGCACGCCGCCGCATCTGATCGCGCTGATCCAGGTCTGCACCGGCGTGCTGTTGCTCGCGCCGTTCGCGCATTTTTCAGCGATGCCCGAGGCACCGAGTGCCTGGGCCAGTCTGGTAACGCTGGGCATCGTTCACACGGGGCTGATGTACGTGCTGCTTTACGGCGCGATCCAGAAACTGCCGACCGCATTGACCGGCGCGCTGTCATTCATCTACCCGATCGCGGCGATTTTCGTTGACTGGTTTGCCTTCGGTCATCAACTGCAAACCCTGCAATGGATCGGCGTGGCGGCGATTCTATTGGCCGCTGCGGGCATGCAACAGGGTTGGGGATTGAAGGCGCGGCGCCTGGCCGCGCAGTAAACCCTAGATATTCCAGCGCGGCGCGGTCTTCGCCAGGCGCTGGCGCATCTCGCCGATGTTGGCCGCCAGTTGCCGGGTCAACAAACGGTAGCCATCGAGCGCGTTGTAGACCGGCGTGTCGAGACTGGCGTCCGGCAACTCCACCGGGCGCCCCAGTCTCTGGGCCGCACCGGATTTCAACGCTCGGGCCATGCCGATCAATTGCACGCGAATGTGCCGGTGCTCAGTCTTGAGCGCGGCTTGCAGATGCGCCATGGCGTCGGGGTCGTTGGCATCCGGGCGAATGTTGCCGAGGATTTCCAGGGTGCTGATGCACATGCGCAGGTTGCGCTGGATGGCGTCCAGCTCAGTCATCGAGACTTTGACTTCCTTGGACACCGACGGCATCAGCGAGCGCAGTTGCACCATCACCGCGTTCAGCCGGCTCATCAACTTCAAGTGTTCGTCGGCCGTCACCGGTTGGCCGCCAATGATCCGCCCGTACACCGTGGCGCAGTCGCGCAGCGCGTCGGCCAGGTTGTAGCGCCACGAGTACACCGCGTACAGCGGCAGGGCGAAGGAAAAGGCCAGGGCCAGGGCGATACCGATCAGGATATCGACCCCGCGCCACAGCCCGTCGGTGATCGGGTTGTCGCCATGCCCGGCGACAATGAACACGGTAATGGCCGAGAGCAGGGCGGTGTAGCCGCCCTTGCCGATGGCGTGATACGAGAAAAATCCGCAGACCACTGCCATCGCAAAATAGGTCAGCCACGGCATGCCGAGCCACGCCTGTTGCGCCACGATCAACAAACCGACGCCGGCACCGATCAAGGTGCCGGTGGCACGCTCGGCGGCTTTCTTGCCGATGTTGCCGTGGTGCTGCAGGCCGCCGATCACCACCAGCATGGTCACCGACGCCCATTCGCCGTGGGGCAGATTGATGCCGGTGGTCAGCAGGATTGTCGCCAGCAACCCCAACGCGACCCGCACCGCGTGAATCGTTCGAGCATGGCGATAACGTCGATACGGGTCGAGCAACGGCCGCAGGATCCGCCGCAACAGCGGCGGCCAGCGGTGGGGGCTGAAAGTGCTCAGCGCTGATTCCTCCTCAGAAGATGTAGTCGGTGGCGATGAAGTTCGAATCCCGTCCGCGAATGATTTCGCTGATCAGATCCTTGTTGGGTTCCTGGAACTTGGTCGCCACCAGGGTGCGGATCGAAAACACCCGCAGTGCATCGTGTACCGACAGCGTGCCTTCGGCGGAGTTCTTGCGACCGTTGAACGGGTAGGTGTCCGGGCCGCGCTGGCACTGGGCGTTGAGGTTGATCCGCCCGACCTGGTTGGCGAAGGTGTCGACGAGCCGGCCGACGGCCACCGGGTTGGTGCCGAAGATGCTCAGTTGCTGGCCGAAGTCCGATTCCAGCACGTAGTCGATCACGGTATCGAGGTGACGGTACGGCACAATCGGCACCACCGGCCCGAACTGCTCTTCCTGATAAACGCGCATCTGCGGCGTCACCGGGTACAGCACCGCCGGGTAGAAGAACGATTCCCGCGACTCGCCACCATTCGGATTGACCACCTGGGCGCCTTTGCTCTGCGCGTCAGCCACCAGCCCGTGCAGGTAATCGACCTTGCCCGACTCCGGCAACGGCGTCAGCGACACGCCGTTGTCCCACGGCATGCCCGGTTTGAGGCTGGCCAGTTTGGCGTTGAATTTCTCGATGAAACTGTCCACCACATCTTCATGCACGAACAGAATCTTCAACGCGGTGCAGCGCTGGCCGTTGAACGACAGGGAGCCGGTGACCGCTTCGCTCACCGCATTGTCCAGATCGACTTCCGGCAGGACGATGCCGGGGTTCTTCGCATCCAGGCCCAATGCTGCGCGCAAGCGGTGTGGTTTCGGGTGCAGTTTTTTCAGGTCGCTGGCGGCCTTGTTGGTGCCGATGAAGGCGAAGATGTCGATCTTGCCGCTGGCCATCAGTGCACTGACGGTCTCGCGGCCGCTGCCGTAGATCACGTTGATCACGCCGGTGGGGAAGCTGTCGCGGAAGGCTTCAAGCAAAGGACGGATCAGCAGTACGCCGAGTTTTGCCGGTTTGAATACCACGGTGTTACCCATGATCAGCGCCGGAATCAGCGTGGTGAAGGTTTCGTTCAGCGGATAGTTGTAAGGGCCCATGCACAGCGCTACGCCGAGCGGAACGCGGCGGATCTGGCCGAGGGTGTCCTGTTCCAGCTCGAAGCGGCTGGAGCGGCGGTCGAGTTCTTTCAGCGCATTGATGGTGTCGACGATGTAGTCGCAGGTGCGGTCGAATTCCTTCTCCGAGTCCTTGAGGTTCTTGCCGATTTCCCACATCAGCAGCTTCACCACGGCGTCGCGTTGCTGGCGCATGCGCCCGAGGAAGGCTTCGACGTGCTGGATGCGTTCGGCGACGCGCATGGTTGGCCACAGGCCCTGGCCCCGGTCATAGGCGCGCACGGCGGCGTCGAGGGCGGTGAGGGCGGTGTCGGCGTCCAGCAGCGGCGTGCTGCCGAGGATCACTTGTTCGTCGCCATTATCGCCGTGCAGATAGACCGGACTGCGCACGGTGGCAAGCGGGCCATCCCAGCGGCGCAACTGGCCATCGACCAGGTATTCGCGTTGCTCGACCTGACCGTCGAGGCGGTATTTTTCCGGGATGTCGCTGACAGAAGGGAACAGGTTGCCAAGGATGTTTGCTGTGGTCATGTCGCTACCCCGCGTCATTGAAAAAGTCTGTAACGGTTATACGCCTGAATGCGCCGAAATTTAAACCCGCAAATGTCACGCGAATGTCACCCAAAGGCGCAGGGCAGAGGGGATGACACCGCAGCTCCCACAGGTTTTCAGCAATACCCGATTCTTCAGGGAACCCGACTGGCCCCGGATGCCCCCCTCACTGTCCCGCAATGCCCTCAGCCCGCCGCCGTCGCTGCCTTAAGGTGGGAGCACAACAATAAGCGGCACCTCACGCGAGGATTTTTATGCGGGCATCCCGTTTCACCTGGCTGCTGTTGCTGGCCGTTGCACTGGCCGGCTGCGGCGAAGACGCCAAACCCCCGACCTCATCCGGCATCGCCCCGGGTGCCATGCCCTCCGACCCGGCGCTGGCGCAGATCTACGCCAACAGCTGCCAGCTCTGCCACGCCAACCCCGCCGCCAATGCGCCGCTGACCGGCGACCGCAAGGCCTGGGAACCGCGCATCCAGCAGGGCGCCGACACGCTGCTCGACCACGCTATCAACGGCTACAACGGCATGCCGCCGATGGGTCAGTGCGTCGAGTGCTCGGAAGAACAATTCCTTCAGTTGATCGGCTTCATGGCCGACCAGCCGCTCCCACAATAAGGATCCTGGCATGCCGATAGATCTGACACGCCGGCAGTTATTGCAACGGGCAAGCATCGTCGGCGCGTTCAGCGCGCTGGCCTGCAATCCGGCGCTGGGCCAGTTGATGCGCGCACCTCGGCTGATTCCCTGGCGCAACTGGTCGGGCGGGCAGAGTTGCCTGCCGGCGGCGCGAGTGGCACCGAAAAATCTCGATGAACTGACCGCAGTGATTCAGCAGGCGCCGGGCAGGATTCGCCCGGTCGGTTCGGCGCATTCCTTCAGTGCTTTGGTGCCCACCGACGGCACGTTGCTGTCGCTGAGCTACTTCAACGGTCTGCTCGATCACGACCCGAAAACCCTGCAAGCGGAATTCGCCGCCGGCACGCCGATGTCGCGTATGGGCACGCCGCTCAAGGACATCGGCCAGGCCCTGCAAAACATGGCCGATATCGACTACCAGACCCTCGCCGGGGCGATTTCCACCTCGACCCACGGCACCGGAAAAACCTTCCAGTCTTACTCGGCCCATGTCTGCGGGATGCAACTGGTAACCGCCAGCGGCGAGGTGCTGGACTGCGACAGCCAACGTCATCCCGAAGTGTTCAACGCTGCCCGTGTGTCCCTCGGTGCGCTGGGCGTGGCCACCAGAATCCGCCTGCAAAACCGCCCGGCCTATCGCCTGCGGGAAACCCAGTGGATCGCCAAGACCGAAGAGCTGCTGGAAGACATCGACAAGAACACAAGCGAAAACCAGCACTGGGAAATGCTCGTCGTCACTCATTCCGACTACGCCTTGTCGATCGCCCTCAACGAAACCACTGATCCGCCCACGCCGCCGATTCCGCCCGAAGAGGAGGGCGGCAACGAGTTCGTGACCCTGATCGAGAAGATCGACAAGTACGGCAGCGATTTCCCGAGCCTGCGCAGCTCGTTGCTCAACAGCCTGCGGCATCTGGCGAGTTTCGATGATCGGGTCGGCGACTCGTTCGACATCTACGCCAACGTGCGCACAGTGCGCTTCAACGAGATGGAATATTCGGTGCCCGCCGAACACGGCCCGGCCTGTCTGCGCGAGATTCTCAAGCTGATCCGCGACAAGGACCTGCGCACCTGGTTTCCCATCGAATACCGCTACGTGAAGGCTGACGACATTCCGCTGAGCATGTTCGAGGGCCGCGACAGCTGCTCGATCTCGGTCCACCAGCATTACCAGATGGACCATCACAACTTCTTCGCCGCCGTCGAGCCGATCTTCTGGAAGTACAACGGCCGCCCGCACTGGGGCAAGTTGCACTCGCTCAATGCCCGCACGTTGCAAACGCTCTATCCGCGCTGGCAGGAATTCATTCAGGTACGCCAGGCGCTGGACCCGAGCGGCAAGTTTCTCAACGGGCATCTGTCGTCGATTCTGGGGGTGAGCTGATGGCGGTCAATCGACGTAATTTCGTGCTCGGGACTTTGGGTGTTGGCGCTTTGCTGGTGGGGGTTGGCGCATGGTTGCGGCCGGGGGATCGCGGCGGGCCTTACAGTGACTATTTCCGGGCGCTGAACAACGAACTCAAGACCAAAGGGCCGATGCGCCCGGTGCTGCTGATCGATCTGGATCGGCTGGATCACAACATCGATGTGGTGATGCGCTCGGTCAAACGCGCAGGCAAGCAGTTGCGGCTGGTGGAGAAATCCCTGCCATCGCCGGGCCTGCTCAGCTACATCAGTCAACGGGCGGGGACGCAGCGACTGATGTCGTTTCATCAGCCGTTTCTCAATCACGATGCGGTGACGTTTCCGCAGTCGGACATTCTGTTGGGCAAGCCGTTGCCGGTACGCTCGGCGGAGATTTTCTACCAGACCCACAAAGGCCCGTTCGACCCGACGAAGCAACTGCAATGGCTGATCGACAACCCCGAACGCTTGCAGCAATACCTCGCACTGGCCCAGGGATTGGGCACGCGGATGCGGATCAACATCGAGCTGGACGTCGGCCTGCACCGAGGCGGCGTCAGTGATGTGAACGTGCTCGGGCAGATGCTCGCGCTGATCGCCGCCAACCCGCAGCACCTGGTGTTTGCCGGGTTCATGGGCTACGACCCGTTCGTGGGCATGGGCGTGCCGGGGATTCTCGGTTCGCCCGAAGAACTGTTAGCCAGGGTGATGGTGATTTATCAACGCTGCGTCGACTTCACCCGGCAGCAATATCCGGCGTTGTGGCATGACGGCTTGTGCCTGAACACTGCTGGCAGCCCGAGTTATCGCATGCATGAAAACGAACACCTGAGCAGTGAAGTATCGGTGGGGACGGCGATGCTCAAGCCGACGCATTACGACTTGCCGTCGCTGGTCGAACACGAGCCTGCCGCGTACATCGCCACGCCGGTGTTGAAAAGCACGGGGCCGGTGAACATCCCGGCGCTGGACGACAAGTCGAAACTGTTTTCGTGGTGGGACACCAACCAGCGCCAGACCTTCTTCATCTACGGCGGCAACTGGATGGCTGAGTTCGAATCGCCGCCGGGCCTGCAGAGTAACGGTGTGTATGGCCGAAGTTCGAATCAGGAGATGGTCAATGGTTCAAATGCCGTGGGGCTGACGGTGGAGGATCAGGTGTTCCTGCGACCGACCCAGACTGAAGCCGTCCTCCTGCAATTCGGTGACTTGCTGGCGGTACGTGGCGGCAAGATCGTCGATACCTGGCCGGTGTATACATGAAGGTTAGTCGGATTTGAATCCCGGCAGGCCTTGGGATATGCGCCATTCTTTTATGGTTCGGGTTATTCCTTCCGCTGAGTCATCGGCCTCGGGCAGCGGACGATAGATCAGGTTCATCTTCTCCGGATGCCCGACGATCTTGTTGAAGTGGCGAACCAGCAAGTCGGCGCGGGTATCAGAAGGCGCCTGGTCCTCTTTGAATA
The DNA here is from genome assembly GCF_029967985.1 of Pseudomonas sp. V88_4. Taxonomy (NCBI): domain Bacteria; kingdom Pseudomonadati; phylum Pseudomonadota; class Gammaproteobacteria; order Pseudomonadales; family Pseudomonadaceae; genus Pseudomonas; species Pseudomonas sp. V88_4. Next base: position 176,930 of record NZ_JASCAF010000002.1, read on the forward strand.
TTTCTTCCAGAAAACTAACGAACTCGCGCTCCGTGTATTCAGAAATGTTGTTTTTGATAAAGGGATCCTTCATTTTCTTTCCTTAATTCTGATGTACGTCAATGTGGTTTCGAGGTGTGTTAACTCGCATGTTATCGACGTCGTAAACCGGACCACCCTCTGAAATCAGCTCCACGTGATGTATCTCATGCGAGATCCTTGAGCCTGCCACATCCGAAATATCGACACGCGGGGCTTTTCCTGCTCGCATACGATCCAGATCCCTGCGCGAAAACTGGGAACTCAATTCCGGCCTTTTCGATACGGCGGTCCAGAACGCTCGTCGGAATGCATCGAAGCTGGAGAAACGACGTCCTCTTAATTGACTGGCCATATTGGTTGGAATTGGCGCTCCGAGTCCGGAACGGGCAGTGTCGAGCCATCGTCCCTCCACATCCTCACCCACCCCCGTCACAACCCCCGGCTCATACCGCGTGCTGAGCACCACATAAATCGGTGCCAGCCCCGCATCCGCCGGAAACCAGACGATCGCGTCGTGATAATCCGGCGGATGCTGCGGATTGACGAGGATGCGGTCAGTCTTCTCGCCCGGCGGATAGACCCAGATCGTCGGCAGCGGCGGGGCGCCTTCCAGGGCTGGGATGGGTGGCGCGTCGTCGGGATTGGCGGCAGGTGTCCAGATCAGGCCGATGCCGTGGCCGAGGTCGGCGACGAAGTGTTCGCCTTCTCGTTGCGCCTTGATGACCGGGACGAACTCCCAGTCTTTCTTGCCACCCGTGTAGAAGCCGTAGGCGCTGATTGAGCCGTCGGGCAGTGTCTTGGCACTGAAGCGCACACGGGTGCGGCCGCTGGCGAGTAGTGCGTATTGTTCGGTTGTGTAAAAAGCGCTGTCGGACGAGGTATCCGTGTTGGGGATCAACAACGCCAGCGTGCCGACGGTACTGGCGCCACTCAACAGGCTGAGCCCGAGCGAACCGCCGAGCCGCTGGGCCAGCGCCCGACCGCTTCCGGAGCCTGCCACCCATTTCAATGGCACGCCTTCAGCGCTTATCGGCACCTGGCTGCCAAGAACGGCCCACTGACCGTACTCGGCCAGGCGTTCGGTCGGGATGAAACCGGCCGGATTTTTGTGATCTATCACGCCGTCCGAAAGGTTGCAGCTTATGGCGAACACACAACCCCGGCCGGGCGCTTGCGGACGCTGCTCGATCTGGCGCAAGTGCCGATCTTCATACGCCTGCTGGCGGGCGATCATTGCGTCGTAGGTCGCTTCTCGGGCTTTGAATTCGGCGAACTCGGTCGACGTCATGTCCCGTGGGACAAGCCTGCCGTGTCCGGCGCCGCCATTGCCGCCCCGGTCTTCCCAGACCTGGGGAATGTCGTTGTCCCGCGCCATGGTTGTTTTTCTGCATGTAACCGAAGAGGCGCGAAACCTAACCGGGCGGCCCCTGACCTGGCGTTAGGACGTTTCCTAAATGCAGCGCTGAAATTTCCTGTTTCGCGGTGTTGCTGCAGCTTCCTCAATCCTCAGTGGATTTCTGTAATGAAGCTTTTATGACAAAAGTTCGGTAGCACATCGCCAGTCCGGTCATGCCTATGTAACGCGCTTGAGGGGCCCTGAGGGGCGCTTTTCACAAGCCGAGGCGGGACGCCGGGAGTGAGGCAATGGGGACTATGGAACGCTACTCGAAAGTGGGCATGCAGGAACTCGATCAACGCCTGTCGAAGATCGTCGAAGCCGCGCGCAAGAAGCCGGTTTCTGTGTATCGCTACGGCGCGCCGTGGGTCTGGATCGTCTCGCAGGATGACTGGCAGGGCGCCTTGAAGGAGGTCTCCAGCTACATTCCGCCGGGGCATTCGCTGGTGCTGCTGCGCCCGCAGATCGACGACCTGCTCGACGCCCACCGCGACCTCCTGCACGAACTCAATGCCCGACCCGGCATGCTGATCGCCCCGCAGACGGTCATGCACATTCTGCTGCTGCAACTGCTGTATTCAGTACCCAGCGAGCAGCAGCTCTACGAACAGCTCAATTACAACCTGCTGTTTCGCTGGTTCGTCGGCCTTGGCCTGAACCAGAAAGTCTGGAGCTTCAACGTCCTCAGTCGCGACATCGCCACGCTGCTCAACGAGCCGCGTGCGGTGCAGCTCATCCAGAAAATCATCGGTGAAGTGTTCTGCGGCGCGCTGCTGCAAATGCCCGAGTTCTCCTTGAACTTCGCGCTGCTGCACACCTGGCTGGGCAAGCACACCGGGGCCTGCACTTCAGCAATCAAGAACGCCAGTAACTGACGCACACGCAAGGCGCATGAGCGCCAACAGGTCATCGCGAAATTCAGGGGGTAGTGTGGAGCAGATTTTCACGTCACGGCTGGCGCTGTGGGGCTGGCTGCTGGTGACGGCCGGCGCGCAGCCGGCGTTCGCCGATGAGGCCGGGAACGCAGAGGCGCAGCGTCTGGTGGACGTCAACGAATACTTCGTGCGCGGCAACACCGTGCTCGATGCGCGGGCTATCGAAGAAGCGGTGTACCCGTTCCTCGGCCCGCAAAAAGCCATGAGCGACATCGAAGGCGCGCGCGATGCCTTGCAGAAGGCCTATCAGGAGCGCGGCTACCAATCGGTGTTCGTTGAACTGCCCGAGCAGGCGGTGGCCGACGGCATCGTCTACCTGCAAGTCAGTGAAACCAAGGTCGGCCGGGTCCGTGTGGTCGGCGCCAAACACTATTCGCCGCTGGACATCCGCGACAACGTCCCGGCGCTGAAGGAAGGCGAGGTGCCGGACTTCGCCAAAGTTCAGGGCGAACTGGCGCAACTCAACAAGACCCCGGGCCGCCAGGTGATGCCGCTGGTGCGTGAAGGTCAGCGCCCCGGCACCATGGACGTGGACTTGCAGGTCGAAGACCAGAACCCGTGGACCGCCAGCGTCGGGCTGAACAACGACTACAGCGCCGACACCGAAAAACTGCGCACCGTCACCAGCCTCGGCTACAACAACCTTTGGCAGTTGGGGCACAGCGTCAACCTGACGTTCTTCACCGCGCCTCAGGAGACTGACAACGCCAAGGTCTGGTCCGGCTCCTACACCGCGCCGCTGACCGAGCGCTGGAGCGTGCAGTTCTCCGGTTACCAGTCCGACAGCAACGTCGCCACCCTCGGCGGCAGCAACGTGCTCGGCAAGGGCCATTCCTATGGCGTAGCGGCGATCTACACGATCCCGTCCAGTGGCAACTGGTCGAACTCGCTGTCGGCCGGCATCGACTTCAAGGACTTCGACGAACGCCTGACCCTGTCCGGCGAAAGCGACAAGGTGCCGCTCAAATACGCGCCGTTCACCTTCGCCTATAACGGCTATCGCTACAGCGAAAAGAGCCAGCTCGGCCTCGGCCTGAGCCTGGTCGCCGCCACCCGCAGCATCTTCGGCTACGGCAGCTCCGACGAAGACTTCGACTACAAACGCTACCGCGCCAACCCGAGTTTCGCCGTGCTCAAGGGCGATACCAACTTCACCTGGACCTTCGACAACGACTGGCAGAGCGCAAGCAAAGCCGCGTTCCAGCTGGCGTCGGGGCCTCTGGTTTCCAACGAACAATTCTCCGCCGGTGGCGCCACTTCGGTACGCGGCTATCTGGCCGCCGAGCGCACCGGTGATGACGGCGTGTTGCTCAGTCAGGAAGTCCGCACGCCGTCACTGGCCAAGTACGCCGGCACCTGGATGCAGGACTGGCGCTTCTACGCCTTCGCCGAAGGCGCGCAACTCTACCTGCGCGACGAGCTGCCGGACCAGGACGCCAATTACGCCTTGGCCAGCGTCGGCCTCGGCACCCGCGCCAGCCTGAGCAAATGGCTGTCCGGCAGCCTCGACTGGGGCTATCCGCTACTCGAAGGGCCGAACACCTCGAAACAGGAATCGCGCCTGCACTTCAACCTTCAGGCCACTTTCTAACAAGGAGCACCTCCATGCAGCGCCTTTTCCTTTCGTTGTTGATCTGCCTGGGCTTCGTGCTCCCGGCCACGGCCCAGGCCTGGTGGCAGGACGACTGGCATTACCGCAAACAGATCGCCGTCGACACCACGCCGCAAGGCGCCGCGATCAATCAGGCTCTGGGTCGCACCGCGCTGCTGGTACGCCTGCACACCGGCAACTTCACCTTCGACGGCGTGAAAGAGGACGGCTCGGACCTGCGCTTCGTCGCCGCCGATGACAAGACCGTGCTCAACCACCAGATCGAAAGCTTCGACGCGCTGATGGGCATGGCGCTGATCTGGGTCGATGTGCCGAATGTCGAGGGCGGTCAGCGTCAGGACATCTGGATGTACTACGGCAACCAGAAGGCCCCGGCCACCGGCAACGGCCAACTGACGTTCGATCCGAATTACACCGCGCTCTATCACTTCGACGGCGCCACCGGCACCCCGGCCAAAGACACCACCGCCTACGGCAACACCGCGCAAAGTGCGACCGGCGCAAGCATTGACGGCGTAGTAGGGCGGGCCTTGCAGTTCAGCGGCCAGCCGTTGCTGCTGCCGGCCAGTCCGTCGTTGCAGCACAACGCCGGCAGCGCGTTCACCTTCAGTGCCTGGCTGCGACTGGATCAGGCCAATGGCGAACAACTGATCCTGGCACGCCGCGAGGGCAGCAACAGCCTGCTGGTCGGGGTGAATCAGGGCGTGCCGTTCGTGGACATCGACGGCCAGCGCGCCGTGGCCACTCAACCGCTGAATCCCGGCCAATGGCAGCACGTCGCACTGACCGCCGAAGGCGCGAAAGTGACGCTGTACATCAACGGTCGCGAAAGTGCGGCACTGGCCCAGGCAATGCCGGCGTTCAACTCGGTCATGGCCATTGGTGCTGATCTCTCCCCGAGCGCGTTCCAGCCATTCGCGGGGGCCATTGATGAACTGCGCCTGTCGAAAGTCGCCCGCCCGGCGCCGTTGCTGCTGGCCGACGCCACTTCCCAGGGCGCCGAGTCGAAACTGGTCGCCTACGGCGTCGATGAAGAACAGTCCGGCTTCGGTTTCGGCAGCCTCGGTTTCCTGCTCAACGCGGTGCCGGTGGACGCCTGGGTGATCATCGCGGTGCTGGTGCTGATGATGTTCCAGTCGTGGATCATCATGCTGCGCAAGAACCGCACCCTCAGCCGCGTCACCGCCGCCAACGAAGACTTCCGCGTGCAATTTGCCAAGGTTGGCACCCGCCTGGAAATGTTCGCCGACGACACCCAACTCGCCCAGCGTTTGCAGCACTCGCCGCTGTGGCGCCTGTATCTGGTGGCCGTGAAAGAAATCCGCACCCGCCGCGAGCAGGGCGCCGATACCTCGTCCGTTTCCGCCGCGACCATCGAAGCCATCCGCTGCTCGATGGACGGCGTCCGCACCCGTGAAAACCAGCAGCTCAGCTCGAAACTCTCGACCCTGTCCAACGCCATCGCCGGCGGCCCGTACATCGGCCTGCTCGGCACCGTGCTGGGGATCATGGTGGTGTTCCTCGGCACCGCCATGGCCGGCGACGTCAACATCAACGCCATCGCGCCGGGTATGGCGGCCGCCTTGCTCGCCACGGCCATGGGCCTGTTCGTCGCGATCCCGGCGCTGTTTGGCTACAACCGCCTGATCACCCGCAACAAGGAAGTCAGCGCCGACATGCGCGTGTTCGTTGACGAGTTCATCACCCGTCTGGCGGAGATGCACGGCGAAGGCCAGTCCAGTGAAACGGCGCATCAGCGCGGTCATCACGCCAACCACTCCGTACCGGCCTGAGGAGCACTGACATGGCGTCCGTAAATGCCTCCCACGACGATGATGAAGATGCAGCGGTAGACAGCATCAACATCACGCCACTGGTGGACGTGCTGATGGTGGTGCTGGTGATGTTCATCCTCACCGCCACCGCGCAGGTCTCCGGGATCCAGATCAACCTGCCCAAGGCCAGCGCCGCCGTGTCGCTGTCCGAGGCCAAGACCAAGGCAATCTCGGTCAACGACGGCGGCCAGGTGTTCCTCGACGCCTACCCGGTGACGTTGCCGGAGCTGGAAGAACGCCTGCGCATCGAGAAGGCGCAAAACCCGGACTTCCCGGTGATCGTGCGCGGCGACGCCACGGTGCAGTACCAGAAGGTCATCGAAGTGCTGGATCTGTTGCGCCGGCTCGAACTGTCCCAGGTCGGTCTCGTTACCGGCAAACCGACGCAGGGCTGAGTGATGACTGCACAACTGCCAATCGAGCCTTTGCCGGTGACGAAGTCGCCACTGCGTTACGTGAAATGGGGCGCCGGGCTGCTGCTGGGTGCTGTCGCGGCGTTCCTGTTGTGGCAGTGGGCCAACGACATGAGCGGCATCCGCCGGGAAGCGCCGAAGGTGCCGACGATCATTCCGCTGCCGCCACCGCCACCTCCGCCGCCGCCGGAAAAACCGCCGGAGCCGGAAACCCCGGTGGAAGAAAAAATCGTCGAGCCCGAGCCAACGCCGGAGCCGCAAGAGGTCAAGCCCGAAGAAGAAGCACCGCCATCGCCGGCGGACGATCTGGCCAACCCGATGCAAATCGACGGCGACGCCCAGAGCGGCAGCGACGCCTTCAACATCGGCGCGGGCAAGGGCGGCGGCATGGCCGGATCCGGCGGCGGGCGACTGGGCAACGGCACCTATAGCCAGTTCCTCGCGTTCACCTTCCAGAAGCTGCTGCGCGAGAACCCCGACCTGCGCAACCTGGCGTTTTCGCTGCAGGCCGATGTGTGGCTGAGCAGCGTCGGCGAGATCACCCGGGTCGAGCTGATCAAGTCCAGCGGCAATCCCGAAATCGATACGCAAGTGCTCGCCGCGCTGCGCAATGCGCCTGCTTTAAGCGAGCGGCCACCGGCCTCCATCACCTTGCCTGTGCGCATGTCCCTGCAAGGGCGGCGTCCGGGTTAACCGAATTCATAAAGCTGTATGAAAAGGAGTTGTGTGCAGATGATTTCCAACGTGAATCGATTGTCCCTGGCGGTCGGCATGGTCCTCGCGACCCTGGTCGGTCAGGCCGCGGCAGCGCCTGCGCCCTCGGAGAACGCCACGATCAATCTGATCCGCTTGCTGGTCGAGCAGGGCATTCTGAAACAGGACAAGGCTGACGCGCTGATCGCCCAGGCCCAGAACGAAGCGGCCCAGGCCAAGCAGGCTGCGGCGTCTACTGCCGTGGCCGCCGGGCCGGTCGCAGCGCCGGGCGATGTGCGGGTGCAATACGTGCCGGCCGCGGTGCGCGACCAGATCCGCGATCAGGTCAAGGCTGAAGTCATGGCCACCGCCAAACAGGAAAACTGGGCCGCGCCCAACACCTTCCCGGACTGGGCGTCGCGCATCAGCTTCGACGGCGACATCCGTCTGCGTGACGAATCGCGCTATTACTCGGGCAACAACAGCAACGAAATCGTCGACTTCGCCAAGCTCAACAACAACGGCCCGTACGACGTTAACCCCAACAGCAGCACCGCGTTGCCGCCGTTGCTCAACACCCGCGAAGACCGCGAAAACCTGTTCCGCCTGCGGGCCCGGCTGGGCATGAAAGCGGAGATTTCGCCGCAATGGACCGCCGGCATCCGCATCGGCACCGGCTCGGACAACAACCCGGTGTCGACCACCCAGAACCTCGGCGGCGGTTTCTCGAAAAAGGACATCTGGCTCGATCAGGGTTACCTGACCTGGAAGCCGTCGGATGAACTGACCCTGACCGGTGGCCGCTTCGCCAACCCGTTCATGTCCACCGACATGCTGTACTCCAACGACCTGAACTTCGACGGCGTGGCGGCGATTTTCGACCACAAGCTCAGCCGCGACTGGGGCGTGTTCGGCACCGTCGGTGCGTTCCCGGTGGACTACACCAACGACACCACGACCAGCAACGGCTTCGACAAAGAAGAAAGCGACAACAAATGGCTGTACGGCGCGCAGATCGGCGCCAAGTGGGCGATCAACAGCAACAACCGCTTGAAAGGCGCGCTGGCCTACTACCGCTTCGACGACATCGAAGGCCAGCGCTCCAGCCCTTGCGAACCGTGGGCCGGCGCACCGGGCTGTGACAGCGACGGCACCCGCGCGGCGTTCATGCAGAAGGGCAACAGCGTGTTCCTGCTGCGTGACATCACGCCGAACCCGCTCAACCCGACCACCACGCCGCAACCGCAATTCGTCGGCCTGGCGTCCGAGTTCAACCTGCTGGACCTCAACGTGGTGTGGGACGCCGACCTGCCGGAAGACTTCAAACTGCGCAGCCAGGGCAACTACATCCACAACCTCGGCTACGACGAAGGCGACATGCGCAAGCGTTCGGCGGGACAGATCGTCAACAACCTCGACAGCAACGGCAACATCGAAAGCGGCGCCAACGCGTGGATGGTCCAGTTCACCCTCGGCAACGCGCTGGAGCTGAAGAAGCAGGGCGACTGGAACCTGTTCGCCGGCTACAAGTACATCCAGCCGGATGCCTTGCCGGACGGCTTCAACGACTCGTCGTTCCACCTCGGCGGCACCAACGCCAAGGGCTACTTCCTGGGCGGCAATTACGGTCTGGCGAAGAACGTCTACGCCACCGGCCGCTGGCTGAGCTCGGAGGCGGTGTATGGCGCGCCGTTCGATATCGACGTCATGCAGCTTGAGATCAACACGCGCTTCTAAAGCGCCGGGAGAGGGTTATGAAAATCCGCTTTTTATGGCTTGGGCTCGGGATGTTGATCGCCACCGGGGCGAGCGCCGAAGGCATGGAAGAACGCCTGCGCACGCAATTGCGCAGCACCACCCAACAGCTGCAAACCCTGCAAAGCCAACAGGCCCAGGCCAGCGCCGCGCAACTGGCGGCGCAGAACGAAGCCAAGGCTGCGCAGGCACAAATCAAGCAATTGACCGCCGAACTGGCCAAGGCCAAAGGCCTTGTCGTGCAACTGGCCGGGCAGCAGCAAAGCCTGCACAGCCAGGCCCAGGCGCAAGTCGCGGCCAGCAACGAGCAGACCGGCAAGTTCAAGAAGGCCTACGAAGAGCTGTTGGTCATGGCCCGTGCCAAAGAGGCAGAACGGTCTAAGCTTCAAGCGCAATTGACTGAACGTGACACACAAGTGCAGCAATGTTCGGTCAAGAATCAGCAGATGTATGGCGTGGCCAAGCAGATTCTCACCGCCTACGAAAACATTGATGTGGCCGAGGTGATGAAGATCCGTCAGCCCTTCGCCGGCAGTGCCCGGGTCAAGTTCGATGAGCTGGCTCAGGGCTTTGGCGACGAACTGTACAAGACTCAATTCGATGCGCCGCAAGCCGCGATTGCGCACTGATTAAAAGACTCATGGACAAGGAAGAAGTAATGACTCAATTGATCTCCCACGTATCCCCGCAATCCCTGACCGACGTGCTGCAAGCCGCCGGTTACCGCGTCAACCAGACCGAACAGAACGGTATCGTGCAGTTGCTCAGCGCCAGTCAGGGCATCGGTTACGCCGTGCGTTTCGGTAACCCGGCGGTGGCGGAGCAGGGCAGTTACGTCGACTTCACCTTCAGCTGTGCGCTGCGGGTACAGGGTGAATTGCCGGCGGGTGTGGCCGAGCAGTGGAACGCGACCCGCCGGTTTGCCCGGTTGTCGTTGCAGGGCGAGTTTCTGGTGATGGAAATGGACGTGGTGGTGGCTGCGGGTGTCAGCAACGATCACCTGCGCGGCAACCTGGAATTGTGGGATCGCCTGCTTCAGGAGTTCATCGTGTATCTGCGTGATTTCACCCAGAACGCTGCTGCCGCCCAGGCTCCAAAGGTTGAGCAAGAGGAAGTCGCGCTGTGACAAAGCCTGCCATGGTAATCAGCGCCGCTGCGGTGGCGCTGTTGGTGGTGGCCGTGGCGCTGGTGGTGCGGCCGGGCAATGACCCGGTCGCCGCCCAGCAACCGGCGCCGGTCGTGGGCGCCAATGCCGGGCCGGCGGTGGCGCGGCTGGGCAATCAGCAGGTCACGCCGGAGGAATTGCAGGCGCTGCTGGCGGCCGTACCGCCACAGACTCGCGAGCAACTGCGTGGCAATCGTGAGGCGCTGGAACGCTGGATTCGTTCACGCCTGGCCGAAAAAGCCGTGCTGGAACAGGCCGACGCCCAGGGCTGGGCGCAGCGCCCGGACGTGGTGCGGCAGACTCGTGCCGCCACCGAACAGATCGTGTTCCGCGACTATTTGCAGTCGGTGAGTAAAGTGCCGGCGGATTACCCGAGCGCTGCCGAGTTGCAGCAGGCGTATGACGCGGGCAAGGCCAACTGGCAGACGCCGGCGCTGTATCGGGTCAGCCAGATCTTCCTTGGGGTGAATGAGCCGCAGAATCTTGAAACCGTGCGCAAACAGGCCACGGAGCTGAGCAAGAAAGCCCAGGCGACCCCGGCGGACTTTGCAGCACTGGCCAAAGAGTTTTCCCAGGATCGGCTGACTGCCGAACGCGGCGGCGATACCGGCCTGCAACCGTTACAGCAGCTGGTGCCGGAAGTTCGCGGTGCGGTGGCGCGGCTCAAGGTTGGCGCGGTTTCCGATCCGGTTCAAAGCAGCGCCGGTTTCCACGTGATCAAACTCACTGAGCAACAACCGGCCCGCACCGCGACCCTCGACGAGTTGCGCGATCAACTGACCCAGGCCTTGCGGGCACAGCGTCAGGAACAGATCGCCCAGGCCTATCTGGACGGCATGCTCAACACCGCGACGCTGAGCATTGACGGGGCTGAGCTCAACAAGGTGCTGGAGGAAAAGCTGTAATTCAGACTCACCTCTGAACCCCTGTGGGAGCTGGCTTGCCAGCGATGGCTGTGTGTCAGTCACCAAATATGTTGGATCTGCCGGGCGCATCGCTGGCAAGCCAGCTCCCACAGGGAATGTGTGCAAAGGCAAACAACAAAGATCGACAGGGAGTCATCGATGTCATTCACCGAACCCGCAGCACGACCGAGCAGCGCTGATTTCCGCTGGCCCCGGGATAAGGAAGAGCCCTGGCTGGCGCAAGCGGCGACCCTCGACGGCGACGTCGCCCAATACTTTCTGGTCAGCGCCCGCTGCGGTTGCTTCATGCAGGCCGCCCGCAGCCTCAACGTGCGCTCGACTTTGCTGCGTAAACAACTGGCGCAACTCGAACAGCAACTGCAATGCGCGCTGTTCAGCTTTCAGGGAAGCGCCTTGAGCCTGACCCGCGAAGGCCAGCAATTGCAGGCGCAACTGGTTGCCTTGGCCCACGAACGTCAACTGCCGGTGATCGAGCAACCGCTGATCAGGCTGGCCGTCGCCGAATCGATCCTGCACGACATCCTCGGCCGCGACCTCATCGCACTGCTGCGCCGCAACGCCAGCGTGCGCCTTGAGATCATCGCCCTCGACAGCGAGCTGGCCCTGCGCGCCGTCAGCGCCGACATCGTGCTGTGGCTCGCCCACGGCGACACCCCGCACCCCGGCCCGACCTTCGCCACCAGCGAACCGCAACGCCTCGCGCAACTGGAGTATCAGCCACACATTGCCAAACGCTACTCCCGCGTGACTGCCCGCCCGGAGAGCCCGGACGACCTCGCCGATTTCATGTTGGTGCAATGGCAGCACGACCGGCAGATCGACAGCTTCCGGCCTTGGAACAATCTGGTAGAACAACGCCTGGCTGGCGTGGTGCAGATGCAATCCTATGAGCTCATGCTGGAGATGATCCGCTGCAGCGCGTGTATCGGATTGCTGCCGATGTACATGAGCCGCTTTGATCGCGGGCTGGTGGCGTTGCCGGGGTTGTTTGACGAGGCGATGCGGTTGCAGGCTTGGTTGGCGGTGAACAGTGAATCGCAGGAGGTTGGCGAGGTGCGGACGTTGGTTGAGTTGATTCAACGCACTTTCAATGAGCGGCAGGAGTGGTTCGAGTAAGCCTCGCCAGGATCAGTTGCGCCGGTTTACAGTGACCGGCCACGCACTGATCCAGGAGGGATCTTTCATGCCTGAGCACAACCCCGCCATTCATCTCGAGCGCTTCAACGAGTTCCACCTCGAAGGCGTCACCGTGCGTGACGGGCAATGGGTCGACACCTTGAGCATGGCGCGTTTGCGCAAGCGCTGACCTTTTGTCAGTCCATGGCCGAAGTGGCGACCGTGCAGGCAAATGACTTGCACGGCCGTCATCGGCATCTGCCATGCTCGGAGTCCGCAGCACCGCTTCCTTGAAGGAACACCGCAATGGACGACGTACAGCAACTGGGCGAAATGCTTCGCCACTATGCCGACAGCGAAGCGCACAAGAAGCAACTGTTCGAGACGCAATCGGCGACCTGGGCTACACGGATTACCGAGTTGTTCGGAAAGATTCAGCAATGGCTGGAACCGGTGCAGGCGCCGGGTTTGCTGGAGGTGAGTCGCGAGGCGTATGTGGCGTTCGGGCCGAGCACCCCGGTTGAGACCTCGACCTTCAAGACTGAAAAACTAAGCATCGTGATCGCCGGCAAACCGGTGGAGTTCGTGCCGGATGTGATGGGCAGCGGCGGGCAGATTTCGCTGGCGGTGATGGGGTTGACGGCGGCGCGCTACGGGAGTGTTTCGTTGGTGGGGTTGCCCAATGGTGATTGGCAGTGGCGCAAGACCAATGGGTTGAAGGATCCGGATACCTTTGCCTTCGACGCGAATTTCCTCGCACAGCAATTGCAGAGCCTGATTCCTCGAGACCGCACCTAAGATCAAAAGCCTACCCCCTCATCGGAACGCCGCCCGCCCAACCCTCTCCCCCAAGGGGGCGAGGGGGAAAGGGAGCAGATCTGCGTTGTTTTCAATTTTGAGCTCGGCGGAAAGGGAGCCGATCTTCGTTGTTTTCAATCTTGAGTTCGACGGAGAGGGAGCAGATCGGGGGCTTTTCAGTATTTGAGTTCGGCTCGATATTTCAGGTCGATGTATCTCGGATAAACGACTCGGTCAGTTCCCTCTCCCTATGGGCGGTCCGACGTTTCGGGAGGGCTAGGGTGAGGGCCGCTCGGCTGACACACCTCACATCTCAAGATTGACCCACCCCGGCTTCGCCACCTCCGGCGCCACCGCTTTCACGGTTTTACCGGTAGCCATCTCAACCCGCCGAGCCACCTCCGGATCATCGGCAAATGGCGTCAGACTCGCCTCATCCAGGCTCTCGCTCGTCTCATGGCGCAAGCAATACTCGACCGCCAGCCACAGAAACACCACACCCAACACATTCAAGAAAATATCGAACATGACCGACTCCCTCGATCAGGCGATCTGCGCTTCACGGTGGGCAATCGCAACATCCGCCACCCGCACCGTGCGCCACACGTTATAGGCCATCAGCAACATGCCGCTGAGGAAGAACACCCCGCCGGCAAACCGCACGACAAACCCCGGATGACTGGCCTGCAACGCTTCGACGAACGAGTAGGTCAGCGTGCCGTCCTCGTTGATCGCCCGCCACATCAAGCCCTGGGTAATCCCGTTGACCCACATCGAGGCGATGTACAACACCGTGCCGATGGTCGCCAGCCAGAAGTGCAGGTTGATCAGCGGCGTGCTGTGCATCCGCTCGCGGCCAAAGACCTTGGGCACCATGTGATAGGTGGCGCCGAAGGTGATCATCGCCACCCAGCCGAGCGCGCCGGCGTGTACATGGCCGATGGTCCAGTCGGTGTAGTGGGAGAGGGCGTTGACGGTCTTGATCGCCATCATCGGGCCTTCGAAGGTCGACATGCCGTAAAACGCCAGCGACAACACCAGGAAACGCAGGATCGGGTCGGTGCGCAATTTATGCCACGCGCCGGACAGGGTCATCATCCCGTTGATCATCCCGCCCCAGCTCGGCGCCAGCAGGATCAGCGACATCGCCATGCCCAGCGACTGTGCCCAGTCCGGCAACGCGGTGTAGTGCAAATGGTGGGGGCCGGCCCAGATGTACAGGGTAATCAGCGCCCAAAAATGCACGATCGACAACCGGTACGAATACACCGGCCGATTCACTTGTTTGGGCACGAAGTAATACATCATCCCGAGGAATCCGGTGGTCAGGAAGAAGCCCACCGCGTTGTGCCCGTACCACCACTGCACCATTGCATCGGTAGCGCCGGAATACACCGGATAGGACTTGAACCAGTCCACCGGAATCGACAGGTGATTGACCACGTGCAGCATGGCAATCACCAGGATGAACGCGCCGAAGAACCAGTTGCCGACATAGATGTGCTTGGTCTTGCGTTGCACCACCGTGGTGAAGAACACGATGGCGTACGCGACCCAGACCACCGCCATCCAAACGGCGCCGGAGAATTCGATCTCGGCGTATTCCTTGGTCGTGGTGTAGCCCATCGGCAAGGTGACCAGCATGATCACGATCACCGATTGCCAGCCCCAGAAGGTGAAGACCGCAAGTTTGTCCGAGTACAGCCGCACCTGGCAGGTACGCTGCACGGCGTAGTAACTGGCGGCGAATTGCGCGCTGCCGGCGAAACCGAAAATCACAAGGCTGGTGTGCAGCGGTCGCAAGCGGCCGAAAGTTGTCCATGGCAGGTCCAGATTCATCTCCGGCCATACTAGTTGCGAGGCGATCCATACCCCCATCGCCATGCCCACGACACCCCAGAAAACAGTCGCGATGACGAATTGGCGGACGACCTTGTAGTTATAAGCCTGTCCGATTGTTGCTGTGCTCATGGTCAGTTCATCCACGGTTGCAAAGTCTTGCCAGGCCACCCGGTCTGGCACGAGCTGCACTGTAGAAACCCCACCGGAAACAAAACAGGCTCAGGAATTGTTCATTTATGCGGATCAGATCAGGGCGCTGCCTGCGGCCATCTGCCGCGCCCTGATACGGTTTTTATGGTTTCAGGTGAATCTGTTGCGTGCTGCGCCGCTCGTCCATAGTCGTAAAAAATCCTGTGGGAGCGGGCTTGCTCCCACAGTTTTGACCGTGATCAAAACTGATGAGGTAGCCGCTGCATGTATCAATACGATGATTACGACCGGGCGCTGGTGTTCGAGCGCGTTGCGCAGTTTCGCGATCAGGTCGAGCGCTTCATGGCCGGGGAGTTGAGCGAAGAAGAGTTTCTGCCGCTGCGCCTGCAAAACGGCCTGTACATGCAAAAGCACGCCTACATGCTGCGGGTGGCGATTCCCTACGGCACGCTGAGCGCCGGGCAGATGCGCACACTGGCGAGCATTGCCAGTGACTACGACCGTGGCTACGGCCACTTCACCACGCGGCAGAACATGCAGTTCAACTGGATCGAACTGCACGAGGTGCCGGACATTCTCGAACGTCTGGCGCAGGTCAACATGCATGCGATCCAGACCTCGGGCAACTGCGTGCGCAACATTACCACCGAAGCCTTCGCCGGGGTCGCGGCAGACGAGCTGATCGACCCGCGTCCGCTGGCCGAGATCCTGCGGCAATGGTCAACGATCAACCCGGAATTCCTGTTCCTGCCGCGCAAGTTCAAGATCGCCATCTGCTCGGCGAAGCAGGATCGCGCGGCGATCATGATGCACGACATCGGCCTCTACCTTTACCCCGGTCGCGACGGCCAGATGCTGCTGCGGGTGATCGTCGGCGGCGGTCTGGGGCGTACGCCGATTCTCGGTCTGCAAATTCGCGATGGCCTGCCTTGGCAACACTTGCTGTCCTATGTCGAGGCGGTGTTGCGGGTCTACAACCGCCACGGCCGGCGCGACAACAAGTACAAGGCGCGGATCAAGATTCTGGTCAAGGCGCTGGGCATCGAGGCGTTCGCCAAAGAGGTCGAAGAGGAATGGCACCACCTCAAGGACGGTCCGGCGCAACTGACCGAGGATGAATACCAGCGCGTCGCCAGTGCTTTTGTGCCGCCGAGCTACCGCACGCTGGCGGGCACCGATCTGGATTACGGTACGCATCTGGCGGAGAACCCGGCGTTCGCCCGTTGGGTCGCGCGCAACGTGCAACCGCATAAAGTGCCGGGCTACACCAGCGTGGTGCTGTCGACCAAACCGGGCCTGGCGTCACCGCCGGGGGACGTGACCGATGCGCAGATGCAGGCCATGGCCGACTGGTCCGAGCGTTTCGGTTTTGGTGAAATCCGCATCGCCCACGAGCAGAACATCGTCCTGCCGGATGTACCCAAGTCCGAGCTGTTCGCGCTGTGGCAGCAGGCGAAAGAGCAGGGGCTGGGCGCCGCCAACGTCGGTCTGCTGACCGACATCATTGCCTGCCCCGGCGGTGATTTCTGTGCGCTGGCCAATGCCAAGTCGATCCCGATTGCCCAGGCGATTCAGGCGCGTTTCGACAACCTCGATTACCTGCATGATCTGGGCGACATCAGCCTGAACATCTCCGGCTGCATGAACGCCTGCGGCCACCATCACATTGGCAATATCGGGATTCTCGGCGTCGATAAGAACGGCAGCGAGTGGTACCAGATCACCCTTGGCGGCGCGCAGGGCAAGAACAGCGCACTGGGCAAGGTCATCGGCCCGTCGTTCAGCGCCGCCGAAGTGCCGCAGGTGATCGAGCGGATCATCGGCACCTTCGTCCGTTATCGCGAGGCCGAAGAGTTGTTCGTCGATACCGTGGCGCGCATTGGTCTGGAGCCGTTCAAGGAGCGGGTCTACCCGAAAGCGCTGGAGGTGTCGGCATGAACAATCTGCTGCGAATGGAGACGAGCGGGGCGCGGATCGTGCTGGATGATCCGTGGACGCTGATCCGCTCGCCCGAAACGGCTGACAGCACTGAAATGTTGATTCTGCCGCTGGCCCACTGGCTCGAATCACCCTCGACTCACGCGGTCTGGCTGGGCCCGGACGATGGCGTCGAAAGCCTGCTGCCGTGGCTGGCGTCGCTGCCGCTGATCGCCCTCGACTTCCCGAGCTTTCGCGACGGCCGCGCCTACAGCCAGGCCTATCTGCTGCGCAGTCGTTTCGGCTGGAAAGGCGAGTTGCGCGCCATCGGCGATGTGCTGCGCGACCAGCTCAGCCACATGCGCCAGTGCGGTTTCGACAGCTTCGCCGTACGCGAAGACAAATCCGCCGAGGATGCGCTCAAGGGCCTGGCCGGGATGAGCGTGTTGTACGGGCGCTCGGTGATCGAGCCGCGACCGTTGTTCCGGCGTAGGTGATGCAGGGGAAACCCTTAGAACCCTGATGAATCGGGGATTTTTCCTTGGGTCGATGGTGGCCTTTTGGTAGAGTCCCCGTCGCCAGCGGGTTTTCGGCTGGACGACGGAACGAAGAAGGGAGTCTGAGCAGTGAGTCCGGGCAAAAAAATTCTGGGCCTCACCGCGTTGCTGTTGATGGTGACGCTGTGGGCCGGTTACATCTATGTGTTCAACGAAAACCGGGGCGGTCAGCTCGGTGGCGTGGGCGAAAGCACCGCGTGGTGCGGCACGCCGCCAAACACCGAAGCGGCGCTGCTGGGCAAGGATCAACTGACTCTGCGCATCACCAACAACCTGCGCGGCGAGTTCATGCTCAGCGGCGCGGTGGTGGTCTCCGAGCGCACGTTCAACCGCTATGACCTGGGCCGCAACGAACTGCGTCTGCGCCTGGAGCCGTTGCAGTGGTCGTTTGGCGTCACGCCGATCTTCCTCGAACAGGTGAAAGTCCTGCCCCTGAGCCGCAACCTCGCCTCGACCGACAAGAGCGCCTTCGCCGAACTCGAATCGCGGCCGATCAGCGTCCAGGGCCGGGTCACCGAATTTCCCTTCGACACCTATCGCTACGGCTACAAACCGGTGCTGTATTACCTCAAGGGCAGCGAGCGCATCGACCTGCGCTTCAAGAACATCACCACGCTGATGGAGATGTCCAACACCTTCATGCCGATCCAGAAATACAACCGCGCCGATTACATCAACGAGAAAAACTCGATGATCCGCGACGAGGACTACAAGGCCTACGGCCCCCACGAATGCGCGTTCAGCGTCGAGCGCAAGGGCTCGTTCAAGGTTGTGGTGCTGTTGATGCTGCTGGTGCTGTGCCTGCCGTTGCTGCTGGTGTTCTACCGCGATGAACCGGGGATCGACTTCCTCGCCACGCTGGTGGGAATCGGCGTGGTGCGCACGGTGCTGGTGGGGCCGGTGCAGGATTTCCAGCTGTACAACATTGATTTTCTGTTCGGTGCGGCGATTTTGCTGGTGGGGACGGTGTCGCTGATCAAGGCGATGCGGGCCAACAGCCGGCGGGAGATGGCGTTGAGAAGTGGTGAGACTTCGAGCTGGTAGTCGCAAGCCTTGAACACCTGTGCTGGTCCGGACCTTTCCAAGGTCCGGACCAGCTGTTGTGCGATGTTGTGGTTTCTAGTCGCAAACGGCGCGAATTTAGCTATACCTGTAACTCCCCCGACGCAATAAATTCGGCCTTCCGACAGGAGTTACAGCATGAAGCTAGCCGTAATGATGAGCACCCTGTGCATTGCTACGCTGGGCGTGGTGGGTTGCTCCAGCAAAACCGTCGCACCCGACGAGTACTCAGGCTTCCTCAAGGACTACAGCCAGCTCAGGGAGGCCAAATCCCCGTCGGGGGCCGAAGTGATGCGCTGGATCGACCCGAAAGTCGACATCGGCAAATTCACCAGCTTCTACGTCGAACCGACCCAGCTCTATCCCAAACCACAACCCACCGTAAAGATTCCCCAGCAGACCCTCAACGGCATCACCAGCTACTACGATCAGGCGCTCAAGCGTGAAATGGGCAAATCCCTGCCGCTGGCCTCAGGCCCCGGGCCGGGCGTGATTGTGGTGCGTGCGGCCATCACCGCCGTCAGCAGCAAGGCCGAAGGCCTGCATGCCTATGAAGTGATTCCGGTGGCGTTGGTGGCGGCAGCGGTCAGCACCGCCAGCGGCAGTCGCGATCAGGAGACCACGCTGGCGACCGAAGCGGTGTTCCTCGATGGCGGCACCAACAAGGTGGCGGCGCAGGTGGTGCGCAAGGGCACTGGCAAACCGCTGGAAAACGATTCGCAGGTGATGAAGGCCGATGACGTGAAAAGCGTGATCGACGGCTGGGCGTCGGACCTGCATCAGTCCTACCTCAAGCTAAAGGCCAAGTAAGGCTGGCTGCCGGATCGCTCATGGCGGGCGATCCGGCTGGCTGTCATCAGAACTCGGCTCTGGCTCGGCGGTTGTAGTAGCTGAGCAGTCCATCGTAGCGGCGGTTGATGGCGTAGAAATCATCACTCAGCCGTTTTGGCTCGGCGTGATTCCGCCAGTCCTTTTGCAGGGTATTCAGCGCGTCGAGGTATTCGGTCCCGGGCTTGCCAATGTACAACCACAGGTCCCGTGCAGCATCGGTCTTGTTCTGGAAACCGCTCGTTTGCGAGCTCAGGAAGGGCTCCCGACGATTCCAGGCCTGTTGCAGCTTCGCGGTGGTGTCCGCCAGCAATTGCGGGGTCAGCGTGCGGTTTTTCATGGCCGCTTCGAGCACATCGACAGTTTCCCGGGCCTGGATCATATAGGCCAGCAAATACCAATGAACGTCCCGGCCCTGGCGTGCTTCCAGCAGCCTGAGCTGTTCGGGCCGCTGCGCGGCGTCCAGCGGCAGGAGGGCTTGCCTGAGGCGTGTCGAGGCACTGGCGTAATCCTGCGAGACGCGCTCGATCATTGCCTTTTCTTCAGCGGACGGCTGTTGCGATGAGGAGATGAAGCTCGCTTCCCGGTAAAACCGTTGAGGCGGAAGCGTTGTCGTCACACGATTCAGCGCCAACGCATATTCATTGGCTACTTGCGCCAGCTCGGGTTGATAAGCCAGCAGTTCGAGTTTTTCGGTAAAACCTTGGGAGCAGACATCGCGCTGGATGTCTCGCACGTTGAGCGCGTCACTGTCCTCGAAATCGCTCAGGCTGGCGAACCATCGTTCATCGACCGGTGGACGTGGCTGGGGATGCTTGTAACGGTCGTAGGCCACTCGCCATTGCACGTCGATCCGGTTGATGCAGGCGATCACCGGGCTCAGCGCATTGGCCTGGGCGGTGATCGGCGCATCGCGCTCGTCCAGCCAGAGATCGAGCTGCAGGAAAGGGCGGCTCGCACTCGTCAGCGCCATCACCACCAGCGCGAAGAAAATACCGAGGCAAAACATCATTCTTGAGCTCATGGGCGGGCCTCCTTGCCGTACCACTGCTCAACGGTGGCCGGTGCGCTGCATTCGGGGGTAGTCGCCGGCAAGCGGCTGCACAGGCGTTCGGTCCAGGGTTGCAGGCCCTGATTGCGATTGACCGTGCCTTGGCTGGCGACCACTTTGAATACGCCGAGCACGAGGGCCAGCACCAGAATGCCGAAGATCGTCACGCCGACCTTCATGGCCGGACGGCTCTCTTCCCAGGACACCCGGGGCCTGGACTGCCAGCGGCGCACAAGTCCGAAGGCCGCCAGGGTCGCGGCGTACACCCCGCCGGCAATCGGGCCGAAAAACCAGCCGAGCCCGACCACCATCAGTGCGGCGGGCACGAGGTCGCGCAGCACGCCGAATGGCGGCGAGTCTTTGAGCAAGCGCGGGCAGAGGCCAGCGCTGAGCCGGTCATCCAGCCGCCATACGCGATGGGCAACGTTGTGTACCAGCCAATTGAGCCCGGCCACGATCACGCCGAACACCACGGTCGAGATCATGACGATATTGATCAGCCCGCTGAGGCGCACGCCCAGCGGAATGTAATGGGTGAACGCGCCGATCAGACAGGCCAGCACCACGCCCACGTAGGTCGGCCAGTCATTGAAGCTCAGTTCCCAGTCACGCCAGAAAAACGCTGTGCCGCCGGGCATCTGTGCGCAGACATTTGGGTGATTGGCGTACAGTTCTGAACTCAGTTTCCGGCACTGCGCCCAGTCTTCTTCGCGCAGGCGGCGGGCGAGTGCACGGCGGGCGCTGAACGAGCCGGTGCCCAGCAGCAGGCGGGCGGCGCGGTGTTCGGGGGTGACGGGCGGTTCCATGGCCAACTGTTGCTGGCTCGCCAGGTACAGCGGCGCATTTTTTCGCGCCAGCAGGCGTTGCCATTCACCGTCAGGGCAGGGATTCCCCGTGCTGCCGTGCCAGCCTTGATGGGTGCGCACCCGTTCGAAAACCTCGGGATACCAGACCGGCGCATCCAGCAGCAAATGGCTCAGGGTATGGTCGAACCATTTCTGATGTCGTTCGATTGTCAGCCATTTGAAATGTGCACAACGGGCATACGCCTGGAGGAATCCGTCAACGTCTTCCTGTTCGAGGGCTTCACGCATCGGTTGCGTGATCCGCGTGCGCTGCCGGGCCAGCAACAGCTCGATCGATTCTTCATCGAGCTCCAGGCGTTGCCAGGCGCTGAACCAGAAAAAGGTCGGCACCGCCCAGTCCACCAGCGTGTCGGAGGATTCCGGGTGCTCGATGCAGTGATGCAGCAGAGTGTCCTCGAAGATATGCGCGCAGCCTTGTTCGAGGGCGACGGTATGGCGACGTTTCAGCTCTTCAACACTGAGCCCGTCCAGCGAACGGGTCGCCAGTTGCAGGGCATCGACCTCGACCACGGTGAGGCCGCTCAGGTCCCAGGATTCTTCGATGCCCTGTTCCTGCGCTTGTTCTTCATGCTGCTCGTGATACTGCTGCCATTCCTTGTACGCCAGCGCCTGCTCATAAGCATCGCGCAGCCGTTGGAAACCCTCGGGGTCATCGTCGGGGCGGGTTTGTTTGAGCAGGACGGCATATTGGCGTTTGATAGCGCGCACATCGGCGTCGGCCGACAGGCCAAGGACGGTCCAGCAACTCATTGCGATGACAACTCCATAAAAATCGCGACGCGATCCAGTGGTGGCATTGTGATGTTGCGCACCCTACCTGTTTCGCGTCGAAAAGTCCCCGTGTCTTGCTCAGTCGTCTTCGGCCATGCAGAAAATGCTCACGTTCTCGATTCGGGGGGCTCAGTGTTTTTTGGCTTGCTCGCGTATGCGTTCTTCCTGCTCTCGCAGTTCCGGCGTGAACTCGGCGCCGAAATCTTCCGCGCTGAACACCTGGCGAATCTCGATTTCCGATTCAGTGCCGGGCATGGGATTCGGGCAGCGCTTGACCCATTCGATGGCTTCTTCTTTGGATTTCACGTCCCAGATCCAGTAGCCGGCGATCAGCTCCTTGGTTTCGGCAAACGGGCCGTCGATCACGCTGCGGTTTTCGCCACTGAAGCGCACGCGGGCGCCTTTGCTGCTGGGATGCAGGCCGTCCGCTGAAACCAGGATACCGGCCTTGGCCAGTTGTTCGTTGTAGTTGCCCATGTCGGTCAGCAGTTGCTCGCTGGGCATCACGCCGGCTTCGGAGTCGTGGCTGGCTTTGACAATGATCATGAAGCGCATGGTGTTTCTCCGCAGGTGAGTGAAGGATTCATGGCTTAGTCGAACGGCCGGGGTCTGAATCGACAGGTCGTTAAAGAAAAGCCGCAGATTGTCGCTTTCACAAGCTTCACTTCCTTTGGACACACGGCTGTGGCCGGCACTGGAGAGCGTGTATCCAGTTTTGTGTGCCAACACATGACAATTTCGGTTCAGGCATAGGTCGTCGGACAATTTCGTGGTTAACTTCCGCCTCTTGCATGCTTTCCCAACAACGTTAAGAAGGACTCCGTTCATGGCTCAAGTCACGCTCAAAGGCAACCCGGTTCAAGTCAACGGCCAACTGCCACAAGCCGGTTCCAAGGCGCCAGCCTTTTCCCTGGTAGCCGGCAATCTGTCCGACGTCACCCTGAAAGACTTCGCCGGCAAGCGCAAAGTGCTGAACATCTTCCCAAGCGTCGACACCCCGACCTGCGCCACTTCCGTGCGCAAGTTCAACGCCCAGGCCAACGAACTGGCCAACACCGTGGTGCTGTGCATCTCGGCTGACCTGCCGTTCGCCCAGGCTCGCTTCTGCGGTGCCGAAGGCCTGGAAAACGTACAAAACCTGTCGACCCTGCGTGGCGCCGAGTTCATTCAGAACTACGGTGTGGCCATCGCTGACGGCCCGCTGAAAGGCCTGACCGCCCGTGCGGTGGTTGTTCTGGACGAAAACGACAACGTCCTGCACAGCGAACTGGTCAAGGAAATTGCAGAAGAGCCTGACTACGATGCGGCACTGGCTGTATTGAAATAAGTGTTCTGAAACAAGCGCTTTACAATTGTTAACGGCCTGGCCCTGTCCAGGCCGTTTTCATTTGTGTATCAGTGTTTTGCCTCACACCTTGAAACGTAAGTGGAAGGTAAATTGCCGGTAAAGCTGCTTTGCTAAATCCCGGCCAGTGCTTATCGTTCAGCCTCCCGTAAAAGAAGCCCACGCGCCCAATGGTTAATCACTCCATGCAATCGTCTTCCCGAAACTCCCGTCGCTGGCTGTTGAGCCTGCTTGTCCTGCTGGTCATTGCCGCACTGTGCTGGAAATTCTGGCCCGCCGGTTCGACCCACAAGGAGGGCGGCGAGAAGGCGCAGGCCGGCCACACCGGTCGTTCGGGGATGATGCGTCCGGGCTTCGGCGGCGCTGCGGGGCCGATTCCGGTGCGCGTGGCGCCGGCAGTCACCGGGGACTTCCCGCTGTACTACAAGGCGCTGGGCACGGTGACAGCGCTCAACACCATCAATGTGCGCAGCCGGGTCGGTGGCGAACTGGTGAAGATTTATTTCGAGGAAGGGCAGATGGTCAAGGCCGGCGACCTGCTGGCGGAGATCGACCCGCGCCCGTACCAGAACGCCTTGCTCCAGGCCGAAGGCACCTTGCTGCAGAATCAGGCGCAATTGAAAAACGCTCAGGTCGACGTCGAGCGCTATCGCGGCCTGTACAAGGAAGACAGCATCGCCAAGCAGACGCTGGACACCGCCGAAGCGCTGGTCGGCCAATACCTCGGCACCGTGAAAACCAATCAGGCGGCGGTCAACGACGCCAAGCTCAATCTCGAATTCACCAAGATCCGTGCACCGATTGCCGGTCGCGTCGGTCTGCGTCAACTTGACGTCGGCAACCTCGTGGCGGCCAACGACACGACCTCCCTGGCGGTCATCACTCAAACTCAACCGATCAGTGTCGCCTTCACCCTGCCGGAAAACAGTCTGGACACCGTGCTCGCCCGCTATCGCAGCGGCGCCAAACTGCCGGCCGAAGCCTGGGATCGCGGCGACACCAAACTGCAGGCCACTGGCGTGCTGCAAAGCCTCGACAACCAGATCGACGTGACCACCGGCACCCTGAAATTCAAGGCGCGCTACGAAAACCGCGATCAGTCGCTGTTCCCCAACCAGTTCGTCAACGTTCACCTGCTGGCCGACACCTTGAAAGGTGTGGTGCTGGCGCCGTCGGCGGCCATTCAGTTCGGCACCAACGGCACTTTCGTCTACGCGCTGGATGGCGACAAGAAAGTCACCATCCGCCAGTTGAAGATCGGTGCCAGCGACGGCGAAAACACGGTGGTCACCGAAGGCCTCGCGGCCGGCGACCGGGTGGTGCTGGAAGGCACCGACCGCCTGAAGGAAGGCAGCGAAGTGGAAGTGGTCAACGAGAGCAAGGATGTGCCGACTACTCCGACCGAACACCTGCAAGGCAAGTCCGCCGCCACCGCGCCTGACGCCACGGTCACTGACAAGGCCAAGAAGGGCGCATGAACATTTCGCGTCTGTTCATCCTCCGTCCGGTCGCCACCACGCTGAGCATGCTGGCCATCGTGCTGGCAGGTCTGATCGCCTATCGCCTGCTACCGGTTTCGGCGTTGCCGCAGGTCGATTACCCGACCATCCGGGTCATGACCCTGTATCCGGGCGCCAGTCCGGACGTCATGACCAGCGCCGTCACCGCGCCGCTGGAACGCCAGTTCGGGCAGATGCCGGGCCTGACGCAAATGGCCTCGACCAGCTCCGGCGGAGCGTCGGTGCTGACCTTGCGTTTCAGCCTCGACATCAACATGGACGTCGCCGAGCAGCAGGTGCAGGCCGCGATCAACGCCGCGACCAACCTGTTGCCGACCGACTTGCCGGCGCCGCCGGTGTACAACAAGGTCAACCCGGCGGACACCCCGGTGCTGACCCTGGCCATCACCTCGAAAACCATGTTGCTGCCCAAACTCAATGATCTGGTCGATACGCGCATGGCGCAGAAAATCGCCCAGATCAGCGGCGTCGGCATGGTCAGCATCGCCGGCGGCCAGCGTCAGGCGGTGCGGATCAAGGTCAATCCGGAGGCGCTTGCGGCCAACGGTCTGAACCTGTCGGACGTGCGCACGCTGATCAGTGCGTCCAACGTCAATCAGCCCAAGGGCAACTTCGACGGCCCGACTCGAGTGTCGATGCTCGACGCCAACGACCAGCTGACGTCGCCCAAGGACTACGCCAACCTGATCCTGGCCTACGCCAACGGCGCGCCGCTGCGGCTCAAGGATGTCGCGCAGATCGTCGACGGCGCCGAGAACGAGCGTCTGGCGGCGTGGGCCAACCAGAATCAGGCCGTGCTGCTGAACATCCAGCGTCAGCCGGGCGCCAACGTGATCGAGGTGGTCGACCGGATCAAGGCGCTGCTGCCGAGCATCACTGACAACCTGCCGGCCGGTCTCGACGTGGTCGTGCTGACCGACCGCACCCAGACCATCCGCGCTTCCGTCACCGACGTGCAACATGAATTGCTGATCGCCATTGCGCTGGTGGTGATGGTGACGTTCCTGTTCCTGCGCCGCGCCAGTGCGACGATCATTCCGTCGGTGGCCGTGCCGCTGTCGCTGATCGGTACGTTCGGCGTGATGTACCTCGCTGGCTTCTCGGTCAACAACCTGACGCTGATGGCATTGACCATCGCCACCGGTTTCGTGGTCGACGATGCGATCGTGATGCTGGAGAACATCGCGCGTTTCATCGAGGAAGGCGACAGTCCGATGCAGGCCGCGCTCAAGGGTGCGAAGCAGATCGGTTTCACCCTGATCTCCCTGACCCTGTCGCTGATTGCGGTTCTGATTCCGCTGCTGTTCATGGCCGACGTGGTGGGGCGGTTGTTCCGTGAGTTCGCCATCACCCTGGCGGTGGCGATCCTGATTTCTCTGGTGGTCTCGCTGACCCTGACGCCGATGATGTGCGCGCGTCTGCTCAAGCGCGAGCCGGAAGCACATGAGCAGGGCCGTTTCTACCGCGCCAGTGGTGCGTTCATTGACTGGATGATTGCCGCTTACGGCCGCAAGTTGCAGTGGGTGCTCAAGCATCAGCCGCTGACCCTGCTGGTGGCCATCGGCACACTGGCCCTGACCGTGTTCCTTTATATGGTGGTGCCCAAGGGCTTCTTCCCGGTGCAGGACACCGGGGTGATCCAGGGCATTTCCGAAGCGCCGCAGTCGATTTCCTTTGCCGCCATGGGCGAGCGTCAGCAGGCGCTGGCCAAGGTGATTCTGGAAGATCCGGCGGTGGAAAGCCTGTCGTCCTACATCGGTGTCGACGGCGACAATGCCACGCTCAACAGCGGTCGGTTGCTGATCAACCTCAAACCCCATGGCCAGCGTGACCTGACGGCGACTGAAGTGATTGCTCGCCTGCAACCACAACTGGACAAGCTTGTCGGCATCCGTCTGTTCATGCAGCCGGTGCAGGATTTGACCATCGAAGACCGCGTCAGCCGTACCCAATACCAGTTCAGCATGTCGTCGCCGGATTCCGAATTGCTCAGCCTGTGGAGCGGCCGTCTGGTCGAGGCCCTGGCCCAGCGCCCGGAACTGACCGACGTCGCCAGCGACTTGCAGGACAAGGGCTTGCAGGTGTTCCTGGTGATCGACCGCGACGCCGCTTCACGATTGGGCGTGTCGGTGTCGAACATCACCGATGCGCTGTACGACGCGTTCGGCCAGCGGCAGATCTCGACCATCTATACCCAGGCCAGCCAGTACCGCGTGGTGCTGCAGGCTCAGGCCGGGGAGAAGATCGGTCCGCAGGCGCTGGATCAGATTCACGTCAAGACCACCGACGGCGGTCAGGTGCGATTGTCGAGCCTGGCCCACGTCGAGGAACGGCAGGCGCAACTGGCGATCACCCACATCGGCCAGTTCCCGGCGGTGATGATGTCGTTCAATCTCGCACCCGGCGTGGCGCTGGGGCATGCAGTGGACATCATCGAGCAGGTGCAGAAGGACATCGGCATGCCGATCGGCGTGCAGACCCAGTTCCAGGGCGCCGCCGAAGCGTTCCAGGCATCGCTGTCGAGCACCTTGCTGCTGATTCTGGCGGCGGTGGTGACCATGTACATCGTGCTCGGCGTGCTCTACGAGAGCTACATTCACCCGATCACCATTCTCTCGACCTTGCCGTCGGCGGCGGTCGGGGCCTTGCTGGCGTTGCTGCTCAGTGGCAATGATCTGGGCATGATCGCGATCATCGGCATCATCCTGCTGATCGGTATCGTGAAGAAGAACGCGATCATGATGATCGACTTCGCCCTCGACGCCGAACGCACTCAGGGCATGGCGCCGGAGCAGGCGATCTATCAGGCGGCGCTGTTGCGCTTCCGGCCGATTCTGATGACCACGCTGGCTGCGCTGTTCGGCGCGGTGCCGCTGATGCTGGCCACCGGTTCCGGCGCTGAATTGCGTCAGCCGCTGGGTCTGGTGATGGTCGGCGGGTTGCTGGTGAGTCAGGTGCTGACCTTATTCACGACGCCCGTGATTTACCTGGCTTTTGATCGGTTGGGACGGCGTTGGGCGAAGTCCGGCACAGGAGAGGTTGCGTGAAGGGCGACGTGAATACAGCTGCAAGCGTCAAGCTTCGAGTTGCAAGAGAAGAGCGTACCGAAAGCTTGTTTTCAGCTTGCGGCTTGCAGCTTGCCGCTAGTGGTTGCCACCTATGAATCTTTCGGGTCCTTTCATCAAACGCCCCGTGGCAACCATGCTGCTTTCATTGGCGATCATGCTGCTGGGCGGTGTGAGCTTCGGCCTGCTGCCAGTGTCGCCGCTGCCGCAAATGGATTTCCCGGTGATCGTGGTGCAGGCCAGCCTGCCCGGCGCCAGTCCGGAGGTCATGGCGTCCACCGTGGCCACGCCGCTGGAGCGCTCGTTCGGCGCCATCGCCGGCGTCAACACCATGAGCAGCCGTTCCAGCCAGGGCTCGACCCGGGTCATCCTGCAATTTGACCTCGACCGCGACATCAATGGCGCGGCGCGGGAAGTGCAGGCGGCGATCAACGCCTCGCGCAACCTGCTGCCGAGCGGGATGCGCAGCATGCCGACCTACAAGAAGGTCAACCCGTCGCAGGCTCCGATCATGGTGCTGTCGCTGACCTCGGACGTGCTGGAAAAAGGCCAGCTCTATGACCTGGCCTCGACCATCCTGTCCCAGAGCCTGTCTCAGGTGCAGGGCGTCGGTGAAGTGCAGATCGGCGGCAGCTCCTTGCCCGCGGTCCGTATCGAACTCGAACCCCAGGCGCTGAACCAGTACGGTGTGGCGCTGGACGATGTGCGCAAGACCATCGCCGAAGCCAACGTGCGCCGGCCCAAAGGCTCGGTCGAGGATGACCAACGCCTGTGGCAGATCCAGGCCAACGATCAGTTGGAGAAGGCCAAGGATTACGAATCGCTGATCATCCACTACAACGGTGGCGCGGCGCTGCGCCTGAAAGACGTGGCCAAGGTCAGCGACGGCGTGGAAGACCGCTACAACAGCGGTTTTTTCAACGATGACGCGGCAGTGTTGCTGGTGATCAACCGCCAGGCCGGCGCCAACATCATCGAGACGGTCAACGAGATCAAGGCACAGTTGCCGGCGTTGCAGGCGGTGTTGCCGGCCAGCGTAAAACTGAACCTGGCGATGGATCGCTCGCCGGTGATCAAGGCCACCCTGCACGAAGCGGAAATGACCCTGCTGATTGCCGTGGCCCTGGTGATTCTGGTGGTGTTCCTGTTCCTCGGTAATTTCCGTGCGTCCCTGATTCCGACGTTGGCGGTGCCGGTGTCGCTGGTCGGCACTTTTGCGGTGATGTACCTCTACGGATTCTCGCTGAACAACCTGTCGCTGATGGCGCTGATCCTCGCCACCGGGCTGGTGGTGGACGACGCCATCGTGGTGCTGGAGAACATTTCCCGGCACATCGACGAAGGCGTCAAACCGATGAAGGCCGCGTACCTCGGGGCCAAGGAAGTCGGTTTCACCTTGCTGTCGATGAACGTCTCGCTGGTGGCGGTGTTTCTGTCGATCCTGTTCATGGGCGGGATCATCGAAAGCCTGTTCCGCGAATTTTCCATCACCCTGGCGGCTGCCATCGTGGTGTCGCTGGTGGTTTCCCTGACGCTGACGCCGATGCTCTGCGCCCGCTGGCTCAAACCCCATAAGCCGGGTGAGGAAAACCGCCTGCAACGCTGGAGCCGCCGCACCAACGACTGGATGGTCGGCAAGTACGCCACCAGCCTCGACTGGGTATTGCGCCACCGTCGCCTGACCTTGCTCAGCCTGATCATCACCGTCGGAGTGAACGTCGCCCTGTATGTGGTGGTGCCGAAGACCTTCATGCCGCAACAGGACACCGGCCAGTTGATCGGTTTCGTGCGCGGTGACGACGGCCTGTCGTTCAGTGTGATGCAGCCGAAAATGGAGACGTTCCGCCGCGCCGTGCTCAAGGATGACGCGGTCGAGAGTGTGGCCGGGTTCATTGGTGGCACCAACGGCACCAACAACGCCTTCATGCTGGTACGCCTGAAGCCGATCAAGGAGCGCAATATCTCGGCACAGAAGGTTATCGAGCGCCTGCGCAAGGAAATGCCCAAGGTGGCCGGTGCGCAGTTGATGCTGATGGCCGACCAGGACCTGCAATTCGGCGGCGGTCGCGAGCAGACCACTTCGCAGTACAGCTACATCCTGCAAGGCGGTGATCTGGGTGAGTTGCGCGAGTGGTATCCGAAAGTGGTCACCGCGCTCAGGGCCTTGCCCGAGCTGACGGCCATCGACGCCCGCGAAGGCGCGGGCGCGCAGCAGGTGACATTGATTGTCGACCGCGATCAGGCCAAGCGCCTGGGCGTGGACATGGAAATGGTCACGGCGGTGCTCAACAACGCCTACAGCCAGCGGCAGATTTCCACGATCTACGACAGCCTCAACCAGTATCAGGTGGTGATGGAGGTCAATCCGAAATACGCCCAGGATCCGGTGACGCTCAAGCAGGTTCAGGTGATCACCGCCGACGGTGCGCGGATTCCGCTATCGACCTTCGCTCATTATGAAAACAGCCTGGAAGACGACCGGGTCAGCCATGAAGGCCAGTTTGCTTCCGAGAGCATTTCCTTCGACATGGCCGAAGGCGTGACCGTGGAGCAGGGCAGTGCCGCCATCGAGCGGGCGATTGCCAGGCTTGGCCTGCCGGAAGACGTGATCGTGAAAATGGCCGGCACCGCCGATGCATTCGCCGCCACCCAGAAGAGCCAGCCGTTCATGATCCTCGGTGCGCTGCTGGCGGTGTATCTGGTGCTGGGCGTGCTGTATGAGAGCTACATTCACCCGCTTACGATCCTGTCGACGCTGCCGTCGGCCGGGGTCGGCGCGTTGCTGTCGATCTATGTGCTGGGCGGCGAGTTCAGCCTGATCTCGCTGCTCGGGCTGTTCCTGTTGATCGGCGTGGTGAAGAAGAACGCGATCCTGATGATCGACCTGGCGCTGCAACTGGAACGCCATCAAGGCATGGCGCCGCTGGAATCGATCCGCAGCGCCTGTCTGCAACGCCTGCGACCGATCCTGATGACCACGCTGGCGGCGATCCTCGGCGCCTTGCCGTTATTGCTCGGCCGGGCCGAAGGCGCGGAAATGCGCCAGCCGCTGGGCCTGACCATCATCGGCGGGCTGATTTTCAGTCAGGTGCTGACCCTTTACACCACGCCTGTGGTTTACCTCTATCTCGACAAGCTGCGCCATCGTTTCAACAAATGGCGTGGCGTGCGCACTGATGCCGCTCTGGAAACTCCGCTATGAATGACCGTTCGCTTATCCAACTGGCCAGTGTCCGCGGCTCGCGTCTGCTGAGCCTGTCTCTGTGCGTGGCGATGCTC
Organism: Pseudomonas sp. V88_4; assembly: GCF_029967985.1. Lineage (NCBI taxonomy): Bacteria > Pseudomonadati > Pseudomonadota > Gammaproteobacteria > Pseudomonadales > Pseudomonadaceae > Pseudomonas > Pseudomonas sp. V88_4. The sequence goes on from NZ_JASCAF010000002.1 coordinate 207,848, forward strand.
AGTGCCTGCGCCGTCGGCCCGGACTACCAGCGCCCGCAGACCGCCGAAATCGCCCAGTACAAGGAAGCCGAAGGCTGGCGTCAGGCCAATCCGAGCGATTCCTTGGCACGCGGCGCCTGGTGGGAGCTGTATGGCGATCGTCAGCTCAACCAACTGATCGAGAAGCTCAACAGCTCCAACCAGACCGTCGCCCAGTCCGAGGCCCAGTACCGTCAGGCCCAGGCGTTGGTACGCAGTGCACGCGGGGCGTTTTATCCGAGCGTTGATTTGAGTGCCGGCAAGACCCGCTCCAGCCAGGGCACCGGCAGCAGCAGTTCGAGTCTGAGCAGTTCCTCCAGCGGCATTCGTGACACGTACAACGCGCAACTGGGCGTGAGTTGGGAAGCGGATGTCTGGGGCAAATTGCGTCGGGGCCTGGAAGCCAATGAAGCCAGTGCCCAGGCGAGCTTCGCCGATCTGGCGGCGATGCGTCTGAGCCAGCAGTCGGAGCTGGTGCAAAACTACCTGCAATTGCGGGTGATCGATCAGCAGAAACGCCTGCTCGAATCGACAGTGGCCGCGTACGAGCGCTCGCTGAAGATGACCATGAACCAGTACAACGCCGGGGTTTCCGGGCGTGATGCGGTGGCGCAGGCGCAGACCCAGCTGAAAACCACCCAGGGCGATCTGGTGGACCTGATCTGGCAACGGGCGCAGTTCGAAAACGCCATCGCGGTACTGACCGGCCAGCCGCCCGCCGAATTCAATATTGCCGAGACTCAGGACATTCCCAAGCTGCCGCAGATCCCGCTGAGCCTGCCGTCGCAGTTGCTCGAACGCCGTCCGGACATTGCCTCGGCGGAGCGCTCGGTGATCGCTGCCAACGCCAACATCGGCGTGGCCAAGGCTGCGTACTACCCGGATTTCAGCCTGAGCCTGAGCGGCGGCTACAGCAGCAGTACCTCGCAGAACCTGATCAGCCTGCCGAACCGCTTCTGGTCGGTGGGGCCGAAAATGACCCTGCCGCTGTTCGATGGCGGCATCCGCTCGGCCGAAGTCGACCGCACTGAAGCGGTGTACGACCAGACCGTGGCCAAATACCGCCAGACCGTGCTCGATGGTTTCCGCGAAGTGGAAAACTATCTGGTGCAGTTGAAGGTTTACGAGGATGAAGCGGCCGTGCGTCAGGAAGCCCTCGAAGCGGCACGAGATTCGTTGCGCCTGACCGAAAACCAGTACAAGGCCGGGGTGATTGCTTATCTCGACGTGGTGACGGTGCAGGCCACTGCGTTGAGCAACGAGCGCAGTGTGCTGAACGTATTGCAGAGCCGTTTGATTGCCAGCGTGCAACTGATTGCCGCGCTGGGTGGTGGTTGGGACGGACAGCTGGAAACCTCGGATAACCGCTAGCCTGATAGATCGTTCCCACGCGGACGGTTCGATGCCTCGACGTGGGAACGATCTGCCGGCGAGGCGGACGATCTGCTCAAGACACCGAAATTGAGCCTCGTCAGACGATCAAACAAGCGTTTCATCGGCTTGATGGCCATTTGATTACTTTGTCAGTGCGTTCTTCCGCGCAATCAGTACAATCGCCGCATTTGGCCCCGCCGAGAACGGACGCAGTACGGCGGGGTGGTCACGAGAATCCTCATGCTCATCGGTAGCTATTCCTTCACGCTGGTTTTCATTTCGCTGTGTGTGGCGATCCTCGCTTCCTACACCGCGCTCGATCTCACCGGGCGCATTGCTACTGCCAAGGGCCGCGCCGTGCATTTGTGGACGGCCGGCGGGGCGTTCGCCATGGGCATCGGTGTCTGGTCGATGCACTTCATTGGCATGCTGGCATTCAAGCTGCCGATCAGCCTCGGTTACGACATTTCAATCACCGCGCTTTCATTGCTGATCGCCGTGCTGTCCAGCGGCTTCGCCCTGTGGCTGGTCAGCCAGCCGAAACTGCCGGCCTGGCAACTGGCCTTTGGCGCGCTGATCATGGGCGCCGGCATCAGCGCCATGCACTACACCGGCATGGCTGCGATGCGCATGCAGCCGGGTATCGACTACGATCCGACGCTGTTTGGCGCCTCGCTGTTGATCGCCGTCGGCGCCTCGGCAGCAGCGTTGTGGATCGCCTTTCGCCTGCGTCAGCATTCGCCTTACGTGCGGCTGTTTCGTGCAGGTGCGGCGATTGTCATGGGCGTGGCGATTGTCGGCATGCACTACACCGGGATGGCGGCGGCGCGGTTTCCCGACGGCAGTTTCTGTGGTGCGGCGCTCAGTGGCCTTAACGGCAACGGCCTCGACAATCTGGTGCTGATCACTACGCTGGCGGTGCTGGCCATTGCGCTGCTGACCTCGATTCTCGACGCGCGTCTTGAAGCCCGCACGGCTGATCTGGCCCATTCGTTGACCGTGGCCAACCGTGAACTCACCCAACTGGCCCTGCACGACCCCTTGACCGGCCTGCCGAACCGGATGTTGCTGGACGACCGGATCAATCAGGCGATGAAAAAGGTCAATGAGCAGGGCGGCTGCTTTGCGCTGATGTTCATCGATCTGGACGGCTTCAAACCGGTCAATGACGCTTTCGGTCACCACATGGGGGACCAATTGCTGCGCGAAGTGGCGGTGCGCTTGCGTGAAGATTTGCGCAGCCTCGACACGCTGGCGCGGATCGGCGGCGACGAGTTTGTCCTGCTGGTGCGCCTGGCCGAACCCAACGATGCACTGGGTCTGGCGGCACGTCAGGTCGGGCTGATCGCACAGTCGTTCCGGGTCGCCGAACATGACCTGCAGATTTCTGCCAGCGTCGGCATCGCCCTGTACCCCGGCAACGGGGAGAGCGCCCAGGAACTGTTGATGAACGCCGACGCCGCGATGTACCACGCCAAGGGCGGCGGCAAGAACGGTTACAGCTTCTTCGACGTTTCGATGAACAGCAACGCGCGCAAGCAGTTGCAGTTGTTGCAGGATCTGCGTGCAGCACTGGAGCACAGTGAGTTTTGCCTGCATTACCAACCCAAATTCCACGCCGCTGACGGTCACCCGGTCGGTGCCGAAGCGTTGTTGCGCTGGGAGCATCCGGTTCACGGCATGCTGATGCCGGACACGTTCATCGATCTGGCAGAGAAAACCGGTCTGATCATTCCGATTGGCGAGTGGGTGCTCAACGAAGCCTGCCGGCAGATGCGCGAGTGGTATGTACTGGGCCACACCGAATGGCGGATCGCGGTGAACCTGTCGGCGTTGCAGTTCTGCCACGCCGGACTGGTGCGCAGCGTGGCCAAGGCCCTGGCCACCCATCATTTACCGGCCAACAGCCTGACCCTGGAAATCACCGAAACCACCGCCATGAGCGACGCCGATGCGAGCATGACGGTGTTGCAGGAGCTGTCCGACATGGGCGTCGATCTGTCCATCGACGATTTCGGCACGGGCTATTCCAGCCTGATGTATCTCAAGCGCCTGCCGGCCAACGAGCTGAAGATCGATCGCGGTTTCGTCCGCGATCTGGAGCACGACAGCGACGATGCGGCGATCGTTTCGGCAATCGTCGCCCTGGGTCAGGCGCTCGGACTGCGTATTGTGGCCGAAGGCGTCGAGACCGACTCGCAACAGGACTTCCTCACGCAACTGGGCTGCGATTCGCTGCAAGGTTATCTGCTCGGTCACCCGATGCCGGCGGATCGCTTTCTGCAGGATGTCGCGCGCGGCAAACCATTGGCGGTGAGCTGAGCCGCTAATCGCAGGTCATGCAAAACCCTGCAATGACGGTTATTCTTGCCCCGACTGTTACGTGTGCATCGGGGGAAAGGCCAGCATGGATAAAGTCATTGTGATCACCGGCGGTGGTCGTGGAATTGGCGCCGCCACCGCGCTGTTGGCTGCCGAGCAAGGCTATCGGATCTGCATCAATTACCAGACGGACGAACAGGCCGCCCACCATGTGCTCGATCAGGTTCGGGAACGCGGCGCGACGGCCATTGCCGTCCGTGCTGACGTCAGTATCGAAGACGAAGTGATCGCGCTGTTTCATCGGGTCGACACAGAGCTGGGCCGGGTCACTGCCCTGGTGAACAACGCCGGCACCGTGGGGCAAAAATCCCGGGTCGACGAAATGTCCGAATTCCGCATCCTCAAAATCATGAAAACCAACGTGCTGGCGCCGATCCTCTGCGCCAAGCACGCGATCCTGCGCATGTCGCCCAAACATGGCGGGCAGGGCGGCAGCATCGTCAACGTTTCTTCGGTCGCCGCGCGGTTGGGTTCGCCTAACGAATACGTCGATTACGCGGCCTCAAAAGGCGCGCTGGATACGTTCACTATCGGTCTCTCAAAGGAGGTGGCGGGCGAGGGGATTCGGGTGAACGCGGTGCGTCCGGGTTACATCTATACCGACTTCCACGCCTTGAGCGGCGATCCGGATCGGGTCAGCAAGCTGGAGTCGGCGATCCCGATGGCCCGGGGCGGACGGCCGGATGAGGTGGCGGAGGCAATTGTCTGGTTGCTGTCGGACAAGGCCTCGTATGCCACCGGCACTTTCGTCGATCTCGGCGGCGGGCGTTAGACCGGACCACGTGAAACCACCTGTTTTTATCGTTGTCAAGCTGTTGGTTCTGACAGTTTACGCGGCTTGCCGCCGCGCCTAGATTAGGCGCGGCGGACTTAGGCGACTCAATTCCTGTATCGCGCTGTCCGTATCTGGCGAAGCGGGGCAGCGTGATGCAAACAATCAAAAGCGGGACCTTCAAACCGACATCGCCGATGATGGCGCCACGTGCATTTCATACGGCGACCTTGCTTGCGAACGGCGATGTGCTGGTGGTCGGTGGCCTTAACGCGGACGCGGCAACTGCAATGGCCCCTCAGTCTGTACGTGTTGAGGCGTTGCTTCCTGGCGGGATGAGCCTTGATCAGCAAGCGTACGCATCAAGCGTTGAGCGCTATGACCCGAACCAGCAAAAATGGTCATCGGCCGCACCACTTCACGGCGCACGTTGGTCTCACACTGCGCTCCTTCTTCGTTCCGGCCTGGTCATGGTCACAGGTGGCAGCGATGGAACAACGCTGCGAAGCAGCGAGTTATACGACGTCCCGAGCAATCGATGGTTTGCATCCGCTGACCTGAAGATTCCGCGCTTTGCACATACCGCCACGTTATTGCCTTCCGGCGAAGTGTTGGTGGTGGGTGGGAACAATCTGCAGCCGAGTGGCGGTGAGGTGCTTGACAGTGTCGAGAGGTTTGACCCGGCAACCGGCCAATGGGCTGATATGCCCAGTCTGCCTGTCGCACGAATGAATCACACCGCGACATTGCTCGATACAGGCGAGCTTCTGGTTGCTGGTGGCTACTCGGCAACCGACAACGCCGCATTGCGCAGCGCCTGTATTTTCGACCCCCAGCGCCGCCTGTGGAGAGAAATCGAGCCGATGCCGACGCCCCGCATGCTGCAAACAGCGACGCTGTTGGAGGATGGAAGTGTCTTGCTGGCCGGAGGAGCTGACGCACCTTTCGGTTTACCCTTGAACAGTGGCGTACTTTATTGTCCGAACGACGGTACCTGGCAGCCGACGACTGCGCTGACGGTTGCTCGCAGTCGGCATACGGCTACCATACTGAACAGTGGTGAGGTGCTTGTGGCGGGAAGTACCGGGGTTTTTGACATAGGAGATGCGCGGTCCGCCGAAATCTACAACCCCGCCTCCAATGAGTGGGTCCCGGTCGGTGACTTGAGCGACGGGCGGCATTCGCACAGCGCTACTCTGCTCAAATCCGGCGCAGTGCTGATTGCAGGAGGACAGATCCCGACACCCGACCCGGGATATACAGGTAGCGCTGAACTGTTCAGTTGAGTGACTGTTCAGAATGATCGGACAATCCGCCCCAAGGTCTCCATGGCCTTTTCGGCATCCTCGGTCCACGGGCTGCCGTAGTTCAACCGGATGCAATTCCTGAAGCGCTGGGTCGGCGAAAAAATCGGACCCGGCGCGATGCTGATCCCCTGCGCCAACGCCATCTGAAACAACTTCAACGAGTCCATCTGTGGTGGCAGTTCCAGCCACAGGAAGTAGCCGCCGGCCGGTTGGCTCACGCGCGTCTGCGCCGGGAAATAACGGGCGATGGCCGCGAGCATCGCGCTTTGCTGTTCTTCGAGGGCGTAGCGCAGTTTGCGCAGGTGACGGTCGTAGCCGCCGTGTTGCAAATAGTCGGCGATGGCCGCTTGGGCCGGCATCGAGGCACAGAGTGAGGTCATCAGTTTCAGGCGTTCGATCTTTTGTGCGTAACGGCCGGCGGCGACCCAGCCGATGCGGTAGCCGGGGGCGAGGCTCTTGGCGAACGAGCCGCAGTGCATCACCAGACCTTCAGTGTCGAAAGCCTTGGCCGGTTTTGGCGCCTGCTGGCCGTAATAGAGTTCGGCGTAGACGTCGTCTTCGATCAGCGGCACCTGATGCTGTTTCAGCAGTTCCACCAGTTCCTGTTTCTTGGCCTCGGGCATGGTCGCGCCCATCGGGTTCTGGAAACTGGTCATGCACCAGCAGGCCTTGATCGGGTGCCGCTCAAGCGTTTGGGCGAGCACGCCGAGGTCGATACCGTCGCGCGGGTGCACGGGGATTTCCACGGCTTTGAGTTTCAGGCGTTCGAGCACTTGCAGGCTGGCGTAGAACGCCGGGGCTTCGATGGCCACCAGATCGCCGGGTTCGGTGACCGCTTGCAGGCACAGGTTCAGCGCTTCGAGGGCGCCGTTGGTGATCAGCAGTTCTTCCATCGGCAGCATCAGGCCGCCGACCATGTAGCGCAGCGCGATCTGCCGGCGCAGCTGCGGGTTGCCCGGCGACATGTCGGTGACCACCATGCGCGGGTCCATTTCCCGCGCGGCGCTGGCCAGCGAGCGGGACAGGCGTTGCAGCGGAAACAGGGTCGGGCTGGGGAATGCCGAGCCGAACGGCACGGTGCTTGGGTCTTTGATCGACTCGAGCACCGAGAACACCAGTTCGCTGACGTCGACCTTGGTGGACTCGTTGACCTGGCTGCTGATCACCGGCTCCGAGAACGGGCTCGGGGCGTGGGTGTTGACGAAGTAGCCGGAGCGCGGCCGGGCACGGATCAGGCCGCGACGTTCCAGCAGGTAGTAAGCCTGGAACACCGTGGACGGGCTGACGCCGTAGGTTTGGCTTGCGTAGCGCACCGACGGCACCCGCTGACCGGGGCCGAGGACGCCGGAGCGGATTAGTTCAGCGATGTCGTCGGCGAATTTTTCGTAGCGTTTCATCGGGGGCCTTGGTACGTGGTGTTTGGTGTTTTTGTGGTGGGTCAGTGGCATCAGCCCTCACCCTGGCCCTCCCGAAACGTCGGACCGCCCGGAGGGAGAGGGGACTGATCGTGGATTGCTTAAAAGTTACGCCGACATGAACATGCTGCAGTGAATCCATAATCGACGCGGTATTTCAGGCCGACGTATAGCGCCAGATACCTCGGTCGGCTCCCTCTCCCTCTGGGCGGTCCGACGTTTCGGGAGGGCTGGGGTGAGGGGGCGATTCTAAGGGATCAGCGATTCATCGGCGCAACAAACCGGCTCTTCGCCACGCTATAGATCTCTGGCTCATCACTGTCGGCAATCTTGAAGCTCAAGGTCTGCGAGCTGCTGGCCGGACGCTCTGTGGTCATCGCCACCGACACCGGCACATCGACGATCTCGCCCGGCGCCAGGCTCAGCTCGGTCTTGCCTTGCAGCTGGAAGCCGTCGCCGTCCATCAGGCTCAGGTTGTAGTCCTGTCGCTGCTGGGTCTTGTTGATGACCTTGAGGGTGTAGATGTTTTCGATCTGGCCCTGACCGTTTTCACGGAACAGGCCACGGTCCTTGGTCACGTCCAGTGACACCATCGGCCGTTCGACCAACGCGAGAGCGAGGGCGCCGATCATGACCACCAGTACCGCGACGTAGCCGATCAATCTCGGGCGCAGCAAATGCGTCTTGCCACCCTGCAATTCACGCTCGGAGGTGTAGCGGATCAGGCCGCGGGCGTAATTTATCTTGTCCATGATCGAATCGCAGGCGTCGATGCACGCCGCGCAGCCGATGCATTCCATTTGCAGGCCGTCGCGGATGTCGATGCCGGTCGGGCAGACCTGCACGCACAACTGGCAGTCGATGCAATCGCCGAGGCCGGCTTCGGCCGGTTTCACCTCGCGTTTGCGCGGGCCACGGTTTTCGCCACGGGCGGCGTCGTAGGAAATGGTCAGGGTGTCCTTGTCGAACATCACGCTCTGGAACCGCGCATACGGGCACATGTGCATGCACACCGCTTCGCGCAGCCAACCGGCATTGATGTAGGTGGCGGCGGTGAGAAACAGCACCCAGAACAGACTGACGCCACCGATCTGCAAGGTCAGCAGTTCTTCGGCCAGCGGCCGGATCGGGGTGAAATAGCCGACAAAGGTCAGACCGGTCAGCACGCTGATCGCCAGCCACAGCGTGTGCTTGGCCGCACGCCGTGCCAGTTTGTTAAGGCTCCAGGGCGCCGCTTGCAGCTTGATGCGCTGGTTGCGCTCGCCTTCGGTGATCTTCTCGCACCACATGAAGATCCACGTCCACGAACTCTGTGGGCAGGTGTAGCCACACCAGACCCGGCCGGCGAACACAGTAATGGCGAACAGGCCGAACGCGGCGATGATCAGCAGCGCCGACAGCAGAATGAAATCCTGCGGCCAGAAGGTCGCGCCAAAGATGTGGAACTTGCTTTCGGAAAGGTCCCAGAGCACCGCCTGACGACCGCCCCAGTTCAGCCAAACCGTGCCGAAAAACAACAGGAACAGAAACCCCGCACCGCTCATGCGCAAGGTGCGGAACAGGCCGGTGAAGCTGCGGGTGAAGATCTGGTTGTCGCTGGTGGCGTGTTTCGCCTTCATTGGGCGCGCCGGTACTTTTTTTATCCGGGGAGATGCTTCTACGGTTCGGACGGGGATTCGTTCGCTCATGGTCGTTCGCTCATCAGCCTCCATCAGGCCGATGAACTATGAGCGTCGATCTGTTTGCATAACAGACTCAGGTATTTCAATAAAAAGCGTATCAGATGTCATTTGCACCCACGTCTGCGACAACTTGAAGCAGCCTGCAGGCCAAGGCGCAGATGCCTATCCCAGACGCCTGCGCCGGTTCTTGACCGGGGTCAGTCAAATCACCGAATCACTGTCGTCGGCCTTCAGGTGTTTGCGTCCATCCCTGGCACCTGCGACGGTCAATGCATCCGCTTCGGCTTCGGTAACGTAGATGCGCCGTCCTTCCACTTCGACGAACGACATGGCTTTTTCGCTATCTGTCCTGACTTCCAGCGTGTCGCAGATACGAATCTCCTCACCATTTTCCACGGTGAAAAAACAGACTTTCGAGTCCGGATTGCTTTCATCGATACGAAGGGGCATGGGGTAGTCCTTTTTCACAGGGGTTCTGAACCTTTAGGGCTTGCGCTGCGCCGATCGTTCTACGCAACCGATTAATGGTCGGTGCTGTCCATCCTTTATCGACTCATTACAAGGACTGGCCGATGAACGCCTGGTGGCATGAAGTGTGGGAAACCCTGCAAGCGGAATTCGCCGACATCGGCGACGCCTCGCAGCTGACCCGGATCACCGTGCGCCTGCTGATGGCGGCGATATTGGGCGGGATTCTCGGTTTTGAACGTGAACACAAGGGCAAGGCCGCCGGGGTGCGAACGCACATGCTGGTGGCACTCGGCGCGGCGCTGTTTGTGCTGGTGCCGCAATTGTCCGGTTCCCAGGCCGATGCGATGAGCCGGGTAGTGCAGGGGGTGATTGCCGGGATCGGCTTTCTCGGCGCCGGCACCATCCTCAAGAACCACGAAGGTGACGAAGGCCACGTCAAGGGCCTGACCACCGCCGCCGGACTGTGGATGACCGCCGCCATCGGCGTCGCGGCCGGGTTGGGCCGCGAGGCGACGGCGCTGCTCAGTACGTTGCTCGCTCTGGGGATCTTCAGTGTCATGCCGCGGATCGTCAGAGTCTTCGATAAGGATCACATCGAAAAAGACCGCATCGAGAAAGACCACAACGACCCGCGCTGATCAGACGATTACCGGCGGCATGGTCGTCGGCGGTTCTTCCTTGGGCGGGGGCGTGGAACCAGGCGGTTCCTGTTCGGGAATCGGTTGCGGCTCGGTCTCGGGCAGGGTCGGTTTGTCGATGTTCGGATCGGGTGTTTCGGCTGGAATCGGGATAGTCATCGGGTGAGCCTCCGTGTGGCACTTGGCGTGGGAAGTGCTTAAGTGGATTGACCACTTCACTGCGAAATCGATCCGATTTTGTGGCGGGGCAAATCCCTGTGAACTTTTCCCGGCGTCAATCGCTCGGAACCTGAGAGAGTTCATCATCGGGCGCAGGCCCGGCCGTGACCGCCAAACAGGCAAACGAGCGTCCTTGGGGCGTTAAGGAGAGATGCTCAATGACTGCTGAAAAACCTTCCGAACAGAGCTACAACCCGCACATACCGCTGTCGCAAGCCTTGCTGTTGCCGCGCATCGTCATTGAAAACACCATGCCGACCCTCGACGGCGGACAGTTTGCCGTCAAGGCAATCGCAGGCCGGGAGATCGTGGTCACCAGCAAGGTGTTCGCTGACGGTCACGACAAACTGGCGGTGCGCATCCGCTGGCGCGAAGAGGGCGATGAAACCTGGCAAACCGAGGTCATGTCCGATCAGGGCAATAACGGCTGGAAAGGCGTTTTCCAGCCACAGCGCGTGGGTCGATATCTGTATCTGATCGAAGCCTGGATCGACCAGTTCGCCAGTTTTCAATACGAACTGGAGAAGAAACACTCCGCCGCCGTTCCGGTCAGCCTCGAGCTGCAAGAAGGACGCACCATGGTGCAGCAGGCTGCCGAGCGCAGCGAAGGTCAGCTGAGCGAACAACTGGCCGCCTTGCACCACGAATTGTCCGGCCTGCTCGAAACCGAGCAGGTTGCGTTGTTCCTGCACTCGCGCAGTGCGCAACTGATGGCCGAGGCCGATCACCGCGCCTACCTGAGCATCAGTGCGGAATTCCCGGTGGACGTCGAGCGCGAACTGGCGGAATTCGCCAGTTGGTATGAATTGTTTCCCCGCTCGATCACCGACGATCCCGCCCGCCACGGCACCTTCAATGACGTGCACGCGCGCCTGCCGATGATTCAGGACATGGGCTTCGACGTGTTGTACTTCACGCCGATCCACCCGATTGGCCGCAGCCATCGCAAGGGCCGCAACAATTCCCTGACCGCCGGCCCGGACGATCCCGGTAGCCCGTATGCGATCGGCAGCGAGGAGGGCGGCCACGAGGCGATTCACTCGCAGCTGGGCACCCGTGAAGACTTCCGTCGGCTGGTAGCTGCTGCCGCAGACCACGGTCTGGAAATCGCCCTCGACTTCGCCATCCAGTGCTCCCAGGATCACCCGTGGCTCAAGGAGCATCCGGGCTGGTTCAACTGGCGGCCGGACGGCACCATCAAATACGCGGAGAACCCGCCGAAGAAATACCAGGACATCGTCAACGTCGACTTCTATGCGCCGGAAGCGATTCCGAGCCTGTGGGTCGAGTTGCGCGACATCGTGGTCGGCTGGGTGCAGGAGGGCGTGAAGATCTTTCGCGTCGATAACCCGCACACCAAACCGCTGCCGTTCTGGCAATGGCTGATTGCCGACGTACGTACGTTGTACCCGGAAGTGATTTTCCTCGCCGAAGCCTTCACCACCCCGGCGATGATGGCGCGGCTGGGCAAGGTCGGGTACACCCAGAGCTACACCTATTTCACCTGGCGCAACACCAAGGCCGAACTGGCGACCTATTTCAGCGAACTCAATGAATCGCCGTGGCGCGAGTGCTACCGGCCGAATTTCTTCGTCAACACCCCGGACATCAACCCGGCATTCCTGCATGAATCGGGACGTCCCGGATTTCTCATCCGCGCGGCACTGGCAACCATGGGCTCGGGGCTGTGGGGCATGTATTCGGGGTTCGAACTGTGCGAATCGGCGCCGGTGCCGGGCAAGGAGGAATACCTCGATTCCGAGAAGTACGAGATCCGCGTCCGCGACTTCAACCAGCCCGGCAACATCATTGCCGAGATCGCCCAGCTCAACCGCATCCGCCGGCAGAATCCGGCGCTGCACAGTCATCTGGGCCTGAAGATCTACAACGCCTGGAACGACAACATTCTGTATTTCGGCAAGCGCAGCGCGGACGGCAGCAACTTCATTCTGGTCGCCGTCAGCCTCGATCCGCATAACGTTCAGGAGGCGAATTTCGAGCTCCCGCTGTGGGAAATGGGCCTGCCGGACGATGCCACCACCCACGGCGAAGACCTGATGAACGGCCATCGCTGGGACTGGCACGGCAAGTACCAGTTCATGCGGATCGACCCGTCGTATCAGCCGTTCGGAATCTGGCGGATCACCGCCTGAACACAGATCCCACAGGTTGCTCATCGTTTGCGAGCCAAGTGATCGGCTCACCGTGTCTATAGAATTCAACAGGAGTTTCACATGGCGAAGAAACCCAAGGCAGCCACATTCATCAAGGACCCGCTCTGGTACAAGGACGCGGTCATCTATCAAGTTCACGTCAAATCCTTTTTCGATTCGAATAACGACGGGATCGGCGACTTTCCCGGTCTGATCGCCAAACTCGATTACATTGCCGATCTTGGCGTCAACACCATCTGGCTGTTGCCGTTCTACCCCTCGCCCCGTCGCGACGACGGTTACGACATCGCCGAGTACCGTGGCGTGCACAGCGATTACGGAACGATGGCCGACGCCAGGCGTTTCATTGCCGAGGCGCATAAACGCGGGTTGAGGGTCATCACCGAGCTGGTCATCAACCACACGTCCGATCAGCACCCGTGGTTCCAGCGTGCGCGCAAGGCCAAGCCCGGTTCGGCCGCGCGGGACTTCTATGTGTGGTCGGATGACGACCAGAAATACGACGGCACACGGATCATTTTTCTCGACACCGAAAAGTCCAACTGGACCTGGGATCCGGTGGCGGGTCAGTACTTCTGGCACCGCTTCTATTCGCACCAGCCGGATCTCAACTTCGATAACCCGCAAGTCATGAAAGCCGTGCTGTCGGTGATGCGCTATTGGCTGGACATGGGCATCGACGGCCTGCGCCTGGATGCGATTCCGTACTTGATCGAGCGCGACGGCACCAATAATGAAAACCTTCCGGAAACCCACGACGTCCTCAAGCAGATCCGTGCCGAGATCGACGCCAACTATCCGGATCGTATGCTGCTTGCCGAGGCCAATCAGTGGCCGGAAGACACCCAGTTGTACTTCGGCGACACCGATGCCGAAGGCGTGAATGGCGATGAATGCCACATGGCGTTTCACTTCCCGCTGATGCCCCGGATGTACATGGCGCTGGCCCAGGAAGATCGCTTCCCGATCACCGACATCCTGCGCCAGACCCCGGAGATCCCGGCCAACTGCCAATGGGCGATTTTCCTGCGCAACCACGATGAGCTGACGCTGGAGATGGTGACCGACAAGGAGCGCGACTACCTGTGGAACTACTACGCCGCTGACCGTCGTGCGCGGATCAACCTCGGCATCCGCCGCCGTCTGGCGCCGTTGATGGAGCGTGACCGCCGCCGCATCGAGCTGCTGAACAGTCTGCTGTTGTCGATGCCCGGCACGCCGACCCTGTATTACGGCGATGAAATCGGCATGGGCGACAACATCTACCTCGGCGACCGCGACGGTGTACGCACGCCGATGCAATGGTCGATCGACCGCAACGGCGGTTTCTCCCGCGCCGATCCGGCCAGTCTGGTACTGCCGCCGATCATGGACCCGCAATACGGGTATCAATCGGTCAATGTCGAAACCCAGGCCGGTGACCCGCATTCGCTGCTGAACTGGACTCGCCGCCTGCTGGCCGTACGCAAGCAATCCAAGGCATTCGGTCGCGGCACGCTGAAAATGCTTTCGCCGGCCAACCGCCGGGTGCTGGCCTATACCCGTGAGTACACCGGGCCGGACGGCAAGCACGAAATCATTCTGTGCGTGGCCAACGTGTCGCGCAGTGCTCAGGCAGTGGAGCTCGACCTGTCGGCCTACGTCGGCATGGTGCCGGTGGAGATGCTCGGCGGTAACGCCTTCCCGCCCATCGGCCAGTTGAGTTTCCTGCTGACCCTGCCGCCTTACGGTTTCTACTGGTTCGGCCTGGCGGCGGAAAACCAGATGCCGAGCTGGCACGTCGAACCGGCGCAAAGCCTGCCGGACTTCACCACGCTGGTACTGAAAAAACGCATGGAAGAGCTGCTTGAAGCGCCGTCCCGGGCCACCCTCGAGCAGGCGATTCTGCCGAGCTGGCTGCAGAACCGCCGCTGGTTCGCCGGCAAGGACGCCGCCATCGATCAAGTGAAACTGGCCTACGGCGTGCGCTTCGGCGACGCACAGCATCCGGTGTTGCTCAGCGAAATCGAAGTGCAGAGCGGCGGGCAGACCAGTCGTTATCAATTGCCATTCGGCTTTATTTCGGAAGATCAGGTCGGGCCGGCATTGCCGCAGCAACTGGCTTTGGCGCGGGTACGCCGGGTGCGTCAGGTCGGGTTGATCACCGATGCCTTCAGTCTTGAAGCGTTTATTCGCGCGGTGCTGCAAGGCATGCAGGGCGGCACGGTACTGGAATCCAGTGACGGCGAGATCCGTTTCGAGGCAACGCCGCATCTGGAAAAACTCGGCCTGGGTGCTGAATCCGAAGTGCGCTACCTGTCTGCCGAGCAATCCAACAGTTCAGTGGTGATCGGCAACAGTCTGGTACTTAAGCTGATCCGAAAAGTCGCGTCCGGCGTACACCCGGAACTGGAGATGAGCGCTTACCTGACCGCTGCCGGATTTGCCAATATCTCTCCGCTGCTGGGCTCGGTGATTCGCCGCGACGGGACGGGCGAGGACAACCTGCTGATGATTGCGCAGGGCTATCTGAGCAATCAGGGCGATGCCTGGGAATGGACGCAGAATAACCTTGAACGGGCGCTGCGCGACGAGCTGGCCGACGCCGTGTCCGAGCAGGCACAGCATTACAACGCTTTGGGTGAGCTGAAGGATTTCGCCGGGATGCTCGGCCAGCGTCTGGGGGAAATGCATCAGGTGCTGGCAGCGCCGAGCGACAACCGGGACTTCGCGCCGCAAGTCAGTTCGGCCAAGGATGCGCAGGCGACGGGTAGGGATGTCGCGGCGCAGGTCGAGCATGCGCTGAAACTGCTCAAACAGCATCAGGGCGAACTCGATACGGCGGATCAGAAGCTGGTGGCTCGGCTGCTCGAGCACAAGAAAACCATCCTGGCCCATGTGCAGGAACTGGCAAAACGATCGGCTGGCGGCTTGCGGATTCGTGTCCACGGCGATCTGCATTTGGGACAAGTGCTGGTGATCAAGGGTGATGCTTACTTGATCGACTTTGAAGGTGAACCGGCGCGGCCATTGAGCGAGCGCCGAGGCAAGCACAGCCCGTACAAGGACGTCAGCGGGGTGCTGCGTTCCTTCGACTATGCCGCGGCCATGGCCCTGAACGTGCACAACGTCGACAACAGTCCCGAGACTGAAGCCGCGCGTCGCCGGGTCACGGAGCGGTACTTGCGTGAAGCACGGGACGCGTTTCTCCAGGCATATCGCGAAGCGGCAGCTAGTCTTGATCATGCCTGGCAGGATCCTGAAGGTGCCGACGCCGCTCTGGCGTTGTTCGGTCTGGAGAAAGCGGCCTACGAAGTGGCCTATGAAGCCGAAAATCGCCCCACCTGGCTGCCCGTGCCGCTGCACGGTCTGTACGGGTTATTGGCGGGGCTAAAACCCTTTTCCGATCTTGGTGGAGAGTAGTCATGAGTTTCTCGAACAAGGAACAGGGTCGCGCTAAAGAAAGATTGCTGCCCACTGCAAAAGACATTGATGCCTTGGTGCGTGCGGAGCACCACGACCCGTTCTCCATTCTCGGCCCTCACGGCGATGGCGCCGGCGGGCAATTTATCCGGGCGTATCTGCCCGGTGCGTTGAGTGTTTCGGTGCTGGACAAGAACAGTGGTGAAGAGCTCGGTCCGTTGGACGCCACCGAAACGCCGGGGCTGTTTGTCGGCCATTTCGAGCACGCGCGGTCGTATCTGCTGCGTACTCGCTGGGCCGGTGGCGAGCAGGTCGCGGAAGATCCTTACAGCTTCGGCCAGTTGCTCGGTGAAATGGACCTGTATCTGTTTGCCGAAGGCAATCACCGCGACCTCAGCAGTTGCCTCGGTGCGCAGTTGAAAACCGTCGATGGCGTTGATGGCGTGCGCTTCGCGGTGTGGGCGCCGAATGCCCGTCGGGTGTCGGTGGTCGGCGATTTCAACGTGTGGGATGGTCGGCGGCATCCGATGCGCCTGCGGCATCCGTCTGGCGTGTGGGAATTGTTCATTCCGCGCCTGCAAGCAGGGGAACTGTACAAGTACGAAATCCTCGGCGCCCACGGCATTCTGCCGCTGAAGGCCGACCCGATGGCTCTGGCCACCAGTCTGCCGCCGGACACTGCGTCAAAAGTCGCCGCACCGTTGCAGATCGACTGGCAAGATCACGACTGGATGAGCGGCCGCCGCGAACATCAGCAGCACAATGCGCCGCTGTCGATCTATGAGTTGCACGCCGGTTCCTGGCAATGCGAACTCGACGATCTGGGCGAAGTGGCGCGCCAGTACACGTGGCCGGAACTGGCCGAGCGGCTGATTCCTTATGTGAAGGAACTGGGCTTCACACATATCGAACTGATGCCGATCATGGAGCACCCGTTCGGCGGTTCATGGGGCTATCAGTTGCTGTCGCAGTTCGCTCCGAGTGCGCGATACGGCACGCCCGAGCAGTTCGGCGAGTTCGTCAATGCCTGCCACCAGGCGGGCATCGGTGTGATTCTCGACTGGGTGCCGGCGCATTTCCCGACCGATACCCATGGCCTTGCGCAATTCGACGGCACCGCGCTCTACGAATACGGTAATCCACTGGAAGGCTTCCACCAGGATTGGGACACGCTGATCTACAACCTGGGCCGCACCGAAGTGCACGGCTACATGCTGGCGTCGGCGTTGCACTGGCTCAAGCATTTCCATATCGACGGGCTGCGGGTCGATGCTGTGGCGTCGATGCTCTATCGTGATTATTCGCGCAAGGCCGGCGAGTGGGTGCCGAACCGTCATGGCGGTCGCGAGAACCTGGAAGCCATCGATTTCCTGCGGCACTTGAACGACGTGGTAGCACTGGAAGCGCCGGGCGCGCTGGTGATCGCCGAAGAGTCCACGGCGTGGCCGGGCGTCAGCCAGAGCACCCAACAGGGCGGTCTCGGGTTTGCCTATAAATGGAACATGGGCTGGATGCACGATTCACTGCATTACATTCAGCAGGATCCGGTGTACCGCGCCCATCACCACAATGAGTTGAGTTTCGGACTGGTCTACGCCTGGTCCGAGCGGTTCATCCTGCCGATTTCCCACGACGAAGTGGTGCACGGCAAGCATTCGCTGATCGACAAGATGCCCGGCGATCGCTGGCAGAAGTTCGCCAACCTGCGCGCATACCTGAGTTTCATGTGGACCCATCCGGGCAAGAAACTGTTGTTCATGGGTTGCGAGTTCGGCCAGTGGCGCGAGTGGAATCATGACCAGCAGCTGGACTGGTATTTGCTGCAGTATTCGGAACACAAAGGTGTGCAGAAACTGGTCAGCGACCTCAATCGGTTATACCGCGAAGAGCCGGCGCTGCACGAGCAGGACGATGCACCGCAAGGCTTTCAGTGGTTGATCGGCGATGATGCGATCAACAGCGTCTATGCGTGGCTGCGCTGGAGCAAGGACGGCACGCCAGTGCTGGTGGTGGCCAACTTCACCCCGGTGCCGCGTCAGTCGTATCGCGTCGGTGTGCCGTTTGCCGGGCGCTGGAAGGAGTTGCTCAACAGTGACGCCGACACCTACGCCGGTTCCAACTACGGCAACGGGGGCGGGGCGTTCACCGAAGAGGTCGCGAGCCATGGGCAGGCGCTGTCGCTGGAACTGAATCTGCCGCCGCTGGCGGTGTTGATCCTCAAACCCGAGGGTGCGAACGCGTAACCGATCGCCCCCACGTAGATCGTTCCCACGCAGAGTGGGAACGATCATGCAGAAGAAGTCACCACCGCATCCGGACCCCCAAGCTGCCAATCAACCCGTTCAAGTCGTTGTCGTCCACATCACTGCTGTAGTCGGCGCTGACGTACAGGCTCACTGTCGGCGTCATTCTGGCCACCAGTCCCAGTCCGACTTCCACCGTCGAGGACTTGCGGCTGCTGCTGATCTTGTCCACCTGATCCAGCGTCACCGTGTCGCCGGTGTACACCGTGTGCCACAGGTTCGTGCGCACGTAGGGCTCAACGGGCAACCCGTTCAGATCGTAGCTGCCTTTCAAGCGCGCACCGACCCGGCCGCTCCACGATGTGATGTCACTGGAAGAGGCGTTGCCCGAGCCTGCGTACGGCGTATCCAGAGTGATGCGCTGGTTGATCAATTGCGCTTGCGGTTCAACCACCCAGTTTTCACCCAGGCCGATCGGGAATCCACCTTCCACCGACAGCGTCATTGCGTTGCCCTCAGTGGCCAGGCGTGCACCTTGCTCGTTACGACTGAAACCGCTGACCCGACCGCCACTGGCCGACAAGTCAACGTGCCAGCCTTGTGGGCCACTCAAGCTGTAGTAGGCGCCCAGGCTCTGGCCTTGCAGGTTGAGGGTGTCGGTGTTCGGATCGGCGAGGGCGCGGCTGGTGATCAGTCCGCTGCCATTGGCCTTGATCTGATTGACCCCGCCGATCAGGCCGAGCTGCTGGGTGTGGCCGCTGCTGCTTTTCAGGGTCAGCACGGCGGGGCCTTTGAAGTCTCCATTGCCGGGCATGGCGAAGCCTTGGCCGAGTGCATCGGTTTGCGCCTGGCGGGAGGTCTCTCCGTAGAGCTGCTCCCAGGCCGAAGGGGCGAGGTCTTCGGTGATCAGCTCCGCGCCTCGCAGGTCCGGCTGCGGACCCAGACGTTGCGGCCCTGGCGTCACCACCGTGGCGGGGAGGGTCATGACTGGAATGTCCTGGCGATACCAGGACGTGGTGTCGTCCTCCGCAGGACCCGCCTGCGCCTCCATGGACGAGCACAGCAAGATAGAACTTGAAACGGTGCAAAAGGTAACTCTGATCTCTTGTGAGGTGAGTGAGGTTTTCATGGAGGTCTACCTTGCTAGCGCATGCAGTATCTCGCCTTGGCGTCTCTCCTACCCCGAACGAGGGGCGACCGAATGGAGCGTGGCGAACCTGTGGTCGCCCGTTTTGGCGAGTGACCTGAGGCTCGCCCCGAGTAGTATTTCCGGGGGTAGTAAGGTAGAGCTAAGAAGACCCGAGCCTATGCGTCAAGAAATTGAACGATGAGCGGTAGGGTCAAAACAGGTGATGCAAGCTTCTGTTTTTGCGTATTTATCTAAGTTCTTGTTTGTAGGCGTAATCGCTGCGCAAGCCGCGAGGCAGAGACGTTTTGTAACCGACAGTCGGTCTGCCAGACCGTGCTCGGCAACCGGTTTCGCATCGCTGTGCGGGTGAGGACGGCTCTCAGTATCGCGCTATAAATGCACTTCGACAGCCAGCGGCAAATGATCCGACAGATGCGTCCACGGTTTGCTGCCGAGGATCTGCGGGTCGTGGCTGCTGGCATTGCGCAGGTAGACCCGATCCAGGCGCAGTAAAGGGAAGCGTGCGGGGTAAGTCTTGGCGGGGCGGCCGTGATGGCGTTCGAAGGCTTCGTGCAAGTAGTCGCGACGGGCGAGGGCGACGTTGCCCTGCAACTGCCAGTCATTGAAGTCGCCGGCGATGATCACCGGGGCATCCTCGGGCAGGGATTCGAGTAACTGGCAGAGCAGCTGCAACTGCAATTGCCGATGGCTTTCGAGCAGACTCAGGTGCACGCAGATGGCATGTACTTCGGCATGCCCCGGCACATCCAGGACGCAGTGCAACAGCCCGCGCCGTTCGGGACCTGTGATCGAAACATCGAGGTTGCGGTACTCGCGGATCGGGTATTTCGACAGCAGGGCGTTGCCGTGATGGCCATCGGGATACACCGCATTGCGGCCGTAGGCAAAATCGCTCCACATGCTGTCGGCGAGGAATTCGTACTGCGAGGTTTGCGGCCATTCGTTGTAGCGGCTGGAGTGTCGCTCGTGTTCGCCGACCACTTCCTGAAGAAACACCAGATCGGCCGAGGTGCTGCGCACCGCTTCACGCAGCTCCGGAAGGATGAAACGTCGATTGAGCGCGGTGAAACCCTTGTGCGTGTTGACCGTGAGCACCCGCAGGCGATGGATGTCGGACGGCGTGGAGGTCTGTGCGTCGACGGCATGACGCTTGGGATTGCTGGACACGTTCACTCCTCTGAATCATGACGGCCTGTTCATGCGACTGATCCTGACGCGAGCAGTTCACTTTGAGTGGCTGCCCGCGTCCGCCGTCAATCGACCAGGACGATCTCGTAAGGCAGGCGCATGCGTTCCAGAATCGACTTGGGCAGAAGGGGCGCAATACCGATCGCCGGTTCGCCGTTGAGCTGGCTGGCGTAGGCATGGGTGGCGTGGCTCTTGCGCGCGACCGTCCAGGTGTCGAGCCGCAGCTTGCGCGCGCGATGCCACGGGATCTGCGCCTGGTCCCGTTCCGGCCAGTGCCAGGCCCAGACCGGCACATCATGATAGGTCGCGCCGGCCAGTTGCGCAGCCTTGGCACTGGCCCGGCCGACCACTTCATGATCGGCGGTGCCATCTTCGCGCCAGGTGCTGAAAACCACATCACCGGGGCGCAGGTAGCGGGCGATGAAATCGGTCAGCTGATGTTCCTGATCGAGCAGGGCGTTGTCAGTGAACCCGCCGCGCACCCATTTCAGGCTGTGCATCGGCAAACCGAGACGGCGCAAGGCTTCGACGCTTTCCTGGGGGCGGAACACACTCAGGCGTTTCTCCGACCACTGTCGTGAGCCCGGATGACTGGCGCTGCCATCGGTGATCGACAGCAGTTGCAAGGGATGCCCCAGGCTGGAAAGCAGTTGCAGCAGGCCGCCGCAGGTCACCACTTCATCGCCGGGGTGCGGGGCAATGACCACGGCGCGGGCGCCGGGTGGCACTAATGTGTGAGTGTTGATGACGGGAATATTGTCGAGCTGCGGGGCGCTGTTCCAGATCTGCGCCGGCAGGCCGTTTTCGCTGAGGGATAACGGTTTCATGAGTCATACGTCCTTGTTGTGTCTCGCCCTCAGTCGTGCGCGCCATGCGATGCGTGTACGACCCGTGAAGGCTGGTGGATAGCCCGGCAGCGCTCCGAACCCTGGATTGCTGCGCAGCAGAGTATTGCTCAAGACGGGCGGTTCGTCGCGTCACAGATCAATCTGATCCGTTTTTTTTTATTCAGTCTGTGCCAACTGTCGCAGATAGTCGCCAAAACCACCCCGTGCACGACTGTCCAGACGGGCGCTGGTGATGACTTGCGGGCGATGGCTCCAGGCGATGCTGGCCCCTGAACGCTCCAGTTGGCGCACCAGCTGCACATCTTCGTCACAGGTCAATGGTTCGAAGCCGCCGGCGCGCACGTAGGCTTGTGCGCTGACGCCCAGGTTCGCGCCATGGATGTGCCGGTGACCTTCACAGGCCTGGTAATGTCCGTGATAGCGAATCTGTGCGGCCTCATCGAACGTGTCATGCCACTGCTCGACCGTCACCGTGCCGCATACGGCATCGGTGCCCAATCCCAGTTGTTCCACCAGCCAGTCTTCGGCAACGCGGCTGTCGGCATCCGAGCAGGAGATCCAGCGCGCACCGCGCTCAAGCAGTTGTTGTGCGCCAATCGCGCGAGCCTGGCCGACGTTGCGCGCTTCGATGCTCAAAGCTTGCACCGGGTATTGGCTGACGATGTGCGCCGAACGATCGGTGCAGCTGTCCAGCACCACCAGAATTTCCACCGGTTCACCCGCCAACATGGGATGTCCGCCAGCCCGCAAGGCAGCGTGCAAGCAGTCATCTAGCCATTCTTCTTCGTTGTGCGCAGGAATCAGGATGCCAATCATCGCAAGCCCTCCAGCGCGGCCACCGAACGCGGTTCGCGGCTCCAGACTTCCAGCAGAAAATCCGCTTCCTGATGCAGGACCAGTCGCGGCAGGTGCAACTGTTCGTGAATCAGGTCGTGAACCTGTCGAGCATTGAGCGGGCAGCCTTCGATGGGCGGGCGCCAGTGACAGGCCAGCAATTGACCGTCCGCTGCTAACGAATCGCTGATGCAACGGATGACCTCCGTCAGATCCTGCCGGTCAAGGTAGTAGCCGATTTCGCTGAATACGATCAGGTCGTATTTTTCCGCCGGCCAATCGCCAGGCAACCGACATTGACGGACTTCGGCGTGGTCGAACAGGCTCAGCCGGGTGCGCGCCAGATTGACCGCAGCGGCGCTGGTGTCGCAGCACAACAGCCGATCACAGCGTTCGGCCAGCGCGGCGCTCAGTTCGCCGTTGGCGCAACCGGGTTCGAAGATCGTGCGGTAGTGCGGGCGGGGCAGGGCTGCCAGGGTCACCAGGCGTTTGCGCTGCTCGTACCAGCGCTGGCGAAATCCCCAAGGGTCGTTATTGCCCGCAAACAGGCCTTCGAAGTAGCGATCCTCGACACTCATAGAAAGACCACCTCGAACGGTTGCAGCAGTCGCTCGATCACATAGGGCGCGAGCACCGGTGGCAGGCCGGCGTCGGGATCGCCTTCCAGCTGGCTGGCGAAGGCGTGCACCGCGTGACGCTTGCGTGCGATTTGCTCCGGGCTGAGCAGAATCTTGCGCGCTCGCTCCCAGGGCACGAGGGCGTCTTCCGGGGCTGCCCAGTGCCAGGTCCAGACCGGCAGCTCATGGCAAATCGCGCCCACGCGCCGCGCCGCTTCGACGCTGGCGCGGCCGACCGCCTCGTGGTCGCTGTGGCCGTCTTCGCGCCAAGTGGTGAAAACCACGTCGTCGGGTTGCAGGTAACGGGTCAGGTACTGGCAGAGCATTGATTCGCGCGCGGCGACCTGAGTGTCGGGGAAGCCGCCGCGCAGCCACTGCAACTGGTGCATGGGGAGGCCGAGACGGCGCAGGGCTTCAGCGGATTCCTGCGGGCGCACGACGCTCAGGCGCGCCACTGGCCAGCGCTCCGAACCTGGATGGCTGGCGCTGCCATCGGTGACCGAGATCAATTGCAGGGTGCGTCCCGCCGCTGCGAGCCCTTGCAACAGTCCGCCGCAACCGAGCACCTCGTCGTCCGGATGCGGCGCGATCACCACCGCCCTGGATCCCGGTGGTACCAGGTCGAGAATCTCGACGCTGTCTACCGCTGCCAGATGGCGTGAGCCCTGCCATTCGTGCAGCGAGGTTCCTTCGCCGACGATCGGATTGCGCTTCATAGGGCCCAACCCTCGCGCGGTTGCTGTGCAATCAGTTGGCCCAGTGCCGCCAGATCGCGTTCGGCGTGGCTCTGACGCAGATACACCGGCAAGTCGGCCACCAGCCGGGCGAAGTGCGGATCCTTGCAGAACGGCCCGGCCCCAAGTGCCCGACCGGTCTCGCGGATCACCTGTTCAGCGGTGTCCTCGACCACGGCCCGTACGCGGCGGGCCAGCAATTCGGCGTTGGTGTGGGGATTGCTGTCGATGTCCAGCGCACTGACGCGAAGTGCTTGAGCTGCGGCGTGCAAGGCACTGTCGACGGCGCCGAGACTGGCCAGCGCGTGGGGTTCTTCACGCCGCGCACAGTGCAGGCGCAAGCGTTCGCCGATCTCCCTGGCGGCGCCGTACCAGCACGCGGCGATTCCGATCCCGCCCTGCCAGAAACCCGGCCGTTGCAGGTAGTCGCCAGGCTCACCGATCGCCTGAGCCTCGACCTCATCAAACAGCACCTCGACACTGCCGGTGGCCGCCATGCCGACCGCTTGCCAGCCCTGATCGGTGACGGTGACGCCCGGTTGATCGAGGGCCACCGCGACCAATTGCTGACGATCCTCCTCATCCCATGCCGTCAGCAGGGCGTGGCTGAGCACTGCTGCACCGGAACACCAGGCCTTGCGTCCATTCAGCTGCACCATATGTCCCGATCGGCTGACCCGAACCCGCGCCTGCGGCGGTTCGGCCGCCCACATGCCCCAGGTGCTGCCGGGCGTTGGCGAGCCACCGAGCTGTTCGATGATCGCCAGTGCATCGGTATGACCTTCGTAGAGTTTGCACAGCCCAAGGTCATGCCCGCCGACCTCGGACAGGCGTTGCCAGCGCTCCAGCGTACGACCGCTGCCGGGCAATGGCAGACGGTCGAGGCCGGCTTCGACCATTTGCCGCAGACACAGACCAAGAGCAGCCGTGTCGCGGTAGTCCCTGGCGTGCCGGGAGAGATAGGCTGACAAGTCCATGTCAATCCTCTTCTTCGCGTTGCAGTTCAAACAGCAGCAGCGAGCGTCCGGTGACCGAGTACTCATGACCGAACTCGAAACGCTCCTGGCCACGGATCGCTGGTTGGTTGGTATCGATCATGCACGTCCAGAAACTGCCCTCGGGCACTTCCGGCAAGGTGAAGTTGACGATGTCGTGATGGGCATTGACTACCAGCAGCAGCGTGGCGTCGGCACCCTTGCGGCGGATCCCGGTTTCCTGGGCACGACCGTCGAGCAGCATGCCCATGCAGCGGTTCTGCGCATCATGCCAGTGCTCGGTGGTCATTTCCGTGGCGTCCGGCGCAAGCCAGGTCACGTCCTTGACGCCGATATCCTCGTTGTATTCGCCGACCAGGAAACGCCCGCGGCGCAGGATCGGATAAGCCAGGCGCAACTTGATCAGGCGTTTGACGAATTTCAGCAGCGCCTTGCCATCCTCGCTCAAGTCCCAGTTGACCCAGCCGATCTCGCTGTCCTGGCAATAGGCGTTGTTGTTGCCGTCCTGGGTGCGGGCGAATTCGTCGCCGGCCACGATCATCGGGGTGCCCTGTGACAACAGCAGGGTGGCGAAGAAATTGCGCATCTGCCGGTGGCGCAGCGCATTGATTTCCGGGTCGTCGGTGGGCCCTTCGACGCCGTGGTTCCAGGACAGGTTGTTGTTGCTGCCGTCCTGATTGTTTTCGTCGTTGGCCTCGTTGTGCTTGTCGTTGTAGGACACCAGGTCGTTGAGGGTAAAACCGTCGTGAGCAGTGACGAAATTCACTGACGAATAAGGCCGGCGACCGCGCTGGTTGAACATTTCCCCGGAGGCGGTCATGCGGCTGGCGAAGTCGGCGAGCTGGCCGTCGTCGCCCTTCCAGAAGGCGCGCACCGTGTCGCGGAACTTGTCGTTCCACTCGACCCAGCCCGGCGGGAACTTGCCCACCTGATAGCCGCCGGGACCGCAGTCCCAAGGCTCGGCGATCATTTTCACCTGGCGCAGCACCGGGTCCTGGCGGCAGGCCACGAGGAAGCTGTGGCGTTCATCGAATCCGTCGTGATAGCGGCCGAGGATGGTCGCCAGGTCGAAGCGGAAACCGTCGACATGCATTTCGCTGGCCCAGTAGCGCAGCGAGTCAGTGACCATTTGCAGCACACACGGATGGCTCAGGTCGAGGGTGTTGCCGGTGCCGGAATCGTTGATGTAGAAGCGTTTGTCGTCCGGCATCAAGCGATAGTACGAAGCGTTGTCGATCCCGCGCATCGACAGGGTCGGGCCTTGTTCGTTGCCCTCGGCGGTGTGGTTGTAGACCACGTCGAGAATCACTTCGAGATTGGCGTCGTGCAGGTGCGCGACCATCTCCTTGAACTCGGCGATCTTGCCGCTGGCCAGATAGCGCGGGTCCGGGGCGAAGAACGCGATGCTGTTGTAGCCCCAGTAGTTGGTCATGCCTTTGTGCAGCAGGTGCTGGTCGTTGACGAAAGCGTGGATCGGCAACAGTTCGACGGTCGACACACCCAGTTTGCGGATGTGTTCAAGCACATCGTCGACCATCAGCCCGGCAAACGTGCCACGCACATTTTCCGGCACCGAAGGGTGGCGCATGCTGATGCCGCGCACATGGGTCTCGTAAATGATGGTCTTGTCCCACGGCACGCTGACGCGGTGGTCGTGGCCCCACGTGTGGGCCGGGTCGATGACCTTGCACTTGGGAACGAAAGGCGCGCTGTCGCGCTCGTCGAAGCTGAGATCGGCGTCCGGATGGCCGATGGTGTAGCCGAACAGCGCTTCGGACCATTTCAACTCGCCCACTAACTGCTTGGCGTAGGGGTCGATCAGCAACTTGTTGTGATTGAAGCGGTGGCCGTTGGCCGGGTCATACGGGCCATAGACCCGGTAACCGTAGATCAGCCCCGGATGCGCATCGGGCAAATAGCCGTGGTAGATCTCGTCGGTGTATTCCGGCAGTTCGATGCGTTCGAGTTCAACTTCGCCGGTATCGTCGAAAATGCACAGTTCGACCCGAGTGGCGTTGGCGGAAAACAGCGCAAAGTTCACCCCCAGACCATCCCAGGTGGCGCCGAGCGGGAAGGGCAGGCCTTCACGGATGCGCGAGGGTTCGGCGTGCGCGGCGGGCTCGGCTTTCTTTGGACGGTTCATAGGTGCTCCTGCAAAAAATCGGGGGGTAGATGTTTTTCGAGGACGAGTAAGCCCTCGGTGGCGAGCGAGCCCGCCACACGGTTATTCAAATCAATGGATCGGGGAGCGTCAGACCGCAGGCGGCTTGCGCGGCGCGCGGGGTTTTTTCTCGGCGGCTTTTTCGCCCGGGGGAATCACTTTGGCGGCACCGGCAGGCTTGGCCTTGGCCGTCGCGGCCTTGGGTTTGGCGGCAGTTGCCTTGCCCTCGACAGCTTTGCTGGTGGTGGTCTTGCCGGCGGTTTTACTGCCGGCAGCCTTCGGCGATTTTTTCGGCGCCAATGCCTCGGCTTCGGCCAGTTTGCGTGCCATCTCCCAGTGGCGGGCGTCCTGGCCCTCGGGTTTACCTTCCGATTCCCAGATCTGATAGGCGAATTCGCGGATGCGTTTATCGTCGGTACTCATCGCAATGCTCCTGAACTGAACTCATGCTGCTAGACGTGTTGGATAAGCAGATTGACCGGGAAATCCCCCAGCGCGGCGCTGACCTGCAGCTCCCTGTTTTTTGTGACTGCGGTGCTCGAAAAAAGTCCCTTCAGATTTTCGTCAGAGGCGTCGAACGGTAAAACCACCCGTGTATCGCCCCAGCGCAGCGCGTCAACCATCGGCACAGCACTGTTTTCCAGCAATGTCGCGCAACGGATCGGCACGATCACGATGATCCGTCGTTCCCCATGCTCGCGGGCAAACGCGAGCACGTTGTGCGCCTGGCTGCCCAGTACCTCGAGGGCCTGGTACGAATCACGGCGAAACAACTCGGTGTCGTCGGCGCGCAGGCGCAGCACCTCGGCGATCAATGCTTGCTTGATTCGCCCGTCGCGCCAGTTCTCCAACAGCTCCTGAACCGGCCCTGGTGCCTCCAGCGCCTGTTGCCTGGCGGCATAGTCGACTGGCCGCCGATTGTCCGGATCGACCAGGCTGAAATCCCAGAACTCGTTGCCCTGATACAGATCCGGCACCCCCGGCACGGTCATGCGCAGCAAGGTTTGCGCCAGACCGTTGAGGGCGCCGGCCGCCGCGATGCTGTTGACGGTCTTGGCCAGTGCTCCGCGCAGCAGTTCACCTTCGGGGGCCAGCAGCAACTGTTCGGTGAACGCCTGGGCTGCGTTTTCGTACGCCTCGTTCGGCGCGCTCCAGCTGCTTTGCAGCTTGGCTTCGCGCAGGGCTTTCTGCTGCCACTGCCATATACGTTTGGCGTAATCGGCGAAGCCCGCCTGATCGTCGTCACGCAACTCCAGCGGCCAACTGCCGAGCAGCGCCTGATAAAGGATCAGTTCGTCCGCCGACGACGGCAGTTGATCGTCATGGCGCAGCGGCCGGGCGAGGGCGCGCCACAGCTCGATCTGCTCGGCGTACCAGTGGCTGCGTTCGCTGAGCACGGCCAGTCGCGCGCGGGTGTCTTCGCCGCGTTTGTGGTCGTGGGTGGCGGTGGCCAGCAGGTTGTCCGGGAAGCTCGCCAGACGCTGCTGGTTCACCGCGTGAAAGTCGCTGACCGGCGCACTGAACTGCTCGGTGTTGTAACCGACGTCATTGCGCGACAGCAGCACCGCCGAGCGATACAGCGCGGTGTCTTCCACCGCTTTGGCGGCGGCCGGGGAGGTGAGCTGCTGAAAGCGCACGCAGGCATGCTTGAGGATTTTGCGCGAACGGCCACGGGGTTTGCGCCGCCACGGCTGGCCGCCAAGCCAACCGGCTACGGAGTCCAGCACTGGCCAATCGGCTTCGCTCAATGTCTGCCGCGCACCGTCCATGGCCTGCTGGAAAAACACCTCGTCGCGCGCCGAGCGGCCCATCGCGGTGATGTAGGTGCGATAAACCGGGAAGTGCACGATCAACGCCTGCAACACACGGCGGATCGAGCCGAGCGTGAGGTCGCGGGTCATCAGGTCGTCGCGCGCCACTTGCAGCAGGGCCTGAGCAACACTTTCGCAATCGCTGGCCAGCGAGCCGTTGAGGATCTGCTGGCGCGCCAGTTGCGCTTCTTCGATGAACGCGGCGGGGCGCTCGGTGCGGCGTTGCCACAAGTCGCCGAGCACATGTTCACCGTCCGGGTCGTGTTGCAACAGCGACAACTGGTTCATGAATTCATAACCGGTGCTGCCGTCCACGGACCAGTCGGTGGGCAGGGTTTCGCCGTCGCCGAGAATCTTCTCGACGTAAATCGGCAAGTGCCGGCCCGGCGCCAGATGGTCAAGACGACGGCGCAGCTTGCGGCAGTAGCCGCGCGGGTCGGCGAGGCCGTCAATGTGATCGATGCGCAGGCCGTCGATCAGCCCTTCGCCGATCAACTGGAAGATCTTGCCGTGGGTGGCCTCGAACACTGCCGGACGCTCGACCCGTAAACCGCCGAGTTCATTGATGTCGAAGAAGCGCCGCCAGTTGATGTCGTCCGCCGCCGTGCGCCAGCTCGCCAGGCGATAGCTTTGCCGTTCCAGCAATTGGTGCAGGCGTTGAAAACCTTCTTCGGTCTTCGAATCGTAGTGCGTCAGGTTGCGCTCAATGGCCTGCAGGACTTGCGGATCACTGGCCAGTTGCTGGAGTTCTTCCTTGAGCGGCAGAGCCCGCGCGTGCGCCTCGGTCTGATAGCCAAGCGCGCTGAAACGGTCGGCGAGGGCCTTGAGCGCGTCGTTCGGGGCGTCATCGGATCTGAGCAGTTCGCCGTAATCAGTAGGGCAGATCGGGAAGTGATGCTCGTAATGCTCGACGTGGAAAGTGCCGCTCTCGGCATTGAACAGCAGCGGCAGAGTCGCGTCCTGCAATGCGACACCGTAGTCGCTGCCGAGAAACGGCAGCAGCAACTGGCCTTCCATCAGCGGGTCGGGCGAGTGCCACTGAATGTCGAAGAACTCGCCGTAGGGGCTCAGTCGGCCCCATTCCAGCAAGTCGAGCCACCACGGGTTGTCACCGCCACCGACCGCCATGTGATTGGAGACGATGTCGAGGATCAGCCCCATGCCGTGCTCGCGCAGGCTGGCGACCAGACGACGCAAGGCTGGTTCGCCGCCGAGTTCCGGATTGACACGGGTCGGATCGACCACATCGTAGCCATGCATGGAGCCTGCGCGGGCGGCAAGCAGCGGCGAGGCATAAATGTGGCTGATGCCGAGTCGAGAGAAATACGGCACCAGCGGCACGGCCTGATCAAGGGTGAAGCCTCGGTGAAATTGCAGGCGAACCGTGGCGCGCACGGTCTGGATAGGCAATGCACTCATTGGTCACGCTCGGCTGCCTGAAGGCGGGCACACGCCAATAGTTCCAGGCGTCTTGCGGCGTCGACACCGTCGAGCAGCGTCTCACTGGTGGCCGGCAAGCGGCGCGACCAGTTGGGGTGGGTGTCGATGGTGCCGGGCAGATTGGCCTGCTCGTCGAGCCCCAGCGCATCTTCCAACGGCAGCAGAACCAGCGGCGCACGGGTGTGGCCGAGGAAACGCACTGCGGCGTCGACTACCTGATCGGCCTCGTGGGATTCCTCGCGAAAGTTTTGCGGGTCCTGGCTAAGGGCATTGCGCAGGCCTTCACGCTCCCGTTCGCGGTAACGGCGCCAGTCGATTTCGCCGTTGGCGTCGATCAGTCCCAGTCGCGCATTCCAGTCGATGTCGCGGCCGTGCCACCAGCCGTTGAGGGTCGGCAGATCGTGGGTGCTGGTGGTGGCCAGGGCGTTGTCCGGCCAGTCGAGGATCGGTTTGAAATGGGTGTTGTCCTGCTCGAACAACAGCACGCGCATGCCGAGCATGGCCCGGGCGATGAGTTTTTCCCGCAGGCCATCGGGCACGGTGCCGAGGTCTTCGCCGAGCACGATCGCTTGATGACGATGGGATTCGAGGGTCAGCAGACGCAGCAGGTCATCCACCGGGTAATACAGGTAGGCGCCGTCCGCCGGGACCGCGCCGTTGGGAATCACCCACAGTCGTTGCAGGCCCATGACATGGTCGATGCGCAGCCCGCCGGCGTGGGCGAAGTTGGCGCGCAGCATGTCGATGAACGCACGAAAGCCGTTGCGCACCAGACCTTCCGGGGAAAACGCGGAAATGCCCCAGCCCTGGCCTGAGCGATTGAGGATGTCCGGTGGCGCGCCGACGGTCAGCGAGGCCAGCAGTTCGTCCTGAAAGCTCCAGGCCTGGCTGCCGGCACCATCGGTACCCACGGCCAGGTCGGCGATCAGGCCGATACCCATGCCGGCGCTGCGGGCGGCGGTCTGGGCGCGTTCCAGGCAACGGTGGATCAACCATTGGCAGAACGCGAAGTAGCTGATGCGCTCGGCGTATTCCTCGGCAAATGCGCCGAGGGCAGCGCCGCGCGGGTCGTGCCAGTGCTCCGGCCATTGGCGCCAGTCGAGGCTCTCGCCACGGGCCGCGCGCATTTCCTGGATGGCTTCGAAGCGGCAGTGGTTTTCCAGCGCTTCGCCGCCGGCATCGCGGAAACTGGAGAAGTCGGCATGCAACGGGTGTTCGCCGCTGATAAAGCCGTCGTACAAGGCTTGCAGCAGTTTCAGTTTGGCCTCGGCGGCTTTCGGCCAGTCGATCAGTTTCAGGTTTTCCAGTTGCTCGAACTGATCGGCCAGGCCGGCGGCGTCAATCGCATCGCGCAGGGCGCGTTCGCCGAGAATCGCGCCGGGTGCGGCATACAGCGGATTGAGAAACAGCCGACTGGACGGCGAGTAGGGGCTGTAGCGCCCGGTGTCGGCGCTGAACATCGCGTGCAGCGGGCTGATCGCCAAGGCATCGGCACCGCGTTCGCCGGCCACCCGAGCCAGCTCTTCCAGGGCCTGGGTGTCGCCGAAACCGCCATCGCCGGGGCGGCGCAGGCCATAAAGCTGCACGCTCAGGCCCCATGCGCGCGGGATCGGGCTGTCCACCGCGTCACCCACGCTGAAGCAGCGTTCCGGTGCCACGGCCAGGGTGAATTGCTGATCGGCGATGTGCACTTGCTGATAGCCGACCGGAATCTCGCCGGGCAATACGGACTCGGCATCGAGACGCAGGCTCAGGCGCGAGCCGTCTTCCAGGTGAATCTCGCAAGGCGTCTCGGGTTCGAAATAACGGGCCAGATCCACGCCCACGCCGACATCGGCAGTGAGCAGCGGGGGCAACTGGCGATTTTCCTGTACCTGTTGCAGTTCGAGCAGGCTGGCGTCGATTTCCTGAGCCGTTCCGGCCGGGTGACCGAGGCCGATCAGCACATTGCGCAGCACCGCCGGGGCGACTTTTTGCGCTCGCCCGTTGGCGTCGATCCAGTCGACGGCAAGGCCGGCTCGGCTGGCGAGAATTTCCAGTTGCGCATCACTCATAGGCGCTCTCCATCCAAGGGGGGCAAAGGGGTTGCGGCCGTGAGGCTGACGAGCGCGCAATACGGGGGCAGTTGCCCCTCATCCGACAGGCCGGCGTCGGATGGCTGGCGAAACAGCCACACCGACTCGGTCTGTGGAAGGTTGACCACTGGCGTATCGCTGAGGTTCAGGTCGATTCGCAGCTCGCTGCCATCGCCCAGGCGCCAGCGTGCGCTGACGGCGCCAGGCCCCAGCACTTGGGCGCCGAGGGCTTGAGTGCCGGACAGGTTGGGAATGATGTATTGATGGCGCAGTTGCAGAAGCTGGCGATACAACGCCAGCGTCGCCTGTTGCCGAGGCGTGCCGTTACCCGTCAGGCGCGGTTGCGAGGCGTGAAAGGTCTGCTCGGCGTTGGGGTCGGGAATCTGTTCACGCTTGTGCGGATCCGAGAAGGCACTGAATGCCGCGAACTCATTGCGCCGACCTTCGCGCACCAGTTTCGCCAGTTCGCCATGGTGGCTGGTGAAGAACAGAAATGGCTGTTGGGCCGCGTATTCATCGCCCATGAACATCAGGGGAATCATCGGCGACAGCAACAACAACGCTGTCGCAGCATCCACCGCGCGCGGGTCGGCCAATTGATGCAGGCGCTCGCCGAAGGCGCGATTGCCGATCTGGTCGTGATTTTGCAGGAACAACACGAAAGCAGTGGATGGCAGATGCTCGCTTGGCTCGCCACGGGGTTCACCGTGGCGCGTGATATGACCCTGAAACACGAAACCCTGGCTCAGACAGCGGGCCAGTTGCTCCGTGGGTTGCAGTGCATAGTCCGCGTAGTAGGCGTCGGTTTCACCGGTCAGTAATACATGCAGGGCGTTGTGGCCATCGTCGTTCCACTGCGCGTCGTAATTTTCCTCAAGCAGGCTGGACTGGTTGAGTTCGTTTTCGATGGTCAGCCACACATGCCGGGACGGGTCGATCTGCTGACGTATGCGACGTGCGAGTTCCGGCAAAAAGTCGGGGCTTTCGATGGCATGCACCGCATCCAGGCGCAGGCCGTCGAAACGGTATTCCAGCAGCCACATCAACGCGTTTTCGACGAAGAAGTCCCGCACTTCGCGACGACGGAAGTCGATGGCCGCGCCCCACGGGGTATGTTTGTCTTCTCGAAAAAAGCCCTTGGCGTAGCGGTGCAGGTAATTGCCGTCGGGGCCGAAGTGGTTGTAAACCACATCAAGAATCACCGCCAGACCATAACCGTGGGCGCTGTCGATCAGATGTTTGAGTTGTTCCGGCGTGCCGTAGCTGGCTTGTGGTGCGTAATGCAACACGCCGTCGTAGCCCCAGTTGCGATCGCCGGGAAACTGCGCGATCGGCATCAGTTCAATGGCGGTGATGCCAAGCTCCGCGAGGCGTGAGAGATGCTGCTCGACTTCGGCAAATCCGCCGAGCGCGCCGACATGCAGTTCATAAATGACCGCTTCATTCCAGGGGCGCCCTTGCCACGTGGTGTTGCGCCAGGAATAACGGTGCGGATCGACCACCACGCTGTGGCGGTCGAGATCACCGTCCTGCGCCCTGGAGGCCGGGTCGGGCACCTCCAGTTCGCCATCGATATTGAAACGGTAGCGGCTGCCGGCAGGGCATCGGGTCTTGATGACAAACCAGCCCTCGCCCTGGGGCAGCATGGGCAGGGACTGGCCGTTGTCCAGCTCGACGCTGACGTAAAATGCATCCGGCGCCCACAGCGCGAATTGGGTGTGCTCGGCATCCAGCATGATCGCGCCGTGGGGCCAGCTTTCAGGTGTCCGTGACGGCATCGTTGAAAACCTCCCTGGTTATTTGTGGTGCGTTTTACCCAGCGCCTTGGCCACCAGTCGTTCGTAGAGTTCGGCGTAAGGTTCGACTGCCTTGCACCAGTTGAAGGGGGCGGCCATCGCCCGGCAACGCATGGCGTTGAGCAGTTCGGGAAAGGCAAACACCTTGAACGCTCGGCTCAGGGCCTCGCGGTAGCTGTCGGCGGTGGATTCATTGAACAGGAAACCGGTAACACCGTTTTCGATGGTGTCGGCCAGCCCGCCGGTGTTGCGCGCCACCGGCAGTGAGCCGAAACGCTGGGCGTACATCTGGCTCAGACCGCACGGTTCATAACGCGATGGCATCAGCAGGAAATCGCTGCCGGCGAACATCCGTCGGGCGTCGGTTTCGTTGAAGCCGATGCGCACGCCGATCTGGCCGGGGAAGCGCAGCGCCAGTTCACGCATGGCCTGCTCTTCTTCAGGCTCGCCACGGCCGATGATCGCGATCTGGCCACCGTTCTGCACGATGTATTCCGACACCGCTTCGGTCAGGTCCAGGCCTTTTTGATAGACCAGTCGCGAGACCACTGCAAACAGAGGACCTTCGGACTCGTTCAGGCCGAACAGTTCGCGCACGTGAGCGGCGTTGATGGCCTTGCCTTCCCAGTCGCCGATGGCAAATGGCGCGAACAGATGCGGGTCGGTGGCAGCGTCCCAGCTCTCATCGATGCCGTTGGGAATGCCGCTGAGCAAGCCTTGCTGGGTCTTGGCGGCGAGAAAACCGTCGAGACCGCAGCCGAAATCCGGGGTGGTGATTTCTTGCGCGTAGGTGGCGCTGACCGTGGTGATGTGGCTCGAATAAGCCATGCCGGCCTTGAGGAACGACATCTTGCCGTAGAACTCCATGCCTTCCTGTTGCAGGGCATGGGCGGGAATCCCGAGCTCCGGGCACGAGCCCAGGCTGGTGACGCCTTGATAGGCCAGGTTGTGAATGGTGAACAGGGTCGGCGTGCGTTGCCCGCGCCAGTGCATGTAGGCAGGCGCGAGACCGGCCGGCCAGTCGTGGGCGTGCACCAGATCCGGGCACCAGTGGATTTGTGCGAGGTTGGCGGCGATATCGGCGGCGGCCAGACCCAGACGGGCGAAGCGAATGTGGTTGTCCGGCCAGTCGCGACCATTGTTGGCGCCATACGGGCCACCGTCACGGGCGTACAGTTCAGGGCAGATCAACACATAAATGACCAGACCGTCGGGCATGTCCATGCGCCCGATCTTGCAGGGCGGCAGCGCGGCGTGGCCACCTAGTTCGCCGATGATGTGGATCGGATTCTCGCTGTTCATGACTTGCGGGTAACCCGGGATCAACACCCGGACGTCGTGCAGATGCGCCATTGCACGGGGCAGGGCGGCAGAAACGTCTCCCAGACCGCCGGTCTTCACCAGGTCGGCGATTTCCGAGGTCACGAACAATACTTTTTTCTTGTTGGGGTTCTGACTGGCTATCGGCGTCAGTGTCTTGGTGATCGGGACGCTGATCGATCGGCTGCCGGGAACGCTTAAAGTGCTCGATTCACCCATCGGCTGATGAGCCCGTTCTCCCTGAATTTCCAATGCCGCACTGATCATATGAATCTCCCGTCTTTTTGATCTGATTCTTGTCTTGAACATGCGATGTCCATGGCCAGGTCCTGTGGCCGGGCGCAAACACGCCACGCATCGGTAAGCAAACGCTACCCGACACGTGCAAGCAGAATGGGTGAGGTGGCCATTGCAAGACTTGAACCAGTCGCTTTGGCCCTGCCTATCAGATGACCCGCCGCGATCTGCAAAAGTTTCGACGAATTTTTGACTTTGCGACCGGCCGGTTTTACCCCGCGAAATCCAGTCTAGGCCAGATCCTAGAGCGGGCCAGGGCGATCGGATGAATTGTTCGACAATCTGTTGCAGGCTCACGAAATCCGTGGCTTAGGGAGGGGGTGCGCCCCGACGAAGTGCATGTCAGGCGACGTCGATGATGCAAAATGGTGACCGGACGGTCACGATTTCGGGCGCCGGAAACGTGCGAACGCACTGTTGCGGTGCGGACACTTGTGTTGGCAGGTGGTCAGCGGGTGCTGCCTCGCGGGCAGGAATTGCCCGCGAGAGTGAGGAGACTCAGTTGAGCAGGCGCACGGGTTCTCCGGTTGCCCAGGCCTGGATGTCTTCGATCATCTGCGAAAAGAACAACTCATAGTTCTGGCGGCTGACGTAGCCGACATGAGGCGTGGCCAGCACGTTGTCGAGGGTGCGAAACGGATGCAGCGCCGGCAACGGTTCCTGATCGAACACGTCGAGGGCCGCACCGCCGATACGCTGTTTCTGCAAGGCCTTGATCAGCGCCGCTTCATCGACAATCGGCCCGCGCGCCGTGTTGACCAGCAGGGCGTTCGGCTTCATCCAGTCCAGCGCCTGGGCATCGACCAGACCCCGGCTGCGATCGCTGAGCACCAGGTGCACCGACAGCACGTCAGCCTGTTCGAACAACTGCTGCTTGCTGACATAGGTGACACCGGCCTGTTCAGCGCGCTCGGCGGTGAGATTTTCACTCCAGGCGATCACACGCATGCCGAACACCTGACCGAATTGCGCCACCCGCTGGCCGATGCTGCCGAGGCCGAGAATGCCGAGGGTCTTGCCGTGCAGGTCGTTGCCCAGACCTTGCTGCCACTGGCCGGCGCGCAGGGCGTTGGCCTCGTTCACCAGATTGCGGGTGGCGGCCATGATCAGCGCCCAGGTCAGTTCCGGTGCCGCGTGTTTATAGCTGTCGGTCCCGCAGACCTTGATTCCGAGGCGGGCGGCGGCCGGCATGTCCAGCGCCGCGTTGCGCATGCCACCGGTGACCAGCAACTTCAGCTTCGGCAAGCGTTTGAGCAGGTCTTCGTCGAAGCGCGTGCGTTCGCGCATCACGCAGATCACCTCGAACCGGCCCAGACGCTCGGCCAGCGTGGCGTTGTCCGCCGGGTACTCATGGACGAAGGTGACTTCGCCGAGACTGTCGAGCACCGACCAGTCGACTGCGCCCCGCGCGACGTCCTGCCAGTCATCGATCACCGCAATCTGCACCGCCATCAGCGTCACCTCTTCAACGAACGGGATTGGTTTTGTCCAGCCAGCCCAGCAGTGCTTCGTGGAATTTCGCCGGTTCTTCCATCTGCGGGGCGTGGCCCATGCCGGGGAATTCCACCAGCGTGGACTGAGGAATCAGTTTCGCCACCTGTTTGCCCAGCACGTCGTAGTGACCGATTTTCGCCTTCACTTCCGGCGGCGCGATGTCCTTGCCGATGGCGGTGGTGTCGGAGGTGCCGATCAGCAGCAGGGTCGGCATCTTCAGGTCCTTGAACTCGTAGTACACCGGCTGGGTGAAGATCATGTCGTAGATCAGCGCCGAGTTCCATGCGACCTGAGTCTTGCCCGGGCCGTTGCTCAGGCCGGCGAGCATGTCCACCCAACGGTCGAATTCGGGTTTCCAGCGACCGTCGTAATAGGTCGTGCGTTCATAGTCGCGGATGCCCTGGGCGGTGACTTTCAGTTCGCGCTGATACCACTGATCGACGCTGCGATACGGCACGCCGAGGGCTTTCCAGTCTTCCAGGCCGATCGGATTGACCAGCGCCAGTTGCTCGACCTGATCCGGATATTGCAGCGCATAACGGGTGGCGAGCATACCGCCCGTGGAGTGACCGAGCAGGGTGGCTTTCTGGATGCCCAGCGCCTTGAGCAGCTGCTGAGTGTTGGCTGCCAGTTGCTGGAAGGTGTACTGGTAATGATCGGGTTTGCTGGAGGTACAGAAACCGATCTGATCCGGGGCAACCACCCGGTAGCCGGCTTCGCTCAGGGCTTTGATCGAACTGTCCCAGGTCGCGCCGCAAAAGTTCTTGCCGTGCATCAGCACCACGGTGCGCCCGTTGGCCTTGCCGTGGGCGGCGACGTCCATGTAACCCATCTGCAGCGACTTGCCCTGGGACTGAAAGGCAAAGTGCTTGAGGGTGTAGGGATACTCGAAACCTTGCAATTCCGGGCCGTACTGCGGGCCTTCGGCATGAGCAAGCAGGGGCAGGGCAGCGGTCAGCAACAGGCCGGGCAGCCAGCGGGTCAGCGACACAGACATAGGACAACTCCACAAGAAATCGGCCGATGCTCGAGCGGCCGGATTAGGGCGACGTTAAACACAGGCAATCCCCGGACCCGATCGTTCAACCGAGCCAGCCGAGGGTGAGCATCGCCAGCACCCCGTAGCGGGCGCTTTTGGCGAGAGTGACGATCAACAGGAATCGCCCGAGAGGTTCGCGCATGACCCCGGCGATCAACGTCAGCGGATCGCCGATCACCGGCAACCAACTGAGCAGCAGCGACCAGTGACCGTAGCGCTGATAGTGAATGCGGGCGCGCGCCATGTGCTTCGGACTGACCGGAAACCAGCGCCGGTCCTGAAATCGTTCCAGACCGCGCCCCAGCCACCAGTTCACCAGCGAACCGAGGACATTGCCCAGCGTCGCCACGGCCAACAGGCCCCAAAGCCAGTAACGATCGCTGACCAGAAGCCCGACCAGCACGGCTTCCGATTGCAGCGGCAACAGGGTCGCCGCCCCAAACGCAGCCAGGAACAGCCCGAGATAACCCGCCGTCATCAATGGGCCGGGTAATCCGCCACCACCACATCGACGCCGTCTTTCTTCAGGCCGATCACTTGATACGCGTCGCTCATGCCGTCCATTTCCATGCCCGGCGAGCCCATCGGCATGCCCGGAGCGGCAACGCCGAGCAGGTCGTCACGCTTGCTCAGGGCCAGCACCTGTTCCGCCGGAACATGGCCTTCGACGAATTTGCCGTTGATGATTGCGGTGTGGCAGGACGCCAGACGTGGCGGCACGCCGTGTTGCTGCTTGAAGCTGCTCATGTCGCTTTCGACGTGGTCTTCGACCTTGAAGCCATTGGCTTCC
Organism: Pseudomonas sp. V88_4; assembly: GCF_029967985.1. NCBI lineage: Bacteria > Pseudomonadati > Pseudomonadota > Gammaproteobacteria > Pseudomonadales > Pseudomonadaceae > Pseudomonas > Pseudomonas sp. V88_4. The sequence goes on from NZ_JASCAF010000002.1 coordinate 246,534, forward strand.
AGATGGCTGATCCATTTTTTGCAGCAGCCGCAGTTGGCGTCGCGATGAACTTCTATCGGAATAAGATCGGCGGCTTGCGCCAAAGAGGAAATGAACAGCGCGCTCAGGGCGGCCAGACGCAGATGGTTTCGCATGGAGGGCTCTCGGCTTAGAGGAGAAACGGTCAAAAAAGGAAGGCATTTTGACCGGTTTTTCCTGCCTGGCATCAACGGAGTGTTTCCAAGTGATACGAGGCAGGCCTGCCAACATGATCGTAGACCAAAGCTGACAGGCCACTGAGCGCAAGATGACAAAACCGTCAGCGAACCTTGAACCGCCCCATGATCGCGCTCACCCGGCTGTTGGCTTCCAGCAACTGGCGGGTGTTGAGTTCGCTGGCCTGACCGCTTTCCACCAGCTCATCAACCATGTGGCGGATCTGCACCATGCTGCGGTTGATCTCTTCGGTGACCGCGCTTTGCTGTTCCGCGGCGGTGGCGATCTGGGTGCTGAGGCTGTTGATGTGGCTGACCGCACCGGCCATTTCGTCCAGCCCGCTGTTGACCCGGGTGGTGGCATCGGCGGCGGACTGGCAACTGGCCTGGGTGTTTTCCATGGCGCTGACCGACGAGCTGACGCCTTGGGTCAGACGGCTCAACATCTCGTTGATTTCCGAGGTGCTGGCCTGGGTGCGGGCGGCGAGGGCACGCACTTCGTCCGCTACCACGGCAAAACCGCGACCCTGTTCACCGGCCCGCGCTGCTTCGATGGCGGCATTGAGTGCCAGCAGGTTGGTCTGGCCGGCAATGGCGCCGATCACGCCGAGGATTTCGGTGATGCGCTGGGCATCCTGCTGCATGCTTTCGACCTTGTGGGTGGCGCTGGCCACTTCGTCGATCAACGCCACTACGCTGCCTGACGCTTCACCGACCACGATGCGGGAACGGTCGGCGTTTTCGTTGGCGCGCTGGGTGAAGGCAGCGGTTTCGGCAGCGTTCTGCGCGACGCTTTCAGCGGTCGAACTCATTTCGTTGATCGCGGTAACGGTCTGGTCGGTCTCCGACGCGTGGCGCGCCAGAATCTGGCTGGTGTGCGCCGAGGTGCGTTGCAGGCTGTCGAGGCTCGAGGCCATCGCGCCGGTGGCCTGGGTCACTTCGCCGATCATGTTCTGCAGGTAGGCGATGAAGGTGTTGACCGAATGCCCGATGGCACCGAGTTCGTCTTCAGCACGAATGGTGATGCGCCGGGTCAGGTCGGCATCGCCGCTGGACAGCGAATCGATGTTGGCTTTCAGCGCTTTCATGCGCGAAACCAGTTGGCGGATTGCGTAGACCTGCAACAGTACCAGCAGGATCACCAGCGGAATCTGCAGCATACTCAGGCTGCTGAGCACATCGTCACGCTGGGCGGTGAGCATTTTGGTTGGCAGGGCGGTGGCGAGGAACCACGGGGTGCCTTCGATCGGGCGCATGAAGAAGGTGCTGGCTTCACCGTGGTTGTCGAATTCGACGCGCTGCGCCTGATCGCGGTTTTGCAGCCCGGCCTTGACCTGGCTGGCGAAGGTCGAGCCACCGGCGAGTTCACTGATGTTCTTCAGCACAATCGGCCCGCTGATGCGCGAGCTGTTGCTGATGATCTTGCCGTCGGCCTCGACGATCAGCATTTCGGCGTTGAGGTCTTTTTCCTTGCGCGCCACCAGATCGTTGAAGAAGCCCAGGGTCACGTCGATGGTCGAGACGCCCCAGGCGCTGCCGTTTTTCTGGATGGCCATGGCGCAGTTGGTGCGCGGCTCGGCACTGGCATCATCTTTATAAGCGGCGGCCCAGGCACATTGGCCGCGCGGGGTCTGCATGCCGCCCTTGTACCAGCTCTGGTCGTAATAGTTGGGCGCCGCGTCGCTGTTCCAGAAGGTGTTCACCGCCAGTTTGCCGGAGGCATCACGGTGCCAGAACGTACTGAACTTGTTGCGTCCGGCCTCACGCTGGCCGGGCAATGGCCAGATGCCGCCGCCGAATACTTTGAGTTCGCCGTATTGATCCACCAGCCCCGGCAATACGGTGTCGATGGCTGCGCTGTCGAGCAGCGGGATGGTCTGGGTGATGCTGCGCTGTTGCGCCTGGACCTTGTTCAATTCGCCCTGGATCTGTTCGGCCACTTCAGCAATGCGGTTGAGCACGACCTGCTCTTCGGTATGGCGCAGCTTGGGTGCGACCAACTGGCTGATGCCGACCACGGTCAGCACAGACAACAACAGAATGAACAGAACCAGAAACAGCGTGTAGCGAGCCTGAATGGTGCGGAATGCGGGCATGGAAACCGGTCCTTGAGCAGGGATTCTTATTGTGGGCAGGGAAAAAACAGCGCGGGTTTCCTAACGTATCGTCGCGACTTCGGGAAGCTTTAGGTACTTTCGTCCTAAAAGCTGCAATCCCGACCGATGGAACGTATCCGGCCTGATACACGAGAACTAACTGTCCCGAACATTAGAGCGATAAACCCACTTTCATCACATTGTCATGAACGCTCTGGTCCCGTATTTCCGGGGCTGTTATCGGTTTGTATCGTGAATGTACGAAAATTGTAAAAAAGTGCAGAAAGGAGTTGGTGTGATTGGTTTGCCGGCCGATACTCCGGGCAACTCAAAAGTCGTTCAACAAGGAATTTTTCATGTTTTCCTCGCAAGGAGCTTGCTCATGACTATCGGATATACCGGTGCCTGGCAACCCAAGGCGGGTTTGCTGGTTCGAGATACAGGCAGCTCGAGCAAACCGGTTTCTCAAAGTGTCAAGGTCAAGCAGATGCTGGCCCTGGTCGGCAGTGACCCCACCGCGATCAGTATTGCGGAAATGGACAAGCAGGGGCTGCACAAGAACATCAAGGGTTTCGATCCCACCAATGTTTCGGCCAAACAATTGGGCAGCCTCAGTGCAATGCTGCGCAGCCGTGGCCTGATTTCCGAAGTCACGTCCATCACTCTGCTCAACGCCGGCGACAAGTTTGATCGCTTCGGCATTCAGAAGGATCCGGATGCCAAGTTCAATGCGCTGGAGTATTTCGCGACGCAACTGGATACCATCCAGACCAACAATCTCAAGGGCAACAAGTACGCCAATACGTTGATCCCCGAGTACAAGAAAGCCATTTATGTACTGCAGAACCTGCAGACCTACGGGCAGGGCGGCGAGCGCAAGCCTCCGACCGACGCTGGCGTCAGCGCCAAGGCGTGACCAGAAGGCCCGCACCGGTAACGGAGCGGGCCTTTTCGTTTATGGGTGGTTGCCGCAAATCTGAAAATCCGCAAGCGGGGCGATCCGTTGTTGCATGTCGTCATGCAACCGCTGCATGTGCGGACAATGCAGTGTCAGTGATTTTGGCTGGAACCCTCTATGAAACAATGCCAGCCATCCCTCACCTCTGTCATCGGGCGCCAGTCCGCTGAACACGAACCCCGTCGTTGATAACCGGCGCCAGGCAGTGTCGAAACCCTGGGCCAGCCTGAGCCGGATCGATATCAGCCAATGGGTGGGGAGTTGTTGCAGCTGTTTGAGCAAGCTCTCATCCACTTCGCTGAAAACCCCGTCATATCGCCCCCAGCGCTGTTCCAGCTGCGCTGGAGCGCCGATCCACGGCGCCACGTTCAATTGCGTTCCGAACACGTCGCACAACTGCTGCATGAACTCACGGCATTCGTCTGGCCAGGTCAAGGCCGGCAGCGGCCGCTGAAAGCCGTCGACAGGGACGTAACCCAGCACGAGCGATTCGGTCAGCACGCCGCCAAAGGGTGACGGTGCATGATCGGGCAACAAGCCGGTATTTTGAAAACCAAGGCGGGCGGCCATTTTTTGCGAATAGGGGTGATGGGTCACTTGCTTGATCGTGACACCCCGATAGCCCAGCGCCTGCGCATGCGTCAGCAAGCGTCGGCTCAGTTGAGTGGCAATGTTCTGGCCACGGTTCTGAGGATCCACCACGCTCAGCGCCAGTTCGGCGATGGATGATTGCTTGTCGAGAATCAACGTGGCGTGGCCCGCCACCTGATCGTTCGCCACCGCCACCAACGAGTGCCAGCGGCCGTCGGCATGGTTCTGGCTGATCATGCGGGGCAGGTAAACATGCGGCTGGGCGTAGTGGTCGCCATAGATATTTCTGAACAGGCGACTGACCGCCTGGGCGTCACTGGTGCGATATCCGCGCAGGGTGATCGTTTCCATCAGCAACGCTCCCGGCCGGAGCCGTTATAGACGCGCCGGTCCAGCACGCGCTGCCGTTTGCCGGAGCGTGGATGGCATACCAGTTCCTGAACCGTACAGCAGCGAATCCGCAACGCCATCAGGCGATCGGCGCTCAGTTGTTCGATCAACGGATAGTCCTGGATCAAGGCACTGTGCAGCGCCTGGTCGGCTTCAGCGTTTGCCGGTGACAGGGCGTCCGGGGCCCAGTGCAGGCTTAGGATATCCATGGTGCCGTCCTGTTCGATCAGCAGTTGCCAATCGTCGCTGCCGGTAACGCGCCGCACGGTTTCGCCGATCGATTGCGGCAGCAGAGTCAGAACGCCCACGCGCACCCGTTGGCTGTCGGCGCAGCGGCCCATCAGCGCGAACTTGCGCCGGGACGCGCCGGGCGACTCTCGCCAGCACGCGCGATCGCCGACGGGGTAGCGGATCAACGGCATCAACCGGCGCGTGAGGTTGGTGATCACCAGGCGTCCGACACGACCGCATTCTTCGATCGGTTCACCGGTCTGCTCGTCGAGAATTTCCAGCAATGCGTGACATTCGGGAACCCGATGTTCGCCGATGGCGCAGTCACGATGACTGGCACCGATGAATCCGGCGTCCACGCTGGCGTATCCGATCGAGGCTACGCGGGCGCTGGGGAAAACCCGCGCCAGCCGTTGCAACTGGGCGTCAAACAGGCTTTCACCGGCGTAGAGCAGGGCGGTGACGCCTGCCAGGACCCGGTCATGTTGCTCTAGCCACGCCGCGAAACTCAGCAGATGTGCCGGCAGACCCGCCAGCACGTTGATCCGGTGCCGGGCAATCGCATCGGCCAGGATGTTCGAGTCGACATGGCCGGTGAAGGGAAACTCGACGACCTCGGTTTGCACATGTGCCAGCGCGTCGTGGGTGAAGATGAAGCTGGCATACAGATCACCGACAAAAAACAGGTTGGCGACCCGGTCTCCGGCGCTCAACCGGGCGCCGAGACTGCGGCCGAAGTCTGTTACCAGCGTCCGCCATTCCTCACGCCGGAACAGTGAAAACTTGCCGGCGCTGGTGGTGCCTCCGGTCTTGAAAACCAGGGCGTCATTCAGCGGTGCCGTCAGGACAGGCCACTGGTCGAGGTCATGACTGCCTTTCCAGTATTCCACGGGGTCAATCACCGGCAGTTGTTCCAGTGATGTGATCGGCTGGGGAAGTTCGGCGAAGTGACGCGCATAAAAACCGGAATGCTGTCGCGCAAACGTGACCAGCTCTTGCAGTTCAAACCGTGTGTTCATGTTCCGCTCCTTGCCTGTCTGCGCTGGGGCCAATGCCCCGGTTGTCGATCAGCAGAGGCGTCTTGCCGCTGTGCTTGTTGCGGGTGAACCGGTCGCTGCCGCAGACCTCCACTTCCACGCTAAGCAGCCCTGTCTGGATGAGCGTGGCCAAGGTCGGATAGTCCAGCAGGCGACGCTGTACATCATCCGGTTGCCGTGGGCTGCGAAAGCGCATGCGCTCCAGGCCGTCCGGGGCGTGTTCGAGAATCAACTGAAATTCGGTCTGCAGATGCTCTGCCAGTTGCGACAGGCAGATAAAATCCGTGCCGATGCGCATCAGCCTGCCATGACGTTGCAGCAGCTCGAAACGTGGCGTGGGCAGCCCGCACTCACACACACCGGGAATCCAGCGACCGCTGTCACCGACGTCGTAGCGCTGAATGTCCTGTCCTTCGCGCTCGATGGAGGTGAACACCAGACGCCCGGTTTCGCCGTCGGGCACCGGTCGATCAGCCTCGAATTCGACGATCTCCAGATGCTGGATATCGCTCATCAGGTGAAACACGCCATCGCCGGTGGCGGGGCAGGCATGGCCGAGCGGTCCGGCGTCGACACTGCCGTAAATGGCCGAGCGGATCAGCCTGACGCCGCAGCCGCGCATCAGTGCGAGGCTTTGCTTGCCGGGGTGTTCGCCCCCGAGGAAGACCTTTTCGATCCCGCCATAGGCACTCAGCCGTGCCTGCTCGTTGAGGAACAAACGATGCAGCGTGCTGGGCATGCCGACCAGCACGCTGACACGCTGATCGATGATCAACCGGGCGATCTCGCTGTAATCGTCATCCGCCGGCGCGCCCATCGGCAGGTGCGTGGCCCCCAGCATCTCCAGTACTTTGGAAAAACTGAAGAAACCGCCGTACAGCCCGCCGCTGAAGAACAGATTCATTACCCGGTCGCGTTTCGGATCAAGGCCCGCTGCGAACAGTCCGTCGGCGCTGGCGCGCATCTGTCGATCAAAATCGCGGTAGCTGTAACCGGCCAACGCCGGGGCGCCGCTGCTGCCGCCGGAGCGGAAATACAACCGCGCCGCCGGGTGGATGGGGCGGGTGACAAAGGCGTCTTTGCTCATGATCGGCAGATTGGCCACAGAGGGTGGTGTCGGCAGAGGATCGAGCGTGGCACGGGTTGCCAGCGCCGTGGCCGCCAGGCTGACCGATACGCGACGGCTCAGGCGCTGCAACGCATACACGCCGTCGTGTGGTTCGCCTTCGTAGCCGTCGTGAATCGCTTGCACCGGAGTGATCCTCGTGACTCCTGCGGCGATCAGTGTTTGAGCCAGTTCAGCCGTTTCGTGTTCTGTACACATCAGCCCGGCGCTTTGCAGTACGTTGCGCCAGGGCAACAGCTGCTCGCTGACCTGCGCCCGTGGCAGTGGCTTGAGCAACAGGCTGCGAAACAGCGGCGAGGGGGCAAGTTGCTGGTCGTGGGTCCAGATGACGCGCCAGTCCGGTGCCTGCCAGACCCGGCCATTGACTTCGGAAAAGCTCTGGGCCAGTCGCGCCATCGCCGTGTGGGTGGTGATTTCCGAGGCCTCCTGAATCGAAGGCAGCAGGACCGGCCAGTGTCGGGATCGACGCTCGAACGCCTCGGCCAGGTCATCGCCGATGGAGCGCAGGATGTTTTCGTCGTTGCTGTCCACCAGCAGCCATTGCGGACTGGAACAGGCCTGCTGGTTCAGACGGCAGACTTCATCGGCCACGGCGTCCAGCGCTTCTGGCGTGACCGCTGCCGGCGTCAGGTAGATGAAGCTGATGCGATGGCCCCAGTCGATCCAGCGACAGCCAGGCGGCAGTTGCTGGCGGATCGCTTGCAGCGCGGATTCACCGCCCCACGCGGAGACGCCGTTGGCCCGTCGGCACAATTGACCCATCTGTGCGGTGCCTGCCGGAATGACGGCGACATGTCCGGCAATCTGACCGGTCGCATCACACTGTGCCAGTCCATGAAGCAATTGGGCCGTCAGCCCCTGATCGCTGCTGCTTGGACGCAACCAGTTGACGTTGCCGGCCAGCAGGCCTTCGATCACCGCGCAAAAGGCCAGCAACGGTGCATTGCCGGGGGTGATGTGAACCACAAGGCCCAGCGGGCTCCAGCGTTCAAAGCGTGACGGGTGATAGTCGAGGCGACGCAGGCTGCCCGGTTGCTCGCCGAGTTCGCGCTCAAGCTTGCGCCGCAAGGCATCCGGCTGGCAGAACTCGATCAGTGTCTGGCGTTGTTCGGGATCGATGGGCATTGCGATGCCCGGGTCTTGCAGACGCTCGGCAAAAGTCGCTGCTGCACCAAGCACGGTCGCGGTATCGAGCGCCCTGGCCAATCGTTGTGGCAAATCCAGGTCCAGCTGTTGCAGTGCGACGTCGAGGGTGCAGTCGTCGTGAAGTTTTCCGTTGATCAGGTACATGTCAGTGCGTCCCCAATAATTCAGAGGCAGCCATCGCGCAGCTTCGGCCGGCCGTGGTGGCCGCACGGCCATGCAGTTCGAACCAGTCGGTGGGTAGACCACAGCCGCAACTGGCGCCAGGATGCAGGGTGGCGAGATCGCTCATGACCACCGCGTGTGCCGGGCTTGATGAAATGTAAGGCGAGACAAAGCTCAGCAAGCCCTGACGCCCATAGGGCTGAACTGAAAAATCGGAGGGATGACGCACGAAAACCTTCGAATAGACCGGTACATGGAAATGATGGTGAGCACACTCGAGATACGGCACCGCATGCTCGACGGCGCCATAACCGTCACGACAGCGAGATATCTCGATACCCAATTGGCGATGAATGCGTTCATACAGTTGCTGACGGGGAATTTCGTGTGCCATCCGGGTTTTCCAGCCGCCGCCAAACAGCGTCAGCGAGCCTTCTGCCAGTTGCAGGTTCGCCACCCCGGTGGCCTGCATGCGTTGCAGGGTCTGCCAGAGAAAGGCCGGGAAGCCGAAGATGCGCACCGGCAAGCCTTCTTCGGCGAAGGATTGCAAGGCGGCAATCACGCCGAAGCCGTCGAATTCATGTCCGCCGCCTGTGCGGCGCAGTGCGTAGGCCACGCGATTGACGGGCGCAAACCGGCACAGAAACTGATCGGTAAACGATGTGCCCAGGCTGATACTGCCTTCGGGTTCATAGCTCAGCAGCAGGTAATTGCATGGGGTGTGCGGGGTGTCCCAGTCATAGTGCCGGAAGATCCGCCGAACCATGTTCTGGGCAGCGCCCAGACTGCGCTGGTCATAACGCATGCGGCTTTTCTCGCCACTGGTGCCGGAAGACGTGAGTTCCAGTGCGTCCACTCCGGTGGCACTGAGCAAGGGCTGTCGCTTGAAGAAACTGGCAAAAACGGGCGGCAGCCGTGACCAGTCATCAAGGTGCTCCAGGTCGTCCACGATCAAGCCATTGGCGTTCAGCCAGTGTTCGTAGCCGGGGGTGTGCTGGCTATGAAACCGACTGATCTCGGCCATGGCCTGGTTAAACAGCCCGTCCGGCACGGAATCCGGGCAATAGGGTCGCGTCAACGCGCAGAGCGCGTCGCTGTAGGGGAAAGGGTTCATCATGCGTCCTTGGCGTTATGTTGAAGAAGCGGAGTCTGTCGGGACGTTTGGCAGAAACCGATACAGCAGAGGCAGGCTGAGCAGGCCGCCCAGCGCCGCCCAAATGGCGAAGGATTCGAGGCGGGTACCGCCGCCGATGGCGGCAATCAATGAACCGCCGACACCCATCACCGCAATCGAAATCATGCCGATCGAGGCAGAAACCAGGCCTTTGCTGTCATCGCTGGCAAACAGTGCCAGGCGGTACAGCGCGGCGTTGCTCATGCCCAGCCCCACGGCATACAGCGCAAGGCCGGTCATCAACCCTGCAAGGGGCAGGCTTAACAGTGCGGTGGCGATCAGGGTCAGCAGACCCAGGCAGAACGGCCAGAGTGCCAGACGAATCAGTTGCGGCAGTTCCCGTGACGCGAGCAGTCTGTCGAGGATCAGATTGCCGACAATGACCGCCGAAAAAACCGGAATCTGCCATAGCGCATATTCACGTGTGGTCAGGCCCAGCAACTTGACGAGCAACAGTGGCGCCAGTCCGATCCAGGCTATCAGCGGCAGGCTCATCAGCCCGAGAGCCAGGCAGATGCCGACGAACCGGTGATTGCGCAGCAGTGCGAGATAACGGCTGCTCAGCTGGCCGAGCGAGAATGGGATCGGCGCTTGTTGGCCGCCGTCGTGGCGGACAACGCCGATCGTCTCCGGCATGCAGGCATACAATCCGATCCAGGTCAGTGTTGCGATCAGGCCCAGACCGAGGAACAGCTCGCGCCAGCTCAGCCATTCCAGCAGCAGGCTGCCGAGCAGTGGACCGAGCAGGGGCGAAAGCAGTGCGACATTACCCAGCAATGCCATCAGTCGCACCGCATCCGCCTCGCAGAAAACTTCCTGAAGGGCGGGATAACTGACCGCCACGACAAATCCCAGGCCCATGCCTTGCAACAGTCGCAGGGCGTTGAACACTTCGATGCCGGGCGTGGCGACGGTGGCCGCGCAGGTTGCACCGAACAGCGCACAACCGGCCAATAACAGCGGGCGTCGGCCGAACCGGTCGGACAACGGGCCGATCAGCCATTGCAGGCAGACGCCGCCGATCAGATACAGATTGAACGCGTTGGGGATGTGAGCCGCATCGGCTTCCAGATCCCGGGTGACGGTCAGCATGGCCGGCATGATCATGTCACTGGCCATGTAGGTCAGCCATTCGAACAGCGTGATGGCGAGACAGAAACCGAGCGCCTGGAGTTGCGGGAGGGGGATGAGAGTTCTTTGCATGCGCAACCACGGCAGTGGAGAAGGAGCGCAAAGGGTAGGGACGGGGAGTGATTGTTCCTACGCCATTGGTATGACAATTCGTGACCTGGTTTTGCATGATGTTGCGAATGGCAGAACTACTACAAGCGCGTTGGAATTGCCTTACCTTAAGGAGAATAAAGTCCTACAAAAATGCCCACATTTGCGTGGGCATTTTGATTTGTCTTACATACATTGTTGTATTTAAGCGGTCGTCTGTCGCCCTGTCGCTCAGGGAGATGGCTTAACGATGGTAGTAATAGCCCGGGCCAGGCGCATAGTGGCGATGATCGCCATGCCAGCCGCCGTGGGGGAAGATGATGCAGCCGCTCAGCGTCAGCAGTGCAAGGCCAGGAATCAGCCAGGTGATTCGACGTAGCATTTCAAGGATCCTCATGGTTAACGCCGTTTGAAGCCAAAGCTCTTCATCGGCTGTAACATGAGACCCCGTTTACAGCGGCGCATCCCCGTCAAACGGTATGTGCATGGCATCAACGCCGATACAAACCCGATACATTCCAACGGTTCAGGAACCTGTAATGACCCATAAGCAACGCTTGATATATTCGATTCTGATCGCCGTCGCCGTACTGCTGATCATGCTCGGCCTGTCCTGGCTGCAAAACGCCGGCAAGCTCAGCGAGCAAACGTTCCAGTACATTGCCATTGGCGTGGCAGTGGTGGTGGTCGTGATCAACGGCGTGATGCGCCGCAAGGTCAAGCCCTGACGGCGTGTGCCGGGCGCGTCAATCGTTGTTGAGCACCGCAGCAGCCTGGGGATGGAGGCTGTAGCTCTTGTCGTCGTTGAACGTGATCACGCCCTCGGCGCACAGGCGCTTGAGCACTTCACGTACGCTGAGGAAGGACAAGGGAATGTCCAGATCCAGCAACTGGCTGTGAACGCCACGCACACCCAGACGACGGTCGTCCTCGGCGGCAACCAGCAGGGTATCGATGACTTTGAGGCGAATCAGGCTGGTGCGCAGCCCGAAGCTCTTGAGCAGCAAACGGATGCGTTCATTGCCGTGACGCTCGATCCGTTGCCCGAATACGTCGGCGTGCGAACCCATGGGCGCTCCTTTGGGGGTCTGGCTACCTTCCGATGGTAGAAGTGGGTTGTACATGCGATTTCTCCTTTCAGAGCCTGATCAGGAAAGGTTTTCCGTGCTCTCTCTAAACAAGACGTTTCAGCTCGACAAATCATGAAGCGAAAAATGTAGAAAATTTGTCGTCGTTTCGTCTTTTCCCCGTGATTGCGGCACGAAACGGGTGTGAGACCGACTAAATTTTTTTCCCGCGGCTTCGTTTTCTGGACAGGCTCATTGCGCGTGACGCGTGGGTGATTTCAGAGCGAGCCGGGCCCGATGTATTCACGATGGCGGGCGGTTCGCTCTTCGATTTTTCGATCAGGAGCGAGCGTGACTATTTCCAGGCAATTCACCGGACTGACCCTTGCCGGCCTGTTTCTCGGGCTGAGTCTGTCGGCGCAGGCGTTCACCCCGTCCGTTCAGACCGGCGCGGATATCCGTCGCACAGGCTTTGGCGTACCGCACATTCGCGCGGAAAACGAACGCGGTCTCGGGTTCGGCATCGGTTACGCCTATGCGCAGGACAACCTGTGCCTGCTGGCCAATGAAATCGTGACAGTCAATGGCGAGCGGTCGCGGTACTTCGGGCCGGAGCAATTGACGGTCGAAGAACGCGAGAACCGCATCAGCGATGTGTTCTTCCAGTGGCTCAACACCCCGCAGGCGGTGAATGCGTTCTGGCAGGCGCAGCCGGTCGCAGTCCGTGATCTGGTGGAAGGTTATGCCGCCGGCTACAACCGTTACCTGGCCGAGCGTCGCCAGCGAGGCTTGCCGCAACAGTGCCAGGGTGAATGGGTGCGCGATATCGCCGCCGAAGACCTGGTGAAACTGACCCGTCGCCTGCTGGTCGAGGGCGGTGTCGGGCAGTTCGCCGAAGCCTTGGCAGGTGCTACACCCCCGCAGGCCACTGCGCAGATTGGAAACGATGCCCGGGCTTACCAACTGGCTGAAACGCGCCAGCAACGCTTCGCACTGGACCGTGGCAGCAACGCCGTGGCGGTCGGCAGCGACCGCTCCTTCAACGGGCGCGGCATGCTGCTGGCCAACCCGCATTTTCCGTGGGTCGGCGGCATGCGTTTTTATCAGATGCACCTGACCATTCCGGGCAAGCTCGATGTGATGGGCGCGGCGCTGCCGGGTCTGCCGATGATCAACATCGGTTTCAACCAGCACCTGGCCTGGACCCACACCGTCGATTCGTCCAAGCATTTCACCCTGTATCGCCTGCAACTCGACCCGAAAGATCCGACCCGTTACCTGCTCGACGGCCAGTCGTTGCCGCTGAGCAAGCAGACCGTCACGGTGCAGGTCAAACAGGCGGACGGCCAGGTCGTGCCGGTTTCCCATGACGTCTACAGCTCACAGTTCGGCCCGATCGTGCAATGGCCCGGCAAGCTCGACTGGAATCACCAGTACGCTTACAGCCTGCGTGATGCCAACCTCGACAACGACCGGGTGCTGAAGCAGTGGTACGCCATGAACCGCGCCGGCAGTCTCAAGGATCTGCAGGATTCGGTGCACACGATCCAGGGCATCCCGTGGGTCAACACCCTGGCGGTGGATGACAAAGGCCAGACGCTGTACATGAACCTGTCGGTGGTACCAAACGTCAGTACCGACAAACTGGCCAAGTGCAGCGACCCGCGCGTCGGTCTGGAAATGATCGTGCTCGATGGTTCCAACAGCGCGTGCACTTGGGACGTCGACCCGCACGCCGCACAGAAGGGCATTTACGCCTCCAGCCAGTTGCCACAGCTGTTGCGCAAGGACTTCGTCCAGCACTCCAACGATTCGGCCTGGCTGGCCAACCCGGCGCAACCGTTGACTGGCTACTCGCCGCTGATCAGCCAGGACGGGCTGCCACTGGGCCTGCGTTCGCGCTTTGCGCTCGATCGTCTGGCGACCCTGAACAAAAAAGGGCCGGTGTCGGTGCAGGACCTGCAACACATGGTGATGGACGATCAGGTGTTTCTTGCGACTCAGGTAGTACCGGATATGTTGAAGTTCTGCACTTCCCAGTCTGAAGCCGCGTTGAAATCGGTGTGCAGCAGCCTGAAAGCGTGGGACGGCCGGGCGAATCTGGAGTCGGGCGTTGGCTTGGTGCATTTCCAGAGCATCATGCAAGCGATGCAGGCGTCGCCGCAGGCCTGGCGCGTGGCATTCGATCCTAAGGATGCGCAACACACACCGCGCGGGCTGGCCATTGAAAAGCCGGAAGTGGCCAAAGCACTGCGCGCGGCGATGCTGGCGTCGGCCGAAACTGCCGCCAAAATGGGCCTGACCGAGAAAACCCGTTGGGGCGATGTGCAGGTGGTCAGCAGTGGCGGTCAGCAAACGCCGATCCACGGTGGCCCCGGAACGCTGGGCATTTACAACGCCATTCAGAGCGTGCCCCGTGAAGATGGCAGGCTCGAAGTGGTCAGCGGCACCAGTTACCTGCAAGTCGTGACGTTCGATGATAAAGGGCCGCATGCCCAGGGGCTGCTGGCGTTCTCGCTGTCCAGCGATCCGGCGTCGAAATATTCTCGTGACCAGACCGAGGCCTTCTCGAAAAAGCAATGGAGCGTGTTGCCATTCACCGAGCAGCAGATCAAGGCCGATCCGCAGTATCAGGTGCAGACCGTACGCGATGATCTGGAAAAAATGGGGAAAGTGGCGGCGCAGTAATCAGCTGTTCAACCCGTCTACAACCGCTATAGCAGAAGGCCGCTCCCTCACGGGAACGGCCTTCAGTTTTTTGGCGGCTGTTGCGGCATCGGATTGATGACCGGGTTGCCGTCCTTGTTGCGGGTCAGGAAGACCGGCAAGACTTTGGGCAAGGAGCTGGCAAAGCTGTTCAGCTCCTTGACGTTGTAGATACCCCCCACCCGGATCGAGCCGGTCGAGTGATCGGCGAGCATCAGGGGTTTGTCCAGATAGCGGTTGATCTGCGGCAACGCTTCGTTCAGCGACAGGTTGTCGAGCACCAGTCTGCCGCTGCGCCAGGCCAGCGAATGGTCGTTGGCGTAGGTCTGGCTGATTTGCGGCATGTCGTCGCCGTGTTTGTAGCGAGCCTGCATCGAGGGGCCCAGGCGCAAGCCGTCGCCGCTCAGGCGGGCGTTGCTGGTGACCAGCACGGAACCCTCAATCAGGTTCACCTTGACCTGATCCTCATACATCCAGACGTTGAAGCGGGTGCCGGTGACGCGAATCCTGCCTTCGGCCGCCCTGACGATGAAGGGGTGGCCAAGGTCATGGCTGACTTCGAAGAACGCCTCACCCATTTTCAGCGTGACGCGACGCTCGTCCTTGTAATTGCTGTAGGTCAGCTCGGTGTTGAGGTTTAGCTCGACCTGACTGCCATCGCCCAGGGTGACATGGCGGACATTGTCGGTCGCTGCAAAATGCTGATAGCTGTTGGGGAGCCAGCCGAGGTTCCACCCGGCCCAGGCGGCCAGCGGCAATGCCAGGGCACAGACCGAAGCCGCCGCTGCGTACCGGCGCCATGAGCTGGCGGGTTGGCGAATCGGCACGACTGGTGCGGGTTCCGGGCGCGGCAAGTGCTCAGCCACCTCCCAGATTTCCAGCATCGCCTCATACTCGAACGCGTGAAGCGGGTGCGCATCGCGCCATTGTTCGAACGCCTGGCGCTCTTCAGCAGTGCAGTCGACGGCATGCAGACGCATGCACCAATGCGCGGCGGCATCGGTGATCGCATCGTATTCGGCTTCCGAGAGGGTGTTCTGGGTCATTGACTCATCCTGATTTCGCGCATTCTAACCTTCAGGGGAAGGTGCCGAGAACATCGTCATGGCATTTACCCATCAAAACGTGGAACTTTTTTGCGCGCAGGCGCCCCAAAAAACCAGGACTTGCCCGTGAACAGTATCTACAAATGGAGTGAAAAATGATCAAACGAACCCTCGCCGCTTGCGTCGCGACTGCCAGTCTTCTGAGCGCCGGAGCGGCCCTGGCCGACCGCCCGGGCGCTGGATGGATCACCATTGAAAAAGCCATCGAGATCGTGAAAACCAAGGCCGGTTATGTCGAAGTCTACGAAATCGAGGCCGACAACGACGGTTATTGGAAAGGGGAAGGGCGCAAGGCCGATGGCGTTGTGTACGAATTCCGTATCGATGGGGCTTCGGGCAATGTGCTGCGGGATCAGAAGGACTGATTCGGCTCCCAAAGGCATTAAATGCGCAGGTGCTGCACCTGCGCATTTTTTTCGCCTGTTTCAGGGCGATTGTATAGGGTCGAGTTGCCGCCCGATTTCGCAGATCAGCCGGGTGACGGAGTCGGCATTGCGCAGGATCACCTTGATGCGAACGTCGGGATTTTGTCGATCAAGGAAGGCGTTGCGCGCTTCAGGAAGGTTTTTGGCGCCGGTCAGTTGCAGGACTTCATCGTAGATCAGTTGCATCTCCGCAATCTTGTCGATCCCCATCCAGGTTTTGAGGGTGGTGTTCCATTCGGCAAACAGTTGCTCTAGTGGAGTACGCAGTGACAAGGCAGAGCTCTGATCGAACTTCAGATCCTCGTACAACCTCAAGCCATCCGGGGTGAGGGTCGATATCAGGTCGCAGAACGGCTCACGTGCACGCAATGTTGCGATATCCATCGTCTTGCTGAATTGATGGGAAAACTCGTGAATCAAGGTGGATGCCTGGGCATGCCCGTCGACATCGAATGGCACCTGCATCAAGGGTTTGAATGCATCCAGTCGCTGGTCGAAAAAGTGTTCGGTGAAGTGCACCAATCGCTTTTGGTCGCCATTCAGGACAAACGCGATCACATCGTGCAGATACTTGTTGGAACCGACGACGAAGCGCTCTGTTTCCAACAACTCATCAGCGGGGTCCACCAGGGCTTTGCAGATGGGGACGATGGCGGTGCAGATTTTTTTGAGCATTTCGGCGGTAATCTTCGGCGCATCAAAAAAGCCTTCGAGAAAAAGGCTGACCCGGGGGTTGGCTATACCCTTGGTGAGCGGAACCAGATTATGCAGGCAATAAAAGGCATAGCGCCGGGCGAGGTCGATTGCATGCACCAACTCCTGGGCTTTTTGCGGGTATTTGAGGCGAATCTCATTCATCCCGTGGGCTTCGATGTTCAACATGTTGCAGCGCAAGCGGGTAATGGTCGTGCGTTTGGCGAGTTTTCTGATGGCCTGGCCGTAGTGAACGGTCTGACCAGGTGAAATGATGACCTGGCGTGATTCGCTGATCTGAATCATCGGGCCGGATTGATCCGGGCTGCGCAGTTGCCAGGCTTCACCCTTCTGAACGACCGGGTAGACCTTGCCTTCAATCACGGCGTAATGGCGGTTGTTCGACACATCCCGGTAGGTGTTCAGCCTGGGGCTGAAGACGAGATCCTCCAGCGCAACCTCCCTCGCCTCGAAAGGACCCAGCTGCGTGCGTCGAGGCGAAGTGGGTTCGATGTCGGCCCTATCCGGCGTGGTCGTTTCTTCCATGTTTTTCGCCATGGTTTCGGCTGCGTCTGTGCTTTGCTGCTCGACGGCATCACTGGCGATGGAGGTTTCGGCCGACATCTGCGGCAAAAGCCCCATCATCACCATTTGCGCGGCCCCCCCGATAAAAGACCGCAGCGCGCGTTTCCAGTGGTGATCCTGCAGTGCTTCGGCCGAGTCTTTGAACTCGTCGTACGCTTTCCAGAGCAAGGGGATGACGGCAAGCTTGCCCGGCAGCAAACCGGGAACCTGTTGGATTTCATCGCTGAGCAGAACTTTTGCTGTCTCCCAGTCAGTCTGCGCTTCGCTTTGTTTCTGGGTCCCCAGCAGTTGGGTGAGCAACTTGAGATTGTCGGTGTACAGATACTCCAGCAGGTTGCCGGTGATTGCTCGCAAGTCCAGGCTCATTTCACTGGTCTGACCCAGTGTGGATTCCAGCAGGCTGCGAAACAGCGCGCGCTCGGCTTCTGGCAGGCGGCGCAGCAAGAGGTTCTGCAAATGTCCGGGGACGTTCAACGCCGCTATCAGCGATTTTTCGTCATCGAATTCGTGAAAGACCTGTTCGTCATAGGGAACATAGAGCACCAGTGGCTCTCTGTTTTCGCCGCCGGCCGTGAACACATGCATTCCGGGAACGATGACCGCTGGCGCGCCTTCGGTCTTGACCAGCGAAAGCGGGCAGGCAATGGCCGGCGCCATTGCGGCGACCCGGGCAATACCGTCGGGCATGTCCAGCACCTGACGTACGTAATCGAAGGCGGTGTCACACAGCCGTTGCTGCAGTTTCAGGGCATGGGCCTGTTGCATCAGTTGCCAGGGCATCTGACGGAAAAAGCGCTGCTTGCGCTCACGACCTTCGGACGTGTCGATCGACAGTGAACCGGCCACTTTTGCGCTGAAACTTGTCGGTATCGCCAGTGAAAGCAGCAATTGCGTCGCCGCTGCCTGATCCAGCCCGGCCGGCATCGTCTGGCGGTTTTTCGATGACACCCGAAAGCCCGTTCCCTGGGCGACGTTGATGTGGTTCAGGGCGAATTCCACCAGCGTCTGCGGGGGGCCGGCCAACGCCAGGTGAGGGGTGATTTCCATTTCTCGCGGATCGAGCCGATGCCCCGGAAAACGCTGGCCGAGCAAGGTTTCGAGCGTCTGTTCGACGTGGCTGACCAAAGTCGGCACGCCCGTCAGGTAATCCTGATCGTTCGAAACGCTCTGGTACCACTGTTCCAGCAATTCAACGTGCCTTTTCTGTTCCATTACCGGCGCCATTCCCAGCCAGGCGGGCAATGTCTGTGCGGTGGCGATGGCTTGCGCATGGCTGGCTGCCAGAGGCAGGTTGGTGTTGATCGTCGTCCCGCGCAGTTGTTCCAGAGCCCTTTCCCGGCGGGTCTGGTCCGTGATCCGTGAGCGCACCTGTTCGCATCGATCCAGGTAATGCTCGATGCTCGACTCCATGCGATCAAGCAGCACGTTGCCGCCAATGAAAAGCAGCGGCCCCAGGGTATATCGCTGATGGGCCTGGAACTGTGATGCAAGGATGTTTTCCAGCAAAGAAAGGCGTTGTGTACGGTCGAGGAGTCGCCGGTTCAACTGCCTGCGGACACTGGCCACGCTGTCGAAAACCTCCAGCCCCTGTGAAGGCGTCCATAGCACTGCAAACCCTGAGTGTTGTTCGTCGAGGCCTCCACGTTCGGTTAACAGGATGCAATGTGCCAGGCGCACCAGATGGCGTTCACCGGGACTTTCGAGTGTGAGCGAATAGGCATCCGGGCGGAAACCGTTGAGCGCCTCGCGTTGCGTGCGGGTGGGGCGATCGGCGCTGATCACAGTATTGACGATCGCTTCAGCCCAGGCCGGCAGGGTTGCATTCAATCGGCGGAGCCTGGCCTCACCGTTAATGCCGACAAACCAGGCGTGTGCCAGATCCGGCTTCATGGTTTCCAGCCAGTAACGCTGGATGGCCCGATTCTTCATGGGTTGACTGGCAAGCCGGTTGAGCAGGGGACCCTCAACCGAACGGAAGGTCTTCACCGCCGCAAGGGCTTTCTCCGCGAGCACGGCAGAGGGTTGTCGGTCGCCGGCGATCACCGGGTGTGTGCTCCAGCGTCCCCTCGTGTCCAGCTGCAACAACCGTTCATGGATCATCGAGCGGATATCCAGACTTTTGTCGAACAGCGCGTGAAGGTTCACGGCACCGTCGCTGTGTCGAAACACCTGCAACGCGTATTCGATGTTCTGTCGTTGCTTGGTGATGATCGACTCGAACAGGATTTTGAAGATTTCCCCGACGATCCGTTCTCCCGAAACCTTGGGTTGATCGAAACCGAGAAAGCGATTTTGCTCATCCAGGTTCAACAATCCGAAGAGCTCGTCTTCGTGACCCCTGGCGAGAAATTTGTCCTGCAGCGTCTGCTTGAGATCTTGGTAATCCTCGAGCAATTGCAGGCCCTGGGCGGGCGTATAAAGAAACGCGTGAGGTTCGCTGATCATCAGCGAACCCGCCAGTTCCACGTAATTGGCGGCGTGTTCCCACAACCGTACGCTTTCCACCACAGGAAAACGGGCGGCGGACGAAACCGGGCGTATCAGTTGATGCACGGTGTTGAACTGCTCGCGATCGAGGATCCCGGCTTCGCGCTTGAGCATCCATTCGCAGCGTGCCTGGTCTTCCAGCACTCGAGCGAAGAAGACACGACGGGTGGTGCCAACGGCGGAGGGTGCGTCCCAGAAACCTTCCAGTTCGCGAAACAGCAGCACCGGCAACCGCCCCGAAGTGTTCTTGACGACATCTTCCCAGACAGCCTGATCGTCAATTGCCGGTTTTCTGCCCGGATTGGAAAACACCGGTTGCCGGCCCGCCGGCCAGTGCTGATGTCGGTAATACGCCAGTACGGCCTCACTCAGGCTCATGGATTCGGGCCAGTGCCTGTCGGTCAATTCCATGGGGCGGGCGCTGTCACTGGCAAGCGGACGGAAACTGACACGTGTATGTGTTTGTCGCAAATTCCCGAAATGAGGCTTGAGCACGTTATCGAGTATGGCTTCGAGCATGTTCGTGAGCGTGGCGATGGTTTGCAGTTCGGCGCACAGGGCTTCGGTGTTCAATGCCTGGCCTTGCTCGAGGCTTGCGCGCTGCTCTTCGAATATATCCCCGTCGATAACGCTGAAGCTCACCGAAAGCGGCCCGGCGTCGAGTAGACGCTTGCGTTGGGGCTCGGCCAGAAATGCCAAAAGAGGGTCCTGCTCATCGGCGTCGTTGAGGCGTTGTTCGAGTTGCACCTTCAGGGATTGCCGACTGTGGTGTTTTTTGAGGCCGTCATACGGGGTGTAGAGCATCACACCTTTGTCATCCGGCGTCTCCCCGAGCATGAAGGCGCCGGGCAGCGGTTGGGGAGTCTGGTTAGCGACATTCAGCAGCAGGCGTTCGGCACGCATGGGTGGCGTCTGCTGGCTGCGCAGGGCAGCCGACGCCAGCCGGACATGGGCGAGCCAGCGAAAATCCTTTTCGCGCAGGCCGTGTGCCTTGCCCAATTCGGGCCAGAGTCCCGGTGAATCAATGGCTTCGGGGAATAACAAGGGAGGGGTTGGGGCTGACATCGTCGAGTCTCGCTGAGGGCGTTTGCACGCGCTGATGGTTTGAGGCTCAAGATTAAAAAATCGGCAGGGCTCGGCAGGTGGTACATGGATATTGCGTCAGGTGCGATCCGCATCACGGGGTTGACAGGGTGCCGGCTGCATGTGGTTAATCCGGTTGCGGGTTGTTCGTTCGCTGTTGTTCCCTCCAATAATTACTCTGGAGCTTCAGATGTCTGCGCCTCACGATCATGCGGTCTCGTACTCGGTGTCTCTGGACGAGCTGATTCAACTGCTGGAAACGATTTTCACCCGTCACGGTACCTCGGCCGAAGTCGCCAGAACCCTGGCCACCAATTGCGCCAATGCCGAACGGGACGGGGCGCACAGTCACGGCGTATTCCGGATCCCCGGTTATGTCTCGACGCTCAACAGCGGCTGGGTCAACGGCAAGGCCGTGCCAAAAGTCGAGGACGTGGCTTCAGGGTTTGTCAGCGTCGATGCCGGCAACGGTTTTGCCCAGCCTGCGCTGGCGGCGGCGCGTCCACTGTTGTTGGAGAAGGCCCGCAGCGCGGGGATCGCGGTGTTGGCGATCCGCAATTCCCATCACTTTGCCGCGCTGTGGCCGGACGTCGAGCCGTTCGCCGACGAAGGTCTGGTGGCGCTGAGCGTGGTCAACAGTATGACCTGCGTGGTGCCCCATGGCGCCGACCGGCCATTGTTCGGCACCAACCCGATCGCCTTCGCCGCGCCCCGGGCCGACGGTGCGCCGATCGTGTTCGACCTGGCCACCAGCGCCATTGCCCATGGCGATGTGCAGATTGCTGCACGCAAGGGCGAAAAACTGCCGGCAGGCATGGGCGTCGACAGCCTGGGCCAGCCGACCTGCGACCCTAAGGCGATTCTGGAAGGCGGCGCCTTGCTGCCGTTTGGCGGACATAAGGGGTCAGCGCTGTCGATGATGGTCGAGCTGCTCGCCGCCGCGCTGACCGGCGGCAATTTCTCGTTCGAGTTCGACTGGAAGAACCATCCGGGGGCCAAGACCCCGTGGACCGGGCAACTGCTGATCGTGATCGATCCGAGCAAGACCGCCGGACAAAGCTTTGCCGAACGCAGTCAGGAACTTGTGCGGCAGATGCACAGCGTGGGGCTCAAGCGCTTGCCGGGAGATCGGCGGCATTTGCAGCGGGCCAAGTCATTGGCCAAAGGGATCGAACTGGATCAACAGACCCTGTCGCAGCTGCGTGAACTGGCCGGCGAATGAGTGTTTGCCGGGCATGAAAAAGGCGAGCCCCAGGGCTCGCCTTTTTTGTTCGTGCTCAGCGGCGACCGAGCAGCAATCCGACCACCAGACCGAACCCGGCGGAGATCGCCACGGTCTGCCACGGATGCCCGCCGATGTAGCTCTCGGTGGCGTCCACCGCCGGTTTGGTGCGGTCACGCACGCTGGTGACCGAATCCAGCGCCTGCTGCAATTTCTGGGCGATTTGCCCGCGCAGGGTCTCCGCTTCCTCGCCGACCAGCGAGGCACTGCTTTTGAGCAGTTTTTCCGACTCTTCGATCAGCGCCTGAAGTTCGCTGAAGGCCTGGTCCTTGATTTGGTCTTCGGCGGCTTGAACGGCGGTTTTCCGGGCCATTGGGTGACTCCTTGCAGGTGAATGGACAGTGAACAATGGAGTGTGGCGTGCCTTGAAAAGTTGCAGCGATTTTCCATCCGGAGCAAAAACCAGCGTCAGAGGTTTCCGTCCAGCGTGTAAGATGTCGCCATTTCATGCAGCAGGTAATTCCCGATGAGTTTCAATCTGGCCGACAAATCCCTCGCAGAGCGCGCCGCGCTGGAAGATGAAAAATCCCGACTGTTCGAACTCTGGCAGAACAATTTGGGCAAAGCCAAGGGCGAAGCCGCACGATTGTTTGGCGAGCGCTCCAAGCGCAAGGGTAAATGGGCCGAATTCGTGCGCGCCGAACTGGACGGCATGTCGCCGCCGGAATTCGCCAACATGGTGCGCAGTGAAGTCAATCGCCTGATGGCGGCCAACAAGTAATCACTCGGTTCTGAAACTGGCGCCTATCGCTTCGCGCACCGTCAGTACCACCGGATCGATCTGGGTGCTGGTGCGCCAGCCCAGTTCGATCGGGTAGCGCGGCAGCGCCAGCGGGCAGGGCAGCAACGCCAGCCCGCTCATTGAAGCAATGGCCTGCGCGGCGTGGGTCGGAATGGTCGCCACCGCTTCGCTGCCCTTGAGCAGGTGCGGCAACGCCGCGAAATGCGTGGTCGAGGCGCAGACCCGGCGAGTCCTGCCCAGCGCCGCCAGCCCTTCATCGGTGATCCCGATAAAACCGCCCGACGACACCAGCAGGTGCTCGCGGGTGACGAACTCCTCCAGATCGATCTGCTGCTGGCCTGGCGCCAGGCTCGCCGGATCCACCAGACACGCATAACCCCCTTCACCCAACACCTGACGGCTGAGCAGCCGTTCGGCGAACCCGCCGGCAGTGATCGCCAGGTCGATGCTCCGCTCCATCAGCGCCCGGGCGACGATCTGGCTGTGGGTCTGGCGAAAGATCAGCCGCAGTTTCGGCGCGCGGCGGGCGATTTCCTCGATCAGCCGCCGGCCGTAAGCGATCTCGAAGTCGTCCGAAAGGCCCACAGTGACCGAGCGTCCGTCGTAGTGGTTGGCGGTCGGGTCGACCATGGCCAGGCTTTGCCGACATTTGTTCAGCGCATCGCTGACCACCGGTTTCAACTGGTTGGCCTTGAGCGTCGGGGCCAAACCCCGTCCGGTACGCACGAACAATTGGTCGCCATACACCTCGCGCAACCGACGCAAGGCTGCGCTGACTGCCGATTGAGTCACGCCCAGACGCAACGCCGCGCGGCTGGCACTGGACTCTTCATGCAGGGCTTCGAAGACTTTCAGCAGGTTGAGGTCAACGGTTTCGATATTCATTTGGCTCATATCAATCAGCAGCGGATCGGTCTTTATTCATGATCCCGTGGCGCCGGAGAATGAGCAACACCTGAACCTCACGGAGTGACCGCCATGCCCAAATCAATCGTTGCCGCCCTGCAGATTGGCGCCTTGCCCGGTGGCAAGGTTGAAACCCTGGAACAGATCCTCAGCTGGGAAACCGCGATCATCGAATCCGGCGCCGCGCTGGTGGTAATGCCCGAAGCCTTGCTCGGTGGTTACCCGAAAGGCGAGGGCTTCGGCACGCAACTGGGTTATCGCTTGCCGGAAGGCCGCGAGGCCTACGCCCGTTACTTCGCCAACGCCATCGATGTGCCGGGGGCGGAAACCGAAGCGCTGGCCGGGTTGTCGGTGCGCACCGGGGCCAATCTTGTGATCGGTGTGATCGAACGGGCCGGTAGCACCTTGCATTGCACGGCGCTGTATTTCGACCCGCAGGCCGGCCTGGTGGCCAAGCACCGCAAGTTGATGCCCACCGGCACCGAGCGGCTGATCTGGGGCAAGGGCGACGGTTCGACGCTGCCGGTGCTCGACACGCAGGTCGGCAAGCTCGGCGCAGTGATCTGCTGGGAAAACATGATGCCGCTGATGCGCACGGCGATGTACGCCAAAGGCATTGAAGTGTGGTGTGCGCCGACCGTGGACGAACGCGAGATGTGGCAGGTCAGCATGCGTCACATCGCCCATGAAGGGCGCTGCTTCGTGGTCAGCGCCTGTCAGGTGCAGGCCTCGCCGAATGAACTGGGTGTGGAGATCGCCAACTGGCCGGGGGATCGACCGCTGATCGCCGGCGGCAGCGTGATCGTCGGGCCGATGGGCGACGTATTGGCCGGGCCGTTGCGCGGCGAGGCCGGGCTGCTCACCGCCGAGATCGACACCGAAGAGCTGGTGCGCGCCCGCTACGACTACGACGTGGTCGGCCACTATGCGCGGCCGGATGTGTTCGAGTTGAGCGTCGACGAGCGGGCTAAACCGGGTGTGCGATTCACGGTTTGACGGTTTGTCGGCGCCGCCATTCTTCGCGGGTGATTTCCCAGATTTCCCGTGGGAAGCGGCCGCCAACGAAGTCGTCCTCGTCGGTGCGGATCAAGCGCATGCCAGCGCGTTCCGAGAGCTTTCGCGAGCCAATGTTCGGTGCGGCTTTCGGCACGCGCATCAATGGTTTGTCGAGGCTTTCGAACCAGTACCGGGTCACGGCTTCACTGGCTTCGGTCATCAGGCCCTGACCCTGCCAGGCCGGGGCGAGCCAGAACCCACGGTGGTTGTCCGGCTCGTCCATCAGGCTGATGTTGCCGATCAATTGCTCCGGCGCCGATTTGAGGCGAATCGTCCAGTGCCACTCTTTGCCTGCCGCAATGGCAGGCAGCGCAATGTCACGCAGGTAGGTGAGGGCGCCGTCGTCCGGATAAGGCCAGGGCACGAAAACGTTCAGATATCGCACCACTTCCCAGTGGGGAAATTGCTGCTGGATGGCCTCGGCATCCGCGAGCTCAAGCGGACGCAAGATCAGCCGTTCGGTGTACAACGTTGGGGTGTCTTCCATAAACCACGGCTTCCATGTTCTGACAGTGGGCCGTGCAGGCTACCGCATCTTTACCAGGTCGCGGCACTGGCCCTCGGCAGACTGAGCTTGCCGGTATCGACAAAGCGCATCGTGCCAAACAACCCGCCGGCCAGTTTGCCGCGCAGTACATAGGGCAGGTTGTCGAGGGTTTGGGTCTGGCTCAGGCCCAAGGTCTGGCGTAGCACCGAGAACGCGGAAATGCTCACCGGGACGCTGACGATGGTTTCGGAAAACCGTGGAATCGAGCCGGTCTGATCGCTCACACCCGACGCCAGCGAGTGACCGTTGACCTCCAGATCCAGCGCGATGCCGTTGTAGTCGATGGCGGTTTCGTTGGGGTTTTGCACCCGCAGCTTGATGGCGAAGCGAACTTCCAGATCCCGGCTCGGCAGCGGTTCGAGGCCGACCACGTTGATGTTCACCGGATCGCGGTTGGGGAACAGCGCACAGGCGCTGAGGGAGAGCAGAAGCAGGGACAGGATGACGGCTTGGAGGCGGCGCATTGATGCTCTCTCATTGAAAAAGGGCTGAACCGTCGCCGGTATCAGCCCTTTTTTCAAGGAGCGGACAGGATCAACGGTTCAACTGTGCGACAGCGGCCGGCGCGGCGGGTTCAGCTTTGGCCGGCAGGTCGGGGTTTTCCATGACCTGAAGGATAGAGGCTTCCGGGTCGAAGTCATCTTCTTCCAGTTCGATGAATTCTTCCGGCAGGAAGATATTCAGCACGATGGCACACAGCGCGCCGACGGTGATCGGCGACTCGAAAATATTGCGCAGCGCCTGCGGCAGTTCACGCAGCACTTCCGGCACGGCGGCGATGCCCAGGCCCATGCCGACGGAAATCGCCACGATCAGCATGTTGCGCCGATGCAGGCCGGCCTCGGCGAGGATCTTGATCCCGGCCACCGCCACAGTGCCGAACATCACCAGCTCTGCGCCACCGAGCACCGGTTTCGGCATCAGTTGCAGCACCGCGCCGATCATCGGGAACAGCCCCAGCAGCACCAGCAGACCGGCAATGAAAAACGCAACGTAACGGCTGGCGACGCCGGTGAGCTGAATCACCCCGTTGTTCTGGGCGAAAGTCACCATCGGCATGCTGTTGAACACGGCGGCCATGGCCGAGTTGAGACCATCGGCGAGCAGCCCGGACTTGATCCGGCGGATGTACAGCGGGCCTTTGACCGGTTGCCGGGAAATCATCGAATTGGCGGTCAGGTCACCGGCAGCTTCCAGCGGCGACACCAGGAAAATCACTGCCACCGGCACGAACGCCACCCAGTCGAAGTTGAAACCATACTTGAACGGCACCGGCACGCTGACCACCGGCACTTCGGGCAGGTTGGCGAAATCCACGGTGCCCATCAGCCACGCCACCACGTAGCCGAGGGTCAGGCCGATAACAATCGCGCCCAACCGCAAGAACGGCACATCAACCCGGTTCAACACCACGATGGTGCCCAGCACCAGCGCCGCCAGGAACACATGGCTGGCCGCGCCCAGATCCGCCGCGCCGAAGCCGCCGGCAATGTCGGTCATCGCCACTTTGATCAGCGACAGGCCCATCAGAGTAATGATGGTGCCGGTCACCACCGGGGTGATCAGCATGCGCAACTTGCCGATGAACTGGCTCAGCACCACTTCGATGAACGCGGCAAAGAAGCACACGCCGAAGATCGTCGAGAGAATTTCATCGGTGCCGCCGCCCCGGGCCTTGACCATGAAACCGGCGCTGAGGATCACGCTGATAAAGGAAAAACTGGTGCCTTGCAGGCACAGCAGCCCCGAACCGACCGGGCCGAAGCGCTTGGCCTGAACGAAGGTGCCGAGCCCCGAGACGAACAGCGCCATGCTGATCAGGTACGGAATTTCGCTTTGCAGGCCGAGGGCGCCGCCCATGATCAGGGTCGGGGTGATGATGCCGACGAAGCTGGCCAGCACATGTTGCAGGGCGGCAAACACCGTTGCGGTGAAGTGCGGACGGTCGTTGAGGCCGTAGATCAGATCGTTGTTGCGCGGGGCTTTTTCAGAGACGGTCATGGTGGTTTGCGTGCCGCAATGCGGGGCCGGGTCGGAAAATGGGTGCGCAGGATGCCGCAAGCGAGGGATGAGGGCAACGCATTAAAACTGCCCAAAAGGTCAGGTTCGACCAAAGGCTGACAGCAGATCTTCTTCAAAAACCTTCTGCGCATCGCCGGGCACCTGCGCCCGATGCCGGGCCAGATGGAACGCCACGTCAAAGCTCAACTCGCCTTCGCGCACCGGTCGCAACAGGCCCTTGTCCTGCCATTGGCGGGCGTAATGGTTGGGCAGATAACCGACGTGTTTGCCGGACAGAATGAAGGCGAGGGTGCCTTCGACCTGTTCCGAGCGTGCTGAGCAGAGCTTGCCCTGAAACGGCTCGTCACTGCGCAGAAACCGGTAAGGGTGATCGACCCGGTCGCAGGCCTGCAACGCCGCATCATCGGGCGCCTCGTCGGTAAACAGCGGATGGCCGGGCGCGCAGTACAGATGCTGGGTTTCGCTGAACAATTCGCGGTAGTCGAACGCGCTCTGCACCTGGGAGAAGTAACCGATGGCCAGATCCAGCCGTTGTTGCAGCAGCAGGCGCTCCATTTCGCCGGGCATGGCGCTGATCAGCTCGATGCGCACTGATTCATCCCGCTCGCGAAAGCGCCGGATCGCATCGGCCACCCGTTGCAGCACCGATTGATCCACCGCTTCCGACAGACCCAGCCGCACTTCACCGATCAAGCGCCCGGCGACGCCGTTGGATTGATGGCGGAAGGTTTCGATCGAATCGAACAGGCTGCGGGCGGCAATCAACAGTTGTTCGCCCTTGGGCGTCAGGCTGAAACCGCCCTTGCCCCGGTTGCACACCCGATAGCCGAGGCGGGTTTCCAGCTTGGCCATTTGCTGGCTGATGCTCGACTGGCTCAGGCCCAGTTCACCCTGCGCCGCGCTGAAGCCATTGGCTTCGACCACGCCGAGAAACAGCCGCAAAAGCTGAAGATCGACATCGTGGAGCTGACCGAGCATCACATTACTCCCGGATAAAGTCAGGTTAACAAGCTTGATATTTCTCGAATGTATCCGACGGCGCATCCTGCCACCACTTCCTTCGGTCAGGTGTTCGTCATGGCTCCCTTGTTCAAGCTGTGTTTCCCCGCGCTGTTGCTCTCTGTCTCCATCGCCGCCCAGGCCGAGGACAAGACGCTCAACCTCTACAGCTGGGCCGATTACGTGGCGCCCGAAACCTTGCAGCGCTTTGAAAAGGAAACCGGCATTCACGTGCGCTACGACACCTTCGATACGTCCGAGGTGCTGGAAACCAAGCTGCTCACCGGCGGCAGCGGTTACGACGTAGTGGTGCCTTCGTCCAGCGTGTTGGCCCGAGGTCTGGCCGCTGGAGCGCTCAAGGAAATTCCCCACGAAGGGCTCAAGGGTTACGCCAATCTCGATCCCGATCTGCTGGAAAAACTGGCGGCGGTCGATCCCGGTAACCGCTACGGCGTGCCGTACACCTGGGGCACCCTCGGCCTGGGCATGAACGTCGAGGCAGTCAAACAGCGGCTGCCGGATGTGCCGCTCAACAGCCTCGATCTGCTGTTCAAGCCCGAATACGCCAGCAAGCTCAAGGATTGCGGGATCGCGATCCTCGACTCACCGCAGGAGGTGATTGGCCTGGCGCTGCACTATCTCGGTAAAGATCCCTACAGCACCGACAAGGCCGATCTGGCCGCCGCCGAAGCCCTGTTGCAGAAGTTGCAGCCCTCGGTGCTGTACGTCGCCACCGGCCGGCAGATCAACGATCTGGCCAACGGCAGCGTGTGTCTGGCGCTGACCTACAACGGTGACGCGAGCATGGCCGCCGACCAGGCGCGCAAGGCCAACAAGCCGTTTGAGGTCGCGTACCGGATTCCCAGGGAAGGCACGCTGGTGTGGCAGGACAACCTCGCCATTCCCAAAGACGCGCCGCATCCCGAGGCCGCGCGCACCTTCATC
Source organism: Pseudomonas sp. V88_4 (assembly GCF_029967985.1). Taxonomy (NCBI): domain Bacteria; kingdom Pseudomonadati; phylum Pseudomonadota; class Gammaproteobacteria; order Pseudomonadales; family Pseudomonadaceae; genus Pseudomonas; species Pseudomonas sp. V88_4. The sequence continues at coordinate 275,511 of NZ_JASCAF010000002.1, forward strand.
GAGTTCATGTTGCGCCCCGAATCCGTGGCGGCGCTGACCAATACGCTGTTCTTCGCCACCGCCAACCAGGCCGCCACGCCGCTGGTGGATGAAGCGGTGCGCAACGACCCGGACATCTACCCGAAACCCGACGTGCGCGAGCGGCTGTACGCCGACCGCAGCATGAGCCTCAAGGACATGCGCCAGCGCACGCGCTTGTGGACCACTTTCCGTAGCCGCCAATAGCCCTTCATAACAACAGGAACACACCGATGGACGTGCCCATGCAAAACGATCAGGCCCTGACCCGTGACAGCCTCTACGGCACCGCTGCCGAAAGTACCTACGCCGGGATCACCAGTTTCATGCGCCGGCGCTACAGCCGCGACCTGCGCGGCGTGGACGTGGCGGTCAGCGGCGTGCCGTTCGATACCGCCACCAGCAACCGTCCGGGCGCGCGTTTCGGGCCGCGCGGGATTCGTGCGGCGTCCACCGGGATTGCCTGGGAACGGCACTGGCCATGGGCGTTCGATCCGTTCGATCATCTGGCGGTGATCGATTACGGCGATTGCGACTTCGATTACGGCTCGCCGCACACCATCCCGGAAAGCATCGAGGCCCACGCCGAGCAAATTCTCAGCTCCGGCAGCGCGATGCTCACCTTCGGCGGCGACCACTTCATCAGCTATCCGCTGCTCAAGGCCCATGCGCGCAAGCACGGCACGCTGTCGCTGATTCACTTCGACGCTCACAGCGACACCTGGCCAGACGAGGGCGGCAAGCGGGTCGATCACGGCACCATGTTCTGGCACGCGGCGCGAGAGGGGCTGGTGGATCCGGCGCGTTCGGTGCAGATCGGTTTGCGCACCACCAATGACGATCATCAGGGCTTTCAGGTGCTGGACGCGCGGCAGGTGCATCGGCGTGGCTGCGAAGCGATTGTCGAGGCGATTCGTGCGCGGGTCGGCGATAACCCGGTGTACCTGACGTTCGACATCGATTGCCTCGACCCGGCCTTCGCGCCGGGCACTGGCACCCCGGTGTGCGGCGGCCTGAGCACAGTGCAGGCGCTGGAGATCCTTGGCGGCCTGCGCGGGATCAATCTGGTGGGCATGGACGTGGTGGAGGTGGCCCCGGCTTACGACCACGCGGACGTGACGTCGCTGGCGGCGGCGACCCTGGCCATGGAGATGCTTTGCCTGTACGCGGCCCGGCACAAAGTCGACGCGTGATCTCCTCCGAGTCTGGTGAAAGCTCCTGACAATTTCTGACACCAGGCTCTGCTAAGCTCCGGCAAATTTTTGTCCGGAGCCTCCCGCCGTGTCGCGAACCACTCGCCTGTTGACCCTGCTGCAAGTGCTGCGTGGCAAGAAACGCCCGGTGACCGCCGCGACGCTCGCCTGCGAGCTGGAAATCTCCGAGCGCACGCTCTATCGCGACATCGCCGAACTGACCGCACTCGGTGCACCGATCCACGGCGAGGCGGGCATCGGTTATGTGCTGCGCAGCGGTCTGTTTCTGCCGCCGCTGATGCTCAACGCCGACGAGACCGAAGCCATTGTGCTGGGCCTGCGTTATGTCGATCAGCGTGGCGACGAGGTGCTGAGCAAGGCTGCGGCGGATGCGCTGGCAAAAATTGCGGCAGTGCTGGACCCGCAGGCCCAGGAGGCGCTGCGCAATCCAACCGTCATGCCCGGGCCGCCGGGCTACGGCTTTCCGCAAAACGCGGTGCCGTTGAATGTGTTCCGCCATGCGATCCGCGATCAGGCCAAGTTGCACATCGATTACGCCGATGCGCAGCAGGTGCAGAGTCAGCGCTTGATCTGGCCGCTGGCGCTGGGCTTTCTCAACGAGGTGCGGATCATCGTCGCGTGGTGCGAGTTGCGCGGCGCCTATCGCACCTTTCGCACCGACCGGATTGCCGCCGCCAGCCTGCAGGGCGAGCGCTATCCGGGGCGGCGCAGCGACCTGTTGCGGACGTGGCAGCGGTTGATGCAACTGGACGAAAACGGCCGTTTCACTCCTGACAGGAACTGACGCAGAGGTGTTCTAGGATGGCGCCAGAACCCGAAAAAGGAGCTGTAACCATGTTCCATCCCACCTCGATCCTCGCCCCGGCCATCGTTGAGTACATCAACGCCGCCAATGCTCGCGATACGTCCCGGGTCGGCAGTTTTTTTGCCGAGGATGCCCACGTGTTCGATGAAGGCCATCATCAGGTCGGCCCGCAGGCCATTGCCAATTGGATGCAGGACACCGCCCAGCGCTATCAGCCACGGGTCGAAGTACTCGGCGTCCAGCAGCGCACCGGCAAAGTGCTGGTGCAAGGGCTGATTTCCGGGACGTTTCCCGGCAGCCCGCTGGAGTTGCGCTACACGTTCCGGCTTAACGAACAGGGCAAAATCGCTCGGCTGGATATTTCCCTGTAGCCATCGTGGCATACTGCCGCGCATGACTTTCGACTCCCCTTTGAGCGCCTGGCAATACGCCGTCGACCACAAGGGCTTCATCCAGGATGAAGCCCAGGAACACGCGGTCTGGGCCTTGCAAAAATGCCATGAAGCCCTGCACGCCGGTGCCCGTTCGGTCACCGGCGTTTACCTGTGGGGCCCGGTCGGGCGCGGCAAGACCTGGCTGATGGATCAATTCCATCAAAGCCTGCGGGTGCCGGCGCGGCGGCAGCACTTTCATCACTTCATGGGCTGGGTGCACCAGCGCTCCTTTCAGTTGACCGGGATCGCCGATCCATTGCGGGCGCTGGCCCGTGAGCTGGCGGCCGAGGTGCGGGTGCTGTGTTTCGATGAGCTGTTCGTCAATGACATCGGTGACGCGATCATTCTCGGGCGCCTGTTTCAGGTGATGTTCGACGAAGGCGTGGTGGTGGTCTGCACCTCCAACCTGCCGCCGGATCAGCTGTATGCCGACGGCTTCAACCGCGACCGTTTCCTGCCAGCAATCACCGCGATCAAGCAGCACATGCAAGTGGTTGCGGTGAATGGCGCCGAAGATCACCGATTGCACCCCGGCGCCATCGAGCAGCGTTACTGGGTCACTCAGCCGGGGCAGGGCAGCGCGCTAAGCCAGGTGTTCGACGCGTTGGCCGCCGGGCAAACCGTCAGCGCCGAACCGGTGCCGGTGGGTTACCGCGCCCTGAACGTAGTGCAGGCCAGCGATTCGGTGCTGTGGTGCCGCTATGCCGATCTGTGCGAGCAACCGTTCGCCGCCATGGATTTCATCGCGCTGTGCGACACCTACCGGGCTATCCTGTTGAGCGAGGTGCCGAACCTCAGCGCGAAAAAACGCGAGGGGCGGATCGCCCGCGGCACCGAGGACGGCGCGGAGCGGGTGGTGGCCGGTGATCGCGAATTGCCGCAACTGTCGGTGCATGACGACGGCGTGCGCCGCTTCATCGCGCTGGTCGACGAGTGCTACGACCGCAAGGTGCCGCTGTACATCGAGGCCGAAGTGCCGATGGACGCGCTGTACACCGAGGGCTATCTGGAATTCCCGTTCCGCCGAACCCTCAGCCGCTTGCAGGAGATGCAGCTGCAACGCTTCGCCGAGACCTGAACACGGAGGGCGCGACATGACTCAGCCACTGTCCCACCATTTGCTGACCATGGCCTATCAGAATGCCTGGGCCAACCATCGACTGGCCAAGGCCTGGAGCCAGCTCGACGACACGCAGCTGGCAGCGCCACGGGTCAGTTTCTTCCCGAGCATCCGCCTGACCCTCAACCACATCCTCACCTGCGACTGGTTCTACGTCGACGCGCTGGAGCGTGAGTTGCGCGGTGACGAACCGCATCCCGATTGCTACGTGTTCTTCAACGCTGACGAGCCCTTGACCGAGGCGCAGGCCTTGCGCCGTGAGCAGGCCCATGTCGACCGCAGGCTGATCGCCTACTGCGAGCAACTGCGCGATGCCGATCTGTCGCGCATCGTCACCATCGCCCGCGACACGCCGCAGCACGACAGTCGTCTGCGGATGATTTCCCACCTTTTCGAGCATCAGATCCATCATCGTGGCCAGGTCCACGCGATGCTCAGTGGCACTTCGGTGAAACCGCCGCAACTGGACGAGTTTTTCTGTGCCGGCGAGTCCGGTTTGCGAGCCGAGGATTTTGCCGAACTGGGCTGGACCGAAGAGCTTGTCTGGGGGCACTGAAAACGCCGGGTTGTCGCCGGGGCCTGCCTCGCGCTAAGGTCGCCGAGCCTATCAGTGCGTATCAAACGCGCCGGGGCCCCGTGCGATTGAGGAAGGAAATGGATTCCGCAGAAATTCTTGTGCTTCAAGCCAGTTACACCAACCCGGTGCATGCCGAGGCCATCGGTGTGGTGCTCAATCATTACGCCGAAGACCCGATGGGTGGCGGCCATCCCATTGCCCCCGAACTGTTGCAGCAATTGCCCGCCGAACTGGCCAAGCGGCCCCACGCGTTCAGCGTCCTGGCGTTTGTCGGTGGCGAGCCGGCGGGGCTGGTGAACTGCTTTGAAGGGTTTTCCACGTTTGCCTGCAAACCGCTGGTCAATGTGCATGACGTGTCGGTGGTGACGAAATTTCGCGGTTTGGGGTTGAGCCAGAAAATGTTGCGCAAGGTCGAGGACATTGCCCGTCAGCGTGGTTGCTGCAAGATCACCCTGGAGGTGCTTGAAGGCAACGCCGTCGCGCAAAATTCCTATGCCAAATTCGGCTTCGCGCCGGGCATGTTCGACCCGAGTCACGGGCGCATGCTGTTCTGGATCAAGGATCTGCAGGCATAAAAAAGGCGCCCGATAAGGGCGCCCAACTGTCATCTGCGAGGCCAGAGCGGTGCCATCGCAGGTCCATCGGTAAAGCGTTCGCTCAAGGGCGATAGGACTCGGTGACCTGAGCGGTCTGGTCGTCCGGAACCTTGAGTTCGTGGGTCTTCGCTTCAGCCTGTTGGCTCTGTGCGGAATGAACCGGGAAATTGGCCCAGTAATGTCTCATGCGCTCGGCGCCGCCTTCAGCGAATGCGCTGGCGGATGCGAGGGTGAGTAGACCGGCAAGGATTGCAGTCGTGGTTTTCATGGTGCCTCCTACGAAAAATGTCGGAGCCTTTCGTCCATGAATCTAAGCCTCGGGGCGCAGTGTCCAGCGAGGGCATTAACCAAGGGTTAACGCTCGTTCAGTGAAGGTTTTACCGATTGTTTCCTCGGCGGATCGGACGAACGCTGCACGCGTGAATGACGCGTGCAGGTCGCGAGGGAAGGGCGTCAGAGTTTCCAGTCGAGGCTCAGCGTCACGGTGCGTGGGGCGCCCCAGAACACGCCGTTGTAGAAACCGACGTTGTCGTAATACTTCTTGTCGAACAGGTTGTCGACGTTGAGAGACGCCGACAGGTGCTTGTCGAACTCGTAACGCGACATCAGCTTCACCACCGTGTAGGCGTCCTGACTGATCCGCGCTCGCTCGGTGATGATCCGGCCATTGGCGCCGCGCCCGACCGGGCGATTGGAATTGCCGTAGACGTCGCTCTGCCAATTCACCGCGCCGCCCACCGTCAGAGCGTTCCAGTTACCCGGCAGGCGATAGGCCGTGGACAGGCGGAACAGGTTCAGCGGCTGATTGGTGTTGCTGCGCTGTTTCTCGCCGTTGACCGAGTGGGTGTAGGTGTAGCCGGCGGTCATGTTCCAGCCGTCGAGGATCTCACCCGAAACCTCGGCTTCGAAACCGTTGACCTTGTTGCCCTTGCCGCCGGAGGTGTAGAACTCCTCCAGCGTCACAGGATCCGGCGGGACCGAGTCATCGACTTCGGCGACGTTGTCCTGCTTGCTCCAGAAAATGGCGGTGGCCAGATTCAGGCGCTCGTCCAGCAAACTGCCCTTGAGCCCGACTTCATAGTTGCTGCCGACGATCGGTTCGATGAACTTGCGGTTGGCGTCGCGGTAGGTCTGCGGTTTGAAGATGTCGGTGTAACTGACATAAACGGTGTACTCCGGCGTCAGGTCGTACAGCAGGCCGGCGTAGGGCGTCCACATGTCGTTGTGCTGCTGGCGGCTGGCATCGACGCTTTCCAGTCGCAGGTTGTCGTCAAAGGTGTTGGCCGTTTTTGACGCTTTCCAGCTGCCGTAGCGGGTGCCAAGTACGGCATGCAACTCGTTCGTCAGGCTGAGGCGGGTCGCCAGATAACCTGCTTTTTGCTGCGTACTGTCTTTGGCGCTGGTGAGCCCGGTCACGGTGTCCGGGAATTTGGCGATGTCGCCCATGTACTTCCAGTCGCGGATGGTGCTGTAGTCGCGTGCAACGGCTCCGTCTACGGTATAGGGCGAGCTGGAGCTGCGTTCGGCTTCGCCATAGCCGATCATCATCTGATGTTCGCGACCCAGCAGTGAATAAGGGCCGGACAGGTTGAAGTCGTACGCCTTCATGCGCTGCGGGCCAATCATGTGCGAGGTGTAGGCGGTCATGCCGCTGCGATCAGGCTCGGGAAAACCGGCACCGGCGTAGTAGACCTTGCCGTCGGTGTCGCTCTTGCGGTGGGTGTAGGCGGCTTTCAGGTGCCAGTCGCCGGCCAGGGTCTGATCGAGGGTGGCGAACGCGGTCTTGTCGCGCAGGGGCCAGGAACTCCAGGACGTCGCCATGTTGGTCGAGCGTCCGAGTCCGGCCTTGCTGCCATCGGCGTTCCAATACGGCAAGGTGCCCCATGAGGAGCCTTGCACCTGTTTGTCCTGATAGTCGTAGCCGACGGCCAGTACGGTGGAAGCGGTCAGGTCTGCTTCGAGAATGCCGTAGCCGACTTCCCGCTGGAGGGCGTACTTGTCGCGAAACGATCCCTGGTCGCGGTAGGCCAGCACACTGCGCCCGCGCAGGCGCCCGTCGAACGCCAGCGGGCCGCCGACATCGACGTAACTGTAGTAGTCGTCGTAGCTGCCACCGCTGGCACCGGCCTGAGCCTGCCACTGCGCGGTCGGGCGTTTGCGCACCATGTTGATGGTCGCCGACGGGTCGCCTGCGCCGGTGGTCAGGCCGGTGGCGCCGCGCACGACTTCGATGCGGTCGTAGATGATGGTGTCCGAATCGGACTTCATGTACTGGAAGGTGTTGAGCATCCCGTCGATCTGGAAATTGTTGATCGAGTAGCCGCGGGATGAGTAGCTGACCCGATCCGAATCGTTGTGCTGCACCACGATGCCGGTGGTCTGGCTCATGGCCTCGGACAATGTACCGAGCTTGAAATCATCCATCTGCTGACGGGTGACCACGGACACCGATTGCGGGGTTTCCTTGATCGACAGGTTCAACCGCGTCGCCGTGCTCATGGCGCCGGTGGTATAGGCGTGGGTGTTTTCAGTGGTGCTGCCAAGACCCTGGGCGGTAACGCTGGTGGACGCCAGCTCGAGTGCCGGCGCAGCGGCGGGCGACCGTTTTTCCGTGTCGGTTTCAGCCAGCAGATCCGGGCTCAATGCAACGCTGCACAGGCCAAGGGTCAGGGTCATGGAACGGGTGATGGGCGCGAACATCGCAGCCGACTCCTTGTCTTTGAGGGAAAAATTCCGTTTGTTCAAAGACGAAGGTGAAGGGGGCGATTTAGCACCAAACGAGAAATATTATTATTTGGAGGTGTTTCAGTCAGACGAAAAAAAGGGCCGTTTCCGGCCCTTCTCGTTACTGCTGCAGCACCACTTCTGTGGCTGCGGGTTTTTTCGGCTTCATCAGGCTGAAGTCGATCAGGGCCCGCTGTTCGCGTTCGTAAGGGTTGCCGATCAGCAGCGGACGTGGCTTGAAACTGTCGCTGACCAGACTCTTGCTGCGATCCAGCTCATCGAAACTCAAACCGGCCAGATCCGCCCAAGTGTGGATCAGGTGTGAGCTGCTGTAGGGCCGGCTCAAATCCCCGGTGAAGTTCCAGTTGTGGGTTTCACGCCACTTTGGCGAGGCCCAGGCCATGAACGGAATGGTGTACATCGGCGCCGTCGGCTTGTTTTCGTTGCGACCCAGAGTGCCGTGGCCTACCGAGTCGAACACGTCTTCGCCGTGGTCGGAGAGGTACAGCAAAAAGCCGTTCGGATCGGACTTGGCGTAGTCCTTGATCAGGCTCGAGACCACGAAATCGTTGTACAGCACCGCGTTGTCGTAACTGTTGTAGGTCGGCACCTGATCGTCACGCACGCCGGCCGGAACACCGTTGCGATCCTGGAACTTGTCGAAGCTCGGCGGATAACGGTACTGGTAGCTCATGTGCGTACCGAGCAGATGCACGACGATCAATTTGCGCGGCGCCGCGTCGGCCAGGGCCTTGTTGAACGGCTCGATCACGTCGCCGTCGTACTGCGCGGCGTTCTGGTTGCGGTTGTTGTTCAGGTACACCTGCTCGTCGGCCTGTTCGGAGAAGGTCGTGAGCATGGTGTTGCGCTTGGTCATGGTCTGCTGGTTGGTGATCCAGAACGTCTTGTAGCCAGCCTGCTTCATCATGCTGACCAGCGAAGGCGTGGACAGGTACAGGTCCGGGTTTTCTTCGTCGGCGAAGGTCAGCACCTGTTGCAGCGCTTCGATGGTGTACGGGCGCGGGGTGATGACGTTGTCGAAGACCGACAGTTGATCCTTGAGCTTGTCCAGTTCCGGCGTGGTTTTACGCGGGTAACCGTAGAGGCTCATGCGCTGGCGGTTGGTGGACTCGCCGATCACCAGCACCAGGGTCGCCGGCTGGTTGGCGCCCGCGTCCTTGAGATTTTTCAGTGGCGGGATCTTGCTCGCGCTGTGCAGCATGCCCTGCATGTCGGCCAGGGTTTCCTGATAGCGGTGATACGCCACGGCCATCTGCCACGGCACGGCCGGCTCGATGCGGGTTTCGAATTTTTCGAAGCCCTGGGCGAAGCTGCCGGTGCGCATCGTCTGCTTGACCAGCGGGTAACCGATCACGGCCACCAGAATCGCCATGGCAGCGACGAATGCCTGACCACGGGGCAGGTACACCGGACGCAGGCGGGTCCACAGGAAATACGCGAACGCGGTGTGCGCGAGGAACGCCGGAACCATCCACCAGGCGAAGTACTGGGTCATGTACTCGCCGGCTTCGGACACGTTCGACTCGAACATGATGAAGATCACGCTCTGGGAAAATTCCTGCTGGTAGATGAAGAAGTAACCCAGGCTGGCCATCGAGCAGGCCCACAGCACCAAGCCGATCACGGCGGCGAGCAGACGGGTGCGTTGGGGGAACAGCAGCATCGGCGCAAGCCACACGGCGCTCATCACGAAAGCCTGGCGGAACCCGGTGAAGCCTGAGGTGCCCGTCAACTGGATCAGCAGTTGGGTGATACCGGAGAAGTACCAGAAAAACACGAACAGCCAGATAAAACCGGCCCAGTCGAAACCTGTCGCAGTCGTTTTGCTGCGTTTGAACACCGCCATTCAGCACTCCAGCTCAGTCGTCACATCCACCGCCGGGCGCTTCATGCAACCGGCGCATGAACCCGACGAACGGAGGCCGTGCACACACGCACGGCCAGAATGCGCCGGAGTATCAACAAGCGGATGTGAAAACTTTGTTAGTTGCCGAAATGGGCCAGAGGTGCAGCATGTCGGGAACGGCGATGGCCGCTCCCGAAGCGGGCGGGGGAGATCAGGCGTGGGGCGAGCGCTGTACGCGCGGCAGAGGCTGTGGCTCGGCGCCCTGGGTCAGCAGGCGCAATTGCGCGAGTTCCTGCTTGAGCTGATCGCGTTCATCTTTCAACTGCCGCAATTCATCGCGACGGATAGTGACGTACAGGGTTTGTGGCGGCATTGCTGTGTGTACTGTGCCCATTGCTCACCTCGCAAATGGCGTGTCTCAACTGCGGATCAGCCCCCGGTTTGGAGCCTTGATCTGCTATCGGCGCCGATTTTGATTTCTTTTGCTCGTGAATGGAACTTTTTTATTTTTCATGGTCGTTGTGTCTTCGGCACGTTTCCCGACGTTATCAGTCTGGATCGGGCACAATGCCCGGAAACTTCAACCCGACGCTCTGGACTAACCTCCATTAGTCGCGTTGGGCTATACCTTTGACACACTTTTATTTGTAGTAAGGAGCATCAGCACATGCAACTCGGGATTATTGGACTGGGCCGCATGGGCGGCAATATTGCGCGTCGTCTGATGCTCAACGGTCACACCACCGTTGTTTACGACCGCAATACCGCCTTTGTCGACACCCTGGCCGCCGAGGGCTCTACCGGCGCCGCCGATCTGCCTGCACTGGTCGCAGGCCTGGCCAAGCCGCGTGCGGTGTGGGTCATGCTGCCGGCCGGCGCACCGACTGAAGACACCATCGAAACCCTGAGCCATCTGCTCGAGGCGGGCGACACCATCATCGATGGCGGCAACACCAACTACAAGGACGACATCCGTCGGGCCAAGACCCTGGCCGAGAAAGGTCTGCACTACATCGACGTCGGCACCTCCGGCGGCGTCTGGGGCCTGGAGCGCGGTTACTGCATGATGATCGGCGGCGATGCCGAGACCGTTAAGCGTCTGGACCCGCTGTTCGCCGCGCTGGCGCCGGGCATGGGCGACATCCCGCGCACCAGGGACCGCAAGTCCGATGACCACCGCGCCGAGCACGGCTACATCCACGCCGGTCCCGCCGGTGCCGGTCACTTCGTCAAGATGATCCACAACGGGATCGAGTACGGCATGATGGCGGCCTTCGCCGAAGGCTTCGACATCCTCAAGACCAAGTCCAGCGAGTTTTTGCCGGAGGACCAGCGTTTCGACCTGAACGTGGCCGACATCGCCGAAGTCTGGCGTCGTGGCAGCGTGGTGTCGTCCTGGCTGCTCGACCTGACCGCCGATGCCCTGGCGGTCGACCCGAAACTCGACGGTTTCTCCGGCTCCGTGGCTGACAGCGGCGAAGGTCAATGGACCATCGAAGCGGCCATGGAACAGAAGGTGCCGGTACCGGTGCTGTCCAACTCGCTGTTCTCGCGCTACCGCTCCCGCGGCCAGGGCACTTTCGGCGACAAGATTCTTTCGGCCCAGCGCTTCGGCTTCGGCGGCCATGTGGAGACACCGAAGAAATGACCCATACGATCCGCAGGAAATCCAAGGCAGAACCCGCGCCACCGACCACGCTGTTTCTGTTCGGCGCCCACGGTGATCTGGTCAAGCGCCTGCTGATGCCGGCGCTGTACAACCTGAGTCGCGACGGCCTGCTGGATGATGGCCTGCGGATCGTCGGCGTTGACCACAACGCCATCACCGATGAAGCCTTCGCGCAAAAGCTTGAAGACTTCATCCGCACCGAGGTGGCAGCCAAGGTCGGCAAGGGCGATCAGATGCTTGATCCGGCCTTGTGGGCCAAGCTCGCCAAAGGCATCAGCTACGTCCAGGGCGATTTCCTGGACGACAGCACTTATTCGGCCCTGGCGGCGAAAATCGCCGACAGCGGCACTGGCAATGCGGTGTTCTACCTGGCCACCGCGCCACGTTTCTTCAGCGAAGTGGTGCGCCGTCTCGGCAGCGCCGGGTTGCTAGAAGAAACCCCGGAAGCCTTCAGAAGGGTGGTGATCGAAAAACCGTTCGGCTCCGACCTGCAAACCGCCGAGGCGTTGAACGCCTGCCTGCTCAAGGTCATGTCGGAAAAGCAGATCTACCGGATCGATCACTATCTGGGCAAGGAAACCGTACAGAACATTCTGGTCAGCCGGTTCTCCAACAGCCTGTTCGAAGCGTTCTGGAACAACCACTACATCGATCACGTGCAGATCACCGCCGCCGAAACCGTCGGCGTCGAAACCCGTGGCAGTTTTTACGAACACACCGGCGCCCTGCGGGACATGGTGCCCAATCACCTGTTCCAGCTGCTGGCCATGGTGGCGATGGAGCCGCCGGCCGCGTTCGGCGCCGATGCGGTGCGGGGCGAGAAGGCCAAGGTGGTCGGCGCGATTCGCCCCTGGACCACCGAGGAAGCGCGAGAAAACTCGGTACGCGGCCAATACGGCGCCGGCGAAGTCGCTGGCAAACCGGTGTCCGGTTATCGCGATGAAAACAATGTCTCGCCCGACAGCACCACGGAAACCTACGTGGCGCTGAAAGTAATGATCGACAACTGGCGCTGGGTCGGCGTGCCGTTTTACCTGCGCACCGGCAAACGCATGAGCGTGCGCGACACCGAGATCGTCATCTGCTTCAAACCGGCGCCGTATGCGCAGTTCCGGGATACCGAGGTCGATGAATTGCAGCCGACCTACCTGCGTATCCAGATCCAGCCCAACGAAGGCATGTGGTTCGACCTGCTGGCCAAACGGCCGGGGCCGGCGCTGAACATGGCCAACATCGAGCTGGGGTTCGCCTACAAAGACTTCTTCGAAATGCAGCCGTCCACCGGCTACGAAACCCTGATCTATGACTGCCTGACCGGCGACCAGACGCTGTTCCAGCGCGCCGACAACATCGAGAATGGCTGGCGCGCGGTGCAGCCGTTCCTCGACGCCTGGCAACAGGACGCAAGCGTGCAGAGTTATGCCGCTGGCGAAGACGGGCCGAAAGCCGCCGATGATCTGCTGACTCGCGATGGTCGCGTCTGGCATGGTCTGGGATGAGCGAGCCGATCCGTTTTCTGTTGAGTGACATGGACGGCACGCTGTTGCTGCCCGACCACGCTCCAGCAGATCGAAGCCCTGGGCGTCGATCTGCCGACGGCGGCGTTCAATGGCGGTACGATCGTCAATCCGGATGGCAGCATTCTGGTCGCTCACTACCTGCCGACGACGGCCGCGCTGACAGCGCTGGCACTGTTCGCCGATCAGCCGGACGTCGAAATCTGGGTGTTCAGCGGCGGCGACTGGCTGCTCAAGGATCCGCACGGGCCGATGGTGCCGCGCGAGCAGCATGGGCTCGGTTATCCGCCGGTGGTGGTCGACAGTTTCGAGCCTTACCTGGAGCGCATCGACAAGATCGTCGCGACCAGCAACAACACTGATCTGTTGATCGAGCTGGAGGCGCGTTTGCTGCCGAAGGTCAAGGGCATGGCGCAGGTGTCGCGCTCGCAGCCGGTGTATCTGGACGTGACGGCGCTGGAGGCCAACAAGGGCTCGGCGCTGGTGACGCTGGCTGAACATCTGGGCGTGCCACTGGCGCAGACGGCGGCGATTGGCGATGGTGGCAATGATCCGGCGATGTTCCATGTTGCCGGTCTGTCGATTGCCATGGGCCAGGCAGAAGACGCGGTGAAGCGTCAGGCCGACGTGGTGACCGGGCCGAACACCGAGGACGGTGTGGCGCAGGCCATCGAAAAGTACATCTCGCCGCGCTGATCGAGGCATAAAAAAACGGGAGCCCCAAGGCTCCCGTTATTGTTTCTACAGCCAGTAGCTCACGGCATACCAGCCCAGCAATCCCATCACCACGGTGTAAGGCAACGCCATCCATACCATTCGCCCGTACGACAACCTTACCAGCGGTGCAATCGCCGACGTCAGCAGGAACAGAAACGCGGCCTGACCATTGGGCGTCGCCACGCTCGGCAGGTTGGTGCCGGTGTTGATCGCAATCGCCAGTGTCTCGAAGTGTTCTCGGCTCATGTGGCCGGACAGGAACGCCTGTTTGACCTCGGTGATGTAAATCGTCGCCACGAACACATTGTCACTGATTGCCGACAACAGACCGTTGGCGATGAATAGCATTCCCGGTTGTTGCTCGGCCGGCAGTGCCAGGACCCACTGGATCAGCGGCGCGAACAGTTGCTGGTCGTGAATCACCGCGACCACGGCGAAAAACACCACCAGCAATGCGGTAAACGGCATGGCGTCCTTGAATGCACTGCCCAGTCGGTGTTCGTCGGTGATCCCGGTGAAGGCGGTGATCAGCACGATCACCATAAGGCCGATCAGGCCGACTTCCGCGATATGGAATGCCAGACCTGCAATCAGGATCAACGCAGCGCAGCCTTGCACCAGCAGGGCGGCGCGTTGACGCGGGGTGCGTTCGGCATTGTCTTCGGCGGCGTAGTTGGCCAGCACGGCACGTACGTTATCCGGCAGCAGCGTGCCGTAGCCGAACCAGCGCAGTTTCTCCAGCAACACGCACGTCACCAGTCCCGCGAGCAGAACCGGCAGGGAAACCGGTGCGACCTTCAGGAAAAACTCGGCGAAGTGCCAACCCATCTCGTGGCCGATCAACAGGTTTTGCGGTTCGCCAACCAGTGTGCAGACGCCGCCCAGTGCAGTACCGACGGCGCCGTGCATCAACAGACTGCGCAGGAAGGCGCGAAACTGTTCCAGATCCTCGTGATGCAGCGGGGGCAGATGCCGGTCATCGCTGAATTCGCTGTCCTGGCGCGGATCGTTACCGGAGGCCACCCGGTGGTAAACCGAATAGAAGCCGACGGCGGCGCTGATGATCACTGCGGTCACGGTCAGCGCATCGAGAAATGCCGAAAGAAATGCCGACAGAAAGCAGAACATCAGGGCCAGCAGCGCCTTCGAACGCACGCCCAGCAACAGGCGCGAGAACAGGAACAGCAACAGGTCTTTCATGAAATAGATGCCGGCGACCATGAACATCAACAGCAGAATCACCGGGAAATTGTGCTGCAACTCTTCGTACAGTGCCTGGGGCGTGGTCATTTTCAGCAGCAGCGCTTCGATCAGCAGCAAGCCGCCGGGCATCAGCGGGTAGCACTTGAGCGCCATGGCGAGGGTGAAAATGAACTCGATCACCAGCAACCAGCCAGCGGCGACCGGGCCGACGCTCCACAGCACCAGTGCGTTGAGGATCAGGAACCCGACGATGCACGCCTTGTACCAGCGGGGCGAATGCCCGAGAAAATTGTGCGCGAACGCCTGGGCCATCGAACCGGACATCAGCTGCTCCTTGTCTTAAGAAGCGCGCAAGTTGCCGTAAGCCATGGGGAAGATCAAGTGTGGGAAGATTCGCATCAGTGATTCAGATAGCGCGCCACTACTGCGCGGTAGTTGCCATCGAGCGAATAGCCGCCCACCAGAATCGCGCCATCGGGCTGTATCGCCACTGATGTGGCGGTATCGAGGCTGCGGCCCAGTCGCGTGCGCAACCAGCCATTGCCGGAACCGAAACTTCGATCCAGGCGGCCGTCGACCAGATAGCGGGCGATGATGAAGTCGGCCTCAACTCCGCCGATCGTCGCGCCAACCGCTACGATGCGACCGTCCGGCATTACCTGCGCCGCGCTCCACTGGCAGCCGCTGGGTCCGATATCCAGCAGATGCGGCTGACCGTCATTGCAGTGCAGATCGGGGCGACCGTTGCCGTGGACAGACAGGGCCATGCATCGGATCGGATCGCGACTGCTGCCAAAACAATGCAAATGCTCCGCTGATTCGATGACTTGATTGACCAGAGCACTGCGTCCCTGGACTTTGAAGGCCATGAAGCCGTCCACCGCAAAACGTTCGTCGAGCTGCCCGTCCGGCAGATAGCGTGCAAGCAGGCCTTCCTGCGGAAAGTCGATGGAGCCGCCCACCACGATTCTTCCGTCTTCTTGCAGCAGCACGCTGCCCAGCCAGGTATTGAGCAGCAAGTGGCGAACCATGACGAAGCCGCGACCATTGAAGGATGGATCCAGGCTGCCGTCGGGTTTGAGGCGGATCAGCATGCCGACGTGATCGGCCAGCTCGAAGTGATGATTGGCGATCAGCAGGATGTGGCCGTCCGGTTGCACTGCGAAGTCGCAGGCTTCTGCGCCCGGAACGCCCGGCGGCAGCCAGGCGTCACGGGTGCCCATGGAGAGGTCACCGGGCAGGCGGACGATTTGCCGACCATTGTCGCCGAAGTCCGGGTCAGGTCGGCCCTGGGCATCGAACATCGCCAGGGCGGGCAGGGTGCGATGTTCTGATTCGTAGTGCAGGCCCGCCAGCAGAATCCGCCCGTCGGGCAAGACTTGAACCTTGCCGCCGGTGGCTTCGAAACCGGCAGCGAACCGGCCTATCACGCTGCCTTGAAAGCCGAACCCCAGATCCGCCGAGCCGTCCTCAAGCAGACGGGCCAGACCGAAACAACTGCCTTGAGCAGTGCCCACCTTGGCGGCGACCAGGATCCTGCCCTGCGCGTCGAGCGCCACGTTCTGGATCAGGCTGGACGTACTGCTGGCGAAATAAACCTGAGCCAGGCCGTTGCTGGAAAAGGTCTTGTCGAGTTGTCCGGCGTTATTCGCTAGCGTCGGGAGTGCGATAGCGGTCTGGGTTGACATGCATGCTTCTCCTTGCGAGTCGACCGATTTCCGGGAGGCGGAACGGGTAACTGCATGAGGGAGACATTCAATCCCTGAATACACGCAAGTACAACTGACAGAATTAACAGGTGGAGGGTCGCACTGTGCCAGAACAGTGTCTTTTTGAACCAGTCGCAAGCCTGCCAAGTATTCAGGCGCGAAAGTATTGAGGAAAGTTGTACAGAAAGACTGAAGTTGGAAATGGATTCGCAACTAGCAGAAGAGGGCGGATGACTTGAACGTCATCCGCATTACCCACAAATATCAGTGTGGCATCGACCAGGATTGCAACGCATAGCCTTCTTCGCTTAGTTCGGCGCGGGCCTGTTGCAGCAGGTGTTCAAGTTGCGCCGGATCGGAGTAGGCGCTGCTCGGGATCTGGGTGCGACCGATGTGGGAATTGGTGCGGTCGATCACGGTGAGGCAGAGTTCGCCATTCCCGTCTTGTGGGGCCCAGGCGACGCATTGGAAAGGTTTGAATGCGCGGTTGGCGATCAAAAGAGCTTCGTTGATACGGAGCGGGGCGTTCATTGGGGTCTTCTCTCTATAGTGCCCAATCAAGTGATGTGCCGTCGGTTGGGCTGACCGTTCGGCGAGTTACTTGTACTGATGCACGCAACCCGCTGACAGGTCACACGGAATCTGAAGAAATTTCGACTTTCTTTCATACACTCAATATTCAGACAGATTTTGAAAGCCTGGCGAAAGAATCAAGTCGATAGCTAACTAATAAAGCCGCTTCTTATAACCGCTTCACTTGTATACCTATAAGCAATCGATACAAGACGCCGTCAAATTCTTGCTAATGTAACAGTCAGGTTTGCCAAATGACTGTTTTTACGATCATTTCCTAAAATTTGGCGCCAAGGAACAGTCATGAACGAAGCGCCTGCATTACGACGTTTACTGGTCGTCGACCCGTGCGACGATTGTCACCGATTATTGCCGGGTTTACGTGCTGCAGGTTGGGACGTCGACAGTTGCAGCCTGGAAAATGCCGCCGACCGAACGTGCGATGTAGGCCTGTTGCGTTTACAGCCTTTTCATCTGGAACGTCCCGAAGCCGTCAAAGAGCTGATCAGCCGCAGTGGTACCGAATGGATAGCCGTGTTGAATCAGGAAGTGCTGCGTTTGCAGAACGTCGGTGATTTCGTTTGCGAGTGGTTTTTCGATTTCCACACCTTGCCGTTTGACGTGTCGCGGGTGCAGGTCACCCTCGGTCGCGCGTTCGGCATGGCGCGCCTGCGCGGTCAGGGCACGATACACGTCGATCAGCAGGAACATGAGCTGCTGGGTGACAGCAAACCGATCCGCGAGCTGCGCAAGCTGCTGAGCAAACTGGCCCCCACCGAGTCGCCAGTGTTGATTCGCGGCGAAAGCGGTACCGGCAAGGAACTGGTCGCCCGCACCCTGCACCGGCAGTCGCAACGCCACAGCAAACCGTTTGTGGCGATCAACTGCGGGGCGATTCCCGAGCATTTGATCCAGTCCGAACTGTTCGGTCACGAGAAAGGCGCGTTCACCGGCGCCCATCAGCGCAAGGTCGGGCGTATCGAAGCGGCCAATGGCGGCACCTTGTTTCTCGATGAAATCGGCGATCTGCCGCTGGAACTGCAAGCCAATCTGTTGCGCTTTCTTCAGGAAAAACACATTGAACGGGTCGGCGGCAGCCAGCCGATTCCGGTCGATGTGCGGGTGTTGGCGGCGACTCACGTCGATCTCGAAGCCGCCATCGAGAAGAAGCGGTTTCGTGAGGATTTGTACTACCGGCTCAATGTGCTGCAAGTGGTGACCGCGCCGTTACGTGAGCGCCACGGCGATCTGTCGATGCTGGCCAACCATTTTTCCCATTTCTACAGCCACGAAACCGGCCGTCGTCCGCGCAGTTTCAGTGAAGACGCGCTGATCGCCATGGGCAAACACGACTGGCCGGGCAATGTCCGTGAACTGGCCAACCGTGTGCGTCGAGGCCTGGTGCTGGCCGAAGGGCGGCAGATCGAAGCCCGTGACCTGGGGCTGATCAGCCAGCAGTCGATCGCGGCACCGATGGGTACTCTTGAAGACTACAAGACCCGTGCTGAACGCCAGGCGTTGTGTGATGTGTTGAACCGGCACAGCGACAATCTCAGCGTTGCCGCCAAAGTGCTGGGGGTTTCCCGGCCGACTTTCTACCGATTGCTGCACAAGCACCAGATCCGCTAGGGCGCGGCGCTTCCTGGCTCCAGGAAGCTGAAAAGGCCCGCTGTGATGCAAGTCGCAGCGGGCCTTTTCATGCTGTCGCGGTTTAGAAGTAGTACGGGAATTTCAGGCTGAAGGAGAAGTCCGGGGCATCGTCCGTCATGCCGATGGACAGGTTGGGCACGATGGTCAGGTTGTCGGTGGCCGCGATGGTCATGCCGACGTTGAAGTAACCGGCGTTGGCGTCGCTGGACACCACCGATTCCCAATCCCCGCCATCCTGTTTCAGCTTGCTCTTGCGTTGCACCAGGTCAGACACGGAGAACGACATACTCATCTTCTCGTTCAGTGCGAAGGCAACACCGGCACCAATCTGGAAACTGTCGCCGATGCGAACCTTGCCCGGGTTTTTCTGGTTGACCGTGGAGCTGATGTCGTCGAACGACTCCTCGAAGTTGTGGGTGTAGGACAGACTGCCGAACAGCACGGCCGGGTCAAACGTCTTGACCAGCGAGATGCCCGGGGTGATCGACCAGACGCCGTTGCCGGTAGGCAAGGTGTCAGGCACGAACAGGTTCGAGTTGGCATCGGTCTGGCGCAGCTTGATCCCGAACGGGTCCTTGCCCGTAGGCGCCTTGACCCGTAAGGAAACCACGGCGTCCGGAGTGTTGACCGACTCGTCCAGGAACTTGTACGCAATGCCGAAGTTGACGTCGCCGAGAGTCGGGTCGCGGCTGACGTCCTGTTCGGTGGTGACGTTGGATGCACCGCCATTGCCGCCACCGGACTGATAGGTCGATTCGCGGTAGACCACCGGCACGTTCAGGTCGAACTGCCAGCGGTTGTCGAAGTTGTAGCGGCCCGTCAGGTCCAGGGTCCAGGTGTCGGCCTTGATCCGGTCGAGGTTGATGTTGCCGAGGAAAATCGAGTCCAGGGCGAGGAAGCCGTTGAGAATCAGCTGGCGGGTGTCGTAGCGCGAATAGGTCACGCCGGTTTCAAAGCTGAACTTGCCGCCGCCGAAGAAACCGCTGGCTTCGTCGTACAGGTTGGACACACTCTGTGCCGGTTGCGAATCGTCGGCCAGTGACTGGCCATAGGATGCGCCGCTACCCCCAGCGGCGCCCCCCGAAGCCGCTGCAGCCCCGGTGCCGGTGGCGACCCGGTTGCCTTTCATGTCCGAAGGCGATTTGGCCAGGCGTTTTGGGGGTGGAGAAGCGGGTTGTTCTTCGACCTGCCGGACCCGCTGTTCGAGCACCGCCAGGGCTTTCTGTTGTACTTCGTATCGTTGCTTAAGCTCCAGAAGTTCCTGTTTCAGGGCTTCTACGTCGGCATCGGGTGCTGCTTGCAGCATCGCCGCCGGTAGAAGAGTACTCAAACATACAGCGGCACGCAGTGATACTGATCGATACATGAATAAGCCGTCCCTTTAAGCCCAATGATCGAGACTCAGCGTAGTTCAATATCCGATGTTGCGTAGTGCCCTGAGTTGAGTCAGGTTGCAGTCCAGTGCGCCGGCACTCATGCCGTTATTGTTAAGGACAACGTTGAGTTGCGTCAGGTTGTTGACTACGTTCGCGTTACCCAGCAGACGGGTGTTTTGCAACAGTCCACCCTGGGCGACCTGTTGCAAGGCTGTACCCTGATTGCCGGAGGCCTGAATGGCCATTTGCACACCGCCATTTGTGGCTGAAACCGCGACGCTGCCGGCACCGTTGCTGCCGGAAATGGTCTGGCCTGCCATCAAGGCCTGGCCTTGGGCGGGCGCCAGGGCGGGTGCCTGACTGGCTTCTTTGACGTTGATCGCAACGTTGTTGTAGGCGGAGTTGCCGTCACCAGCGGCGCGCACACTCTGCGTTACGCCCTGGCTGGAGTTGAGTCCCGCGCCACCCACGACCGAGCCAGTCCCCAGTTCCGGGGTATTGCCGTTGCCGTGTTCCTTGATGGTCGAGACGTAGAATTCAGGTTTTACCGAAGCGGCCTGCAATTGCATCGTGGCCGATGCCCCGATCAGGTCGCCACTGGCGTTGCGCCAGGTACTGCTCATGACGACGCCGAAGCTGATGATCCGCCCCGGCATGACATAACGACCGCGCAGCTCTGCGAGCTCCTGGTCCTTGATTTCGATGGGTTTGAATCCTGCATTGGCATAGCCTGATGCGCTCGCTGCCAGGCAGGCGGCGGCCAGCCAGTATGAGGTTTTCATCTGCTGCTCCCGGGACATCCAGCCCCAATCTTGTAATCGGCGATTAAAAGAAGTCGCTCTGTATGAACCCGAAGTCCATCAATTCAGCATCTTTGACCGGGTTGAATCCATCCAGCTTGTTTTTGGCCGTCAGCGGTGTCGGAGGACTGCGTAATGCATTGGTCTTGTCGTATCCGGGGCCGACGATGGCAAAGACAATGCCGTTCCAACCTTTCACAAAGTCATCATGGGAGTAGCGTTTGTGTCCTAAAACCGGGTCTCCGATGTAAACCCAATCCTTGTCCGCCCGCTGCATCACCACGAAATGCTTGTAGCCGCGAATTTCCATCAGTACCACCACCGGGATCGTGACTGCGTCGAGTTTTTCCCGGGGAATCTTGTAGCCCCTGGCGCGCATGCCGATGCTTTCTATGTAGCGCTTCATGTCGAGCATGGAGAAACCTTGAGTACGGACAAGGTCCTGGTCAGCGTTGACCAGCATGCCTTTGATGATGTGCTCTTCATCGACGTCGAGCCAATAAGCCTGGCGCAATACCGTCGCCAGTGCGGCGGCGCCGCAACTGAAGTCGGTTTTCTGTTCGACGATGTCGGCAAACTTGCGCTCACGAATGCTTTGCACGTTCTTGTAGACAAGCGTGCCGCCCGGCAAGGCAGCAACCGGCATCTGGGCAGCCTGGGTCAGGCCACAGAAGCAAAGCAGAGCGAGAAGGGCAGTCTTACGCATGATCGATACGCCTTTGCGGACTGAGGAAAAGCCCCGTTTCCGGGGCTTTCGTTTCGATCGCGATTACATGCAGGATTTGCAACCTGCGGCGATGGACAGCGTATTGCTTTGTTGGTTGCTAACGCCAGCGGCGTTGTTGTAACCAGCGTTACCCGAGAAGTTGTTACCAACATTGGAGATGGAAGCGTTGTTGGTCACAGGGTTTTTCCAGCCATCAGGGGTCATCACTTGTTGAGTGGTCACACCTGCCAGGCCGAATACGCCCACGGCTACGAAGTCAGATTTCTGATCTTTGCCGCCGCCGTTACCGCCATGGCCCCGGTCGTTGTTGCCATAGCCGCCACCGCCGTGACCGTGATCATCATCTTTGGTGGTTGCAGTGCCTGCGGCCACGAAGGCGCCGACAGCGTTGACAGTGCCGGTGAGGGTATCTTTTTTGTAGGTTTGAGTGCCATTGTTGGCCACAGTCAGGCCAGTGGAGCTTTGGTTCGCAGCAGCAGCGGCGTTAGCTACACGACCACCCGATACAGCAATTGCCAGGTTGTTTTTCTGTTGGTTGAAGTTGCCGGCACTGTTGTTCACGCCAATGTTGCCGGAACCGCCGTTACCCACGTTGTTGAGGTTGGCGTTGTTGGTGGTGGAGTAGTTGGCAACAGCGTTGTTGTTGTTGACCTGAGTTGCGCTGGAAACAGACACCGCAGAGCCGAAGATGAAGCTTTCGTCGGCAGTGGCCAGAGCGGCGGCGTTGTCTTGCTGGTTGCCATCGCCGGCGGTGTTGTTCATGCCAACGTTGCCGTTGGTGCCATTGGCAGAGTTGTTGACGTTGGCATCATTCTTGGTGCCTTGGTTGCCAACCAGGTTGCCATCGCTGTTTTGAGTGTCGAGCACTGCAGCCCCGGCGCCAGCGCCGATTTGCAGCAGTTGTTCCAGGGTTGGGCCTTTTGGTTCATGGTTGCCATGCCCGTTACCATGACCGTGATTATCATCACGACCGCCTGCCTGTGCTGCGATTGCCATCACTGCTGCGAGTGCGAAAACCAGTGGTTTGAGGGCCATTGTAGGTTTCATGGTGTTTCTCCGTCGTGCTTATTAGTTGGTTAAGTGTTGGTACTTTCTAATTGCACTGCTTCTTGTTTGGGTCAGTCAGCGACCCGGATGCTCAGGGTGTTAGCCATTCGGTTCCCCACCCCGGCACTCTGGTTCACCTGGATTACCCCGCGACTGCCGGTGAAGGCCTGATCACTTGTCGTGACCTGGCGACTGCCGGGGGTACCAGTTGCTCCTGAGCTCGGTAACAACGCCACGTTCTGTTGAGAAAGGGCGCTATCGTCAACGCTCTGCGGGGCAGCACTGATGCTGACGCGCGTCACGTTGGC
Organism: Pseudomonas sp. V88_4; assembly: GCF_029967985.1. Classification (NCBI taxonomy): domain Bacteria; kingdom Pseudomonadati; phylum Pseudomonadota; class Gammaproteobacteria; order Pseudomonadales; family Pseudomonadaceae; genus Pseudomonas; species Pseudomonas sp. V88_4. The sequence continues at coordinate 298,162 of NZ_JASCAF010000002.1, forward strand.
CATCTGGTTATTGGCCCCGGCGCCCTGGTTCACGCCCAGGATCCCGTTGCCATTGCTAAAAGAGTTGCCGCCAATGTTGGCGCTGGCATTGCCAGTGCGGTCGGCGGGCGTATTGATGTGCTGAATGACACTCGTGGTCGCGCTGGCACTGGTGCCGATGGCGATCGCTTTGGTGTTGGTTTGTTGCATCTGGTCGCCGGCCGCCTGGTTGACGTTGTAGTTGCCGCGGTACTGGATGCCGGTTTCCTGAATGTTCGCGTTGTTCACGGAACTCGGGTCAGCCATTGCGCTGGCGCAGCCGAGGAGGGCGAGCAGGAGCAGGGAGCGATTCATTTATTGACCTCCAGCCATGCGAGTCAGAGGGGCAAGACCGGAGCTCATGGCACGGTTGACGGTATTGGAGATCGAGCCGCCGGCACCGCCGCCGTGGCCGCCTCCCATACCAGGCAAGCCATTCGGATTGGTCACAGTGTTCATGCCGGGGATGTTCGAAGTCGGGGTGGTGATATTTCCGCGAATCGAGGATCCGCTGGCTACACTGGCAAATTCACCGTCGTTGAGTTCGGTGCTGGTCATTGCTTGACCGATGCGGCCCGAAGGATTGGCATTGACGGTGGTGGGGTACGGGTCTTTGCCGCCGCTGCGGCCGATCGGGATCGGCTGGACGTCACGATTGAGCACGATCACGCCATTGCCTTCGGCCTGAACGTTGAAACTGAGGAAAGTGCTGGCAGCTGATCCGATCAGCAGAAGGCAGGTGAAGGCTTTATTGATATTCCCCACGACGGCAATTCCTTCTTCAGCGGGCTGAGCCTGTTCAGCGTTGTGAAGGAGAGAGCGAAAGCTGTGCCGCTTTTGGAATGTCTTTAAATTTCAATGCGTTGGGTTTGACGAGCGCAGGCCTGATACAAAAGCTGTTTCATCGTTGAAACAAGTCACTGCCTTCGCAACGCCCTAAAGCCATTGCAAAGCTCTGGAACAAGGGTTTGCGCGCAGGTGTTTCAATTGCGTAACACGTCGCATGACAAAGGGATGAAGGGCGCTGAGACGGGCACTTTGCACCCGCAGGAGTGTTTCAGGAACGGACACTTTGACCCCAAAACAGGGGATGCACCGGGTCAACCAGCCCGAAAACCGGGTCAGTTCGCGAGCAGGTCGCGAACCGCTTTGAAGGCTTGCTGCTGGCGTTCGGCCCAGTTGCCCTGAATGATCTGCAAGGGCCGATGATGTTTCTGCAGCCAGGTTCGAGTGGCGTGATAGAACGCGAGCCGTTCATCCAGGTCAGGCTGGCAGCGCTGACCATCGTCCGTCCACTCGATCTGTTCGGGAGAGAGCAGCAGGTGCAAGTCGTAATGACGGGCCAGTAATTCGCTTTCCAGCCACGGTGGGCAGTCGTCAAACAGGGTCTGGCTCCACAGAATGTTGCTCAACAGATGCGTATCGAGAATCAGCAGGCGTGGCTGCTGCGCGCGTGCCGCATCTTCCCACTGCAACTGGCCGCGAGCGATCTCGGGGATGTCGGCCAGGCAGGTATCGCGAGGGTTCTGCTCCATGAACCAGCGCACGTACTCGTCCACCCGCAAACCGCCGAATTGCTGTTGGATTCCGGCCGCCAGCCAGCTCTTGCCCGTGGACTCGGGGCCGGTCAGGACAATCACTTTCATCGTTGCAAAGCCGGGTCGGCACGCCATTCGCGCCAGCCTTGCACCGCGATCAGGGTGAACAGTGCATACAGCGCCGCCGTGAGGTATAGCCCTTTATAAAGGAACAGGCCGACGAAGATCACATCCAGCACGAACCACAGCGCCCAGCATTGCAGACGCTTGTGGGCCATCCAGAATTGCGCGACCAGGCTGAAACCGGTCAGCGCAGCGTCGAGCCACGGTTGCGCCGCGTCGGTCCAATGGGCCATGGCAGCGCCCAGCAGCAGACTGCCGACAGTGCCGATCGCCAGTCCCTGTACTATCGAGCGCGTGTCGAGCCGACTGACCTCGCGCCCGTCATGCATCGTCCCGGCTCGGGTCCATTGCCACCAGCCATAGATTTGCAGCCCGGCATACACCACCTGCAGCAGCATGTCCGAATACAGTTTCACCTCGAAGAACACCCAGGTGTAGAGCGACACCATGACCAGCCCGATCGGCCAGCACCACGGATTCTGTTTGACCGTGAGCCACACGGCGATCACGCCGAGGGCGGCGGCAAACAGTTCTAGCCCGGACATGCAGGATCCTTGGAGGAATAAAAGAGGGAGCGGATTGTACCGAAAAACAGGTGGGAAACGAGTTCCCACCTGTTGCAGGGATCAGACTCGGAACTGGCGCAGCAGCCCGTTCAGTTGTTCGCTGAGCTGGCCGAGTTTCACGCTGGCCACGCTCGACTGCTCGGCCGCCAGCGCGGTGCTGTGGGACAGGCCCGCCGCCTGGGTGACGTTCTGGTTGATGTCTTCAACCACGTGCGCCTGTTGCAGCGTTGCGCTGGCAATCGAGGCGTTCAGACCATTGAGGTTGCGCAGCGCCTGGCCGATGGCATTCAGGCTCGCACTGGCCAGGCCGGCCTGTTCGATGGTCAGTTGCGAAGCCTTGCTGCTGTCGCCGATCACCTTCACGGCGGCCTCGGAATGATTTTGCAGGCGTTCGATCATCGTCTGGATTTCCGCCGTGGACTTCTGTGTGCGCTGAGCCAGCAGACGTACTTCGTCAGCAACCACCGCGAACCCGCGACCCTGTTCACCGGCGCGAGCTGCTTCAATGGCGGCGTTGAGGGCGAGCAGGTTGGTCTGCTCGGCAATCGAGCGGATCACCTCCAGCACGCTGCCGATCTGCGTGCTCTCGGTCGCCAGTGTGCGAATCACTTCGACGGCCTGATCGATGGTGCCTGACAACTTGTCGATCTGCTGCAGGCTGCCGTCGATGTTGACCTGGCCTTGCTGGGCCTGAGCCTCGGCGTCACGCATTTCGCTGGCAGCGTGCTCGGCGTTTTTCGCCACGTCCTGCACGCCGTAGGTCACTTCGTTGACGGCGGTGGCCACCAGCTCCATCTGCTGCGACTGCTGCTGGCTGCGTTGCTGCGCTTGCGCCGCGTCGTTGCCCAGTTCGCTGGATGATTGGCCCAATGCGCTGGCGGACACCTGCAAGTCACCGATCACCCGGCGCAGCTTGGCGGTGAAGGCGTTGAAGTGATGGGCCAGCTGAGTGACTTCGTCCTGGCCGTGGGTATCGAGACTTCGGGTCAGGTCGCTTTCGCCGCTGGCGATGTTGGCCATGGCGTTCACGGTCTCCTGCAACGGACGGACGATGCTGCGGGCAATCAGAATCACCAGCAACGCCATGATCACCGCGATGACCAGACCTACCACCGACGCCTTGATCACCTGGCCCTGGAACTCGGCCTGCACGTCATCGACGTAAACGCCGGAACCGATCACCCAGCCCCAAGGCTCGAACAGTTTCACGTACGACGTCTTGGCCACCGGTTCACTGGCGCCCGGCTTGGGCCAGCGGTAGTTGACCATGCCGGCACCTTTGGCCTTGGCGATGGCGACCATTTCGTTGAACACCGCAAAGCCGTCAGGGTCGCGGATAGCCGAGAGGTTCTGGCCTTCAAGCTTTGGATTGGTCGGGTGCATGACCATCACGGGCGTGAGGTCGTTGATCCAGAAGTAATCGTTCTGGTCATAACGCAGGCCACGGATCGCGGTCAGCGCCTGTTTCTGCGCTACGTCGCGGGTCAGGGTTCCTGCTGCTTCGAGGCTCTGGTAGTAAGTCAGCAAACCGCTGGCGGTCTGCACCACATGCTGGGTTTTCTGGGCCTTGGCATGGTAGAGGTCATCATGGATCTGCTTGAGCATCAACACGCCCAACGTCAACAGCATGACCACGGCCACAATCAAGATGAGCCACAAGCGTCGGCTGATCGACACACTGCGCAAGCTGTTCATAACGCTGTCACTCCGGATTCTTTTTCTTGTAATAAACCACCGCCAGCATCCAATCACGTTTCGGTGACCGGGCATACGCGACCCAAGTCGTAGAACGCGGCAGCGCTATTACGGCTTGTCTGTTAGGATTTCGGCCCCGCGCGTAAAAACCTGAATCCAAATTGTTTTTTCACGGAATTTTGACTGTTTCGTGTGGATCCTGTGCGTGCGGAATCGGTACAGCTTTAACCAGCTACGCTGAACGCAGTGAACGTAAAAAATACTATCGGGGCATGCCTCTGTGCATCGCTCTCTGGGGGATTGATGGATCTTTGGACGGCCTTGCAGGCACTGATTCTAGGAGTTGTAGAGGGGCTGACGGAGTTTTTGCCCATTTCCAGTACCGGACACCAGATCATTGTTGCCGACTTGCTCGATTTCGGAGGCGAGCGGGCCATGGCGTTCAACATCATCATCCAGCTCGGTGCGATTCTCGCGGTGGTCTGGGAATTCCGCCGCAAGATCCTCGACGTGGTGATCGGCTTGCCGACCCAGCCGAGTGCCCGGCGTTTCACCGCCAACCTGCTGATCGCCTTCCTGCCCGCCGTGGTGCTGGGGGTGATCTTCGCCGATCTGATACACCATTACTTGTTCAACCCGATCACCGTGGCCGCCGCGCTGGTGGTGGGCGGGATCGTGATGTTGTGGGCCGAGCAGCGTCAGCATGAAGTGCACGCCGAAACGGTCGATGACATTCGCTGGACGGATGCGCTGAAGATCGGATTCGCTCAATGCCTGGCGATGATCCCCGGCACTTCGCGCTCCGGCTCGACCATCATCGGCGGTCTGTTGTTCGGCCTGTCGCGCAAGACTGCCACCGAGTTTTCGTTCTTCCTGGCGATGCCGACCATGGTTGGTGCGGCAGTGTATTCGGGCTACAAGTATCGCGACCTGTTCGTGCCGGCAGATTTTCCCGTGTTCGCGATCGGTTTCGTCACCGCGTTCATCTTCGCCATGATCGCGGTGCGCGGCCTGCTCAAGTTCATCGGCAGCCACAGCTATGCGGCGTTTGCCTGGTACCGGATCATTTTCGGTCTGGTGATTCTGGCGACCTGGCAGTTCGGCTGGGTCGACTGGACGGCCGCCCAGCCATGAGTGACTCCCGCGCACGCCGCCCGGATCGCGGTCCTTCCGGTGGCAATATCCAGCACTTGAAATTGAAGCTGGTGGTGCTGCTGATCGTCTGCGCGCTGCCACTGTTCGGCTCGTTGTCGATGTGGCTGCGCGGGATTTCTCTGGTGCCGCTGACGGCTTACGGGCTGGTCAGCGTGCTGGCGTTTTTTCTGTACTGGGCGGACAAGCGCAAGGCGCGGGCCGACGCCTGGCGCACACCGGAAAACATCCTGCACGCGGTAGAACTGGCGGGAGGCTGGCCGGGTGCGTTGATCGCCCAGCAGGTCTTCCGGCACAAGACGCGCAAGGTGTCTTTTCAGGTGCTGTTCTGGATGATCGTGGCGTTGCACCAGGTGTTCTGGGTCGATCAGTTGTTCCTGGGTTCGAACCTGCTGGCGCTGTTCTAGAGCAACAGCCCGACCTGCACGCGCTTGGGCAGCTTGCTCACCACCAGTTGATGGGAACGCTGCAGCAAGCCTTGCAATTCCTCGGCGCCCAGCGGGTAGGGCGGGTGCATGATGATCCACTGCGCCCGGGCCAGATACGGCGCCGGGTGAATGCCAGGCCGGTCGCAATGACCGAGAAACAGATCCTTGTCGACCTTGAACGCCAGCGAATCACCACGCAATCCCTGTAAGGCGAACATCTTGTTGCCGGCAATCGAAAACACCCGCACGCCACCCCATTTGTAGTCTTCCCGGGCGCCGGGCAGGGCCAGGCAGAACTCTGCGACGTCCTGCTCGCTCATCTTCCCTTGTTTCATAACAGCCGTTCTCCACAGGCATTGAACGATTCGACCAGATGATCGATCCACGCGCGCACCGCCGGCATCACCCCGCGCCGATGCGGATACACCGCTTGCAGCCAGCCGCCGGGCAGTGACCAGTCCGGCAACAATTGCACCAACGTGCCGTTGTTCAGTTCCGTTTCGCAATACATCATCGGCAACAGGGTGAAACCCTGGCCGGCCAGCACGCACGCCTTGCGCACAATGAAATCGTCGATCCCCAGGCGGGCTTCCAGCGCCAGATCACAACTCTTGCCGTGCTGATCAAGTAGGCGCACATGCACCATGCGATCGGCCTCCAGAGCGCCCAGCACCGGCAGGTTTTTCAAGTCCTGCGGATGATTGATTTCCAGACCCCGGACAAAGGAAGGGCTCGCCACCACCACCATTTGCGCCTGACGCAAGCGGCGGGTCACCAGCATCGGTTCTTCATCGCCGTGTTCGCGCACGCGCAGGGCCACGTCGATGCCTTCGGTAATCAGGTCGACCCGGCGATTGATCAAGGTGACCTCCAGTTGCACCTGAGGGTACTTGCCAAGGAAATTGCTGATCACCACCGGCAACATTTCATGGGCCAATCCGGTGGGGCTTGACACTCGCAAGCGTCCGCGAGGCTCGCTGGACATGCTGGCCACCGTTTCATCAGCCATTTCCGCTTCCAGCAGCATTGCCTGACAGTGGCGCAGGTAACGCTCACCGACCGCCGTCAGCTTCAGTTGGCGAGTGGTGCGCTGCAGCAAACGTGCGCCGAGGCGCTCTTCCAGCTCGGCGATGCGCCGCGAAAGCCGTGATTTGGGGATGCCGAGCAGGCGGCCGGCGGCGGCGAATCCGCCGGCCTCCACCACTTTGGCGAAATAGTAGAGATCGTTGAGGTCTTGCATCTGGAAGTCCGACTGTTCTATCAGTGGGACAAACTATCGCATTGTTGCCGTCTAATCAGCTATTGGTTTCGTCGGTAGGATTGTCTCCATTCCGTCGCCACCGGCGATTCATTCCAGGAGATTCCACATGAAACTGCTGCACATCGATTCGAGCATTCTGGGCGACAATTCCGCTTCCCGTCAGCTGAGCAGTCAAGTCACTAAAGCCTGGCAAGCTGCCGAGCCAAGCGCTGTCGTGACTTACCGCGACCTGGCCGCCGACGCCATCAGCCACTTCTCGTCGACCACTCTGGTTGCCGCCGGCACCGCCGCTGAACTGCGCAACGCCGCACAACAGCACGAAGCCGAACTGAGCGCCACCACCCTGGCCGAATTCATCGCCGCCGACGCCATCGTCGTCGCTGCCCCGATGTACAACTTCACCGTGCCGACCCAGCTCAAAGCCTGGATCGACCGCATCGCCGTCGCCGGCCAGACCTTCCATTACACCGAAGCCGGCCCTGAAGGCCTGTGCGGTGGCAAGAAAGTGGTGATCGTGTCCACCGCTGGCGGCATCCACGCCGGACAGGCTTCGGGTGTGGCCCACGAAGACTATCTGAAACTGGTCTTCGGCTTCCTCGGCATCACCGACATCGAAGTGGTTCGTGCCGAAGGCCTGGCCTATGGCGAAGAAGTACGCAACAACGCCATGAGCGCTGCTCAAGCAAAAATCGACGAGCAGTTGTTCGCCGCCGCGTAAGGCTTGCGTAAAGAACAGCTGCTGTTCAGGAAAACTCCAAAAAACTCTGTATTCTGGTTCTGCAAGGGCCAGGTACGGAGTTTTTTGTTTCTGACTGTTACATAATCTGGCCCGGGTTATGCAGTCCGATGATCAACGTCTGAGTGCAACGCCGCGCCGGATCACCCAGCCTCGGGATTTCGGGCGTCGGACACCACGGATCTTTCGATTGAGTAACAACAGGGTGGGGCATCCCATGATGCGTCTTTGTGCAGCGTTACTGATTTGCCTGCTCGGCAGCCTGAATTCAGTGCACGCTGCGCCTGGCCAACATCCGCGCTGGAGCGTCGGTTATCACGAGATGACGTTCCTCGACCCGCTCGACCTGCAACCGATGCGCGCCATCGCGTTCTATCCCTCCAGCGACCGCGAACACATGAGCCTGCTCGAAGGCTATTCGGTCGAGGCCGGCGAAGACACCAAAGTCGCCATCGGCCGTTTCCCGATGCTGATGCTGTCCCACGGCAACACCGGCACGCCACTGGCGCTGCACGATCTGGCCACGTCATTGGCACGCAAGGGCTTTGTGGTGGTGGCGGTGATTCACCCCGGCGACAACTCCAGGGATCACAGCCGCCTCGGCACGTTGAGCAATCTCTATGGCCGGCCGATCCAGATTTCCGAAGCGATTACCGCGACGTTGGGCGACCGCATGCTCGCGCCGTACGTGAACGCCGAACAGGTTGGCGTGATCGGCTATTCGGCGGGTGGCGAAACGGCGTTGATTCTGTCCGGCGCGCAGCCGGATCTGGATCGTCTGCGCCGTTATTGCCAGGAACGCCCGGACGACCGCGACGCCTGCAACACCCAGGGCGAGTTGATTGTTGACCGCGACGATCTGCAACCGGTGGCCGATCCGCGCGTGCATGCGTTGCTGCTGATGGCGCCGCTGAGCCTGAAGTTCGGTCGCCATACGCTGGCCGATGTGCATGTGCCGGTGCTGCTCTACAGCGGCGACGGCGACAAACTGGTGGCTTTCGACAAAAACGCCGCCGCTCTGGCGCGCAAACTGCCAACGGCACCGGATTTCAAATTGCTGGCTGGGGCAGGGCACTTCGTGTTCATGGCGCCATGCAATGAGGAACAGATTCGTGCGATGCCGGCCCTGTGCACCGATGCCGATGGCGTGGACCGCGAAGACATCCACCGCAACCTGATTTCCGAGGCCGGGCGGTTCTTCTCCCATGCCTTGGGCAGGCCGACCCGCGCGGGGATGCAGACGGCGGATCAGTGAGCGCTTACGCCATGGCCCGGCGCTTGAGCAGCAGGGTCAACGCCAGTCCGGTCACGGACAGCATGGCCGCACTGAAGAAAATCCACGAATAACCCAGGTTCAGCGCCACCGCACCCATCAACGGCCCGGCAATCGCCAGCGCCAGATCGAAGAACACCGCATAGGCACTCAATCCGGCGCCGCGACTGGAGTTGGGCACTTGCTTGATCGCCTCGACACCCAGCGCCGGGTACACCAGCGACAGGCCGAATCCTGCCAGACCGGCGCCGATCAAGGCATACGCGGTCGAAGGCGCCAGCCACAGCAGTACCAGGCCGACGGTTTCGATGGTCATGCAGGCAATCGCCGAGGTGAATCCGCCGAAACGGCCGATGGCCGAAATGAACAGCAGCCGCGACAGAATGAAACATACGCCGAACACGGTCAGGCAGTACGCAGCGCCGGTCCAGCCGCGATTGAGGTAATACAGGGTGATGAAAGTGGTCAGCGTGCCGTAGCCAATCGACGCCAGGCTCAGGCTGGCGCCGAACGGCGCAATCCGCCCGAACACCGCCCAGAACGGCAGCCGTTCACCGCGCACCACCGGCACTGACGGTTTGTTACGGATCAGCAGCAAGGCGCCGGCCGCGAGCAGTGACAACACAATGCCCAGGCTCTCGAAACCATAATCGGCGACCATCACCACGCCCAGAGGCGCGCCGATGGCAATCGCGCCGTAAGACGCGATGCCGTTCCAGGAAATCGAGCGCGCGGTGTGTTCGGCACCGACCTGGCCCATGCACCAACTGATGGTGCCGACGCCAATCAGGCCTTGGGCGATCCCCAGCAGCAGGCGACCGACAATCAGGATCGACAGGCTCAACAGCGGCAAGCTCTGCAGCAGCGTCGAAATAAGCGTCAGCACACCGCTGAGCACAATCCCCGACAAGCCATACACAATCGCCCGTTTGGTGCCGACGGTGTCCGACATCCGTCCGGCCATCGGCCGGCTGAGCAGGGTGGCCAGGTATTGTGAACCGATCACCAGACCCGCGATCACGGCACTGAAACCCAGTTGTTCGTGCACGTAGCCGGGCAGCACCGCAATCGGCAGGCCGATGCAGAGGAAGGCTATGAAGGTATAGAAAACGATGGACACGATCTGCAAGGTGATCGCCAAAGAACTTTGCGGTGGCTGTTGCTGCGCAGACATGAGGACTCGTTCGCGGGCGGCGGTGGGAGAGTTCGCATCATGGCGTGGCGTTGGATTAAAAGGAAGCAGGCTAACGATCTTTTCCTCAACGCAAAAAAAGCCCCGTCACAAGGACAGGGCTTTCTGTTTACCGCTCGATTCGACTCAGAACACTACGCCTTGGCTGCGCAGGTAATCGTCGTAGGTGCCGCTGAAGTCGGTCACGCCGTTCGGGCTCAGCTCGATGATACGCGTGGCCAGGGACGATACGAACTCACGGTCGTGGCTGACGAAGATCAGCGTGCCCGGGTAGTTTTCCAGCGCCAGGTTCAGCGCCTCGATCGATTCCATGTCCAGGTGGTTGGTCGGTTCGTCCATCACCAGCACGTTCGGCTTTTGCAGGATCAACTTGCCGAACAGCATGCGACCTTGCTCACCACCGGAAATCACCTTCACCGACTTGAGGATCTCGTCGTTGGAGAACAGCATGCGGCCCAGGGTGCCACGGATCACTTGCTCGCCCTGAGTCCACTGACCCATCCAGTCGAACAGGCTGACGTCGTCTTCGAAGTCGTGGGCGTGGTCCTGAGCGTAGTAGCCCAGCTCCGCACTTTCAGTCCACTTCACCGAACCTGCGTCCGGGGTCAGTTCGCCCATCAGCGTGCGCAGCAGGGTGGTCTTGCCGATACCGTTCGGGCCGATGATCGCCACGCGCTCGCCGGCTTCAACGGTAAAGCTGAAGTTTTTGAACAGAGTCTTGCCGTCGAAGCCCTTGGACATCTGCTCGATGGTCACGGCCTGGCGGTGCAGCTTCTTGGTCTGTTCGAAACGGATGAACGGGCTCACGCGGCTCGATGGCTTGACCTCGGCCAGCTGGATCTTGTCGATCTGCTTGGCGCGGGAAGTGGCCTGCTTGGCTTTCGAGGCGTTGGCCGAGAAGCGGCTGACGAACGTTTGCAGTTCGGCGATCTGGGCTTTCTTCTTGGCGTTGTCCGACAGCAGTTGCTCGCGGGACTGGGTCGCCGCGGTCATGTACTCGTCGTAGTTGCCCGGGAACAGGCGCAGCTCGCCGTAGTCCAGGTCGGCCATGTGGGTGCAGACGCTGTTCAGGAAGTGACGGTCGTGGGAAATGATGATCATGGTGCTGTTACGCGCCGTCAAAATCGTTTCCAGCCAGCGGATGGTGTTGATGTCCAGGTGGTTGGTCGGTTCGTCGAGCAGCAGCACTTCCGGATCGGAGAACAGGGCCTGAGCCAACAGAACACGCAGCTTCCAGCCCGGCGCAACTTCGGTCATCGGGCCGAAATGCTGCTCCAGCGGAATGCCCAGACCCAGCAGCAGTTCACCGGCGCGGGATTCGGCGGTGTAGCCGTCCATCTCGGCGAATTCGGTTTCCAGCTCGGCCACGGCCATGCCGTCTTCTTCGCTCATTTCCGGCAGCGAGTAGATGCGGTCGCGCTCGGCCTTGACCTTCCACAGCTCTTCGTGGCCCATGATCACGGTGTCGATCACGGTGAATTCTTCGTAGGCGAACTGATCCTGGCGCAATTTACCCAGGCGTACGTTGGGCTCGAGCATGACCTGGCCGCCGGACGGCTCAAGGTCGCCGCCGAGGATTTTCATGAAGGTCGACTTGCCGCAACCGTTGGCGCCGATCAGGCCGTAGCGGTTGCCGCCGTTGAATTTGACCGAAACGTTTTCAAACAGCGGCTTGGCGCCGAACTGCATGGTGATGTTAGCTGTAGAAATCAAAGGTTTTTCCTGCGAAGCGTGCTGAGTAGCGAGGGTGCAGCCGGAGCGCTTGGCCCGAGTCGAAGTGCGCTGAGGCGGGACTATCCCGTCATCAACCAAGGGGGCGCGTAAAGTTTGGCGGCGATTGTACTGGTCTGGCTCTTTAAACGATAGGGCGCTGACATTCCGATTGCCGTTTGGAGCAATCGCGAGACAGTTTTTCACAGATGAAGGTTCACTATTGGTTACAAACTGTGGCTAAAATGCCATCTACTCACCCAGTGCCTTGTCCGGCATGGGCTCAAGGATGCGCCATCGGGACGTTTTTTTTTGATTTCAGACCACTGCCACAGACCTTGGGCCACAGCCCGAAAGGCGCGCAGTTTGTTCACTTCTGACGTGTGACGATTTCCGTGAAACTCATCATTGCCGCTGTATATGTCATTTCCATTGCATACGTGCACTTGCGCGGGCGCGTACGACACAAACTCGGTCGTCAACTGAGCGATCACTCTTCGTTTCTGGCACCGATCAACTGCTTCCTTTATCTGTTCTCGAAAAAGCCCAACACGCCGTACCTCGATCCGAAGGATTTCCCCGATCTGACTCCGTTGCAGACACACTGGGAAGAAATCCGTGAAGAAGGCCGCAACCTGCTGCGTGCCGGCGAAATCAAGCGCTCAAACCAATACGACGATGTCGGTTTCAACTCGTTCTTCAAGACCGGCTGGAAGCGTTTCTACCTGAAGTGGTACGGCGACAGCCACCCGTCGGCGCTGCAACTGTGCCCACGCACCACTGAGCTGGTGCAAAGCATCGGCTCGATCAAGGCTGCGATGTTTGCCGAGTTGCCGCCGGGCTCTAAATTGGTGCGTCACCGCGATCCGTATGCCGGTTCGTACCGCTATCACCTTGGCCTGGAAACGCCGAACGACGCCGGTTGCTACATCAACGTCGATGGCGAGAACTATCACTGGCGTGATGGCGAAGCAGTGATGTTTGACGAGACCTTTATTCATTACGCGGAAAACACTACGGATCAGAACCGGATCATTCTGTTCTGTGACGTTGAGCGTCCGATGAAGTATCGCTGGGCGGCGGCGTTCAATGGCTGGTTCAGCCGTACCGTGATGTCGGCGGCGGGTGCGCCGAACGATGCGGGTGACCGCACCGGTGGCATCAACCGGTTGTTCACCAGGATCTACAAGATTCGCCTGCGCGGCAAAGAGCTGAAAAAACGCAATCGCAAGCTCTACTACATGGAAAAGTGGGCGATCTTCGGCGGTTTGCTGGCGGTCTTCATTTTGATCTGACGAATCGGGCGACTGTTGCAAGACAGTCGCCCGATTCACTTTTTACGAGGCTTTTTTGGCCTTCTTCGCCGGCGCTGCCTTACTGGCGGTCTTCTTCGCCGGTTTCGCCGGGGCTTTCCCGCCGAGGCTGCGCTTGAGCAGTTCGGTCAAGTCGATCACATCAGCCGATTTGCGCTCTTCTTCTGCGGAAACGGTTTCAACGTCTTCGATCTTGCCTTCATGGGCCTTCTTGTCCACCAGCGCCATAATCTTGTCTTCGAACTCGTCGTTGTAATCCTCGGGCGTCCAGTCCGCTGTCATGTCTTCCACCAGCCGTTTGGCCATGTCCAGCTCGCCCTTGGCCAGTTGCGGCTTGGTCACTTCGCTGCCCAGCTCAAGTTCGTCGAGGCTGCGTACCTCCTGCGGCCAGCGCAGCTTCACCAGCACCAGCGCCGACTCCAGAGGCATCAACGCTGCCAGGTATTGGCGGGTGTGTAAAACGACGCGGGCGAGGGCGACTTTTTTGGTTTTGCTCAGGGTCTCACGCAGCAAGGCGTAGACCTTGCCGCCGCGCTTGTCCGGGGCCAGGTAATAAGGCGTGTCGATGTTCTGCAACGGGATCTGGTCACTGTCGACGAAGGCGAAAATGTCGATGGTCTGGGTCGAAACCGGGTGCGCCGAACGGATTTCTTCCTCGCTGAGCACCACATAGCGGCCCTTTTCGTACTGCACGCCTTTAACGATGTGCTCTTTGGTGACTTCCTTGCCAGTAACCTTGTTGACTCGTTTATAGCCGACCGGGTCCATGCTGCGGCTGTCGAGCCAGTCAAAGTCGACGCCCTGGGATGACGTCGCCGAGACCAGTGCCACGGGGATGTGTACCAGACCGAAACTGATTGCGCCTTTCCAGATTGCCCGAGCCATGTGCTGTTCTCCGAGTGATGTTCGGGTGACCCGTGGCCCGGCGTAAAAGTTTCCGTTGTTTGCTGGGTGCCGCTAAACGTCAGGTCAAGCCGTGTTACATCTTGTTTAGCGGTGACGGGTTAACAAATGCGAACCCACGGCGTAGCGTGGACTCGAAGGCTCTAGTCCCTGCGCACCGAAAGAGGCCGTTCATGAACCGTTTCCTGCTTGGCATTGCGTTGCTCGCCCTCAGTGGCGGGCTGGTTCACGCCGATGGCGCAATAAGCCATACATCGCTGTTGCTGGCACAAAGTCCGACCGGCAACAGCAACAATCCCTACAACAGCCCGATCCACCGCGCGAACCCCAACAGCATGCAGGGCACTCAGCCCAGCACTCCGCCCGTTCGCGGGCCGAACACCGTCCCCGTGCCGCGTCCGCCGACCCTGGAAAATCGCGGCATCGGCAATGGCCAGCCGCTGCGCTCGGTCCCGAGCAAGCCACCGACCTTCATTCCCAATCCTCCAGCCCGTAACAGCGGGAGCAACCGTTGAATGGCAGAACCGTTTCTGTCAGCCCTTCAAACGAACAAAAGGAATCGTTCATGTTGCGTAAAACCCTTCTGGCCGGCTTGTGTGCCAGTGCATTGATCGCCGCACCAGCGTTCGCCGCCGCTCCCAAAGCGTTGCAAAGCGAGCAGGGCACCCTCGAAGTCACAACGATTACCCAAGGTCTTGAGCACCCATGGGCCTTGGCTTTCCTGCCGGATCGCCAGGGCATGCTGGTGACTGAGCGCCCCGGCAACCTGCGAGTGGTGGATGGCGTCGGCAAGCTGTCTGCGCCGATCACCGGTGTGCCGGACGTCTGGGCCAAGGGGCAGGGCGGATTACTTGACGTGGTGCTTTCACCGGATTTCAAACAGGATCGCCTTGTATACCTGTCTTACGCCGAGGGCGGCGGTGCGGGTGACAAGGCAGGAACGGCGGTGGGGCGCGGGCGCCTGTCGGACGACCTGAAAACCCTGAAGGACTTCCAGGTGATTTTCCGCCAGGAGCCAAAGCTGTCGGTCGGCAACCACTTCGGTTCGCGACTGGTGTTCGATCGGGACGGTTATCTGTTCATCACTTTGGGCGAAAACAACGACCGCCCGACCGCACAGGATCTGGACAAGCTGCAAGGCAAGGTCGTGCGTATCTACCCCGACGGCAAGGTGCCCGATGACAATCCCTTTGTCGGTCAGTCCGGCGTACGACCGGAAATCTGGTCCTACGGCCACCGCAATCCCCAGGGCGCCGCGCTCAATCCATGGACCGGCACCTTGTGGGAAAACGAACACGGCCCGCGCGGCGGCGATGAAGTGAACATCATCGAGCGCGGCAAGAACTACGGCTGGCCGTTGGCGACCCACGGCATCAACTACTCCATGCAACCGATCCCGGAAGCCAAGGGCAAAACCGCCGAAGGCACGGTCGGGCCGCACCATGTCTGGGAAAAATCCCCGGGCGTCACCGGTATGGCTTTTTACGATGCCGATCGATTCAAGCCGTGGCAGCACAATCTGTTCATCGGTGCGCTGGTGACGCAGGAGCTGATCCGCTTGCAGTTCGACGGCGACAAGGTGGTGCATGAAGAACGCTTGCTCGGCGAACTGAAACAGCGGATCCGTGATGTACGCCAAGGGCCGGACGGTTACCTGTATGTGCTGACGGATGAGTCCGACGGTTCGCTGTACAAGGTCGGACTCAAGTAGTCCGGGCGTAGAGCACCACCGCCGCCCGCAATTTGCCACGACCGAAGCGGCACATTTTCTCGAACTCCCCATGGCTGACCGGCACGTGCTGGCAATCCATGGGCTGGCGATGCTGGCTGTGGTCAACATCCGGGTCGTGCAGGTAGACGAAGTCTTCGTCGCAATCGGTAACGATCACCCAGTGCGGCGACTTCGAGCGGGTCAGGCGATAGCTGCTGATCAGCACCAGAGGCTGGCCACCGTTGGCCAGCAGTGCGGGTACGTCCATCGTTACGCCAATGGATTGATCGACATCGGTGTCGTTCAGTTGCGCCATGAACTCGTCATGCACCAGGCGCATGACGTCTTTTTTATGCGCATCGCGCACGCCGTCGAGAAACAGCGGCCCGCTCATGCTCAGTTGCAAACGCACTTTGAAACCCCGGCGCCACGCCGCCAATGCCAGGCCTTGCGGGCTGCAGCCGCCATGGCCGGCGGTCATGAACACCGTGGTTGCCTCGCGCCACAACTGCAATTCCTCGCGCCGCTCCAGCAAACGATCGGCCTGCAACGCGCCCATGGCCATCAGCAGGCAGGCCGGGCCGCAAGTGAAATCGGTGGTTTGTCGGTAATAGGGGACCTTGATGTTGCGTGAGTCGCGGTGCTGGAGAATGCGTTTCTCCAGACGCAGCGCGTCGGCGTGATCCTCGTAGTAGTCGTGGATCAGCGCAAAGCGCCGGTAGCCGTTGCGCTCGTACAGGGCGATGGCGGCCGGATTGTCAGTGCGCACTTCCAGCCGCAGATAGGCGCAGTCGTGCTCAAGCGCACAGGCCTCGATCCGTTGCAGCAATTGCTTGCCCAGACCACCGCCGCGCGCCTCGGGGGCAATCGCAATCGAATACAGCCGGGCCAGTGAGGTGCCGCGATGAAACAACACCAGCGCATAACCGGCCAGTTGACCCTCGCGTTCGGCCACCCACAATTGCCCGTGGGCCCGGGTGATCATCCATTGAAAACTGCGGCGGGTGAGCCGGTCCGTGGTGAAACAGTGCATCTCCAGCGTCAGCAACGCTGGCAAATCATCAACGACCGCCAAGCGAAAAACAGCATTCATATGACCACCGTAAAAGTTGCGTAACGAAACGGGACTTTCGAAAAATTTCGTGCTTAATAGAAAAGGTCTTGTTCTCCAACGGATCAATTTCTATGTCAGCGGTACAGGGTCATTGGCGCGAAGTATCCAGTCAAAGTTTGCCACCGGCAACTTATTTAAAACCGCAGATCAGAACATCCAGTCAAGTGTTGATCATCGTCGAACGCAAGGAAGACTGGGCCTCGTACTTCCCCAGCGAAGACATTCTGACGGCGCAGGAATACCTCGAACAACCTCCCGACAGCGAGCCGGGAAAACGGGTGCAGGTGATCAACCTGTGCCGCAGCTACAAGTACCTGGGCCACGGCTACTACTGCTCGCTGCTGGCTGAGGCCCGCGGGCACAAGGTGATTCCGTCGGTGCGCACCATCAGTGAACTGACCCGAAAATCCCTTTACGGGTTGGCGCTGGATGATCTGGATAAAACCCTGGAAAAAGCCCTCAGCCATCATCTCTACAGCGACACCGAAGGTTTTACGCTGACACTTTATTTCGGCAGAACCCATATAGAGCCGTTGCAGGATCTGGCCCGGCAATTGTTTGAAGTATTTCCATGTCCGATTCTGTTAGTTGAGTTTCGTCGAACTAACGGTTGGCACATCGAAGGTATTAAGTCCGGGGCCTTGCACAAGTTACGCGACGATCAGGAAGATCAGTTTGCCAATGCGCTGGACGGCTTCAGTCGCAAAATCTGGCGTGTTCCGCGTTCGCCGCAAGTGGCGCGTTATGACCTGGCTATCCTGCATGATCCGCAGGAAGCCTTGCCACCGTCCAATGCCCGCGCGCTGGAAAACTTCGTGCGGGTCGGCAAGGGCATGGGCATCGATGTCGAGCTGATTGAGCGCAAGGATTACGCAAGGCTGGCCGAGTACGACGGCCTGCTGATCCGCGAGACCACCAGCGTCGACAACCACACTTATCGCTTCGCCAAGAAAGCCGAAAGTGAAGGGCTGGTGGTGATGGACGACCCGACGTCGATCCTGCGCTGCACCAACAAGGTCTACCTCACTGACTTGCTCAACAGCCATCAACTGGGCATGCCGGCGACGGAAATTCTCTACAAGGAGCGACCCGAAGACTTCGAAAGGGTCGGCGAACGCCTCGGTTTTCCATTGGTGCTGAAGATCCCTGATGGTTGCTTCTCCCGAGGCGTGATCAAGGTCGAGAGCCAGCAGGCTTTGCTGGAAGCCACCGCCGAGCTGTTCGAACACTCGGTGCTGTTGCTGGCTCAGGAGTTTTTCTACACCGAGTACGACTGGCGCATTGGCGTGCTCAACCGCAAACCGATCTTTGCCTGCCAGTACTTCATGTCCAAGGGCCATTGGCAGATCTACAACCACAAGGCCAAGGGCCAGGACGTCAACGGCGAATGCCGCACGCTGGCGATCCACGAAGCGCCGCGCGCGGTGGTGGAACTGGCGGTGAAGACCGCCAACCTGATCGGCGACGGACTTTACGGCGTCGATTTGAAACAGGCCGGCGACAAGGTGGTGGTGATCGAGGTCAACGACAACCCGAACCTCGACGCCGGCATCGAAGACGCCTACCTGCAGGACGACCTGTATTCGCTGGTACTGGAAGAGTTCGTGCGGCGTCTTGAGCTGAAACGCCGCGGTCAGGCCTGGTGACCGGCCGATGATCAACAGCTTTGCACTGAATCACGGCGGGTTGCAGCGGGTCGAGCGGCTGGACGCCGAGGTGATGCTGTTCAGCGATCCCGACGCCGCCGAGCGCGACTTGCTGCACAGTCACTTCAAACTAGATGAACATGCGCTGGCTTCGGCGCTCGACCCGGACGAGGTGTCACGGATCGAGTTTCACCCCGATCACTTGTTCCTGATCTGGAAACGCCCGGAGAACTATTCCGGCGGTGGCAGCCTGGCCTTTGAGGTTTCGTCCTGCGGCTTGCTGTTCTCGCCGGGCCAGTTGCTGGTGATCGCGACCGACGACACGCCGCTGCACGGCGTCGGCACACGCCAGCCATTGAACACGCCGCTGGATGTGTTGCTGGACCTGCTTTTCAACAACATCCATCACTACCTCGGGCATCTGAAGGTGATCAAACTGGTCGCCCGGGAGTTGCAGCAGAAATTCAACGCCTCGATGCAAAACCAGCATCTGGTGCAGATGTTCAATCTCAGCGAAAGCCTGATCTATTACATCAACGCCCTGCACAGCAACGGCGCGGTGCTCACGCGGCTGCGCAATCACGCGGAAAAACAGCATTTTGGCAGCGAAGCCATCGGCCTGATCGACGACCTGATCATCGAAAACAACCAGTGCTACAAGCAGGCGGAAATCTATTCGACGGTGTTCTCCGGGCTGATCGACGCCCGGGGCAACCTGATGAACAACAGCATGAACAACCTGCTGCGCAAACTGACGCTGATCAACGTGGTGTTCCTGCCGCTCAATCTGATTGCGAGCATCGGCGGCATGTCGGAGTTCAGCATGATGACCGCCGGCACGCCGTGGTGGGTGTCGTACCCGTTGTTCCTGGCGGCGATGCTGCTGGGAGCGGGCGGGATGCTGTTCGGGCTCAGGCGTCTGGCGAAATGACCGGGGCCGAGCGTTTGCGATCCTGCCGTTGGCAGTTGCCAACGGCGTTGAAGCGTTCAGGGCAGCAGTGGGCGTAGAAAACTGCGCTCGTAGCTGATGATGAACTTCTTTTCGACCAGATCGGCCACCAGTGCCGTGCTTTCCGGGTCGGTAAGAGCGACGTGGCGATAACTTTCGTAATCCGCCAGCGACGGGAAACTGAACAGGCAATACGCGAGATTGCTCGCGCCTTCCGAGGGCAGGAAGTAACCATGATGCGTTCCTCCCAACCGTTCGACGATGCCGAGCCAGGTCTTGGCGTAGGCCTCGAATGCGTCCAACTGATAGGGGTCAATCACGTATCTGACGTGGCAGGTAATCAAGGCTGCGGCTCCTTTGCAGATTATTCAGGTATTGCCACGCCAATCTTGTCCGAGGCCGACCATATACGAAATCGCACTTGGACGTCCTGCGGTGCGTAAACCACGATCGGCAGTTTGCTGTTGTAGCGCACGGTAAAGCCTTCACCGATCACCGGCACGAATGCGCGTTTTTTCTGGGTGCCGGGCGGGCAGGCCATCAGCGTGCTCATCGGGCCGCTGACTTTTTCCAGGCGGTAGAACGGATAACCCCAGCCTTCGAGGTTTTTCTCTTCGAGGGTGCCGCCCAGGCGTTGGCGGTTGCAGTCGACTTCGAGGGTCTTGCCAGCGAGGATTTCGACTTTGAAGTTTTCTTCCTGAGCCTGCTGCGGCAGGTGGATGACTTGGCGAGTGAAGCCCGCTTCGGCCTTCGGATAAGGCGCGGTGTCTTCAAGTTTGGCGGCGTGGGTGAGGGTGGACAGGCTGGCGAGCATCAGGCCGGCGGTCGCGTAAACAGTGAAATTTCCCATTGAAGCCTCCTGGCGGGTGTACGTTGGTTGACGGGCATTCTCACTGCCATGGGTGACGAATGCAAACCGCCAGCCGCTTGCAAATTGCAGTGCCTGCACGACCGGATCTTGCATTTTGCAACTGGCCAGTTGCCTGCTTTTTTGCCAAGCCATTGATTTGCAAGGAGGTGAAAGCGACCCGATGAAAGGCACGTTTTGTGCGTTGATCTGGTGCAGCGCACCGAGTTCGGGCGCCTACACTCCAATGGGCATTTCGCAGTACAGCCGCTTGTCACAACCCAAGGATTCAGCGGGGACACACCCGTGGGAAGCGTGGCAACGGTCGACGTGAATACTTGATTGGCAGTCTCACAGTAAGGAGAGGTTTCGCCATGTTTCTGTCTGCCTTGGAACTCCGCAACATCATTGAAAGCAGCTTTCTGCCGAAACGCTGCCAGTGCACGCTGTCACCGGATTTGTCGATGACAGTCAAGGTGTATGGCGATCACCAGACCGATCAGGTTGAGCTGCAGGTGAGTGGCATCGATGCCAGTCATTTGAACAGCTGTCGGGAAATCAACGGCCTGATCGCCGGGTTGCGCTCGGATCTTGCGCAACAAACGGCAACCCATCATTCAGTGCCGCGATCCCGAGTCGTCTAACCGACTGTTTCACCCAGTTCGACCGTCACGCGCCGGGCCTGCAAGAAGCCAAGGCCCAGCGCGAACTCGACCAGCACCGCGAGCAGAATCCCGGGGCCGGCGTGGCCGTTGAGCCATTCAGCGAACCCCAGCACCGCCAGGCCGAAACAGCCGATGATAAAGCCGTTGCTCAGCGCATTGCGTGCGATCGAGACCGGCGCGTTGCGCACCAGATAAAACATCACTCCTAACGCTGCAAACAGCACTGCGCTGCGCCGTGCGACGAATCCGGCTGCTTCCGAATACTCGATGCTCCAGATCGCCAGCAACATCTGTGGTGCCAGACCCCACGCCAAGGAAAGCAGAAAACACAGGGAGAAGGTGAGGGTCGAGAGCGTGCGAAACGACAACTGCATGGCGAATCCTTGCGGCAGTGGGGAGGGCCCCGAGCATACCCTTCGAGACCCGTGCTCGCCTACCGCAAAGCCGCAAATCAGAGCTTTCTGTCAGTTCTGGAAGCTGCACGCGTCAGATAATTTACGGTAACTGATTTCTTCCGGTTTACCGGTGTTGTCGAGGTATTTCATGTCGGCGGTGATGACCTTGCACTCCTGCGTCGGCGGCTCCGTCAGGGAAACCACTTTGGCGACATGCAGCGGCATGCCGTATTCGTAGGGAACAGCGTTGGAAGTGTCATTAGCCTGGGCCAGCCCGGCAAACGCGGTGCAGGCGAGGGCGGTGGTGAGCAGGAACGGACGAATGTTCATGATGGACTCCGGTGCGACGGAAATGGAGTTCGGCGGATCGCCAGCCAAACCTGCCGCACTCGGCGTCAGCCAGGAGCTGAGGGTGTGCGGTTCAGTAGAGTTTTTGACCGCGGCGTTAAGCGATGGTTAACCGGGCTGAACGCCGGCTGTCTGGGCGGGGATTGTTTCGCGGGGGAGTCTCGGCGGATTCCTACGAGGGTGGATGCCTTGTCTGCTTTCGGGGGCTGGAGCGGGGCAGTTATGGTTTGGCGTCGCTGCAAAATCAGCGGCTTAGGTTTGGTCACCTAACGTAATCACCTGTGCATGTGTGCCATTATTCGCCCGACGGACATTCGTGTCCGTGGAGTGCATTGCTGTGGCGGCTGTGTGCAGGGTCGCCTTCGGGCGAGCCGAGTCAGGTGGTTCTCGGTTGACCAAGCCTGTACACAGTCCGCCTCCCCATCGTTTGGTCACGGTGCTGGCGGTTACTTTCAAGCTGCCTTGAGTAATTCCAATGCCAATCCTGAAATTAAGCTCCGCCCGCTATCTCCCGCTCAACAGCGGCGTCACCGACAGCGCACCGCTGGTCATCGACACCCAAGCCAACCCGAAAGACCTCTTAGAAGCCGCCGTGCAACGCATCCGCGCCGCCAGTGACCTGCTCGAAACCCTGCACTGCCTGTGCTTCAAACACGCCGATGTCCAGGACATTCCCCACATCACCCATGCGCTGTACCTGCTGACGCAGGATGGCAGTGATTTGCTTCAGGTTGCCCAGCAGAAAATGCTGAACTGGCAGGCGCCGGTTTGATTTTTAGAGCGGCGGCCTAGCATCCACGGGCAGAAAACTTGAATTATCTGCCCGTGCTTTCGCCGGTTCAAAGTAGCTAACAGAGCTATTTAGACTCTCACGGGGAGTGACCCTACGATCAAATAGAACGCGAAGCCCAACGCAGAGTCATTATTTGAGATCGATGACTTTGAAACCTTTTTTATCGGGTACCGTATTCACTCCCTTGGGTTCTTCTGGCTGGCCTTTTGGGGTGATGTAGTCGTAAACGACAAATTTTTCGGGGATTTCATAGCCATCGTTGGGAATGACCAGGCGCATCTCCCGAGCACTCAGGTACAGAGAAACCGGCAGGGCCTTTTCGGCAAAATCGATGCGTTCCAGCGTTCCGCTGTCTGGATTCTTGCGTAAAACAGCGCCCTTCAAATAGGGAGAGCCATAGTTCATGGCGTAGATCAAAACGGAGCCCGTGCATTTTGCCAATGCAATTTCACCGACGAAGTCCGAGTCGGGCATGTCAGTGAAGGCAGTTTCTGTCTGGTTGTTGAGTTTTACGAAGAGTCGCTGCCCGTCCTCACTTGAAGTGGACAGCAGTGAGGCAGTGGTTCCATCTGAAAGCGGGCAATCCAGTAGCGTTTTCTTCGTTTCGGCGAAAGCAGGAAGGCACACTAGAGCGAGGACAAAAGCGAATCCGGCTTTTATCATTTCAATGTATTCCTCAGAACATCCATCGAGTTGGGATTGGCGTCCAGTTTTTTGGCACAGTCACTGATTTTGCGGTAGTAAACGCCATTCGATTTCCCTCGATACTTCTTGTAAGCCTCCTCAGTGGAACTTGAGATGTCGAGCCAATATTGCATGTACTCCGTGCCGATCTTGATGTTCTCGGCCTCGTCCCAAATAGAAGGCGATGCGTAAAAAGCAGCCCCTGCACTGAAGGCCTCGTCTGTCTGGGCTTGGTTGGGCATCCGACCGAGCTCTTTTTTCTTTCGGTATTTATAGACCTGCTTAACCGCAGGCTCCTGCATTTGCATGAGGCCTCTGGCAGAGTGCTTACCACGACCGGCTTCGGGATCGAAATGCGATTCCATGTATATCTGGCAGATCACCGTGTTGGTGTCGATCTTGGATTTATTATTGGCCTCAACCAGTTTGCGTATTTCTTTCAGGCGTTGGCTGTCATCCACAACAACTTTCGCTGAAGCCGTATCAGCTTTCGGCGTGAGTGGTCTCTGAGCGGTAGTCAGTGGCTTGTTCTTGGCCATTTCAATCGTCCCATCCAGGGTTAATAGGCGGAATATCGTCATAGACTTCAATGACGGCCGTTTCCGCTTCCGTGCTAGAGATTTTTGCTGTTCTTCCCTCATCGTTCGTTCGACCGACAATGCTTTTGCCGGAGGAGGTCTTAATCACGTAGGGGAAGTTCTTCAGTGGTAACCCTGTCTCTTGGCTGGTTACAAGGAAGTCCAGGTCGTGTTCGGTTTTCTCTGGAACGATTTTTCGCTCTAAAAGCTGCCCAACACTTCCGATGGCGGCAGCAATGGGAATGACGGGGGCCAAGATATTGATCCCAGTACCTACCCCCGGCGCACCGCCGGTGTTGGCCTTCACTTCCGCACCACTGATGGTCACACCACCCGCATCGACCTTGACGAAACTACCGCCAGCCTTCGCCGTCAGTTCCATCCCACCCTCGATCACGACCTTGTCGCCGGCGTGGTAGTGAATCTCCGTGCCCGCTTCCACGAACTGACCGGTGCCGACCTTCACATGTTGGGTCACGCCGACAGTCAGGTGATCGTTGGCGCGCATTTCACTCTTGCGATCCAGATGAGTGATGCGGTGCTCTTCAACCTTGAATTCACTTAAAACATTGGCTTCGACCGTGTCATGCCGTTCATTGCCAACGCGGATCTTCTGGTCGTGCTCAATGTTCTCGTCCCAGTCGCGCTGGGCGTGGATGTAGATCTGTTCCGCGCCTTTCTTGTCTTCGATGCGGAATTCGTTGTAGCCCTTGCCGCCCGGTGAACTCAGGGTCTTGAAGGTGCTGCGGGTCTTGTTCGCCGGGAGGTCGTAGGGAACGACGTTTTCCTTGTGGTACAGGCAGCCGGTCACCAATGGCTGGTCGGGGTCGCCTTCGAGGAAGGTCACCAGCACTTCCATGCCGATCCGTGGGATGGCGATGCCGCCGTAGGCTGCGCCGGCCCAGCCGCTGGCGACGCGCAGCCAGCAGGTGGTCTTGTCATCGGCCTGGCCTTCTCGGTCCCAGTGGAATTGCACTTTCACGCGGCCGTACTGGTCGCAGTGAATTTCTTCGCCAGCGGGGCCGGTGACGATGGCGGTCTGGCTGCCGAGGACTTTCGGTTTCGGGTGTTCGAGGGCAGGGCGGTAGTGGGCGTCCCACGGGGTGGCCACGAAGCTGTTGCGGTAGCCCTGGTGGAAATCGCTTTTGTTGTCGGTGACGTCGCTGGTGACGTTTTCTCCCAGCACTTGCGGCTGTTTGCCTTCGTGGAAGACTTCCAGCAACAGCCACAGATCGTTCCATTCGACGCGCGGGTGTTCGGCCAGGGTCATGAAGTGGCCGCTGGTCAGGGTCGGTTCGTCACCTTTGCCTTCGGCGAGTTTGTAGTCGCTGCGATGGCGCTCCAGCGCGCGGGTCGAGAGGAATTTGCCGCGCTCGCGTGTGGTGAAGCGGCCGGGGTAGTCGTAGTCTTCCAGGTCCGGCATGAACGCGGATTTGACCGCGCTTTCGGGCAGGATCTTTGGTTTCTCGAAATCGTAATCGCGGCGGCTGACGCGGCTGGTACGGGTTTCCAGGCGCAGGTTGAAGCGCTTGATCACCGGTTTGTCGGCGGTCATGCCGGAGTCTTGCTGGTAGTTGACCGGTTTCAGTTTGCGGAACACGGTCTGGTCGTCGCCGAACACCAGTTTGTGGCCGCTGCTGCTGTGCTGGAAGTGGAAGTGAATGCCTTCCTCTTCGCACAGGCGCTGGATGAAATGCAGGTCGGATTCGTCGTACTGCACGCAGTACTCACGCTCCGGATACTCGGCGCCGAGCTGGAAGCTATAGGCGTCGGCCAGGATCCCGCGATCTTCCAGCACCTGGGCAATGATCTTCGGCACCGTCAGCTGCTGGAAAATCTGCTGGTCATGGTTGTGCCGCAGGTAGGCCAGTTGCGGCACCAGGCTCAGGCTGTAGCGGGTCAGGGTCTTGCCGGAATCGCCTTGCTCGATGCGATACACCAGACCATGAATCGTGCCCTCGCCAGTGGCGCCGAAGGTCAGGCAGCCAGGCTTGTGCAGGAGTTCTTCAAGATTGAGGTCGGGACGGGCGCTGACCAGTTCGATGTCGAAACGGAACGGTTCGTTGAGGGCTTCGCGACCGGTGAAACTGAGGACTTGCAGGTCGGCGGAAGCGCCTTCGAGCGTGAGGGTAATGTGGGTAGCGTTGGCGTCCAGCATGCCTTGATTTCCGTCCTTTGGATTAGCGTGGGCGGATGGTGCAGGATTAAACCGCCTCGTTCAAGGCGCAAATGCCGTAGAGGCGGTGCTCCGAGCCCATAGGGAAAACCCTTAGACCCACGGTTTGGCCCAGTAAAACAGGCACTTGCGGACGGACCAATCTGCCGCGGACGCCGAATGCAGCGTCCAGGAACAACCAGTCAGTTTCAGACTAAAGTCGTCTGTGGCACGTCAAAGCCATCTGCCATCATTGCCCTTCACCCCCGCGTGTTCACTGCCTCCCGGTTCTTTATCGATCCGGGATGGGAGCTGTTTTCTGGTTGTTTGCGCCTCTGCGCAATCGTTGTTCTGTTGGAGTTTTCAATGCGTCCCCCATTTCCCCTCACCACCCCGCGCCAGTCGCTTGGCTTCGGAGCCTTTGTGCTGTGCGCCGGTTTTACCGCGCAGGTCCAGGCCAGCGGTTTTTTTGAAGACACCACGGCGAAGATCGAGTCGCGCACGGTGTACTTCAACCGCGATTTCCGTGACGGGCACACCTCCAGTGATCAGGGCGCGTCCAAGCGCGAAGAGTCGGCGCAGGGTTTCATTCTCAATCTGCAATCGGGCTACACCGAAGGCACCGTCGGTTTCGGGATCGATGCGCTGGGGATGGCGGGTTTCCAGCTCGATTCCAGCCCGGATCGCAGCAACAGCGGTCTGTTGCCGTCCAGTGGCGACAACCCGCGCGGTTCGAAAGGTCAGTACGCAAAAATGGGCCTGACCGCCAAGGTCAAAGTCTCGGATACGGTGCTGAAATACGGCGCGCTGCTGCCGGATCTGCCGCTGCTGAAATACAACGACGGCCGTCTGCTGCCGACGATGTTCAACGGTGCGATGCTGACCTCCAAAGAGGTGAAGGACCTGACCTTCATGGCCGCGCGGCTGGACAAGTACACCGCCCGGGATTCGACCGATTCGCAAGACATCCGCGTGCACTGCAAGAACAAACGTTATGCCTGCAACACCACCGCCGATCATTTCGACATGTACGGCTTCGACTACAAGATCAACGATCGCCTGACCGCGCAGTATCACTACGCCGAGCTGGAAGACATCTATCGCCAGCACTTCGTGGGCCTGTTGGCCAACCAGCCGTTGGGTGACGGCGTGTTGAAAGCCGATCTGCGCTTGCTGAAGAGCGCCGACAGCGGTGATGCGAAAGCCGGTTCCATCGACAACCGCGCGTTGAGCGGCATGCTGTCCTACGGCATCAGCGGTCACACCTTCAGCGCCGGTTGGCAGCGCATGAACGGTGACAATTCGATGCCGTATCTGGATGGCAGCAACCCGTATCTGGTGAACTACGTGCAGGTCAACGACTTCGCGGCCGCGCAGGAACGTTCATGGCAACTGCGTTACGACTATGACTTCAAGGCGATCGGCATCAACGGCCTGAGTTTCCTGACCCGCTACGTGAACGGCGATCACATCAAGGTCCCGGGCAGCAATCAGGAAGGCAAAGAGTGGGAGCGTGACAGCGAGTTGAAGTACGTGATTCAGACCGGCACGTTCAAGGACGTCAGCCTGCGGTTGCGTAATGCGACGTACCGGACGAACTACGAGAAGTTTGCCCGGGACGTGGATGAGACCCGGTTGATTGTGAGTTACAACTTTTCGGTGTTGTAACCCATGGGTCGGCGGTGTCTGAGCTGACGTCTTCGCGGGCAAGCCCGCTCCCACAGGAATTTAGGGTGACCACAATTTAGTGAGCACCCGGGAAACCTGTGGGAGCGAGCTTGCTCGCGATGGCGTCCTGAAGGGCAACGAAGGTCAGAGCCAATGCCAGAACCGGCTCCAGAACCCGCGATTCAAATCGTCCTTGCACGCCGCGTATTGCTGGCCGTACATGTCCGAACGGTTCTGCACCTTGCGCGCCACCGGCATCAGCCACGCCTTGCTGGCGTAAGTCTTCTGGCGAAAGCCGCCCCAGCCTTCGTGGTAGTTGAGGTACTGGTTGTAGGCGTCGTATTTGTACACGCCGTTGATCGAGGTGGTCTTGTCCATGTACCAGCCGACGAAGTCGATAGCGTCGTCGAAGTCTTCGCGATCGGCGCCGTATCGGCCGGTGCTTTTCTGGTAATCGGACCAGACTTCATCCTTGGCCTGCGCATAGCCGGAGGCTGTCGAAACCCGGCCCCACGGGATCACCCACAACAGGTATTTGCGCGGCGTCTTGGCGTCGTAGCGGTAGCCGGACTCCTGATACATGATCGCGAACGGCACCTGGATCGGTACGCCCCAGCGCTTTTGCGTGACTTGCGCCGCATCGTACCAATCACTTTTTTCGCGGAAAATCTCGCAGAGGTTTTCCGGCGAACGCGGTGGCGATGTTCCGCAACCGGTCAGCAGTGCCGCCAATACCAACAGTCCAACCGTGCGCCGCGCATTCAAAAGCCGTCATCCCGTCGTGCAAAAAAGGGCGCCAGTCTACGCGGTCAGGTCAACTGGTGGCGATAAGGCAAATCCGGACCTGTTTTGCTGCATGTAAGGGCGGCGGCCTGTACGGCAAACCTGAGCATGCCGTCGATCTGTTCGCGGCTCAGGTGCTGCACGTCTTCCACCGAATCCAGCTCATGCTCGGTCAGCCAGGTGATCAGCGCGGCCTGGAAGGTATCGCCGGCGCCGACGGTATCGGCAACCTTTACCGAGCTTGCCGGCACTGACCATGAGCCGTGAGCGCGGCTGAACACCGTCGCGCCTTCACCGCCACGGGTCAGGAACACCACCTGGCAGCGATGCTGCAACCAGCCTTCGATGACGCGCGCCGGATCCTGCTCGGGATACAGCAGGCTCAGATCTTCGTCGCTGACTTTGATCAAGTCCGCCAACGGCACCAGCGTAGCGATTCGCTCGCGCCACAGGTCGATGTTCGGCTCCGGGTTGAGGCGCACGTTCGGGTCGAGGCTGATCAGGCGTTTGCCGCTTTCACGTTGTACCAATGCGAGCAAGGTATCGGCAATCGGTTGCACCACCAGCGAGAAGGAACCGAAGTGCAGGCCGCGCACTTCAGGCCCCAACGTTGGCAGGTGCGCCAGACTCAATTGGCGGTCGGCGCAACCTTCGCCACGGAAGCTGTAGTGCGGCGAGCCGTTGGCGCCCACCGCGACCATCGCCAGGGTGGTCGGTGCGGCGAAATCCACCAGGTAATCCGGGCGTACGCCTTCATCCTGCAGCACTTGCTGCAAGCGCCGGCCCAGGTAGTCGGTGGACAACCCGCCGAACAGCGCCGAATCCACACCCAGCCTGCGCAAACCCACGGCCACGTTGAACGGCGAGCCACCGGCAATCGCCTTGAAATTGACTTTCGACGCCTGCCCGCCGGCATCGTCTTCGCTGAAGAAATCGAACAGCGCTTCGCCACACACCAGGTACATAGTTGTTTGCTCTTTATAAGGTTGCGACATGCAGTCGATAGCGTTCATAGGCCTGCTGGAAGGCCGCGACGTTGGCGGCAACCGGCAGGGTTTCACTGTTCAGGTCGAGCTTCACGCAGCGCTGGCACAGGTCCGCCAGGGTGTCTTCGTGGCCGTTCGACCACGACTTGCACCACGCCGCCTGAATCGCCGCGCCGAGGGCGGCGGCTTCGCTCTGCTCGGTGCAGATCACCGGGGTGTTCATGATGTCGGCAACGATCTGCCGCCACACCGCGCTTTTCGAGCCGCCGCCGATCAGGCAAATGCTGCGGCTTTGTAAACCATTCTGGCGCAACAGATCCAGTCCATAACGCAGGCCAAAGGTGGTGCCTTCGACGGCGGCGCGGCACAGATTGGCCTGGGTCAGGTTATCGATCGTCAGGTCGTGCAGGCTGCCGGTGGCGTGGGGCAGGGGCGGCACGCGCTCGCCGTTGAGGAACGGCAGCATGCTGACACCTTCGGCGCCAATCGGGGCCTGAGCCACCAAGGCATTGAAAGCATCGAGATCGAGGTTGAACAGTTCGCGGATCGCGCCGGTGGCGTTGGTCAGGTTCATGGTGCAGATCAACGGCAGCCAGCCGCCGCTCGACGAACAGAAGGTCGCCACCGATGCGTCCGGGCTGACTTTCGGTGCCTCAGCGTAGGCGTACACCGTGCCGGAAGAACCGAGGCTCATGGTGATCGCGCCCGGCTGAATATTGCCGGTGCCGATGGCGCCCATCATGTTGTCGCCGCCACCGCTGGACACCACCGCGTTCGGGTTGATGCCCAGCTGTTCGGCGATTGCGGGCAGGATCGTGCCGACTGCTTGATGGGCGTCGATCAGCTCTGGCAGCGCGGATTGCAAACGACCGCTGGCATCGATGTCACGCAGCAACTGCAAATCCCATTGGCGGGTGCGCACGTTGAAATAGCCGGTGCCGGATGCATCGCCGTATTCGCTGCATGCACGGCCGGTGAGCCAGAAATTCAGGTAGTCGTGGGGCAGTAGAACTCGCGCGATGCGGGAGAACACATCCGGATGCTGTTCCTTGGTCCATAACAGTTTGGACACGGTGTAGCCCGGCGCGATGACCACGCCGAGGCGTTCCAGCGAGCCTTGCTCACCGCCCAGATGAGCGAGCAGTTGATCGTTCTCTGGTGTGGTCTCGGTGTCGCACCAGAGCTTGGCCGGGCGCAGGACCTGGCCTTGGTCGTCAAGCAGTACCAGGCCGTGTTGCTGGCCGGAGACGCCGATGCCGAGGATCGACTGGCCGTCGACATTTGCCGCCAATAAAGCGCGACGGGTGGCGAGGGCGAAAGCCTCCAGCCATTGCGCGGTGTCCTGTTCTCGACGGCCGTTGGCGCCGCTGATCATCGTGTGGGCGGCGGCGCCCTGGCCGAGAACCTGACCGCTGACAGCGTCGAGGATGATCGCTTTGGTGCCTTGGGTGCCGCAGTCGATGCCGAGGAAGAGTTGTTGGTTGTTCATGAGTGAACCTGTTGATTCGCGGTGAAGATCAAGGGCCACCCCTCACCCCAGCCCTCTCCCCAGAGGGGAGAGGGGGGAAAGGGAGCAGATTTGTATCGGCATCAAATCCTGAGTTCTACTCCGGACTTTCAGGTCGGCGTAGCTCGAATAAACACCTCGGTCGGCTCCCTCTCCCTCTGGGAGAGGGCTGGGGTGAGGGGCTTTTCAGGCCAGAATACGCTCGAGAGTTCGCGTCACACCTTCTTCTCGCAAGTTGTCCAGACACCACTCAAACGCCGCAACAAACTCTGGCGAACGCGGTATCACCGTACCGAAGATTTCTTCAACCCCCAACAACCGCTCAGTGATCAAAGCATCCTCCGCCACCAACCCCTGACAGAATGCCGCCCGAGGATCCGGAATCGAGTAAGTGTCGCCATTCTCGTCCACGCCCTTCAAGTAAAGTGCCCAAGCCGCCACCACCAAGGCCGCGCGTTTGGTCTCGCGCCCATCGGCAATCAACCGATTGATCGTCGGAATGGTGAACTTGGGAAACTTCGACGACCCATCCGAGCAAACCCGCTCCAGCTGATCGGCAATCGCCTGATTGGAAAACCGCGCCACCAGCGTGTTCTTGTACTCGGTCAGGTCGATCCCCGGCACCGGCGCCAGTTGCGGGGTTACGTCCAGGTCCATATAGGCGCGCATATAGCGCACGAACAGCGGGTCGTTCATGGTTTCGTGAACGAAGCGGTAACCCTTCAAAAAGCCCAGATAAGTCAGCGCCAGATGGCTGCCGTTGAGCAGTTTGATCTTCATCTCTTCGTAGGGTGAAACGTCGTCGGTGAACTGCACACCGACCTTTTCCCAGGCCGGGCGGCCGTTGACGAACTTGTCCTCCAGCACCCATTGCACGAAGGGTTCGCACACAACAGGCCAGGCGTCGTCGACGGCGTGTTTGTCCGCCAGTTGCAGGCGATGCGCGGTGCTGGTCATCGGCGTGATGCGATCGACCATGGCGTTGGGGAAACTGACGTTGGTGTCGATCCAGTCGTGGAGGTCCGGATCCAGCAAAGCAGTAAAGGACAGCAGTGCCTTGCGGGTGACCGCGCCGTTGTGTGGCAGGTTATCGCACGACATCACCGTGAACGCCGGAATGCCCGCCGCACGGCGTCGGGACAGTGCCGCGCAGAGGAAACCGAACACGGTTTTCGGCTGTTGCGGGTTCGTCAGGTCGTGCTGAATCTGCGGCAGGTGCGCCATGAATTCGCCGTTGCTGTCGTCGATGCAATAACCGCCCTCGGTGATGGTCAGCGAGACGATGCGGATCTGCGGATCGGCGAGTTTGTCGATCAGCACCTGGGCGCTGTCTTCGGCCAGCAGCATGTCGCGGATCGCGCCGATGACCCGGACTTCGGTGTCGTCGCTGTCACCCAGTTCGAACAGGGTGAACAGGTAGTCCTGCTCCTTGAGGTCGTCCCGGGCGCGGCGGTCTTCGGCGCGCAGGCCGACGCCGCAAATCGCCCAGTCCAGCGCTTCGCCGGTGTTCATCAGCGCATCGGTGTAATACGCCTGATGCGCGCGGTGGAAGCCGCCGACGCCGATATGGGCGATGCCCTGGCGGGTTTCGTCCAGGCTGTAGGCCGGCAGTTTCACTTCGGCGGCCAGGCGGTTGAGGTTTTGCTGGTTCAGTTTCATCGGGTCAGTCTCGAAATCAGGCGGCCGCGCGCAGCGGGCGGGTCAGCGCCACGCCGTTGGCATCGAACAGATGGCAGTGGGAGGCGTCCAGGTGCAGGTTCAGTTGTTCGCCGTAGCGGCTCGCCAGATCACCACGCACGCGCATGGTCAGGGCTTCGCCGGCGTTGGTCTTGACGTGGCAGAAGGTGTCGCTGCCCAGCCGTTCGCTGACGTCGGCGGTGACTTGCAGCGTGCAGTCGCCCGCTTGCGCCAGTTCCAGATGTTCCGGGCGAATGCCCAGGGTCACGGCGCTGCCGACGCTCAGATTCGCCGCGTTGAACGGCAGAGTGATGCGGGTGCCGGCATCCAGCGAGACTTCGCAACTCGCGCTGTCGATACGCGCGATCTTGCCTTTGAGGAAGCCCATTTTCGGCGTGCCGAGGAAACCGGCGACGAACAGGTTGGCGGGGTTGTGATACAGCTCCAGCGGCGAGCCGACCTGCTCGATCTTGCCGCCATTGAGCACCACCACCTTGTCGGCCATGGTCATGGCTTCGACCTGATCGTGGGTCACGTAGATCATTGTCGCTTTCAAGTCTTTGTGCAGGCGCAGCAGCTCAAGGCGCATCTGTACGCGCAGCGCGGCATCGAGGTTGGACAGCGGCTCGTCGAACAGGAAGATTTTCGGGTTGCGCACGATCGCCCGGCCGATAGCCACGCGCTGACGCTGGCCGCCGGACAACTGTTTTGGCTTGCGTTCCAGCATCGGCCCGAGTTCGAGAATGCGCGCCGCTTCACCGACTTTCTTCTCGACTTCAGCCTTCGGCACGCCGGCCAGGTCGAGGGCGAACGACATGTTTTTCTTCACGGTCATGTGCGGGTACAGCGCGTAGGTCTGGAACACCATTGCCAGATCACGCTTGGCCGGACTGACTTCGGTGATGTCGCGTCCGTCCAGTTCGATGGTGCCGCCGCTGACCTCTTCAAGGCCGGCGATCAGGCGCAGCAGGGTGGATTTGCCGCAGCCCGACGGGCCGACGAACACCACGAATTCCTTGTCGTTCACTTCAAGGTCGATGCCCTTGATGATGGAAAAACCTTCGAAGCCTTTTTGCAGATTCTTGATTTTCAGGTTGGCCATGGTGGCGCTCCTCATGCGAATTCTTATTTCACGGCGCCGAACGACAGGCCGCGCACCAGTTGTTTTTGGCTGATCCAGCCGAAGATCAGGATTGGCGCGCAGGCCAGGGTCGAGACGGCCGACAACTTGGCCCAGAACAATCCTTCGGGGCTTGAGTAGGAAGCGATCAGCGCGGTCAGTGGCGCGGCTTTGGACGAGGTCAGGTTCAGCGACCAGAACGCCTCGTTCCAGCACAGGATCAGCGACAGCAGTACGGTCGAAGCCAGGCCGCCCTTGGCGATCGGCAGCAGCACGCGGAGCATTTCCTGGGCGAGGGTGGCGCCGTCGAGGCGGGCGGCTTCGAGGATGTCCTTGGGGATGTCCTTGAAGTAGGTGTAAACCATCCAGACCACGATCGGCAGGTTGATCAGCGTGTAGATCACGATCAGCGCAATGCGCGTGTCGAGCAGGCCGAAACTCTTGGCCAGCAGGTAGATCGGCATCAGCACGCCCACCGGAGGCAGCATTTTGGTGGAGAGCATCCACAGCAACGTGCCTTTGGTGCGCTGGGTTTCGTAGAACGCCATCGAGTAGGCTGCCGGCACCGCGATCAGCAGGCACAGGGCGGTGGCACTGAAGGAAATCACTACCGAGTTCCAGGCGAAACTGAAGTAGTCGCTGCGCTCATTGATGTGCAGGTAGTTCTCCAGCGTCGGCGTGAAGATGAACTGCGGCGGCGTGGCGAAAGCGTCGATTTCGGTCTTGAAACTGGTCAGCACCATCCAGAAGATCGGGAAGAAAATGATGATCGCGATGGCCCAGGCCAGCGTGCCGAGCAGCAGGCTTTGCAGCCGGCGGGATTGTTGAAGAGTCATGGCAGGCCTCAGGCTTTGTCAGTCAGGTTTTTGCCGATCATCCGCACCAGAATGATCGCGGCGATATTGGCGATGACCACGGCGATCAGGCCGCCGGCCGAGGCCATGCCGACGTCGAACTGCACCAGCGCCTGGTTGTAGATCAGGTAGGCGAGGTTGGTCGACGCGTAGCCGGGGCCGCCGTTGGTGGTGGTGAAAATTTCCGCGAACACCGACAACAGGAAGATGGTTTCAATCATCACCACCACCGCAATCGGGCGTGCCAGATGCGGCAGGGTCAGGTGCCAGAAAATCGCGATCGGGCCGGCGCCGTCGAGGCGGGCGGCTTCTTTCTGTTCCTGGTCGAGGGACTGCATGGCGGTCATCAGGATCAGGATCGCGAAGGGCAGCCATTGCCACGAGACGATGATGATGATCGACAGCAGCGGGTAGTGAGCGAGCCAGTCCACCGGCTGCGCGCCGAACAGCTTCCAGATGTAGGCGAGGATCCCGGACACCGGATGAAAAATCAGGTTCTTCCAGATCAGCGCACCGACCGTGGGCATGATGAAGAATGGCGAAATCAGCATCACCCGCACGATGCCGCGACCGAAGAACTCGCTGGCCTCCAGCAGCGCACTGATCAATACGCCGAACACCACGCTGATCAGCAGCACGCTGCCCACCAGCAGCAAGGTGTTGGTGGCGCCGGGCATGAAGCCGGAGTCGGTCAGGAAGTAGGTGAAGTTTTCCAGCCCGACGAATTCGTTGGTGCCCGGGTCGAGCAGGTTGTAGCGGATCATCGAGAAATAGACGGTCATGCCCAGCGGCACGATCATCCACAGCAGCAACAGGGCCACCGAAGGGCTGACCAGAAACCAGCCGGGATTGGCCACGCGGCTTTTGCGCCGGGGCTGCGACAGGTCGATGTGGGCTTTGGCAGTTGAAGTATTCATGGTGATCACAACCGAGTCATACAGACCTATGGAGATCCCCTGTGGGAGCGGGCTTGCTCGCGAAGGCGTCGTGTCAGACAAAAATGTTTCACTGATACACCGCTTTCGCGAGCAAGCCCGCTCCCACAGAAGGCAGGAGAGGCTTTCGCAGGATTACTTCGGATAACCCGCGCGCTTCATCTCGCGTTCGGTGGTTTGCTGGGCGGCGGTCAGCGCCTGGTCGACCGTGGTCTGGCCGATCAGTGCGGCGGAGAACAGCTTGCCGACCTGTGTGCCGATCCCCTGAAACTCGGGAATGGTTACCAGTTGAATGCCGATGTACGGCACGGGTTTGAGGGTCGGTTTGCTCGGGTCGGCCGCTTTCAGTGATTCCAGCGTGACTTTGGCAAACGGTGCGGCGCTCATGTAAGCGTCGCTGTAGGTCGAGGCGCGAGTGCCCGGCGGTACGTTGGCGATGCCGTCAGTTTTGGCGACCAGTTCGCCATATTCCTTGGAAGTGGCCCAGGCGCTGAACTCTTTAGCGGCGTCCTTGGCCTTGGAGCTGGTCGGAATCGCCAGCGCCCACGAGTACAACCAGGCCGAGCCTTTGTCGGTGACCTGATGTGGCGCGTAGGTGAAGCCGACGTGATCGGCGACCTTGCTTTGGGTCTTGTCGGTGACGAACGAGCCGGCGACGCTGGCATCGACCCAGATCGCGCATTTGCCGCTGTTGAACAGGGCAAGGTTTTCGTTGAAACCATTGCTGGAGGCACCCGGCGGGCCGGATTTCTTCATGGTGTCGACGTAGAAGTTCAGCGCGTTTTTCCATTCCGGACCGCTGAATTCGGGTTTCCACTGCTCATCGAACCAGCGCGCGCCGTAAGCGTTGGCCACGGTGGTGATCAGCGCCATGTTCTCGCCCCAGCCGGCCTTGCCGCGCAGGCAGATGCCGTACTGCTCCTTGTCCTTGTGGGTGAGTTTTTCGGCGAAGCCGGCGATCTGTTCCCAGGTCGGGCGCTCCGGCATGGTCAGGCCGGCATCCTTGAACAGGTCGGTGCGGTAATAGGTGATCGAGCTTTCGGCGTAAAACGGCAGGGCGTACAGCGAACCCTTGACTGAAAGGCCTTCGCGCACCGACGGAAACACATCGTCGAGGGCGTAGCTGGCCGGCAGATCCTTCATCGGCTCCAGCCAACCCTTGGCCCCCCAGAGTGCGGCTTCGTACATGCCGATGGTCAACACGTCGAACTGACCGCCCTGAGTGGCGATATCGGTGGTCAGGCGTTGACGCAGGACGTTTTCCTCCAGCACCACCCAATTGAGCTTGATGTCCGGATGCTCGGTCTCGAAGGTTTTCGAGAGCTTTTGCATGCGGATCATGTCGCTGTTGTTGACGGTGGCGATGGTCAGGGTCTGGGCGCCAAGGCTGACGCTGCTGAGGGTCATGCAGGTGAGGGCCAGCAGAGCTTTTGCAGTGGGTTGCATCGTGCACTCCTTTTCTGCACCCGGCGGGGGGCAGAAGGACAGTTATTGTTTTTGTGTTCTTCCGGCGGGGGAAGAATGTGCACTGATTACAGCCTTCTGACGCAGGGCTGACAAATCATCCCTAGCACTCGAATCGATACTTTTTTGCACTCTGGATTGGCGCGATAAACGCAGGGAAGGGCGTTTCAGCAGGGCGAGGGGCGCGAAACCGTACAGATTGTCCTGCTCAGCCGTGGTTTTGCTCGGTCAGGCGCTGCACCACCAGCCGCCGGTAATGCGAAGGCGTCATGCCTTTGAGCTGCTGAAAGCGCCGATTGAAATTGGAAATATTATTGAAGCCCGACTCGAAGCACACCTCGGTCACCGGTTTGTCGCCATCGGCCAGTAACTCGCAGGATTTGCTGATGCGCAGGCGATTGACGAATTCGATGAAGTTGCGCCCGGTGGCCTGCTTGAACACGCGGCTGAAATAGGTGGGTTTCATGCCCAGGTGCTCGGCGACTTCTTCAAGGGGGAGCTCGCGGGCGTAGTGGGCGAAGATGTAATCCACCGCGCGGTTGGTGCGGTCGATGTTGTGCTCGTCGGCCAGTTGCGGGGTGGTTGCGCCGGACAGCAGTTGGTAGTCGTCGCATGCCGCCAGCAATTCCATCAGGATGAAAAAGTGCCCGAGACGGGTGATGCCGGTTGAATCGGCGATGCGTTGCATCAGGGTCATGGCCTGACGAATTGTCTGCGGCGAGCGGAATTCGATGCCGTATTGCGCACGCTCGAGCAGCGGCGCCAGGGTCTTGAGTTCGGCAAATACCTGATGGCCGCTTTCGAACAGTTCATCGGTGAAGTTGACCAGCATGTCGCGCTTCTCGACCACTTCATCCTCGGCCACCTGGCTGATCCAGTTATGCGGCAGATTCGGGCCGGTCAGGAACAGGGTCTGAGGATAGAAGTTGCCGATGTAGTCGCCGATGAACACCTTGCCCGAACTGGCGACGATCAGGTGCAGCTCGTACTCCTTGTGAAAATGCCAGCGCACCAGCGGGCAGGGGAAACCGTGCTGGCGATAGATGATGGACAACCCGTTGTGGTCATCCATCAGCTCATAAGAGGGGTCGGTCACGCGGGCTGTTCGGGTCATGGCAGAGCGCTTTTATTGTTATCGCCCGATGATCATGCCTCGTTCCTCGTCGGTTGCGCCAGTTTCCATTACCGCTCAGAGCGCCCTTTCCCGGACTTTCATCAGGTTGGCAATCCGGCAAATCTCTACCAGGTCCGACTCTTCGATGAAGTCGACATTGATGATATTGCACTTCAATGCCCAGTCACTGTTGTCCAGATCGAACCATTCGTTCAACTGGTCATGGATGTCGACGGGACCGCCCAGGTACGAATAACTAGTGGCGGACAACGACCAGGGACGCCAGGAGCCCGGTGGATTCTGCATGACACTGCCGATGAACGTCCTCAGCTCGTCAGGCGAAGTCGTATCGGTGCCTGACCACTTATGGCTTACATACTCGTGGAATATCGTGTGATCAAGTTCTATGCCTGGACCGGCGGCAAACACTCGCTGTTGCGGGCTGGCGCGCTTCAGCTCTCGCAGGCTCAGAGCCGCGTTCCAGCGTGGGATAAGTCGATGCCCGAGAAAACTGCTCATTATTTTATTGAAGTAGTCGTGGTCGAAGTCTTTGCCATCAAGTTTGTGAAAATCAAGAACAATGAATTCGTCAGGGTTTTTTTGCAGAAAAAGTTCTACGTCGTTGATCAGCTGCCCTAAAGTCCGAGAGTTTCGAAAACCATTATGGTGAAGAATGAATTTTTTTGGACCTTCGGCACTGGCTTCGTAGCTCAGGCGAATATCCAGCGCTCTGGAACCATGGTGCAGTTGGGCGTAAAAGGTATCGTGCTGACATACCAGCCAATGGCGAGACGGGTAGAGCGGATAGTCGGCGCGCCAGTCACTGCCTGCGTTGTGGGTGCCGGGCAATGTCAGTTCAGCGATTGTCAGTGTATCAATGGCGGGCGTTGCGCCCATCCAGTTATTGTTGCTCATTTATGCATCCTGCGTGATTTAAAGAGTCGTTGGCAATTCAAGTTTTTGTTTGAATGGCACTTGCAGGATGTTTATAGCGTTTAACTTTTTCAATGGCTATTGGTGGATTGATGCAAGTTGTTGGTGATTGATTTTATAGTTTTCCGTCATCTCGGTTGTTCCGGTTTTTTGCTTCGATCCACTGCGCCATGTACTGAGTGCTTTTGTGTGCGTGATGACGCAACATGCTGCCAGTGAAGTTGTTTTTTCGGAGTTGCGCGAGATGTTTACGGCAGTATTTGATTTTCTCAATAAGGGCAGGACCGTGAATCGCTTGTTGATAGCGATCACGCAATAGTGTGCTGCCTTGAGTTTGAGCGGTTTGCCACAGCCCCTCGTCCTTGTACAACTGAACCGCTGCATCGGCGAACGCGCGCGCCGACTGCGTCACGGCTCCTGGCCAGAGATGATCCGTGTGCATACCCTCAGCACCGATCGGCGTCGTCACGCTGGGCGTTCCGCAGAGCATGGCATCGATCAGCTTGCCCTTGATGCCAGCGCCGAAACGCAGGGGGGCCAGGCAAATCCGGGCATCGGACATGACCTGCAATGCATCCTCCGCCCAGTTCATGATGTGAAACCCCTGGGACGCATTGTGCAGCGCTGTTGCCTTGGGCGGCGTATACGCGCCGTAGACATGTAATTGTGCCTTGGGCAGTTGCTCGCGAATCAGCGGCCAGACTGTCGTCTTCAGCCACAGAACGGCGTCCCAGTTCGGGGCGTGACGGAAATTGCCGATACTGAGGAAGTGCGCGCGCTCCTCGAAGGGTTTTGACGGTGTGCCGAGTGGTTCGACCATCAACGGACACCAGTGCAACAACTCCGGTGGCAGCTTGAACTGTTGTACCAGCAACTCGATTTCCACTGGCGAGATCATCAGGTTCAGATCGCAACGATAAAGCGCGGCGATCTCGCGCTTGGCCAGATCGGTTTCGGCCATCAGTTCGAACTCTTCGGCGAGCGCCGGGGCAAACAATCCCTGGAAGTCGTTGGCGTCGTCGCTGAGCTTCAGTCGATCTTTCAAGCGCTGGTGTCGAGCATGCCGCAGGCTCTGCAGGTCCGACGTTTCCAGAACGCGCAAGGCATCGGGGCAGTGTTTTTCCACTCGCCATCCGAACTGTTCTTCGATCATGAACTGGTCGAACAACACGATGTCCGGGGCCAGTTCACTGATAAACACATCGAAACTGCTGTTGTTCAGTTCGATCGGTACTTCGTGAATGCCCAGCGCAGTCAGATCGGCACGGTGCTCACCGGTACCGGCCGGGCTGGCAAAGGTAACTTGCCAGCCTTGTCGCAGGAACGTCTCGAGAATCTGCATCACATGCCCGCTGGCGGCGGAGGAGCGAGGTTCCGGCCAGACGTAACCAATGACGAGGACTTTGGTTGCGGGCTGACTCATGAGTAACGATTCCTGGGACAAAGGGACAAAAAAAGGCGCGCGAATTAGAACACAATGCGCGCGCCTGCCAATCCGCTTTTTATCAGGTCGGTGCCTTGCTCAGCTTGAGTCGCACCGAGCCGTCGATGAAGCCAAGCCTGTTGGTGTTTTTCAAGCCGTTCTGAATGCGAGCGAGATTGAGCAAGAACGTTTCCCGGTGTGTCCGTGCCTGATCGAGCATTGATACCGCCAGTGAGTAGGAATCGGCGTTGAGCAATGCCGGATGCTTTTTAACGAGCGACGGCAGCTTATTTTCAATAAGCCCCAACAACTCGAAGCCCTCATCATGAGTGGCCCGGAAATGCGGATTGGAAAGGTTTTTAGGGTGCGCCTTGTGAGCATCCTTGGCGAAATCCAGCAATCCTGCCACGTCCATATCGGCAGGCCCGGCGCCGGCCTGTTTCAATTGCCCGTAATACAAGTCCAGGGTGTCCGGCGCGCCGTGAGCCATTTCATGAACCAACACATCTCCAATCCGGCCATCGTCGTATTTGGCTATACGGTAATAGTCGTCCAGTCCGTCGGGGTAGATCACCAGAAATCGCTCCGGAGGGTTTTTCAAGTACGAGCCGTCGAGGACGCTGGCCTTCCAGCGCCTGTAAACCGGCGGCCGCAACGCAGCGTTGGCTTCCGAGCCTTTTTTGAACGACATGTTGGCAAGCGTGACGTAATCCAGATCGTTGCGCATGTTGTGCAAGTTGGCTTTCACATGCCTGAGTACTTCATCGGAATCATTGCCAAAGACGTGCTTGAGAACCGCGCGCATGTCAGCGTTGTCGTTCTCCAGGAGCATCAGAACAGCATTATCGAGTTTGGATTTGGCTGTCGGCAGGGCTCTTTTCACATAGGCGCGGGTATAGCTGAAGGGTTTCGAGCGACCGAAGAGTCGGCGAAGCGGCGCCAAGGGCGAGACTTTAAGGTTTCTCAACTTGGGTCCCCAGGCACCGCCAACCCTGTGATTCAGTGCATACCAGTCATTGTTTCGCTGAAGTGCCAACAGACTGACCGCATCCCCCGGATTGTTCGCAGCCTTCCAGGTACCTTGAAACAGGTCTGATTTCTGCGCAGCCTTGACCAGATCGTAGGATTGCGCGCTTCCAGTCAGTTTGCGCAACTGGCCGGTGGCGGTTTCCAGAGTGTTCAGCCCGTATTTGCTCAGAAGCAGCACGCCCTTTTTGGCCAGGCGCCCACCTTGCACAGCCAACGTCGGCAACCCGTCCAGCGGGTTGAAAATGGACACCGAAAAATGCGCCCCTGCCTTGGCAATGCTCAGAGCCTTGGCGGTCGTCGAGGTGGTCTTGCCGGCGATGCCGACAATCGTTGCACCGAAACCGACAACCAGTCCCAGTAACGCCAGACCGTCGAGAATGCAGCCGCCGATGCCCTCGGTTACTTGAGACGCGTCACCGGATCGCAGGTCCTCGACACATTTCTTGAAAGGCACGATCACATTGATGATGGCTTCATTCACCTGATCATTTTCGGCGCGTATTTGCTGCAGTTCGGTCTTTGCGTACAACGATGAATACAGTTCGTCACGAGTGGCCACCGGGTGATTGCCCAGAATCCCTTGCGCCAAGGATTGGAAGGCTGCGGAAAAGAAAAGCGGAACCGGATGCACTTCCTCGGACGTCAGGGTGAAATGCCAAAGCTTTTCCACGACCGCGCCAGACTTCACACCGTGTTTCGGCTCGCTGCCATTGAGATAGGCGTCGAGGTCAAGAGGCCATTGGCGCTCGGGTTTTTTGGGCTGAAAGTCCGTGTCCGCGCCTTTGTAGGACAGTGAAGGCTCTTCATACACAACCCCGGTGGAACGCAACATGTCGGCCAGCTCCGGGCGCTCGCGACAAAGTCCCCTGAGAGAGAACAGTTCATAACAATGGAATGCCTTACCGTTTTGGCAGCCCAGAATAATGCCGTAACGCCCCTTGGCAGCATTGCGATGGCGTTGGGTTTCTTCAAATGGATTGAGCGTGTTTACCGACTTTCGAACGGTATATAACGTGATGAAACCATTGGCCAGCATTGTCCTGTCACGTTTGGGCAAGTTTGACACTGCCATTTTGATGATGGACTGGAGGCTCTTCTGCAAAGTTTGATGGTATTGCTCAAAAACCTCGTCGAACAGCGAGTCGATGGGTTCCAGTTCGCCGAACCGTGAGAAGGCGTTAGCGGGGGGATTGAATGTTTCGGTGGTTATGAACTTGTCCGTCAACTTGCCGTCAACGACCAGATCACCTGACAGATAGAGGTCGAGAATGGAAACACGGAGTCTCTCTATTTTTGAATGTTCGCCGTTTGCATTACTCAGGCTGACAGGATGATAAAGCAGTAACCACTCCAGAATGTTGCGCTCACCCAATGACGGGTCGAACCTGGCTTTGAATACTCGTTGTTCAAGATAATCGCCCGCCGGCAAAACGCGTTTCAGCGCTTGCAGTGCCAACTCCCGTCGTTCAGGCGGAACAACTGAAATACCTGTCTCGACTTCATTCAATGCTTCGGCATATTCGCTGAAACGGTTGGCGGCGATGATGAAGGCATCTACGTCATATTCATTGTCGGTCGTCGCAGGCAAGACACCGTTGAGCATTGCCCACTGGATAACCGGCGTGATGGTTGCCAGTTCGTGCATCGCACGTTGAGCGGTACTGACGGGCGCCAGTTCAGAAAATGCCTTCACCCGGGCGTAGGTCATCAGACGCGAAGCGCCGGGCGCGGCGAGCTCAATCAGTGCGACCGCCTGGGACAGAATGACCCAGCCAGGCTTGCCGATCGTCAATTCGACGGGCATTTGCTGAACGAGGAACTGGGGTGCCGCGCCTGCCAGCAACAGGTGTGCGGCCAAAGGCCCCAGTTCAGGCTCCAGCTGCGTTTCGACGATCAGTTGTTTTTCAAATGCCTGTACCACCTGCGAAGGGGTCCTCAAAGCATTGTCCGGTTGATACAGAGCAAACCCGGCGATTGTTTTCGCGTGCCGTTCGACATCGACTTTCAGATCCAGAATCAACGCGGTGGCTGCCAGACATTTGATTTGTCGTTTCGCCACTTCCCGGTCAGCCTGTTCCAGGTGCCATTGCAGCCGCTGATGCAGAACTTCACCCAGCATTCTGGCTTTCGGCGAATCGAGAAAGCGTTCCAGGTAGTCGGCCGCGCGTTCGCGCCGACCAACTTCAGGCACCTGGCGCAGATCTTCCGTGGCAATGAACTTCAACAGACTGGACTGACCTTGCGTGAGCTCGTCAGTGACCAGCGTGATGGTTTTGCGTGCCTCTGCCGACAGGTGAAAAGGCGAGTCGACGGGTTCCCCCAGCAATTGATAAAAGTCGGCTGTATCCGGGCTTTGCGGAATTTCGAACTGAAGAAACTCGACCAGATTACGCACTTGTTCAACATTGCCGGGCAGGGTGTATTCATGAAAGCGAAGCCACTGTTCGACTGCAAAGAACTCCCCGGAAAAAACACAGCCGCCGGTTTTTTCCGCGCAGTCCCCCAACATCAGGATGTCATTGAGCAAGTCGGTGCTAATGGCGGAGTCGTTGGTGATATCAACCCATCCATCCTTGATCAGGACCCTGAGCCTGGCCTGCTCATCAATACAGACAACAGTGTCATCAGGCAGAGAATGTTTCTGCGCAAGGAAAGCAAAGTCCTCGGTTTCGAGCATCTTTGACAAAGCGACGCGGGCAAATTCCAGAGCATTATCAAACGTCGTGCCGGACAAACGGGGCACTGTGGTGTCGCGCAAATCGATGAGTTCAATGTCCGGGCGTTTTCCTGCAAGGGTAGAGAGGCTTGAAGCAATGCTGGATTTTTCTGTTTGATCGAGCTTTCGACGCGAGGCAACATTCCCGAAGTCGAATGTAGCGTCGTCTATATCCAGCAGGCTTGTGCCCTGTGCAAGTTGCATAAGCAATTTATCCTTGGCTTATATTCTGAATTAGTTGTCCTCGGCAGTTATGTAAAAGTTGGTGGTGCGTATAAAACACAACTACGGAACAGTCGCAGAATAGTTTTGTTCTGCGGCTGATGAACAGTTGTAGTTGGTTTCAAAGTTGGTCAGGGCAGATCCAGGATCCGCCCTTTGAATAGTTCGGG
Source organism: Pseudomonas sp. V88_4 (assembly GCF_029967985.1). Taxonomy (NCBI): domain Bacteria; kingdom Pseudomonadati; phylum Pseudomonadota; class Gammaproteobacteria; order Pseudomonadales; family Pseudomonadaceae; genus Pseudomonas; species Pseudomonas sp. V88_4. The sequence continues at coordinate 342,556 of NZ_JASCAF010000002.1, forward strand.
AATGGAAGTTGAAACTTTCAGGAACACTCAAGTACGGCTTTGACTTTGTCTCGTAACTGATCGATTGAAAACGGTTTGCCGATCACGTGCATGTCCGCAGGCGCTTCAATCGTCTCTGCGTAACCGCTGGCGAACAGGATGGGCAGAGTCGGGCGCAGTGTGCGGGCTTCGGTAGCCAGTTGACGGCCATCCATGATCGGCAAGCCGACGTCGGTCATCATCAGGTCGATGTGCTGATTCAAATCCTTGAGGATTTCCAGCGCCTGTTCGCTGCCATCGGCCTCCAGAACCCCGAACTCCAATTCCTCCAGCACGTCGACGATCAGCATGCGCACGATGGAGTCGTCTTCTACTACAAGAATGGTGGGCGTGGTAATGGACATAATGGCGGCTCTCAAGAATGGGGTGGGGCGCCGGTCGATCAAAAATGCCGGGCTCTTGCATGAGTAAGTGGCGCATGGCCACAAGTTCCCGAATGGATACAAAAAAGAATAGGCGCAAACGGGCGGGCAAGGATACCTGTTGGCTCGCGATTCGGCGTAGGCAAATGTAGGAAAACAGCACTAAAGCAGTGAGAAAAATGGATCCATACCGCCTTTTTGGGGCAAACTCTCTGGTTTTCAACAGTTCGACAAGGCTGCCACATGTCCTCTCCGTCTTCGGTTGATGAGCAACGGTTTCGCAAACTACTGAGCCGCAACGTCAGTCTGCCGCTGGGCGTCGGCGTCATCAGTGCCGTGTTCTTCGTTTCGCTGATCACCTATTTGTTGTCGGTTATCCAGTGGGTGGAGCACACCGACCGGGTGATCAATAACGCCAATGAAGCAGTGAAACTCACGGTGGACCTGGAAACGGGCATGCGCGGGTATCTGCTCAGCGGCGACGAGCATTTCCTCGATCCGTACGAGACGGCCAAGCCTCGCATTGCTGTAGCTCTGAATACCTTGCTCGAACTGACTGCGGACAATCCGGCCCAGACCGACCGCCTGCGCCGTCTTCAGGCGCTGCAAATCGAGTGGGCGAATTACGCGCAGTCGATGATCGATCTGCAACGCGCCAGTGGCGATTACAAGTCGGCGGTCAAAGCGGGGAAGGGCAAGCGCCTGACCGACGAGATACGTAAGCAGTTCGAAGATGTGATTGAAACCGAACAGTTGCTGCGTGCCTCCCGTAACGAAGACGTGCGCCGCACCACGGTCTGGAGCATCAGTCTTTATCTGCTGTTCGTCGCGGGCATCAGCGGTCTGCTGGCCTATGTCGGCAGGCGCGATTTGCTCAATCTGTCGCAAAGCTATGCCGCGACCCTGGCGGCGCAAGAGGCCAGTGCAAAACGTCTGGAACAGCAAGCCTGGTTGCGCAACGGCCAGACCCAGCTCGCCGAACAAGTGCTGGGGCAACTGACGGTCAATCTGTTGGGGCGCAATATCCTGCAGTTCTGCGCCCAGTATCTCGGAAGCGCCGTGGCTGCGTTGTATGTGCGCGAGGAACATGGCGGCCTCAAACGCGTGGCGACTTACGGCTTCTCCCGCGAACAGGAACAACAGAACCAATCGATCTACAGCGAAGAAGGTCTGGTCGGGCAGGTCGCCCAGCAGGCTCGGCTGATTCGTCTCGACTCGGTGCCCTCCGACTACTTCAAGGTCAGTTCCGGCCTCGGCGAAGGTCTCCCACACAGCGTTCTGGTGGTGCCGACCAGCGATGACGACCGGGTCAACGGCGTGATCGAGCTGGGTTTCCTGCGTCCACTCACCGACCGTGATGTGGCGTTGCTGGAACTGATCGCCGGCAATATCGGCACGTCTATAGAAGCGGCGCGATACCGTCAGCGTTTGCAGGAAGTGCTGGCCGAAACCCAGCAACTCAACGAAGAGTTGCAGGTGCAGCAGGAAGAGCTGAAAACCGCCAACGAAGAGTTGGAAGAACAGTCGCGGATTCTCAAGGAGTCCCAGGCGCATCTGGAAACCCAGCAAGTGGAGCTGGAGCAGACCAACGAGCAACTGGCCGAACAGGCCAAGACCCTGGCCGAGCAGCGTGACGCCATGGATCAGAAGAACAATGAGCTCAATCAGGCCCAAGTGCAGCTCGAAGAACGCGCCGAGGAATTGCAGCGTTCAAGCAAATACAAGTCCGAGTTCCTGGCCAACATGTCCCATGAACTGCGCACGCCGCTGAACAGCTCGCTGATCCTGGCCAAGCTGTTGGCGGAAAATCCGCAGGAAAACCTCAGTGCCGAACAGGTCAAGTTTGCCGAATCGATCTATTCCGCCGGTAACGATCTGCTCAACCTGATCAACGACATTCTCGACATTTCCAAGGTGGAAGCCGGCAAACTCGAAGTGGTGCCGGAGAACACCAGCGTGGCACGTCTGGCCGACGGCTTGCGCGGGATGTTCGAACCGCTGGCGGCAGACAAGCAACTTGCATTCAGTGTCCAGTTGCAGCCCGATGCACCGAGTACGCTGTTCACCGACCGCCAGCGTCTGGAGCAGGTGATCAAGAACCTGCTCTCCAACGCGGTGAAATTTACCGAAAACGGCGCAGTCAGCCTGACCATCGCCGGCCAGCCAGACGATCGCATCGCCTTTATCGTGCGCGACTCGGGGATCGGGATCGCGGCGGATCAACAGGAAAGCATTTTCGAAGCTTTCCGCCAGGCGGACGGCACCACCAACCGCAAATACGGCGGCACTGGCTTGGGCCTGTCGATTTCCCGGGATCTGGCGACGTTGTTGGGCGGCTCGATCAGCGTCAGCAGTACGCCGGGGCAGGGCAGTGTCTTCACCCTGGTGCTGCCGCAGCACTACCGCGAACCGGGCGACGCGCCTGTCGCGCCGCTGACGTTCAGCCCGCCAGCAGCAGCTCCGGTCATGGCATCCGCTGTAGCGGTGTCGCCGCTGGCCTCTGTCGAGATTCCGCGCTTCAACGATGACCGCGATAAAGCGCCGTTCAATAGCCGCTGCATTCTGGTGGTGGAGGACGAACCGAATTTCGCCCATATCCTCTACGACCTGGCCCATGAACTGGGTTATCAGTGCCTGGTCGCCCACGGTGCCGATGAAGGTTATGACCTGGCGAGAGAGTTCGTGCCGGACGCGATCCTGCTGGACATGCGCCTGCCGGATCACTCGGGCCTGACCGTTCTGCAACGCCTGAAAGAACACGCCGAAACCCGGCATATCCCGGTGCACGTGATTTCCGTGGAGGACCGCGTCGAAGCGGCGATGCACATGGGTGCCATCGGTTACGCGGTGAAACCGACCACCCGCGAAGAGCTCAAGGACGTGTTCGCCCGTCTTGAAGCGAAGCTGACCCAGAAGGTCAAACGCGTGCTGCTGGTCGAGGACGATGATCTGCAACGGGAAAGCATCGCCCGCCTGATTGGCGACGACGACATCGAAATCACTGCCGTGGGCCTGGCGCAGGACGCGCTGGAACTGCTGCGCACGACGATCTTCGACTGCATGGTCATCGACCTGAAGCTGCCGGACATGCTCGGCAATGACCTGCTCAAGCGTATGTCCACCGAGGACATCTGCTCGTTCCCGCCGGTCATCGTCTATACCGGGCGTAACCTGACCCGCGACGAAGAGGCCGAACTGCGCAAGTATTCGCGTTCGATCATCATCAAGGGCGCCCGCTCGCCAGAACGTCTGCTGGACGAGGTCACACTCTTTCTGCACAAAGTCGAATCGCAGTTGTCCCATGAACGGCAGAAGATGCTCAAGACCGCCCGCAGCCGCGACAAGGTCTTCGAAGGCCGTAAAGTGCTGCTGGTGGACGACGATGTACGCAACATCTTCGCCCTGACCAGTGCGCTGGAAACCAAGGGTGCAGTCGTGGTGATCGGCCGTAACGGTCGTGAAGCGATTGAAAAACTGAATGAAGTCGAGGACATCGACCTGGTGCTGATGGACGTGATGATGCCGGAAATGGATGGTTATGAAGCCACCATGGAAATCCGCAAGGATCCGCGCTGGCGCAAGCTGCCGATCATCGCGGTGACGGCCAAGGCCATGAAGGACGATCAGGAGCGCTGCCTGCAGGCGGGAGCCAATGATTATTTGGCCAAGCCCATCGACCTGGATCGCCTGTTCTCGCTGATTCGCGTGTGGTTACCCAAGATGGAACGCATTTAGTGGAACGTAGTCATCCCGTTGAACGGAACAGTGAAATCGAACTGCGATTGCTGATCGAGGCGATTTATCTCAAGTACAGCTACGATTTTCGCGATTACTCCGGCGCGTCGATCAAGCGCCGCGTGCAGCACGCATTGAGCCAGTTTGAATGCGCGACCATCTCGGCCTTGCAGGAGAAAGTCCTGCACGACCCGACGGCGTTCATGCAATTGCTGCAACTGCTGACGATTCCGGTCAGCGAGATGTTCCGCGATCCGTCGCACTTCCTGGCGATCCGTCAGGAGGTGGTGCCCCTGCTCAAGACCTATCCGTCGATCAAGATCTGGATCGCCGGCTGCAGTACCGGCGAGGAGGTCTACTCGATGGCGATTCTGCTGCGCGAGGAAGGCCTGCTCGACCGCACGATCATCTACGCCACCGACATCAACCCGCGCTCGCTGGAAAAGGCCAAGCAAGGGATTTTTTCGATGGAGAATGTGCGTGCGTACACCGCCAATTATCAGCAGGCGGGCGGCCAGCACTCGTTTGCCGACTACTACACTGCAGCCTATGGCTACGCGATTTTCGACAAGAGCCTGTGCGAGAACGTGACCTTCGCCGATCACAGTTTGGCGACCGATAGTGTATTCTCCGAAACTCAATTAATTTCGTGTCGTAACGTGTTGATTTACTTCAACAAAAAACTTCAGGATCGAGCGTTTGGGTTGTTCCATGAGTCGTTGTGCCATCGCGGTTTTCTGGTGTTGGGCAGCAAGGAAACCCTGGACTTTTCCAGCTATTCCAACCAGTTCGAACCGTTGGTGAAACAAGAGCGGATCTATCGCAAATCATGATCAGTACAGCGGATTTGCCTCGGGTCGAGGCGATTGTGGTCGGAGCCTCCGCCGGTGGCGTCGAGGCCTTGCTGACCTTGCTCGGTTCGCTGCGGGCCGGGTTCGCGTTACCGATCATCATCGTGCTGCATTTGCCGGAAGAGCGTCGCAGCCAGCTCGCCGAGGTGTTTGCCCGGCGGCTGGCGCTGCCGGTCGCCGAAGCCATCGACAAACAGGACATCACTCCCGGCACGGTGTACTTCGCCACGCCGGGTTATCACTTGTCGGTGGAGCAGGATCGCAGCCTGTCACTGAGCCTTGAAGACCGCTTGCACCATTCGCGCCCGTCGATCGACTTCCTGTTCGAGTCCGCTGCCGATGTTTACGGGCCAGCGCTGGCGGCGGTGTTGCTGACGGGCGCCAACCACGATGGCGCGCGGGGGCTGGCACAAGTCAAATCTCAGGGCGGGCTGACCATCGTGCAGGACCCTGAAGAGGCGCAAGTCGCCACCATGCCTCGCGCGGCGCTGAAAACGCACCAACCGGATTACATCCTTCCCATACACGGCATCGGCCGTCTGCTTGTCGAGCTGGAACGAATCGCATGCTGAGTAATATCCAGGCAAAACTGCTGATCGTCGACGATCTGCCCGAGAACCTGCTGGCCCTCGAAGCGCTGATCAAACGCGAAGACCGCACCGTCTATAAAGCGTTATCGGCGGACGAAGCGCTGTCGCTGCTGCTGCAACACGAATTCGCCATGGCCATTCTCGACGTACAGATGCCCGGCATGAACGGCTTTGAACTGGCCGAACTGATGCGCGGCACCGAGAAAACCAAGAACATCCCGATCATCTTCGTCAGCGCCGCCGGCCGTGAACTCAATTACGCGTTCAAGGGCTATGAAAGCGGCGCGGTGGACTTCCTGCACAAGCCGCTGGATATCCATGCGGTGAAGAGCAAGGTCAACGTCTTCGTCGACCTGTACCGCCAGAGCAAGGCGATGAAGCAACAGGTCGAAGCCCTCGAGCAAAGTCGTCGCGAACAGGAAGCGCTGCTGCAGCAACTGCAGCGCACCCAGGGCGAACTGGAGCAGGCAGTGCGTATGCGCGACGACTTCATGTCGATCGTCGCCCATGAAGTGCGCACACCGCTCAACGGCCTTATCCTCGAAACCCAGTTGCGCAAGATGCACCTGGCCCGCGACAACGCGGCAGCGTTCACCCTCGACAAGATGCACGCGATGGTGGACCGTGACGAACGCCAGATCAAAAGCCTGATTCGCTTGATTGAAGACATGCTCGACGTGTCGCGGATCCGCACAGGCAAGCTGTCGATCCGACCGACTCGTTTCAATCTCGCGCAATTGGTAGGCAATGTGTTGCAAAACTTCGCCCAGCAGATTGAAGCTGCCGAGACGGAAGTCAGCTTCACAGCGGCTGAGCCGGTGGAAGGGCATTGGGACGAGTTTCGCATCGAGCAGGTCGTGTCGAACCTGCTGACCAACGCCTTGCGTTATGGCGGAAAAAGTCCGATCCAGGTACGGGTCTATCGCCAAGGCAATGAAGCCCGGGTCGAAGTTCAGGATCAGGGCATCGGCATCAGCGAGGAGAACCAGAAACGCATTTTTCAACAGTTCGAACGGGTTTCCGCCAAGACGGTGGTGGCCGGCCTCGGGCTGGGTCTGTTCATTTCCGAGCAGATCGTCGCCGCCCATGGCGGCTCCATCGTCGTCGAAAGCAAGATCAACGAGGGCGCCCTGTTTCGCGTTTGTCTGCCGCTCCAGGAAAACGGCGAAACAAACGCAACCTCTGAGTGACCACACGGTCGTATCAGCAGCTATTGACCGAACAAAGGCTTCCCATGAGCGTAGATGCACAAGATGTAGTACTCGTCGTCGAGGACGAACCGGTGATCCTGATGGTTCTGACAGACTATCTGTCAGGCCAGGGCTATCGCGTATTGCAGGCCGAAAACGGCGAGCAGGCGTTCGAGATTCTGGCGAGCAAGCCGCATCTGGACATGTTGATTACCGATTTTCGTTTGCCGGGCGGCATCTCGGGCGTGCAGATCGCCGAGCCTGCTGTCAAATTGCGCCCGGATCTGAAAGTGATCTTCATCAGCGGCTATCCGCAGGAAATCCGCGAGACCGGCAGCCCCATCACTCGCCGGGCGCCGATTCTGGAAAAACCGTTCGATCTGGATGTGTTGCAGGAGAAGATTCAGGAACTGCTGGCCTGAGGCGTGAACCGCCTCAGCTCTTGATCATTTCCCGTACCTTCGCCGTCAGCAGATCGAAGGTGAACGGTTTGGTGATCATCTGCATGCCGGAGTCGAGGAACCCGCCGCGCACCGCAGCGTGCTCGGCATAACCGGTGATGAACAGGACCTTCAAGTCTGGCCGGTATTGCCGGCCGATTTCAGCCAATTGACGTCCGTTCATGCCGGGCAGGCCGACGTCACTGATCAGCAGATCGATGCGTTGTTCCGAATCCAGAATCGGCACGGCTCCGTCGGCATCGCTGGCTTCGACAAATCCATAACCCAGTTCACTCAATACCGCACTGACCAGCACCCGCACCGCTGGGTCGTCTTCGACGATCAATACAGTTTCGCCTTCCATGGCATCGGGTGCCTGTTCCGCGTGCACTGGTGTGTGAGGCAATGATTCGCCCTTGAAGCGCGGAAGATAGAGTCTGACGGTAGTGCCCTCGTCGATTTTGCTGTCGATCGAGACATGCCCGCCGGATTGCTTGCTGAAACCGTAGATCATCGATAGGCCCAGGCCCGTACCCTGGCCGATCGGCTTGGTGGTGAAAAACGGGTCGAACGCGCGATTAATCACACTTTCGGGCATGCCGCAGCCGTTGTCCGTCACGCTCAAAACGACATAATCGCCGGGTTCCAGGTTGCTGTAAGCGTCGGTGAAATCCCGCTCAAGCACCTGATTTCCGGTCTCGACTACCAGGTTGCCGCCATCGGGCATCGCGTCACGCGCGTTGATCACCAGGTTGAGCAGGGCGCTTTCCAGTTGATTCGGATCCGCCTCGGCCACCCACAATTCTTTATGCAGGCGCATGTCCAGCTGAACGCTTTCGTTGAGGCTGCGCTGCAGCAGTTCACCCATCGATTGCACCAGATCGTTCATCTGTACGGCTTTGGAATCCAGCGATTGGCGACGGGAAAACGCCAGCAGACGATGGGTCAGGCCAGCGGCGCGGTTGGCCGAAGTCACCCCGAGATCGATGAGGCTGTCGAGATCGTCAAGACGGCCACGAGCCAGTCGCCGACGCAGCAGTTCGAGACTGCCGATGATCCCGGTCAGCATGTTGTTGAAGTCGTGGGCGATACCGCCGGTGAGTTGACCGACCGCTTCCATCTTTTGTGACTGACGAAGAGCTTCTTCGTTGTGCCGCAGTTGCGCCGTGCGTTCCTCGACTTGTTGCTCGAGGGTTTCGAGGGTTGATTGCAGGCGCCGCTCGCTATTGCTCAGGTCGATCAGGCGATCGCGGGCCTCGTATTGTCGTCGTCGCCCTCGCAGGGCCGTGGAGATCAGGCTGACCAAGGTCACCGGATGGAAAGGGCGCTCGAGAAACGTCACGTTGCCCAGTAATTTGCTGAGCTGAGACGAGGGGCCCTGTCCTGAGCCGCCATGGTGTGTCAGTAGCACAATGGGCAGGTCTGACCAGGCGGGCTGTTGATCGAGATATGACAGCAGGGATTCCAGCTCCGGGCCACGCAGGGCCTCGGCGGCGATTAGCAGTAACCCGGCGCCGGGTTCAAGTTCGGCACAGAGCGTAGCCAGATCGGGCGTGATCAGACCACCGTAGCCGGCCTCGTTGAGGATCATCAGCGCCACCTGGCTGTCGCGCCCCATGGGCGCAAGGATCAGTGCTCGTTCCGACAGCGGTACGGTGACGGTCACAAGTTCTCATCCTTAAGCAGCGGGTTGCTCGCGCCGAGGTAGGTGGGCACGCCGCGCAGTACGCCCTGGAAGGCGTCCAGCGGTTCACCGATGGTCATGCCACGTTTGGAAATACGGTACTCGCGAATGGTTGATTCGTGGCTGCCGGTACGTTTCTTGATAATCGAAATTGCCCGGCGAACCTTGCCGATCGCTTCGAAATAACGCAGCAGAATCACAGTGTCGGCGAGGTAAGTGATGTCGACCGGGGCCTGCATGTCGCCGACCAGACCATGTTGAGCGACGGTCATGAACGTCGCGGCGCCCTTGCGGTTCAGGTACAGCAACAGTTCATGCATGTGCAGCACCAGGGCGTTCTCCTCCGGCATCGCGGCCTGATAGCCGTTGATGCTGTCGATCACCACGGTCTTGATGTCACCTTCATCGACGCAGCGTCGCACCCGGTGGGAAAACTCGCCGGGGGACAATTCGGCGGCGTCCACCTGTTCTATCAGCAGATTGCCGGTGGCCTGCAACGCCTTGAGGTCAATGCCGATGTTGTTCATGCGCTCGAACAGCAAGCCCAGCTCTTCATCGAAAATGAACAGCGCAGCCTTTTCACCACGCGCCACGGCCGCCGCCGCGAAAATCATCGTGATCAAGGATTTGCCCGTGCCCGCCGGTCCGAGAATCAGCGTGCTGGAGCCGGTCTCGATACCGCCACCGAGCAAGGCGTCCATTTCCTTGATGCCGCTGGACAGTTGCAGCCGTGGGTAATCGCCGCGGTGCTCCGCCGCCACCAGACGCGGGAAGACGTGCACGCCATCGCCCATGATGGTGAAGTCATGGAAGCCGCCACGGTATTTCTGGCCGCGGTACTTGATCACCCGCACGCGACGACGTTCAGCGCCATAGTTGGGGGTCAGTTCTTCAAGGCGGATCACGCCGTGGGCGACACTGTGGACGGTTTTATCGAGGGATTCGGTGGTCAGGTCATCCAGCAACAATACCGTAGCGTCGTAACGCACGAAGTAATGCTTGATCGCCAGGATCTGTCGACGGTAGCGCAGCGAGCTTTGCGCCAGCAGGCGAATTTCCGACAGGCTGTCCAGCACGACCCGGGTGGGCTTGAAGCGCTCGACCACTTCGAAAATCTGTTTGGTTGCCTCGCCCAGTTCAAGGTCGGAGGAGTAGAGCAGGCTCTGATGATGCTCGGCGTTGAGCAGGCTTTCCGGGGGAGTCAGCTCGAAAATCTCGATATTTTCGTTCAGCTCCCAACCGTGGGATGCCGCGCCCTGACGCAACTCGCGCTCGGTTTCGGACAGCGTGATGTACAACGAACGTTCGCCGGCACGGGCGCCGGCCAGCAGAAAATGCAACGCGACGGTGGTTTTACCGGTTCCAGGCTCGCCCTCCAGCAAGAAAACGTGACTGCGGGACAGACCACCGGCGAGGATATCGTCCAACCCTTCGATGCCGGTGGCGGCTTTTGCACTGATCAACGCGTTCGATGTAGACAAAAAATGCCCTCTCATGACTAGGGAAAAGGAGGCAGCGGGCGCCGGACGCCGTTTTGCACTACCTGATTACTTGACCCTTTGCCGAGACCACGGTTCCGAGTTTCTTGCCGGATGTGTCCAGATTACCGCTAGAGGCCTTGCTGCAACGAGGGATCGTCCGGGTTCATCTGTTCGAGCTGAGCGAGCAGAATCTGTACGTTCTGCAACTGGCCGCTTTCTTTCCAGTAATTGATCAACAGCACTCGCGCCTTGCGGTCGGCAGGATGGCGCTGGACAATTTCCTGCAACTGCTTTTGCGCCGCTTCCAGCTCTTCGGCGCTGTGCAGGGTGGTTGCGAGGTCGTAGCGATAGTCTTTGTTGTCGGGCTCCAGCTCCACGGCTTTGGACAAGCCGAGCAGGGCATATTCACGTTGATCGTGGTGCAGCAGCCAGAGGCCCAGGGCATGCTGCAGATAGGCCGAATCGGGCTGGGCCTTCAACTGTCGGGCCAGCAGTTGCCGGGCGGCATCGCTCTGTCCCTGACGGTCGAGCACTTCGATCTGCATTACCAGCGCCGGAAGGTTGCCGGGATCCAGGCGCAAGGTCTGCTCCAGTGCTTGCTGTGCCTGTTTCAGTTCGGCGTTGTGCAGATACAGACGCGCCAGCTGCGCATAGTTGGCGGCGCTTTCCGGCTGGCTTTTGAGCGCCTGCTCCCACATGTCGATGCCTTGCTGGAGCGGGGCAAAATACAGGCCCAGTTGATCCGGAGACAAGCCGAGCAGGGCGTTGATCGCAGCAAAGCGTACGGTTTGATCCTCATCGTCGAGCAACGGGCCCAGGAGCAGACTGCGCTGGCCGCCCGGCACCAGGCCGGTCACGCTTTTTATTGCCGCCAGCCGGACCTCCGGCGATTGGTTTTGCAGATCGGCGTCCGCCAGTTTCAGGGCCTGGGGGCTCGGATAATTGGGTAACTCCGCATGCAGCCAGACGCGACGTTTGACCGACAGGTCCGGACGTCCCAGTTGCTGGTACAAAACCCGAGCGGCACCCGGCTGGCCGGCGCGCGCAGCGGCCAGTGCTTCACTGTAACCATGCTTGATCGCTTCCGGCACCACGGGCGCGGTACTGCGCAATGACAGCCAGGCCACGCAGAGGGCCAGCACAAGGCCGAGGCTGATGAGCAAATAACGGCGAGACTGAGACATGCGAATTTCCGAACTTTCGTTTTGTAGCGGAGGTCGCAAGCTTCTGTCAGCTCGCGCCGTGAGTCAAACTCTCTGCCCGATATGACCTACTGCAAGCGTTGAATCGACCTACAGCCCGTGTCCACCCTGTTAGCCGTCATGCCCTCCATGCAGTGTCTACGCTTTCAGAAGTTGTTTCGACGAGGCTATCCATGCAATCCCTGTTCATTTACTTCAGAGCGGTGATCCACCCAAGCCAGGCAGTGCTGCTGTTCGCTTTGCGCACCATCGTCGCCGGATTGCTGACCTTGTACCTGGCGTTCCTGTTCGATCTGGATCAGCCGAAATGGTCGATCATGGCGGTGGTGATCATCAGCCAGCCACTGGCCGGCATGGCGCTGGCACGCAGCTTCGGGCAAATCATCGGGACGACCCTTGGCGCAGTGGTGGCGGTGGTGCTGATGGCGATTTTCCCCCAGGCGCCGTTGCCGTTCATCACGACCCTGGCGCTATGGCTGGCCCTGTGCACGGCCGGCGGCACATTGCTGCGCTACACCAGCTCCCAAGCGTTCGTGCTCAGCGGTTATACCGCCGTGGTGGTGGCGCTGCTGGCGATTCCGGACCAGGACGGCACTTTTCTGCTGGCGGTGACCCGGGTTACTGAAACCTTGCTGGCGGTGGCGTGCGTATGCGTCGTCAGCCTGCTGACGGCGCGGCCCGAAGCGGTATCACGCAACTATTTCGCGAAGGTCGATCAGGTCATCAGACTGGCTGCTACCCATGCTGCCGCCGTGTTGCGCACCGAAGAAAGCGAAGCGGACTTTCAGCGCCGGCAAATGCAGCTGCTGGCGGAAATCAGCGCCCTCGAAGGACTGCGCCGGCATTTATACTTCGACGCCCCGCGCCTGCGCAGTGCCAACAATCTGGTGCTCTTGCTGGGTAATCAACTGATGCTGCTGACCTCGCGCCTGACTGCGTTGCGTCATCAGCGGGAATTGCTCACCGAACGCTGGGAGGGCGATCTACCGTTGGATATCCAGCAATTGCGCGCCGAGGAGCTGGTACTTCTTGATCAGCTCGCACAGCAAGGACGCTCATTGCCAGCCGAAGCGCGACATCAGTTCGTTGCGCTGCAACAACAGTTCGAAGGACTTGCCTACAAGGCCGAACAACTGACGGAAGACATGAGTGCAACCCTGCGCTCGCTGGCCTGGGCATTGCGCTGGGAACAGGCGCGGCTGTTGCAACAACTGGAACAGATACTCGAGTTGAGCGACGCGATACAGGAGGGGCGGGAAGCCAGTTGCATGTTCCGCGGCCAGTCCAGCCCCTTGCACCTGGATTTCACCCTCGCGACGATGAACGCCATCCGCGCCTTCAGCGCGTTGCTGGTAGCCGGATTGATCTGGATCGAGACCGCCTGGGACGGCGCGCGGGGCGGGATGATTCTGGTGGGGATTCTGTGTTCATTGATGGCGACGTTTCCGCGCCCCTTGATCGCCGCGCAGAGTTACGCCCGAGGGTTGGGGCTGGCACTGGTGGTATCGGCGTTCTATCAGTTCATGCTGGTCCCGGCGATCAATGATTTCGAAATGTTGGCCTTGCTGCTCGCGCCTTTGCTGTATGTGATTGCAGTCGGACTGTCCAGCCCGGCCACCGCCGGTATCGGCATGGGCCTGGGCCTGTCGAGTTTCCTGATGCTTGGGCCGCAGAACGTCGGCACCGGGCAGAACACCGCCATTCAATGGTTCGAATTTGCCGGAGCCTACGTCAGCGCAGCGATGCTGGCTCTGATCGTCTACGCCTGGATTTTCCCGTTCCGCCCGGCCCTGCGCATCCGGCGCTTTTACAACGAAGCGCGGGAGCAGGTCTACCAATTGACCAAGAGCCCGGCCAGCGACGAAGAGCAATTTGCCTTCGAAAGTCGAATGGTCGATCGTCTGACCTCGATGCAGGGCGTGTTGCCGGCCGCCAATGATCGGGACATGCAACGTCTGTATGAGATCAGTCTCGCCTGCGTGGCGCTGGGTGTGGCCATGCACCAGCTCAGGCAACAGGCACAGAACAACACATTGCTCACGGACGCTTTCGGTCAAGAACTGTCGACGGCATTGCGTCAGACCGGCCGTTTCGTCGCCGGCCGCCCGGACGTGCGCCTGACACCGTTGCTGACCACGCTGCATGCGCTTGGCGATGAGTTGGATGCCTTGCATGTCGCCACCCATGAACACTTGTGGTCGGTGTTTCGCATGCGTGTGGCCCTGTTGATCGTGGTGTCGTTTCTGGAGCGACATGGCGAGCATTTGCAGCCCGACCGTTCTGAAGGAGAGCCCGTCCTTGCCCATTGATTTCGAGATCGGCGGCGTTTACCTGCCCCCCATTGCTCAGGCCCTGTTACTGGCCATACCGGTTTTTCTGCTGCTCGACTGGGGGTTGCGCCGGCTCGGCGTCCTGCGCTTTGTCTGGCATGAGGCCCTGTTCGAAGGCGCCTTGTACGCCTGTGTATGCGCCACCTTTATTCTGTTAATGGGAGCCTGAAACCTTGAAGACGTTGCTCACTCGATTGACGACATTGGCAGTGGTGCTGCTGGCAATCGTGCTTGGCTGGTTCGCCTGGGAACATTACACCCGGGCGCCGTGGACGCGGGATGCGCGGGTGAGGGCGGACGTGGTGACGCTGTCAGCGGACGTCTCGGGCCGCATCGTCACGCTGGCGGTGCAGGATAACCAGCATGTCGAAAAGGGTCAGTTGTTGCTGGAGATCGACCCGGCTCGCTACAGCCTCGCCGTCGAGCATGCGAAACGCTCGGTGGAGGTCTCAAAGGCCACGCTTGGTCAGTCGCAAGCGGCCATTGTCGCCAGCGAAGCATTGCTCAAACAGCGCCAGAGTGAAGAGCGCCGGCGACGTACGCTCAAGCAGGGGTTCGCGATTTCCGGAGAAGAGTGGGAGAAGTCCAGTACCGACGTGGCGGTGGCCCAGGCCGATCTGCTGCGCAATCAGGCGAATCTCGGCCTGGCCGAAGCCAACGTGCAGCTGGCGATTGCCGCACTGACCCAGGCTGAACTGGATCTGCAACGTACCCGAGTCGAAGCGCCGGTCAGCGGATATGTCACCAATTTGTTGACCCGTCAGGGGGACTACGCGGTGGCCGGCGGTGCCTTGCTGGCGCTGGTGGACAGCAGCTCCTTTTATGTCAGCGGCTATTTCGAAGAAACCAAGTTGCCAAGGATCGAGGAGGGTGACCGGGTGCGGATCGAATTGATGAGCGGGGAAAAATTCGGCGGCACCGTGCAGAGCATCGCCTTCGCCATTGCTGACCGGGAAAACGCGCCGGGCAGTCGCTTGCTGGCCAACATCAACCCCAGCTACACCTGGGTAAAACTCGCGCAACGAGTACCGGTGCGGATCGGTATCGATCCCGATTATTCAGGTAAGGACCGACTGAGAGCCGGCACCACAGCGACAGTTACGGTGCTGGAAAACCCTGAAAGACAGGCGCAAAAAAGCCCCGCGACCGAATGATACGCGGGGCAAAAAATTTGGTTGGTTGCGGCCAACCAAAGGAGCTCTTTAAAAAACTGTTACTTGCTGGCGACCGTCTCTGGCTGCCAGCCACCACCAAGAGCCTTGTAGATCGCGACGATGCCGCGGTACAGGTCCACTTCGGCCTGGGCCTGGCTGTCTTCGGCGTTCAGACGTTCACGCTGGGCGTCGAGCAGCACCAGGAAATCGGTGGTGCCTTCGCGGTAGCGAATCTCGGCGAGGTCGGCAGCCTTGCGGCTCGATTCGCTCTGACGGATCAGCGAAATCAGACGCTGCTGACGCTTGCCGTAATCGCTGAAGGCGTTTTCCGACTCTTCCAAGGCCAGCAATACTTGCTGCTCGTAAGTCGCCAGTGCGCCTTCAGCATCGGCATCGGCGCCGCGCAGACGGGCCCGCACGCTGCCCAGATCAAACGCTGCCCACGTGATGCTCGGGCCTAGCGCCCAGGCGTTGGCCGCCGAGGAACCGATCTGCGAACCACGGCCAGCCGTCCAGCCGAGGAAGCCGCTGAGGCTGACTCGTGGGAACAGGTCGGCCTTGGCCACACCGATACGCGCCGTGGCCGAAGCCAGTTTGCGTTCGGCGCTGAGGATGTCCGGACGGCGTTGCAGCAGTTCGCCCGGATCACCGATCGGCAGAGCCTTGGCAATCGCCGGCAGATCTTTCGGGCTCAGGTCGACGGTCAGTTTGTCCGGACGTTCACCCAGCAGGGTGGCGATCCGGTTTTTCTGCCGGGCCTGTTCCGCCTGCAACTGCGGCACGCTGGCTTCGACCGACGCCAGACGCGCATCGGCCCGTTCAACATCGAGCTGATCGCCAACGCCGGCGTCACGCAGGCTGATGGTGATCTTGCGTGACTCCTGCTGGTTGTTCAGGTTGGCCAGGGCGATCTTTTCCCGCAGTTGGGCACCGCGCAGTTGACCGTAAGCGTCCACCAGTTCGGCAATCATGGTGACTTGCAACTGATACAGATCGGCTTCGGCCGCTTGCTGGTCGGCGTCGCTGGCTTCCAGATTGCGCTGGATGCGGCCGAACAGGTCCAGCTCCCAGGCCATGTCCAGTCCCAGGTCATAGCGTTCGCTGTTGACCCGTTTGGTGGTCTGGCCAGGGATCTGACCTTTGGCCAGATCGCTGCTCGCGCGGCTGGTGATGGTCGGCATCGCATCGTTGCTGACATCGTCGCGGATCGCCCGGGCGGCTTTCCAGCGGGCGAATGCCACGCGCAGTTCACGGTTGCCTTGCAGCGATTGAGTCACCAACTGGTTGAGGGTCGGATCGTCAAACTGCTGCCACCAGATGCCTTCGAATTTCGAACGATCGAAGTTCTTCTGGCCGGCGGCGCCGTCGGTGGCGGACGTGATGTTCGCCGCCTCCGTCGTCGGGGTCTTGTAGTCAGGGCCGACGGCGCAGGCACTCAGGGCCAGCACCAGCAGGCTCGGCAGGAAGACTTTCAGACTCATGGGTGCGCCTCCAGTGGCTTTTGAAGATTTTGCGCCTTGGCCGCTTTGCGAGCTTCACTGCGCTCCACGAAGTTGCGGATCAGCACATAGAACACAGGGGTCAACAGCAGACCGAAGAAGGTCACACCGAGCATCCCGGAGAACACTGCCACACCCATGGCATGACGCATCTCGGCACCGGCACCGCTGGAGAACACCAGTGGCACAACACCCATGATGAACGCGAACGAGGTCATCAGGATCGGCCGCAGACGCAGACGGCAGGCTTCCAGTACAGCTGCCAGCGGATCCAGGCCTTCTTGCTGTTTGTCCTTGGCAAACTCGACGATCAGAATCGCGTTCTTACAGGCAAGTCCCACCAGTACGATCAGACCGATCTGAGTGAAGATGTTGTTGTCGCCGCCAGAGATGATCACACCGGTGATGGCCGACAGCAGGGTCATCGGTACGATCAGGATCACTGCCAGTGGCAGGCTCCAGCTTTCGTATTGCGCCGCGAGCACCAGGAACGCCAGCAATACGCAGAGCGGGAACACGAACAGCGCGGTGTTGCCGGACAGAATCTGCTGGTAGGTCAGGTCGGTCCACTCGTAGGTCATGCCGTTCGGAAGTTCATCCTTGAGCAGTTTCTCGATGGCTTTTTCGGCCTGGCCGGAGCTGTAGCCCGGGGCTGCCGCACCGTTGATTTCAGCGGTGATGAAGCCGTTATAGTGCATCACGCGATCAGGGCCCGAGGTGTCGCTGACCTTGATGAAGGTCGCCAGCGGGATCATTTCGCCTTTGTTGTTGCGTACTTTCAACTGACCGATCTGGTCGGATTCGAGGCGGAACTGCTGCTCTGCCTGAACGTTGACCTGATAGGTACGACCGAAGCGGTTGAAGTCGTTGGCATACAGCGAACCCAGGTAGATCTGCAGGGTGTCGAAGATGTCGCTGACGGCCACGCCGTGGGTCTTGGCTTTTTCCCGGTCGATGGCGGCATCGACCTGCGGCACGTTGACGGTGTAGCTGGTGAACAGGTTGGCCAGTTCCGGAACGTTATGGCTCTTGGCAATAATGTTCATGGTTTCCTTGTACAGCTCTTCGTAGCCCAGGTTGCCCCGGTCTTCGATTTGCAGGCGGAAACCACCGATGGTGCCTAGCCCCTGTACCGGCGGCGGCGGGAAGATCGCCATGTAGGCTTCCTGAATCCCGGCGTACTGGCCGTTCAGGGCACCGGCAATCGCACCGGCGGACATGCTCGGGTCTTTACGCTCGTCGAACGGTTTCAGGGTCACGAACACGATGCCGGCGTTCGGGCTGTTGGTGAAGCCGTTGATCGACAGGCCCGGGAACGCTACGGCACTTTCCACGCCTGGCTGTTTCAGGGCCAGGTCGGACATGCGCTTGATGACGTCTTCGGTACGATCCAGGCTCGCGGCGTCCGGCAGTTGCGCGAAGGCCACCAGATATTGCTTGTCCTGGCCGGGTACGAAACCGGTCGGGGTGCTGGAGAAACCGAAGAAGGTCAGCACCATCAGGCCTGCGTACAGGAAGAGGGCGATGCCGCTGCCACGGATGACCCGGCGCACGGTGCCGACGTAGCCATGACTGGCGCGGTCGAAGAACCGGTTGAACGGACGGAACAGCCAGCCACCGAAGATCTTGTCCAGCACTCGCGAGAAGCGGTCTTTCGGTGCGTCATGACCTTTGAGCAAGACCGCGGCCAGCGCTGGCGACAGGGTCAGCGAGTTGAAGGCCGAGATCACGGTGGAGATGGCGATGGTCAATGCAAACTGTTTGTAGAACTGACCCGTGAGGCCCGAGATGAACGCGGCGGGTACGAACACCGCACACAGCACCAGCGCCGTGGCAATGATCGGGCCGGTTACTTCACCCATGGCTTTTTTGGTCGCATCGAAGGGGTTGAGCCCCAGTTCAATGTTCCGCTCGACGTTTTCCACCACCACGATGGCGTCATCCACCACGATACCGATCGCCAGTACCAGGCCGAACAGCGACAGCGCGTTGAGTGAGAAACCGAACAGGTGCATCACCGCAAATGTACCGATCAACGATACCGGCACCGCCACCAACGGAATGATCGAGGCGCGCCAGGTTTGCAGGAACAGAATCACTACCAGAACCACGAGAATCAGTGCTTCGAAGAGGGTGTGAACCACCGCCTCGATGGAGCCGCGCACGAAGATCGTCGGGTCATAGACGATGCTGTAGTCCATGCCTTGCGGGAAGCTTTTCTTCAGTTCTTCCATCTTGCCGCGAACTTCGTTCGAGATTTCGATGGCGTTGGAGCCAGGACGCTGGAAGATCGGGATCGCTACGGCCGGCTGGTTGTTCAGCAGCGAACGCAGGGCGTATTGGCTGGAACCCAGTTCAACGCGGGCGATGTCCTTCAGGCGAGTGATTTCACCGTTGTCACCTGCGCGAATGATGATGTTCTCGAACTCTTCCTCGGAGACCAGACGGCCCTGAGTGTTCACCGACAGCTGGAAGCTCTGGGCATTCGGGGCAGGGGGCGCGCCCAGTTGGCCGGCAGCCACCTGACGGTTCTGCTCGCGAATCGCGGTCACCACATCGGTTGCCGTCAGATTGCGTGAAGCGGTCTTGTTAGGGTCGAGCCATACCCGCAGCGAGTAGTCGCCCATACCGAACAGCTGCACGTCACCCACACCACCGAGGCGAGCAAGCTCATCCTTGATGTTGAGGATCGCGTAGTTGGACAGGTACAGCATGTCGTAGCGTTTGTCCGGCGAGGTCAAGTGCACAACCATGGTCAGGTCGGGCGACGCCTTGTCGACGGTGATACCGATGCGCGTCACTTCCTCGGGAAGCTTCGGCTCGGTCCGGGTCACGCGGTTCTGCACCTGCACCTGCGCGTTGTCCAGGTCGGTGCCCAGAGCGAAGGTGATGGTCAGGGTGATCTTGCCGTCAGCGGTGGATTGCGAGGACATGTACAGCATGTTCTCGACGCCGGTGATGGCCTGCTCCAAAGGAGCGGCCACGGTTTCACCGATGACTTTCGGGTTGGCACCCGGGAAGTTGGCGCGCACCACCACGGTCGGTGGCACGACTTCCGGGTATTCACTGATCGGCAACTGGAACAGCGAAATCGCACCGGCGATCAGGATCAACAGCGAAAGCACCGCTGCGAAGATCGGCCGTGAAATGAAGAATTGGGAAAAATTCATCGGAGTTGTCGTCCCTTAACCGCGTGGGGTCGCAGCAGCCAGTTTCACAACCGAACCCGGCGCGCCTTTGGCAGGTGCGACTTTGGGCAGGTTGCTGGCTTCCAGCGCTTGTCGTTGTTGAGCGAGAGCGGCAATGGTTTGCTCGCTGGCCATCGGGATCACTTCAGGCGAAACCGGGGAGCCAGGGCGAACCCGTTGCAGACCCTTGACGACGATCGTGTCGTCCTTGTTCAGGCCGCTGCGCACGATACGCAGCCCTTCGATCTTCGGACCGAGTTCAACGGCGCGGTAGGCGGTCTTGTTGTCGCCATCCATCACCAGCACGAACTTCTTGCCGAGGTCGGTACCGACCGCTTCGTCGTTGATCAGCATGGCGTTGTAGGTGCCGCTGCCGACCAGTTTCAGGCGTGCGTACAGACCCGGGGTGTAGCTGCCGTCGCTGTTGTCGAACACCGCGCGACCACGGATGGTGCCGGTCTTCGGGTTGACCTGGTTGTCGATAAAGTTCATCTGGCCCAGGTGCGGGTTGCCGTCTTCATTGGACAGGCCCATGTATACCGGGGTGGTGGCGCCGCGCTGACCCTGACGGGCGAGTTGGGTGTATTTGAGGAATACACGCTCGTCGGCGTCGAAGTAGGCGTAGACCTTGTCGGTGGACACCACGCTGGTCAGCGGGGTGGTATCGGCAGTCACCAGGTTACCGGCGGTGATCTCGGCACGGCTGACGCGGCCGCTGATTGGCGCGGTGACGCGGGTGAAGCTCAGGTTGAGTTTGGCCAGATCCAGTTGCGCTTGCAGGGCGCCGACAGCGGCGCGTGCTTCCTGTGCAGCGCTGGTGCGCGAGTCGGCCAGTTCGGCGGAGATCGCGTTGCTGGCACGCAGGCGTTCGCCTCGGCCGGCTTCGTTTTCACTGCGGGTGGCGTTGGCGCGGGCCTGGGCAACCAGAGCTTCGAGGCGGCGGACCTCAGCCTGGAACGGACGCGGGTCGATCTGGAACAGCAGGTCGCCTTTCTTGACCAGCGCACCTTCGGTGAAGGCGACTTCGTCGATCTGGCCGGAGACCCGCGGACGGATTTCAACGGTTTCCGGCGCCTCGAGGCGCCCGGTGAATTCGTCCCACTCGTTGACCGGTTGTTCCAGCACCTTGGCCACGCTGACCTTGGCAGCGGGCATGGTGGCGGCGGTTTCCGGAGTCTTGCCGCACGCGCTCATCACCAGCACGGCCAACAGAGCCAACGGGAAGCGCAAATGTTTGAGTGATTGTTCCATGGATGCATCCGCCAATGTATTGAAGATGGGCGGATGATGCTCGGCGGGTAGATGGCAAACGAATCGAATGACACGAAGGTAACTATCATTCGGAATGATATAAGCCCGAGGAAAGCCCTCTAGCATGCACCTTTCGTTAGGAGGCTATCAATCGATTCGATGACAATTCTGTGTTGCGTGATCGGCAACTGTCGCAGGCGAAATTGCGCGGTGAGGATTATGCGGCGATTAAATATTCCGCTGAAGTTACCGAGCCTCGACATCCTTGCGGAGCATATGGCGCTTGTTTACAAAGACCTCGCCTGGCTGCTGGAGCAATACGCCAACATCAAGAGTCCTGTTACCCGGAACAGGCAACCCACAACATTTCGCTCTAACATGACCTGATACTCATGCCTCGATGTTTTTCCATTCCCGGACCCTGTGTTTATGAGAGATCTACCCCCGACCGCGACCTTGCGCGCTTTCGAAGTATCCACCCGGCACCTGACTTTCACCGCTGCCGCGCAGGAACTGCATGTGACCCAGAGCGCGGTCAGCCATCAGCTGCGGCACCTGGAAGATCTATGGGGCTTGCAGCTGTTTGAACGGGGCAAGTCGTTACGCCTTACGCCCGCGGGCGCTACCCTGGCGCCGATTGTGCGCGAGTTTTTCATGAGCCTTGAGGCGACGCTGGCTGATCTGCGTGAGCAAAAGGGCAGGGTCCGGCTCAGCGTCAGCACGACGTATTCCTTTGCGTTGAAATGGTTGCTGCCACGCTTGCCGAGCCTGGCCCGCCAGCACCCGGAACTGTTGGTGTCGCTGGACACCACGGACAAGGTCATCCATTTCGCCAGCAGCGAAGCCGATGTCGCGATCCGCTTGGGCAAGGGCAACTACCCCGGTCTGTATTCGCAGTTTTTGTTCGGTGAGCAGGTTTTTCCGGTGGCCAGTCCCGAACTCCTGCAACGCGTCGGAATGCCGGGCAGCCCCGCCGATTTGCTGCAGTTGCCGCTGCTGGCTCGTGACGGCGCCGAACTGGCGCCGAAATGGGAAGCGTGGTTCCAGTCCGTCGGGCTGGCGTTTTCCCCGCTGCGAGAAAGCGTCAGGTTTGGCGATACCAATATGACGGTGGAGGCGGCTTTGCTCGGCCATGGCATTGCTCTGGTGCGCAGCCGGCACGTCGAGAAGGAAATCGACGATGGCCGTCTGGTGCGGCTGTTCGATGTGCCGTTTCAGTCACCGCTCGCTTATTACTTCGTTTGCCCCAAGGGCGTTGAGACGCAGCCGCACATTGAGAGTTTTCGCGAATGGTTGCTCGGTGAGGCGCTTAAAGTGCAAGGCGGGCAGGTTTGAGGCATGAAGAATCACTCATGGTGCAATGAGGAGTCTTCTCTGTAATCAGGCCGCTCAGACTGCCTAGAATGGCCAATGCCTACTCATCTCGTCTTCCTTGTCCTGTTCGCCGCGCTGCTGCACGCCGGCTGGAATGCACTGCTGCGCGGCGGTGCCGATCGGCTTTGGTCGATGACGGTGATGTGCGTTGCCATCGCCATGGCCTGTGCCGTTGCCGCGATATTCATGGCGGCGCCTGCACCTCAGAGCTGGGGGTATGCGCTGCTGTCGGCATTGCTGCATGTTGGTTACAACCTGTTTCTGGTGCGCAGTTACCGGGTCGGCGATCTGGGACAGATTTATCCGATTTCGCGCGGCTCATCGCCTGCGTTGATCACGCTCGGCGCCGCGCTGTTTGCCGGCGAAACCATCACCCCCGGCCAGTTGCTCGGCATTGCGCTGGTGTCAGGCGGAATCATCTCGCTGGCCTTCCGGGGGCGCAGCCTGTCGGTGCCCAGCCTGCCTTATGCGCTGGGCACCGGTGGTTTTATCGCGGCTTACAGCGTGGTCGACGGCATTGGCGCCCGGCTTTCCGGTGCGCCGCTTGCCTACACGGTGTGGATGAGCGCCTTGTGGGGCGTACTGATGCCGGCGGTGTACATCGGTCTGCGCGATGCCCGCAGCCTGTTTTCGATCCGACCCGGAATGTCCGCTGCAGCGATGGGCGGGCTGGTCTCTCTGCTTGCCTATGCAATCGTTATTTACGCGATGAACGAAGCCCCGCTGGGCGCGGTGTCAGCCCTGCGTGAAACCAGCGTGCTGTTTGCGGCGCTGCTTGGCTACCTGTTCCTCGGTGAAACACTTACCGTCCGCCGGATGCTGGCCTGTGTGGTGATCGCCAGCGGCGCGATCATCATCGGCTGAATCGGCTTCATCTGCTCAGGAGTAGTTTTATGGTTAACGTCTCGCAGGCTCCGCTGATTCTGATTACCGGTGGCAGCCGAGGAGTGGGCGCCGCCACCGCCCGACTCGCTGCCGAGCAGGGCTACGACGTGGCGATCAGTTACGTCGCCAATGAGTCTGCCGCGCTGGCGGTAGCGGCAGATGTAGAAGCGATGGGGCGCAAGGCGTTGGCGATGCGCGCCGACAGTGCCGACCCCGAGCAGGTCGCGAGGCTTTTCACAGCGATCGACCGCACGTTCGGGCGCATTGATGTCCTGGTCAACAACGCAGGCGTGCTGGCACAGCAGTCACGCCTTGAAGATCTGGGCTTCGAACGCATGCAACGCATCTTTGCGGTCAATGCGCTCGGGCCGATTCTGTGCGCCCAACAGGCCGTTAAGCGCATGTCTCTGCGGCACGGCGGTGCGGGCGGCGTAGTGATCAATGTGTCGTCGGCTTCGGCGCGTTTGGGCAGTCCGAATGAGTATGTCGACTACGCTGCATCGAAGGGGGCGCTGGAAACGTTCACCATCGGATTCGCCAAGGAGGTGGCGCGTGAGGGCATTCGCGTCAACTGTGTCCGACCGGGCCACATCTATACCGACATGCATGCCAGCGGCGGCGAACCGGGGCGCGTCGATCGGGTCAAGGACTCAATCCCGATGGGCCGGGGCGGGCAGCCGGAGGAAGTGGCGCGGGCCATTTTGTGGCTGGCCAGCGCAGAGGCATCATTTGTCACCGGTACATTCCTCGACGTCACGGGCGGTAAATGAGTCAGAGGCAAGGATCATCGACTCCTTGCGCTCGAGTTCAAGTAACCGCCGGTTGCCTCGCCTTGCGACTCAAACCCGGTGTCCTGCCCGTAATGCGCTTGAATGCACGACTGAAAGCAGCCTGGGAGGTATAGCCCAAGCGCTGCGCCACCTCTTCAATCGGCAGCCTTTCGAGCGTCAGCCACTGGCTTGCAAGCCGCATTCGCAGTTCGGTCACGTAGCGCAGTGGAGTCATGCCAATCGTGACCTGGAAGCGCTCTGCGAATACCGAGCGCGAGGTATTGCAGTGCTCTGCCAACTGCGCAACGGTCCAGTCGCGGCCCGGTTGTTGATGGAGCGCAAGCAGTGCACCGGCCAAGCGTGGATCGCGCAAGGCAGCGATCAGCCCGGAAGCATTGCCGCAGGCGCACTCCACCCAGCCGCGAACAACCATGGCGGCCACCACGTCGGCCAACCGCGCGAGGATACCGGCGAAGCCGACACGGGCGGCGCTGACCTCGCGTTCCATGGCGGTCAGGATCGGTACCAGCCCCGGGTAACGCTGGCCGCCGGCATCAATCAGCATTAAGCCCGGCATCAGCCGGCCGAGCCCATGGATACTGCCCAGTTCAAACTCCATGCAACCACTGAACAAGAGAGTGCTCGGCGTAGGGCTGGCATCGGTTCCGGTATCCACCGCACTGATGGTGTCACCCAAGGTTTCGCCGTTTAAACGGTCAATGTCTTGTACAGGCGCGTCCGGATGGGAAAACAGTTGATGGGCCGCGCCATGGGAGATGAACACGGCGTTGCCGGCAGACAGCGCGTAGGTGTTTCCGTCCTCCATTCGCAGTTCCGCATTGCCGACGGCCATGAAGTGGAACCAGGCGTGCCCAGGCTTTTGCGCGAAGCTCAATCCGAACGTGGGACCCGCTTGGATACGCCGGTATTCAACGCCACGCAGGCGCATGCCGCGCAATAGCTCATTGATGAGGTCCGAGGAGAGAGCAAACTGATCTGCAGACATTGTTCAGGTGTTTTGATCAAAAAGTAGAGACTTTGGATCATAGATCATCCGATTTTCGGCGCCTAGACTTCGGCTCGCAATGAACATTGGGAGAACCGTGCAATGACTGACTGTTTAAGTAACACCGTATCCGACCGCCATTGCGGCGTCGGCGCGGACTTGGAACCTTCGACGCCCGCGTGGATGGCCGTCTTCTCGTTGGCAATGGGGGTGTTCGGATTACTGACCGCAGAATACCTGCCGGCGAGTTTGTTGACGCTGATGGCTAACGATCTGGGAGTGTCCGAAGCGCTGGCTGGCCAGGCGGTAACGGTGACAGCCGTGGTGGCGCTGTTCGCGGGCCTGTTGGTGCCAGGCCTGACCCGCGGCATCGATCGACGTTGGGTGTTGCTGGGTTTTTCCACGTTGATGGTCGCCTCGAATCTGTTGGTCGCCGTTTCCTCCAGCTTCGCGGTGCTGTTGTTGATGCGCATCTTGCTGGGTATTGCCCTTGGCGGGTTCTGGAGCATGGCGGCAGCGGTAGCGATGCGCCTGGTGCCGAGTGCGCTGTTGCCTCGGGCGCTTTCGATCATTTTCAGCGGCATAGCCATCGGGACGGTCGTTGCGGTGCCGCTGGGCAGTTATCTGGGCGGGTTATATGGCTGGCGCAGCGCGTTCTTTGCAGCAGCGGCGGTAGGCATGGTGACCCTGGCTTACCAGTCGCTCACTCTGCCGCGCCTCGCGCCGCGCCGGCCGGCAGGACTGCGCACCGTTCTGGAGGTATTGCTGCGCCCGGGCATCGCCATGGGCATGTTCGGTTGTGTACTGGTGCATAGCGGGCACTTTGCGATGTTCACTTATGTTCGGCCATTCCTAGAAGGGACTACCGGGATCGGCCCGCAAGGATTGTCGCTGATGCTGCTGGGGTTCGGTGTGGCGAACTTCGTCGGCACGTTGTTAGCCGGGAGACTGCTGGAGCGCTACCCGCTGGCCACTCTGGTATTGATGCCCGCGCTGGTCGGCGTCGCAGCACTGGCGTTGGTGCTGTTGCCCGCTTCGGTGCCGGGGCAGGCGGTACTGCTGGCGATCTGGGGCCTGGCCTTTGGTGGTGTGCCGGTGGCGTGGTCGAACTGGGTCGCCAGCGCGGTACCTGATCAGGCGGAAAGCGCCGGAGGCATGGTGGTGGCCTCTGTGCAGTCCGCCATCGCAACGGGCGCGGCTGCTGGCGGCGCGATGTTCAGCCTTGGAGGAAGTGCCGCCGTATTCGTGGCGGCGGCCGTGTTGATGTTGCTGGCCGCGTTACTGATTGCGCTGCGTGTCCGCGTGCCTTCTGTCCATGGCGTTCGCAAGGCCAAACCCGCGTTGCACCTTTGATCCGGTTTGCCAAACCGTTTCGAGCGCGTTCGTAATCAGGAGATGCCGCAAAGGAAGCCTAGAGACTGTCAGGGTCCCCAAAAAACATCTGAATCCGCGACCGCAACCACCGCTCCCCCGGATCATTATCCTGCGACCCACGCCAGGCCATGTGCAGCTCGAACGTGCGCGTCGGCAGCGGTGGGTCTTCGGCCCGCAGACCGCCAGCGGCAGTCAGGGCTTCCGCCGTGTAATCGGGGACGGTCGCGACGATGTCGGTGCCCGCCAGCAGTGTACCCAAGCCGTTGAACTGCGGCACGGCCAATACCACGTGCCGTTTACGCCCGAGTTTTTCCAGTTCCTCATCGACGAAACCACTGAGGTCACCGGCAAACGACACCAGTGCGTGCGGTCGGGCGCAGTAATCGTCCAGGCTCAGCGGCCCCGGTACGGTATCGGCGCGCAACAATTTGGGGGCGCTGCGGCGCAGTACCTTGCGCTTGGCGTTGGCCGGCAGGTCGGTGGTGTAGCTGACGCCGATGGAGATTTCGCCGGAGGCGAGCAGGCCCGGCATCAGGATGTAGTTGACGCGGCGTACCACCAGCACGATGCCGGGCGCTTCGGCGCGCAGGCGCTTGAGCAGCATCGGCAACAGTGCGAACTCGACGTCGTCCGAGAGGCCGATGCGGAATACCGACGTGCTGGTGGCCGGATCGAATTCCGCCGCGCGGCTGACGGCCGTCGAAATCGAGTCCAGGGCCGGGGAGAGCAGGGCGAAGATTTCCACCGCGCGGGCGGAAGGCTCCATGCTGCGCCCGGTGCGCACAAACAACGGGTCGTCGAACAGGCCGCGCAGACGTGAAAGCGCCGCGCTGATCGCCGGTTGTCCGAGAAACAGCTTTTCCGCTGCACGGGTCACGCTGCGCTCATGCATCAGCGTTTCAAACACGATCAACAGGTTGAGGTCGACACGACGCAGGTCATTACGATTCATCTGGAGTCCTGGCAGAGTCATCAAGCTTGACGAGAGTGGCCATATGAGAACAATGGCCGGCATGAATCTTACGGGGAAAGGCTGGTACTCTGCACCGGGTAATTCAGCTTTACTGAGAAGGTTGCAGCAGTTTTTCATGGATTTTTTCGATGCTGGCCATGCTGCGGAATCAATGACAGGCATGTCGACTATTAATAGCCACTGATAGTCGTGGCTGGAAAGCCCAGATAGAGTTCATGGCATTAGAGGTTACTTTGACGAGGTTTGCGATGTCCCGCACGATCCGTTTTCACAAGTTTGGTCCGGCCGAGGTGCTCAAATGCGAAGAGCATGCGGCTGCTCAGCCAGGTCCTGGCGAAGTGCAGGTGCGTGTCGAGGCGATCGGCATCAGCTGGTATGACACGCTCTGGCGTCAGAATCTGGCGTCGTCCCAGGCGCGCCTGCCTTCAGGCCTGGGCCATGAAATGGCCGGTGTGGTCACGGCCATCGGCGATGGCGTCGAAGATCTGGCAGTGGGCGACAAGGTGGCCAGCTTCCCGGCCGAGAGCCCCAACGATTACCCGGTCTACGGCGAACTGATCGTTCTGCCGCGCACCGCGCTGACCCGTTATCCGGACGTGCTCAGCCCGATTGAAGCCAGCGTGCATTACACGCCGCTGTTGATCGCCTATTTCGGCTACGTGGATCTGGCACGAGTCAAACCCGGGCAGTTCGCCCTGGTGACCGACGCCAGCCACTGCGCCGGCCCATCCTTTGTCCAGTTGGGCAAGGCGCTGGGTGTGCGGGTGATTGCTGCCACCAAAACGGCGGAGGAACGTGAGTACCTGCTGTCTCTCGGTGCCGAGAAAGTGATCGTCACCGAAGAAGAAGACCTGTTGATGCGCATCAACAAGATCACCGACAACCGTGGTGTCGACGTTGTGTTCGACGGTCTCGGCGGGCCACAGATGTCGCTGCTCGGCGATGTGCTGGCACCCCGTGGCAGTCTGGTGCTGTACGGCTTGCAGGGAGGCAACCAGACGCCGTTCCCGGCCTGCGCAGCGTTCCAGAAGAACATTCAGTTTTTCGTGCATTGCATCGGCAATTTCACCGGCAAGCCGGAGCTCGGCATCATTCAGGATCACGTCGCCTTGCAGCGTGCCTTGCGTGATATCAACCAGCTCACTGCGGACCGTGTGCTGCTGCCGCTCAAGACCCGCGTGTTTCCGTTCAACGAGTTTGTCGAAGCTCACCGTTACATGGACGAGTGCCCGTGCCGCGAGCGGGTTGCCCTGCAAATCGAAACTGCCTGACCTTCCCGATCAGAGTCCGTGGCCCCACGGACTCTTGTGCGTTTTATCCTTCAGACACCGAGAATCCCTGGGTCAGACACCTGGGGACGTTCAGCAACTGAACTGGTTTTTACTCTCGATCTGTATCTTCTAATTGCCCTCCAGACCCTGATAATTAAATGACTACTTTCATCTCAGGGAATGAGCTATGTCTGTGCATTCTATTTGCTTCGTGCAATATCAAGCGGCTGTTTATCATCGCGCCTCAAACTTTTGTTTAATGTTTGTAGGGGTGCCATGTAATCCTTTCTTTTTTTCTTGTGCTCATCATGTGCAGGGGCTTGTAAGAAGTTTCCTAGGAAAACGCGTTCTCGCGAAGGGCCCAGTAACGGCGCGGCTTTCAGGCTTGCCGTTGGTCAAGCACAAGTGCCGCGCGCTCAACTGTTTCAAATAACTACAAAAACTTAAGTGTTAGCATTTCAGCGTCTATTAATTAATGAAGAATGATTGTGCGTTCACCACTCGTGGCCGCGCGATATAAACCTTTGATACCGGGTGAAGTACTGATGAGCACGATCCATGATCAGGCAATGAATTATGTCTACCAGCAAGTATTGCAACGATTGCTGAGTTTTTTTTCCCGTGCTGAACGCACGGCGTTGCAGTTGCTGATCCAGAGGCTGGCGGTCGCTGCCGGGGGCATGGATCGCATCGGTGATTTCAAGGTGTTGGCGATTCAATCGGGCACGCGCGATTGTTGCTACAGCCTGGCCCTTTTACGTGCAGCCCAGCTGAGCATTGCCGGGCGTGCACCGGCCACGTTTCAGTTGCGGGTCGCTACCCTGCGCAGCAATGGCGTACCGGCTTCGGCATTGCACAACCTGCATCGCTGTTTCAGTGCGCTGTTTCTGCATGACGACCCGAGAGTCGAGCTGTTGATGGTGGATCATCGCGAGATCCTGCCATTCAACCATCTGGCGCCTGTCTGCGACGAGGGGCGCGAGGCCGGCAGACTCAATCTGCTGATGGTGGGGCATCGCCGCGGATGGGATGAGGCGCTGACCCTATGGGATGACCTGTACCTGAGCACTGCCGAGTTCTACGGTCAGGTCGCCCGCTGGAACAACGGGGTCGACGCATTGATCAGCAGCGACAACGCACTCCGTCAGGAGCAGTTTCTGGATGGGCTGGAGCGGGCGGTCCGCAAGGTTGGCCTGGGCGAGCTGTCGCGCAAGGGTGGCGGGTTCGAAGAGCTGTTCTGTCTGCTCGACAGCCTTGGCGGTGATTGCTATCGCGAACTTTATAGCCAGGACGACCGGGTGCCGTGGCGACCGCTCGGTGAATTCGAAGCCTGTCGCCGTACCAGCTATATCGGTATCGACGATATGGTGGTGGGCAAAATGGAAGAGCGGTGGCCCTTGCTCAGCGACTTCCTCGGGTTTCAGGCAGACGACCTGATGCTTGAAGCGCGTACCGGCGAGTGCGCCGATCCTTTGATCGGCGCCTATCTGAAAGGGTTGCAGGCCAGTTACATCGAAGGGCGCACCTATGAGACCGGGGTTTTGGAGTATCAACAGCAATGCCTGGCGACGATGCGCCGCAGGAACACGCCGGAGCAGGTTTGTGAGCGGTTTGAATCCGCGTTCACCAATCTGGCTGATCTCGCAGAGCACCGATCGCTGGCGGCGGCTGCCCTGCAGAAGAACTTCGACCTTGATGAGCCGCAACTGGTGTGCCTGTTGTTCGCACCCTTCATCAATGCAGGCGCTGGCCTTGAGCGATTCCTGCGCACCTGTCATCCGGGGATGCTGGTCGCCATGCCGGAGCTGCACCGCGCCATGCAGGGCCTGCATGCGCCGGAGCAGGTGCTGCAGTGGATGACAGATGTCAGCGGCTTGCCCCTTCGACTGATCAGCCGGTTGTACGCAATGGAAGCAGTCCCGATGGGCGATCACCTCGCAAAAGCGCCCGAGTTGCCCGAGCAGGAAGTCACGCTGGGCGACCGTTCGGCGGAAGGTTGAGTGTGTTTGTATTGCTCGACCACGGGGATCTGCTTGCAGGCGCCCGCTCATGAGTGAGTCGCGAGGATCCGATTTTGCCTATCAGGCGGTCTATCGTTACCTGACGCAACTGATCAGCGAGCCGGGCAGTGAGGGCGCGATTCGACTGCCATCGTTACGGCAGCTGGCCGAGCGGCTTGGCGTATCGATCTCGACCATTCAATACGCCTACGCATTGCTGGAAAAAGAAGGCCGGGTCTATTCCGTGGCCAAATCGGGATATTTCGCACAGCCGACATCGGTGGTCATGCCGCCCGGACGCGGCAGTGATTTGCTGGAAACGGTTTACGTCAACGCCAGGTGCACCGGGATGCAGGTACTCAGCGCCGATGAACCGGCGTCGATCCAGCCCCTTGACCGCCCTTTGCTGATGCTTGAACGAGAGCTGTTGCGCCAGTATCCACGACACTTGCAGACGCCGGCCCAGCCTTGCGGCGAACTGGAGTTGCGCACGCTGCTCGCCGCCCGCTACACCTCATCGGCCGACCATTGCTGGCACGCCGAAGACGTCTATATCGGTGCCGACCTGCGTGGGGTGCTGGAGATCCTTATTGCTGTCCTTGAGCTGCGTCACTCGACGGTGGTGGTCGAGTCGCCATGCGACTGGATGATCCTGCGCCTGTTCCAGTCCGCCGAGGTTCGGGTGATCGAGCTGCCGCTTCAGCCGGACGGGGCTTGCGATCCGCAGAACCTCCAAAGGTTGCTTGAAAGCGAGCGGGTGCGATTGATCCTGCTGTCCTCCAGATTGAACATGCCGCACGGCAGCCGTATCCCGCCGGCCTGCCGTGAGGCCATCGCGGATTTGCTCCTGAGTCATGGCACCTGGTTGCTGGAAAATGATTGTCATGGCGAATTGCTGGACGACGCTGAAGGGGAACCGCTGCGTGAGCTGGTGGATCCCGACCGTCTGCTGGTTTTTTCCATGTTCGAAAAAATCATCGGGGTCGAAGCCCCCTACGGTTTTGTCATCTCGCGACAGTGGCGCGCAGACCTGCAGCGCCATTTCCTGCTGCGTTCGTTTCGTCTGTCGCCAATCCGCCAGAAGGCGATTGCCCGGCTCTATGCGAGCGGGCGGGTCGACCAGCATCTGCCGGTGCTCAAGCACTTGCTCAGGGAGCGTCGAACGCAATGGATCGATTTGATGCGTGAGCGTCTGGGCGACATTGTGCAGATCGTCGAACCTCAGGGAGGCGCAACAATCTGGCTGCATTCTGCACATCCGGTTGCGATGGACACGGTGTTTCAACGCTTGCTCAAGCAGCATGTCTTGATTGCGCCGGGGGAGCTGTTCAGCCTTCAGGGGCTGCACGCGCAATACATGCGCGTGAGCGTCACGGGCAGCGCCGAACACGAGTTGTTAAGACTTGTCGGACTGCTCGGGGATGCGTTACGACTGGCTCCGCGGGCGGATGTTCGAAAACACCCGGCCTGTATGCAATAGACCCCATCGCACTCTGGACGAACTGCCAGTAAACTCGGTTTCAATTTCCTGAACCACTCTATTTCAGAGGTTTTGCATGACACTCAGTCCTTTTGCGGGCAAACCGGCACCGGCAGAACTGTTGGTCGACATCCCGCGACTGGTTACGGCGTATTACACCGGGCAACCCGACGCCTCGGTTTCCACCCAGCGCGTGGCGTTCGGCACCTCCGGGCACCGGGGCAGTTCCTTTGATTTGAGTTTCAACGAGTGGCACGTTCTGGCCATCAGCCAGGCAATCTGCCTGTATCGCGAAGCCCAGGGCATCACCGGGCCGTTGTTCGTCGGTATCGACACCCATGCGCTGTCGACCCCGGCCGGGGCCAGTGCCCTGGAAGTGCTGGCGGCCAACGGTGTGACCGTGATGATCGCCGAAGGCGATGAGTACACCCCGACCCCGGCGGTCTCCCACGCCATTCTTTGCTACAACCGGGGGCGCACCAGCGGCCTGGCCGACGGCATCGTCATCACCCCGTCGCACAACCCGCCACAAAGCGGCGGTTA
Organism: Pseudomonas sp. V88_4; assembly: GCF_029967985.1. Taxonomy (NCBI): domain Bacteria; kingdom Pseudomonadati; phylum Pseudomonadota; class Gammaproteobacteria; order Pseudomonadales; family Pseudomonadaceae; genus Pseudomonas; species Pseudomonas sp. V88_4. Next base: position 375,228 of record NZ_JASCAF010000002.1, read on the forward strand.
CAAATACAATCCAACCAACGGCGGCCCGGCCGATACCCACATCACCAAGTGGATCGAAGCCAAGGCCAACGAACTGCTGGCCAACAAACTGGCCGGCGTCAAACGCATCAGCTACGAGCAGGCGCTCAAGGCCGAAACCACCCACCGTCACGACTACGTCAACACCTACGTGGCCGACCTGATCAACGTCATCGACTTCGATGCCATTCGCGGCGCCAAACTGCGCCTGGGTGTCGATCCGCTGGGCGGAGCAGGGGTGCGCTACTGGTCGGCGATTGCCGAGCACTATCGTCTGGACCTGGACGTGGTGAACAAGGAAGTCGATTCGACGTTCCGCTTCATGACCGTCGACTGGGACGGGCAGATTCGTATGGACCCATCGTCCAGTCATGCCATGCAAGGCCTGATCGGTCTGAAAGAACGCTTTGACGTGGCCTTCGCCTGCGATCCGGATCACGACCGTCACGGCATCGTCACGCCGTCCGGCGGCCTGCTGGCACCGAACAACTACCTGGCCGTGTCCATCGACTACCTGTTCCAGAACCGTCCGCAGTGGCGCGCCGATGCGGCCGTGGGCAAAACCGTGGTCAGCAGCGGTCTGATCGATCGCGTGGCCAAGCGTCTGGGCCGTCGCCTGTACGAAGTGCCGGTCGGCTTCAAATGGTTCGCCGATGGCCTGTTTGACGGCTCGCTGGGTTTTGGCGGCGAAGAAAGCGCCGGCGCCTCGTTCCTGCGCAAGGACGGCGGGGTCTGGAGCACCGACAAGGACGGTCTGATTCCAGCCCTGTTGGCCGCTGAAATGACCGCCCGTACCGGCCGCGACCCAAGCCAGGCCTACCGTGCGCTGACCGACGAACTGGGCGAACCGTTCTCGGTGCGTGTCGACGCCAAGGCCAATCCAGAGCAGAAAGCCCTGCTGAGCAAACTGTCGCCGGAGCAGGTCACCTCGACCGAACTGGCGGGCGAGAAGATCCAGAGCATTCTCAGCAAAGCGCCGGGCAACGATCAGGCCATTGGCGGTCTGAAGGTGATGACCGAAAACGGCTGGTTCGCCGCACGTCCGTCGGGCACCGAAGACATCTACAAGATCTACGCCGAGAGCTTTATCGGCGACGACCACCTCAAGCAACTGGTGGCTGAAGCGCAAACGCTGGTAGACGGTGCGATCAGCACCCGGTAAATCCAGGCAACGGAAAAGGGCGACCCTGAGGTCGCCCTTTTTTGTGCCCGCGATTCACCGATCAGGCCAGATCCACCAACACGATCTCGCTGTCTTCCAGCGCCGTGACGGTCAACACCTGTTCATCAGCCACTGCCACACCGTCTCGAGCTTGTGCGCGCAAGCCGTTGACTTCAATGACACCCGTAGCGGGAACCAGATACGCCCGGCGTCCGGCATCAAGGCGATATTCAGCGGTTTCACCGGCCTTGATATTGGCCGCCACCAAACGCGCGTCGGCGCGGATGCGCAGGCTCTGGTCGTCACCAGTCTTGCCGCTGGCGAGCGTTACGAAACCTTCACGGTTGCCTTTGGGGAACGGTTTGGCGCCCCAGGACGGCGGCGCGCCGGTTTCGGTCGGCAGAATCCAGATCTGGAAAATCTTGGTATCCGTGGTTTCCAGGTTGTATTCACTGTGGGCGATCCCGGTGCCGGCGCTCATCACTTGCACGTCGCCAGCCTCGGTGCGGCCCTTGTTGCCGAGGTTATCCTGGTGGCTGATCGCACCTTCACGCACGTAAGTGATGATTTCCATGTCGCGGTGGGGGTGAGTCGGGAAGCCCGTACCGGCGGCAATGATGTCGTCGTTCCACACGCGCAGGTTGCCCCAGCTCATGCGTTGCGGATCGTAGTACTCGGCGAACGAAAAATGGTGATGGGCATCCAACCAGCCGTGATGGGCGCCGCCCAGCGAGCTGAAGGGTCTGAGTTCAAGCATGATCGTCTCCTCAAAAGGTTCGTCATGGGGCGTGATGCCTGAGCCACGAAGCGAGACCGGTGATTGATGGCACGCATCATCTATCAGTCAAACATCGATAAAAAGCGTAAAAAGTGCGGCATTCCAATCGAATCAATGGATATATAAAAAGCTCGAAACCGTCTCATCCCACCTTCAATTCATCGCCTAAACCAATGACCTGTAAGCATTTCGCTAGAACAAAAAAGCAAATGCAGACACCATAGCCCACAACAGCCTCACATCCGGAGTCCGTCAGCGTGGCGCAACACACCCCCGATCTTCCTCCCGAACTTCGCCCCCTGGCCGAGATGCCATGGTTCAAACGCCTGGCGGCGCGTTTCCTCGGCCACGGCCTGACGCAACTGCGCGCCCAGCACCGGGCCTCGTGGCTGCATGGTCAGGCCGATGGCTTTCGCAACGGACATACCGCCGGCGTGGATTACGGGTACAAGGAAGGCAAGGCGGACGGGCTGGAAGAAGGCCGCCAGGTTTTGTTGATCCGCGACAGCCGTAATACGGAGCATCGTCCTCCGGGCATCGATAATCATCTGTTCGACGACTGGCGCCTGCCACTTGGCGCAGAACTCAAGAAACGCATGAAAGCCGACGTTGCGCGCCTGCTGCCAGCCCACGCCCAACCAAGCGCGGCGCAATGGAAGATGATCTTCAGCGATACCCCGTCAACCTCGGTGATTGCCGGCGCCGGAGCCGGCAAATCGACCACGCTGGTGTTGCGGATCCTGCTGCTGACTCATTACCTGGGCTTTGAGCTCGATTCGATGACCGTGGTGACCTTCACCCGCGAATCACGCAAGGACTTCATCAAAAAATTGATCGAGCTGTTCGCGTTGTGGGGCCGGGCATTGAGTCAGAACGCTGCGAAGGATCTGGTGCGCACTTTTCACTCGCGGATCTTGCCGATGGTTCGCAGCCTGCCGGGGTTCGAGCGCTTGCAGGCATTCGAAAACCTCAGCCAGCGCGGGCCGGGTGCAGATGAAGACATCGACAGCAATCCGTTCGATTTGCGCATCAACGACGCGCAACGCCAGCAGCTCAACGCCTGCTACCACCGTCTCTACAACCAGGATCCGCGTTTTGCACAACTGATCCAGCCCTTGTCACGGCATGCCCTGCAATTAAAGGAGCTGGAACGCGATCACCCGGATGTGCAAAAGCGCGTGGCCGTGACAGAGCTGGCCGCTCGCCGCGATGAAGAGCTGTGCGACATGATCGAGGATATGTGGCTGGGTGCGGGCGCCTGGCCGATCAAGGGTATCGAGCCCAGCCGCCAGACATTCGAAATCAACGGCGCATCGTTCCATTGCCACGGCTACATCCCAAGTCTGGATGCCTGGGTTGTATTGGGTTTCGATCCTCGGGAAAACCCGCAGGTCTGCCGTCCCAACGCCAAGCTGACGGTGCGTGCAGAGTGGGCAGTCAAGCGCACCCTGTTTCAAGCTTTCTGTCGTAAACCACTGATTTGGCTGGATAGTTACGAATCTTCAAAGCGTTTATTGGCCACGCTGGCAGGCGATGTCAGCGCCGGTCCCGGCTTCGATTACAAGGTCAAGGGCGAGCTGGCGTCCGCGCCACTGCTCGACTGTTTTGTCGCCGCCGCCGGTTTTATCGAGAACCTGGGCCTGGATGTGCCGGACGCCGTTGGCCGCATGAGTTTCGTCAAGGATGATCCAGACCGGTTTTTCTTCGAGGCTTTAAGTCTGTTCTGGCGAGCGCTGGAAGATCACCTTCTGGATCAGAAGCCGCCGGTCATGACTTACAACCGGATGTTCGCGCTGTTCAGCGAGCATTCACCGGAAAACTTCAAGCTGCTCAGCGATGAGCTGTTGCGGCCGATGTCGCACCTGATGATCGATGAGTTTCAGGACGTTTCGCCGCAAATCGTCTCGTGGATTCGCGCCAGTCTCTCGGAAATCCGCAGTCGTGGCCCGGCCATGCACGTCGGACGAGGCGCACAGCGATCATCGTTGCTTTGCGTAGGCGATGACTGGCAATCGATCTATGGCTGGCGCGGCAGTTCGCCAAGCTACTTCATGGAATTCAACAAGGAATTCGCGTCGCCGAGTACGACCCGGGTGATGCTCAGCGACAACTATCGCAGCCATCAGCACATCATCGACGCGGCAGAACATATTGTCCGGGCAGCGCCGGCGATTCCGGGCAAGAAGGCCAAGGCCAGCGGCGAGGAGAGGCCGTTGCAACCAGTCAACGTGCTGGAGCGCGATGATCAGGCACTCGGCCAGCGCCTGGAGGAACACTACCGCAAGGGCGATTCAATTCTGATGCTCTATCGAAAAAGCAGCGATAAGTTATTGATAGAACACCATATTCAGTCTGTAGTTAATGTGGATTCGAGCTTGCCGTACGAGTCCCGCCGACTGAAACAACTGACCTATCACAGCGCCAAAGGTCTGCAGGCCGACGCGGTTTTCCTGCTGGGCGATTGCCAGCACCTGACCAGTTCCCCATACAAGAATCAGGTGTATCGCATGGCCGGACTGGGCAAGGCCGGCGACAGCGAGCCTTATGACAGTGCGCAAAAAGACGAAATCCTTCGCTTGGCCTACGTCGGTATCACCCGTGCAGTCAGCCATTGCTACTGGTACGTCGAGCCGCAAGACACGCAGGCAGTCAACATGCCTCGAGCTTCGGACCGGGTTGCCAAAGGCAAACCGTTCTTCGTCGATCATCGTCCGGAAAAGAAAACGGCCTGAATCCAATGCCCATGAAAAAGCCCGCATGAAGCGGGCTTTTTATTTTAAATCAGTTAGTTACGCGTAACTCTTGAGAGACTCCGGAGGAATGAACGCCTCCAGCTCGTCCTCAACGGCTTCGATTATTCGCTCCACATCCGCCGCGTTCATCACTGTGGCACAGGGGATGCCGGCGATCGCGATCAGGGTTTCGCCGCTGGCCCGATCGAACAGACGCGCGACCAGACTGCCCGGCGCATCCATGGTCGCCTCGAAACCCATGGGATGAAAATGCCAGCGCATCAGCTGGCAGGCATTGGGAAACGTGACCTTGCTTGACCCTTTATTCATGTGTTGCCCGCCTTCTTCATCGAGCGCTTCCGTTCGCTCATGGTAGGTGGGAAGAGCCGTCATTGGCCCAACCGTTGATTGCCTTTAAAAGTAGCATCTGGATGTGAAGTTCCTGTGAGAATTTTCAGTCGATTTAGCGATTGCCGAGATTTTTTTGATGTAAGTCACTGTCCATCGCGACTTTCGGCAAAGTGCCATCACTGTCGGTTATTGAAGCAACATCAGAAGTTGGGCAAGCTCGATTCTTTTTCCATGAGTCTCTTATGCACGCCGACGATGACGGCCCGGAACAGAGCCGGGCCACGGCCGAAACGGTCATGCGCTATCACCTGTGCTGGAAACACCGGGACCTGGATGGCGTCATGGCGCTGTACCACCCGGACATCCAGTACAACGATTTCTTCCAGAACCGCGTGCTCGGCCTCGACGAGTTGCGCGAGTACGTCCGGGTCAGCATGCCGCGCGAGTCCGACGAAGCGCTGGAGCATTGCGACCGCATCCGTATCGACGGCAACACCGCCTTCATTCAATACGAAGTGACTTTGCGCGGTGGTAACGGGCTGGTGTCGTTTCGTTCCAGCGAAGCGATCACGGTCAAGGACGGACAGATCTGGCGGGTCAACGAATATGCGTCGCTGGTGCGCGAACAGGCCGACAGCTTGACGGCAACCCGCCAGCGCCCGGCGACGAGTCGCCTGGGCCTGTCGCCCCGTCAGCTGAGTTTCATGGCCGATGACTTGCAGCAGTATTTCCAGCGTCAGCAGCCTTATCTCGACCCAGAGCTCGACCTGCAACGGGTGGCGAAGGAGTGCGGGTACAGCCGTAACCAGATTTCCTACCTGTTGAATCAGGTGCTGGGGCAAAGCTTCTACCGCTACGTCAATCAGGCGCGCCTGCAGCATCTGTTGCAGTCGCTGGATAACGCCACGCCGCCGTTGCGCATCGATGAACTGGCCTTCGCCGCCGGGTTCAATTCGCTGTCGGCTTTCTATAGCTGCTTTCGCCAGCACACCGGCCAGTCGCCCAAGGCCTACGCGAAGCAAATTTCTTTGCGGACACGCGCGCAAGACAATCCCTGAGTTCTGCCTCTAGGATCGACGCCATCGAAACCTGGATTGGCGGAGTCTTGCATGCCGGCGTGGCGCACTATCAGTTTGTGGATGGATCAACTCGACGAGCCGCTGACCGCGCGCCCGTCGCTTGCGCAGGACCTGGACGTCGACGTGGCGATCATCGGCGCCGGTTACACCGGACTGTGGACGGCGTACTACCTGAAACAACAGGCGCCGAGCCTGAACATCGCCATCATCGAAGCGCAAACCGCCGGGTTCGGCGCGTCCGGTCGCAATGGCGGCTGGTTGATGGGCAATCTGCTGGGCGAGGATCGCCTGCTGGCAGGGCTGTCGCCACAACAGCGCCGCGCTTCATTCGACCTGTTGCACAGCATTCCCGATGAAGTAGAAGTCGTCCTCGAACGCGAAGGCATCGACTGTGATTACCGCAAGGGCGGGGTGCTGTACTGCGCCGCGCGCTATCCCGAGCAGGAAGCCAGTCTTCGTGACTACCTGAACAAGCTCCACGCCCAGGGCCTGACCGACGACGATTACCGCTGGCTAAGCCCGGAGCAACTGGCGCAGCAGTTGCGCATCGCCAAACCCTATGGCGCCATCTTCGCCCCGCATGTGGCGACCATTCACCCGGCGAAACTGGTGCGCGGTCTGGCGCGAACCGTCGAAAGGATGGGGGTGAAAATTTACGAAAACAGCCCGGTGACCCATTGGCAGGCCGGCAGTCTGCGTACCGACAAGGCCAGCGTACGCAGCCGCTGGATTGTCCCGGCCATCGAAGGTTATTCCGTCACGCTGCCGCCGCTGGGCCGTTATCAATTACCGGTACAGAGCCTGATCGTCGCCACCGAGCCGTTGTCCGCCGCAACCTGGGACGCAATAGGCCTGAGCCGAGGCCAGGCTTTCAGCGAGTTCAGCCGTCAGGTCACTTATGGCCAGCGCAGTGCCGACAACCGGCTGATCTTCGGCGCCCGTGGCGGTTATCAGTTCGCTGGCAAGCTGCGCCACAACTTCGACCTGACCCGCGAAGAAGTCGAGCTGCGTCGCTACCTGTTCGGCGAGCTGTTCCCGCAACTGAAAAACGTGCAGATCACCCACGCCTGGGGCGGCAACCTCGGCATGTCCCGGCATTTCAAACCGCACATGCTGTGTGACCGGGCCAACGGCATCGCGCTGTCCGGCGGCTATGGCGGGGAGGGTGTCGGCGCTTCCAATCTGGGCGGACGGACGCTGGCGGATCTGATTCTTGAGCGCGACACCGAACTGACGCATCAGCCATGGGTGCTGCCCGACGGCGGGATCCACGCACTGCGAGCGTGGGAGCCCGAGCCGTGCCGCTGGCTCGGCTACAACGCGATCATCAAAAGCTTCGTCCACGAAGACCAGACCCTGGCCAATCCGGCGACCGCACCCTGGCGGCGCAAGCTTGCCCGCCAGGTGGCCGGATTCATGGAAGGTTTCATGCACTAAACGTTTTACTACGAGACAGGTAACGCCATGAGCATCACCCAATTCAAGAACACCGCCACGTTGCAACTGGATGAGTCCAACCCGGTGGCCGTGCCGCTCGGCACGCCGGTAGCGATTGCCTCGACCACCAGCGTCGAGCGCGACGACGGCGTCGAAACCGGGGTCTGGGAATGCACGCCGGGCCGCTGGCGGCGGCAGATCACCGCTCAGGAGTTCTGCCACTTCATTTCCGGTCGCTGCACGTTCACCCCGGACGACGGCGGCGAAACCCTGCACATACAAGGTGGCGACGCACTGATGTTGCCGGCCAACACGCTCGGAATCTGGGACATCGAGGAAACCGTGCGCAAGACCTATGTCCTGATTTTCTGACGTTTTGATCCTTTTGATTGCCTGCCAACAACAATAGCCAATACAGGAATCGATCCATGATCCGAAAGACCCTCGCGCTCGCACCTTTGATGCTCGCCGTTTCCCTCGCTCAGGCTGCGGATACGGTCAAGGTTTACAACTGGTCCGACTACATCGCACCGGATACCGCCAAAAACTTCGAAAAGGCCAGCGGCATCGGCGTCACCTATGACGTCTACGACAGCAACGAAACCCTAGACGGCAAGTTGATGACCGGTAAATCCGGTTATGACGTGGTGTTTCCCTCCAACCATTTCATGGCGCGGCAGATCGAGGGCGGGGCGCTGAAGAAGCTCGACAAGAGCCAGCTGCCCAACTGGAAGAACCTCAACCCGGTGTTGCTCAAGGCCTTGCAGGCCAACGATCCGGGAAACGAACACGGCTTCCCGTACCTGTGGGGCAGCACCGGCATCGGCTACAACATCGCCAAGGTCAAGGCCGTGCTGGGTGATAACGCGCCGGTCGATTCCTGGGATCTGATCTTCAAACCGGAATACATGGAAAAACTGCAGAAATGCGGCGTGGCGATCCTCGACAACGGCCCGGAACTGCTACCGGCAGCGCTCAATTACCTGGGGTTGCCGCACCACAGCAAGAATCCGGAAGACTATAAAAAAGCCGAAGCGCTGCTGATGAAAGTGCGGCCGTACGTCAGCTATTTCCACTCCTCTAAGTACACCAGCGACCTGGCCAACGGTGACATCTGCGTGGCTGTCGGTTTCTCCGGCGACATCCTGCAAGCGGAAAACCGCGCCAAAGAGGCGAAGAACGGCATCGACATCGGCTACGAAATCCCCAAGGAAGGCGCCGCGATCTGGTTCGACATGGTCGCCATGCCGGCCGACGCACCGGACGAGAAGGCCGGCTACGCATTCATGAACTACCTGCTGCGCCCGGACGTGATGGCCGGCATCAGCAACTACGTGCACTACGCCAATGGCAACGAGCAGGCCGACAGCCTGATCGATCCGGCGATCAAGAACGACACCAAGGTGTATCCGAGCCCGGAAATGATGGGCAAGCTGTTCGCGCTGGAAGCGATGCCGCTGAACATCGACCGGATCCGCACGCGGGTGTGGAACAAGATCCGTACTGGCAGCTGAAGAAAAACAGGCGAGGGCGGCACAGCCCTCGCCTGATTATGTTCTGTCGGAATTACTTGATATCAATACACTGGCATCGCACTGATAAAGTGCAGCAAAGTGAGACGTTGCTAACAAAAAACAACTTACCGATATTTAATATTTAAATAAGAAATCGTCAGACAATTAGGCAGGCTCACCAAACTTGCAACATTCTTTCGGCGGCACGCGCTTTGTTTACGGGAGTTTCCCGGAACAGTTCAATTTGATCTCGAAAAAACGCTAGACGACAGATTTCAAATTGTGTCAGGTTTCTTACGCCTTCATTGGGCGAGTGATAGGACAATCTCGCCAGGGGTTGTCGCTATCGGACAAAAACTGTTCCATTGCTAAACAAGGAAGTGTGTTTATGTCGAAAGTAAAAGCTAACGCTGTTGATACCGCCGAACAGGCTTTCCAGCTGGGCGCGGCGCCGCAACCTCTGGCAGCGACCAGCACGGCGTATAACCAGATCAACAGCTTCAGCCATCAGTACGATCGTGGCGGCAACCTCACGGTCAATGGCAAACCCTCCTTCTCCGTCGACCAGGCCGCCACCCAGCTGCTGCGCGACGGCGCTGCCTATCAGGACAAGGATGGCAGCGGCAAGATCGAGCTCACCTACACGTTCCTGACCTCGGCATCGTCCAGCACGATGAACAAGCACGGGATCAGCGGGTTCAGTCAGTTCAGTACCCAACAAAAAGCCCAGGCCGTGCTCGCCATGCAATCCTGGGCCGATGTGGCCAACGTGACCTTCACCGAGAAAGCCTCGGGCGGTGACGGTCACATGACCTTCGGTAACTACAGTGGTGGCCAGGATGGCGCTGCAGCGTTCGCTTATCTGCCAGGCACCGGCGCCGGTTATGACGGCACGTCGTGGTACCTGATCAACAGTGGCTACACGCAAAACAAAAATCCGGATCTGAACAACTACGGACGTCAGACCCTGACCCACGAAATCGGCCACACCCTTGGTCTGGCGCACCCGGGCGACTACAACGCCGGCAACGGCAACCCGACCTACAACGACGCTACCTACGGGCAAGACACCCGCGGCTACAGCGTCATGAGTTACTGGAGCGAAAGCAACACCAGCCAGAACTTCAGCAAGGGCGGTGTGGAAGCCTATTCCTCCGGCCCGCTGATGGATGACATCGCAGCGATCCAGAAGCTCTACGGCGCCAACATGACCACCCGTACCGGTGATACCACTTACGGCTTCAACTCCAACGCAGGTCGCGACTTCCTCAGCGCCTCGTCGTCGGCCGACAAGCTGGTGTTCTCGGTGTGGGATGCAGGCGGCAAGGACACCTTCGACTTCTCGGGTTTCACCCAGAACCAGAAGATCAACCTCAATGAAGCCTCGTTCTCCGACGTGGGCGGCCTGGTGGGCAACGTGTCCATCGCCAAGGGCGTTACCATCGAGAACGCCATCGGCGGTTCGGGCAACGACCTGCTGATCGGCAACAGTGCGGCCAACGAGCTCAAGGGTGGTGCCGGCAACGACATTCTTTACGGAGCCGGTGGTGCCGACAAGCTGTGGGGCGGCGCGGGTTCGGACACCTTTGTGTTCGCGGCCAGCTCGGACTCCAAGCCGGGTGCGATCGATCAGATCCTCGATTTCGTCAGCGGTCTGGACAAAATCGACCTGACCGGTATCACCAAGGGCGCCGGCCTGCACTTCGTCAGCGCCTTCACCGGCGCAGCGGGTGATGCGGTTCTGACGTCGTCGGGCGGTAACAGCCTGCTGTCGGTGGACTTCTCCGGGCACGGCGTGGCTGATTTCCAGGTCAGCACCGTTGGCCAGGCAGCCACCAGCGACATCGTGGCGTGACGTAACACGGGAAAGCGGCGCGTGATGCGCCGCTTTCTTTACTTGCATCGCCATGGCCGGTAAGCAAGGCTACGTGCCGGAGTGAAATTTCCTATGATCCAATTCGCTATTACCCGCAAAGCGGCGGCGTATCTGTTGCCGATGCTGATGATTTCTGGAGAAACAACCATGGCAAGCAGCCTCAGACTTGAAGACCCATCGGTATTTGCCGGGCAGTGGCAGGCGACCCTGAGCGCCCGCAGTGACAGCCCCGAAGCGCAAGCCCTGCAAGACAAACCGTCGAACACCTGCCAGATCGACCTCGAGGCGAACCAGACCTTGGGCAAGGGCGCCGATTGCCTGAGCGCGTGGTTGCAGGACGCCGCCATCGGCTGGTTTCCCGATCCGGACGGTCTGTCGATCACCGGCAAGGAAGGCTCAAGAATCCAGTTTTTCAGCCGACAACGTGAAGGGCTTTATCTGAGCACTTTGAAGTCGGGCCTGGTGATTACACTTGAGCGTTCCTCGCAGCAGCCGTAACGACCGAAACCGACTGACCGTTTAAATATAAAGCGCCCCGTTACAGTTATAAGCGACAGTGCAATAACTTGCAGGCCGGTTTTAATCGCCGAAGTTGTTGTTGAAGTGTAAGCAGGTACTGGCGGTTTATGTCCCGCACGCCATGCGGACAATTAATTGAAGTCTCGCCAAGCAGGGCGGGAAATACCATTTCAGGAATAATCAATGAAGATGGCGAAGGCCCCAGCCACCGCTCCCTTATTCAAGGCATTAGGTGACTATAAAAGCATTCTGATCAGCGTCGGATGCTTTACCGCACTGATTAACGTGCTGATGCTGGTGCCCTCCATATATATGCTTCAGGTCTACGACCGAGTGCTGTCTTCGCAGAACGAAACCACCCTGGCGATGCTGTCGCTGATGGTCGTCGGTTTCTTCGCCTTCATCGGTCTGCTGGAGGTGGTGCGCAGCTTTATCGTGATCCGCATCGGCAGCCAGTTGGAGCGCCGTTTCAATCTGCGGGTCTATCAGGCGGCGTTCGAGCGCAATCTGTTCAAGGGCGAGGGTAACGCCGGGCAGTCCCTGGGCGACCTGACCCACATTCGCCAATTCGTCACCGGGCCTGCGCTGTTCGCGTTCTTCGATGCGCCGTGGTTCCCGGTTTATCTGTTCGTGATTTACCTGTTCAACGTCTGGCTCGGCGTGCTGGCCACGGCAGGTGCGCTGCTGCTGATCGCGCTGGCGTGCCTGAACGAATACATGACCAAAGAGCCGCTGGGCGAAGCCGCCGGTTTCTCGCAGAAGTCCAGCCAGTTGGCCACCAGTCACTTGCACAACGCCGAAACCATTCAAGCCATGGGCATGCTCGGCGCCTTGCGCAAGCGCTGGTTCCAGGTGCATTCGCGCTTCCTCGGCCTGCAGAATCAGGCCAGCGACACTGGCGCGGTGATCAGCTCGCTGAGCAAAACCTTGCGTCTGTGCCTGCAATCGCTGGTGCTGGGCCTCGGCGCACTGCTGGTGATCAAGGGTGACATGACCGCCGGGATGATGATCGCCGGCTCCATTTTGATGGGCCGGGTACTGAGCCCGATCGACCAGTTGATCGCCGTGTGGAAGCAGTGGAGCGGGGCGAAGCTGGCTTACCGTCGCCTCGATGCGTTGCTGCAAGCCTTCCCGCCGAGCGATGACGCCATGGCGCTGCCGGCGCCGAAAGGCCAGATCACTTTCGAACAAGTCAGCGCCGGTCCTCCGGGCCAGCGCGCCGCAACCCTGCATATGGTCAATTTCAACCTGGGGGCCGGTGAAGTGTTGGGCGTGCTCGGTGCTTCCGGCTCCGGCAAATCGACTCTGGCGCGTGTGCTGGTCGGCGTATGGCCGGCCCTTGGCGGCACGGTGCGTCTGGACGGCGCTGATATTCACCGCTGGAACCGCGATCAGCTCGGCCCGTACATCGGCTATCTGCCGCAGGACATCGAACTGTTCAGCGGCAGCATCGCCGAGAACATCGCCCGTTTCAGCGAAGCCGATCCGCAAAAGGTTGTGGCCGCCGCGCAACAGGCCGGCGTGCACGAACTGATTCTGCGCATGCCACAAGGCTACGACACGCAACTGGGCGAGGACGGCAGCGGTTTGTCCGGCGGGCAGAAACAGCGCGTGGCCCTGGCCCGTGCGTTGTACGGCAACCCGAGCCTTGTGGTGCTGGATGAACCTAACTCCAACCTCGACACCGTCGGCGAAGCCGCGCTGTCCAGCGCGATCGTGCAGCTCAAGGCCCAAGGCACGACTGTGGTGCTGGTGACCCACCGTTCTTCGGTGCTGGCCCAGGCCGACAAGCTGCTGGTGCTCAACGACGGTCGCCTGCAAGCCTTCGGCCCGAGCCACGATGTGCTCAAGGCGCTGTCCGGCAACCCGCCCGGCAACCCGCCACAACAAAATGAAAAACCTGCGCAGGCACCGGCCGGGCTCAGCATGAGCCGACAGTATCAGCCGACGACAAGGAATTCGGGTGTATGAGCAGCGCGAGCATGAACACGCAAAACGAAGCCACGATGGAACACGACTACATCACCGAGCGCCCGGAGCGCGACGCAAAGTTTTTCGCCCGCATGGGCTGGATTCTGGCGCTGGTCGGTGCCGGCAGTTTCTTCACCTGGGCGGCATTGGCGCCGTTGGATCAAGGGATTCCGGTACAAGGCACCGTGGTGGTGTCGGGCAAACGCAAAGCCGTGCAGTCGATGAGCAGCGGTGTGGTCAGCCGGATTCTGGTGCGCGAAGGCGAAATCGTGAAGCAGGGCCAGCCGCTGTTCCGTCTCGACCAGACTCAGGTCGCCGCCGACGTGCAGTCGCTGCAGGCGCAATACCGCATGGCTTGGGCCAGTCTTGCGCGCTGGCAGGCCGAGCGTGACAACCTCAAGCAAGTGACCTTTCCGGCAGAGCTGAGCGACAACGCCGATCCGCGCCTGGCACTGGTGCTGGAAGGGCAACGGCAACTCTTCAGCAGCCGCCGCGAAGCGTTTGCCCGCGAGCAGGCCGCCCTGCGTGCCAGCATCGAAGGTGCCACTGCGCAACTGGCGGGCATGCGCCGCGCCCGTACTGACCTCAACGCCCAGGCCGATTCGTTGCAACAGCAACTGAGCAACCTGCAACCGCTGGCCGACAACGGCTACATCCCGCGCAACCGCTTGATGGAATATCAGCGTCAGCTGTCGCAGGTGCAGCAGCAACTGGCCGAGAACACTGGCGAAAGCGGCCGGGTAGAGCAGGGCATTCTTGAGTCGCGCCTCAAACTGCAACAGCACGGCGAGGAGTACCAGAAGGAAGTCCGCACTCAACTGGCTGACGCGCAACTGAAAAGCGTCACGCTGTCGGAGCAACTGACCTCCGCCGGTTTCGACCTGCAACACAGCGAAATCCTTGCCACCGCCGATGGCGTGGCGGTCAACCTCGGCGTGCACACCGAAGGCGCCGTGGTGCGTCAGGGCGAAACCCTGCTGGAAATCGTCCCGCAAGGCACGCGCCTGGAAGTCGAGGGCCACCTGCCGATCAACCTGATCGACAAGGTCGGCACGCACTTGCCGGTCGACATCCTGTTCACCGCATTCAACCAGAGCAAGACGCCACGGGTGCCCGGCGAAGTCAGCCTGATTTCCGCCGACCAGATGGTCGACGAGAAAACCGGCGTGCCGTACTACGTGCTGCGCAGCAGCGTCAGCGATCAGGCCATGGAAAAACTCAACGGCCTGGTAATCAAGCCCGGCATGCCGGCGGAAATGTTCGTGCGCACTGGCGAACGTTCACTCCTCAACTACCTGTTCAAGCCGCTGCTCGACCGCGCCGGTTCCGCGTTGACCGAAGAATAAGGATGTTCGGCTGTATGAATAAGCTTTCCATGCTGGCGGCAGCGTTCGCGCTGCTCGCGGGCAACAGTGCAGTGGCGGCCATGGGGCCGTTCGAGATCTACGAACAGGCGTTGCGCAATGACCCGGTGTTCCTCGGCGCGATCAAGGAGCGCGACGCCGGCCTCGAAAACCGTGCCATCGGCCGCGCCGGCCTGTTGCCGAAACTGGGTTACAACTACAACAAGGGCCGCAACTCGTCGAAGGCCACGTCCCTCGACGAACGCGCGCGCAATCGCACCGATGAGCGTAATTACAGCAGCTATGGCTCAAGCCTGACCCTGCAACAACCGTTGCTCGACTACGAAGCCTACGCGGCCTATCGCAAGGGCGTGGCCCAGTCTCTGTTTGCCGATGAGAACTTTCGCGGCAAGAGCCAGGAACTGCTGGTTCGCGTACTGGATAACTACACCAAGGCCTTGTTTGCCCAGGACCAGATCGACATCGCGCAGGCCAAGAAAAAGGCCTACGAGCAGCAGTTCCAGCAGAACGAGCACATGTTCAAGCAGGGCGAGGGCACTCGCACCGACATCCTCGAAGCCGAATCGCGTTACGAACTGGCGACTGCCGAGGAAATCGAGGCTCGCGACGAGCAGGATGCCGCGCTACGGGAGCTGGGCGCATTGGTAGGCGTGCCGGCGATGGACATCAGTGATCTGGCGCCGCTGGATCAGAACTTCCAGACGTTCGCCTTGGTGCCGGCCAACTACGACACCTGGCATGAGCTGGCGGTCAGCAACAACCCGAACCTCGCGTCCCAGCGTCAGGCCGTGGAAGTGGCGCGGTACGAAGTCGAGCGCAACCGCGCCGGGCACCTGCCGAAAGTCAGCGCTTACGCCACGATGCGCCAGAACGAGTCGGAAAGCGGCAACACCTACAACCAGCGTTACGAAACCAACACCATCGGTTTCGAAGTCAGCGTGCCGTTGTATGCCGGTGGCGGCGTGTCGGCTTCGACCCGTCAGGCCAGCCGCACCATGGAACAGGCCGAATACGAACTGGACGGCAAGACCCGCGAGACGCTGATCGAGTTGCGTCGCCAGTTCAGTGCGTGCCTGTCCGGGGTCAACAAGCTGCGCGCCTATCAAAAGGCCCTGGCCTCGGCCGAAGCGCTGGTGGTGTCGACCAAACAAAGCATTCTCGGCGGTGAGCGCACCAACCTCGACGCCCTGAACGCCGAACAACAACTGTTTACCACCCGCCGTGATCTGGCCCAGGCCCGCTATGACTACCTTATGGCCTGGACCAAGTTGCATTACTACGCGGGCACCTTGAGCGAGCAGGATCTGGCGCGGGTGGACGAGGCGTTTGGTGTGGCTCGGCGTTGATGTGCATGGCTTCAGACCGGCCCTCACCCTAACCCTCTCCCGGAGGGAGAGGGGACTGATCGGGGGATATTTTGGAGGTACACCGACCTGATCGGGCGTCGCCGAATCCAGCATCGACCCGGTTTTTTCAGGTCGATGTATGACGCAAGACACCTCGGTCAGCTCCCTCTCCTTGGGGAGAGGGCTGGGGTGAGGGGAATGGGCAACACCGCAGAATAAACCTGCATAAAACAATAAAAGTGAGTGGTGAACATGGACGTACGCATCAAGCCGATTTCGGTCGGCACCCTGCTGCTTGTGATTTCTTCGACCCAGGCTCAGGCCCAATACCTCGAAGCCGGAAAACCCGGCGATCCGGCCAGTTGGCGCAGTGCCGAATTCCTGCGGGACTGGGGCCTGGGCCGGATGCAGGCCGATCAGGCCTACGCCGTCGGCATCACCGGCAAGGGGGTGAAAATCGGCGCGCTGGACTCCGGCTTCGACGCCGCCCATCCCGAATTCGCCCGTGACCGCTATCACCCGGTGCTGGCCAGCGGCAGCTACCTCGACGGCTCGCTATTCAACGTCAACGGCACCCTCAACCCGAACAACGACTCCCACGGCACCCACGTGGTCGGCACCATGGGCGCGTCCCGCGATGGCACCGGCATGCATGGCGTGGCGTACAACGCGCAGATCTACGTCGGCAACACCAACAAGAACGACAGTTTCCTGTTCGGCCCCAACCCTGATCCGCGTTACTTCAAAGCGGTGTACGACGCCTTGGCCGATGCCGGCGTGCGGGCGATCAACAACAGTTGGGGCAGCCAGCCGCCGGATGTCAGTTACCGAACCCTCGCGGACTTGCACGCCGCTTACGCTCAGCACTGGAACAAGGGCACCTGGCTGGATGCGGCGGCAGACGTTTCCCGTCGTGGCGTGATCAACGTGTTCAGCGCCGGCAACAGCGGCTACCCGAATGCCAGCGTGCGTTCGGCGCTGCCGTACTTTCAGCCAGACCTGGAAGGCCACTGGCTGGCAGTTTCCGGTCTCGACCAAAGCAATCAGCAAAAGTACAACCAGTGCGGCATCGCCAAATACTGGTGCATCACCACGCCGGGGGCAAAGATCGACAGCACCATTCCCGACGGCGGTTATGCGATCAAATCCGGCACCTCGATGGCCGCGCCACACGCCACCGGCGCACTGGCGCTGGTGATGGAACGCTACCCGTACATGAACAACCAGCAGGCTCTCGAAGTGCTGCTGACCACCGCCACTCAACTCGACGGCTCGGTGACCGACGCGCCGACCGAGCGAGTCGGCTGGGGCGTGGCCAACCTGTACCGGGCGATGCGCGGGCCGGGGCAATTGCTCGGGGCTTTTGACGCGAATCTGGCGGCCGGGCAGAGCGATGTCTGGAGCAATGACATCAGCGACAAGGCGCTGATCCAGCGCCAGAGCGAAGACCTCGCCGAACAAAGCGCCTGGCAGCAAACCCTGCAAAGCAAGGGCTGGCAGAACGGTGTGCCGGCTGGTGCCAGCCAACAGGATCAAACCGATTACGCCGTAGGCATGGCCCGCGACGCAGCGGCGGCCGGTCGGGTTTATCAAGGCAGTCTGATCAAGTCCGGTGAAGGTCGACTGATTTTGACCGGTGACAACACCTATCGCGGGCCGACCACGGTCAATGGCGGTCTGCTGACGGTAAACGGTTCGCTGACCTCCGCCGTGACCGTCAATGACGGCGGCACCCTCGGCGGCTCAGGGCGGATCGGCGCAGTGACCGCCAATAGCGGTGGCCGTGTGGCACCGGGCAACTCGATCGGTATTTTGAACGTGGCCGGTGACGTAACCTTCGCGCCAGGCTCGACCTACGCCGTGGAGTTGTCTCCCACCAGCAGCGACCGCATCGTCGCCGGCGGCAATGCGTCGATCAACGGCGCCACCGTGAGCCTGTCGCTGGAAAACAGCCCGACACTGCTCAGCACCAGCGAAGCCAGAAGCCTGCTCGGCCAGCAGTACAACATTCTGCAAGCGGCGGGCGGCATTCAGGGTCGGTTCGGTGCAGTGCTGCCGGATTATCTGTTCATCGGTGGCAGCCTGGCCTACAGCGGCAACGGCATCGGCTTGAGTGTCGAACGCAACGCGACATCCTTCGCCAGCGTCGGCCAGACCCCGAATCAACGTGCTGTGGCTGCCGCCGTGGAAGGCATGGGCGCGGGCAGTTCGGTTTACGAAAGCCTGCTGTTGTCGGCCACCGCCAGCGACGCGCAACAAGCCTTTCAACAGTTGAGTGGCGAAATCTACCCGGCCCTCGGCTCGATGCTGATCAACGACAGCCGGCAACTGCGCGATGCCATCGGCGAACGCCTGCATGACGCCCAAGCCACGCAAAGCAATGGCTGGATCAAGGCCCTCGGCGCCTGGGGCACAACCGACTCGCGCCACGATACCGCCGGTTACAGCACCTCCATCGGTGGCTTGCTGGCCGGTGTCGACGGCGCGGTCGACGAGCAGACCCGCATCGGTCTGGTCACCGGTTACAGCGACAGCTCGCTGAGCATGGGCTCGGGCACCCACTCCTCGGCCAAGGTCGACAGCTATCACCTCGGCGCCTACGCCGGTCACGACATCGGCGCGTGGCGTCTGAGCACCGGCGCCGCCTACAGCTGGCATCGCGCCGATGTGAAACGCGACTTGCAGTACGGCAACGTCAGCGCCAGGCAGAAAGCCAAAGTCGATGCCGCCACCACTCAGGTATTCGGCGAAGCGGCCTATCGACTGAACCTGCAACCGCTGGCCCTGGAACCGTTCGCCAACCTGGCTTACGTGCACCTCGATACCGACGGCTTCACCGAGAAGGGCGACGCCGCCGCGCTGAAAAGCGGCGACGACCAGCGCGATGCGGTGCTGAGCACCCTCGGCGTGCGGGCGATCAAGAGCTTTGACCTGCCGTCCGCGCAGAAACTGGACGTGAGCGGGCATCTGGGCTGGCAGCACAGCCTGACCGACATCGACTCCGAACAGCATTTGCGCTTCGCCAGCGGCAGCGCGCCGTACACGGTCGAAAGCTCGCCACTGGTGCGCGACGCCGCGCTGGTCGGCGTGCAGGCCAGCCTGGCACTGACCCGCGACGTGCGGGTGAACCTCGATTACACCGGACAACTGGCCAGCCGCGAGAAGCAGCACGGCGTGGGCCTGAGCCTGAACTGGCAGTTCTAAACACACGGATT
Organism: Pseudomonas sp. V88_4; assembly: GCF_029967985.1. Taxonomy (NCBI): domain Bacteria; kingdom Pseudomonadati; phylum Pseudomonadota; class Gammaproteobacteria; order Pseudomonadales; family Pseudomonadaceae; genus Pseudomonas; species Pseudomonas sp. V88_4. Next base: position 394,590 of record NZ_JASCAF010000002.1, read on the forward strand.
TTTCGCAACATCACTAAGGAAGGTCGCTGGATGAAAAACAACAACACCCCCGCGCAATCGGGTGGATGCTTTCGCCTGAAAACTCTGAACTTTGCCTTGCTCTGCGCGATGGCCACCTGGGGCAGCGCGCACGCCGCGCCCTACGTGGAAAGCGGCCGGGCAGGGGATCCGGGCAGTTGGCGCAGTGCCGAGTTCAAGGCCGACTGGGGCCTGGGCGCCATCGGCGCGGATTACGCTTACGCCGCCGGCTACACCGGCAAGGGCGTGAAACTGGGGATCTTCGACCAACCGGTCTACGCCGCGCATCCGGAGTTTTCCGGCAGCAACAAGGTCATTACCCTGGTGACCTCGGGGATCCGCGAATACACCGACCCGTACATCCCGGTCAAAGCCGGGGACGCGTTCCGCTATGACGGCTCGCCCTCGGTCGGTTCCGACGGCAAGCTCGGCGCCCACGGCACCCACGTCGGCGGTATCGCCGCCGGCAGCCGTGACGGCGGGCCGATGCACGGTGTCGCATTCGGTGCACAGATCATCAGCGCCGACAACGGCGACCCGGGCCCGGAAGACGGCATCGTGCGCGGCAACGACGGCGCGGTGTACAAGGCCGGCTGGGATGCGCTGATCGCCAGCGGCGCGCGGATCATCAACAACAGCTGGGGCATCGGCATCACCGACCGTTTCGACCTCGGTGGCCGCGACCCGGCGTATCCGCACTTCACCGTCAACGATGCGCAACTGCAGTTCAACGAGATCCGCACACTGCTGGGCACCAAACCCGGCGGCGCCTACGACGGTGCCATCGCCGCCGCACGCAGCGGGATCGTGACGATTTTCGCGGCGGGCAACGACTACAACCTGAACAACCCGGACGCCATCGCCGGCCTCGGTTACTTTGTGCCGGACATCGCGCCGAACTGGATCACCGTCGCCGCATTGCAGAGGAACCCGGATCAGACCAGCGCCAATCCGTACATCATGAGTACGTTTTCTTCGCGCTGCGGCTACACCGCCAGTTTCTGCGTTTCGGCACCGGGCACGCAGATCTACAGTTCGATCATCGAAGGCACCAACGCCGACAACCTGACCACCGGCTACAAGAACTACAACGGCACCTCGATGGCCGCGCCACACGTGGCCGGCTCCATGGCAGTGCTGATGGAGCGCTTCCCGTACATGACCGGCGATCAGGTCGCCAGCGTGTTGCGCACCACGGCCACTGACCTCGGCGCACCGGGCATCGACGCCCTGTACGGCTGGGGCATGATCAACCTGCGCAAGGGCATCGACGGCCCGGCGATGTTCGTCACCGAGCAGGACATTCCCGAAGAATTCCGCATCCAGGGCGCCTACGGTTCCGGCCAGTTCGTGGCCGATCTGCCAGGCATCGGCGCGATCATCGATGCGGGCAAACCCACCGAGCGCGTGTGCAACGACATCACCTGCGGGCTCGACACCTGGCGCAACGATATTTCCGGTCATGGCGGTCTGACCAAGCAAGGCATCGGCACTCTGGTGATGACAGGCAACAACACCTACAGCGGCCCGACTCTGGTCAATCAGGGGCGACTGGCAATCAACGGCTCGCTGCAATCGGCGGTGACGGTCAATGAGGGCGGCGTCCTCGGCGGCAACGGCCGGATCGCCGCGCTGACCGCCAATCGCGGCGGTACCGTGGCGCCGGGCAATTCCATCGGCACCTTGAACGTGGCCGGTGACGTGACCTTCGCCCCAGGTTCGATCTACGCGGTGGAAGTGTCCCCGACCAGCAGTGACCGGATCGTCGCCGGTGGCAAAGCGCTGATCGAAGGCGCAACCGTAACCCTGTCGCTGGAAAACAGCCCGACGCTGTTGACCACCGGCGAAGTGAAAAGCCTGCTTGGCACCCAGTTCAACATCTTGCAGGCAGCGGGCGGCATTGAAGGGCAGTTCGGGCAAGTGTTGCCCGACTACGCGTTCCTCGGCGGCACCCTGGCTTACTCGGCTAGCGGTGTGCAACTGGACGTCGGCCGTAATGGCGCCTCGTTCGCCAGCGTCGGCCTGACCCCGAACCAGCGCGCGGTCGGTGCAGCCGCCGAACGCCTCGGCGCCGGCAATGCGTTGTTCGAAACCCTGTTGCTGTCGCCGTCGGCGGCCGCTGCGCAGGATGCCTTCCAGCAACTGTCCGGCGAGATTCACCCGGCCATCGGCACGCTGCTGATCAACGACAGCCGCTACCTGCGCGATGCCGTGGGCGAACGTCTGCGCGAGCGTGATCTGTTCGATGCCGGCGCGCCGACCGATGACCGCAGCAACGCCTGGCTCAAAGTGCTGGGCGCCTGGGGCAAGAGCGATGGCGGGTCGAAATACGCCGATTCCACCAGCTCCATCGGCGGCCTGCTGGCCGGGGTCGACGGCTTGATCGCTGAAGATACCCGTCTGGGTTTCGTTACCGGTTATAGCGACAGCTCGTTGAGCATGGGAGACGGGACACATTCGTCCGCCTCGGTCGACAGCTATCACCTGGGCGCTTACCTGGGTCATCAGATCGATGCGTTGCGTCTGACCGCCGGTGCGGCCTACAGCTGGCACCGCATCGACGTCAAACGCGACCTGCAGTTCGGAGGCGTCAGCGGCAAACAGAAGACCAAGCGTGATGCAACCACCGCGCAACTGTTCACCGAAGCGGCCTACGACCTGGGCCTGCAACCGATGAACCTGGAGCCGTTCGCCAATCTGGCCTACGTGCACCTCAACAGCGACAGCTTCACCGAGAAGGGTGATGCCGCCGCACTGAAGGGCGGTGAAGACAACCGCGATGTGGTGCTGTCGACCCTCGGTGTGCGGGCCAAACGCACGTTTGCCCTGTCGGAGAAACACCAGCTGGAACTGGGCGCCAGCCTGGGTTGGCAGCACAACTTGAGCAGCGTGGATTCCGACAGTCACCTGGCGTTCGCCAATGGCAACAGTGCGTTCACCGTGCAAAGTGTGTCGATGGATCGAGATGCCGCGGTGGTCGGTGTGCGCGCCGGTCTGGCGCTGAACCGCGATGTTCGGGTCAACCTGGACTACAACGGGCTGATCGGCTCCAACGAAAAGGACCACGGCGTGGGCCTGACGCTGGACTGGCAGTTCTAAGGGGTAACGGCAGTTCTTTCGAGAACTGCCGTTTTTTAAAGGAAGAGAGAGCACAACATGGGACTGTTCGATTACAAAAATGCCGACGGCAAAGCGCTGTACAGCGATGCCATCGCCCTGACGCTGTATGCCTACACGCCGACTGGCCAAGCCTTGCCCGGTACAGGCTGGAAGCCGATCGGCGCCACGGCGCTGGGCTATCAGGGCAAGGTCGGGGCACAGGGCACGTTCTTCGGCGAGAAGGACGGCTTCACCAGCGCCGAAGCCGAAGTGCTCGGCAAGTACGACGCCGCGGGCAAGCTGATCGGCATCGGCGTGGCCTTCCGCGGCACCGGCGGGCTGGGTTACAGCGACACCTTCGGCGACATGAAAAACAATCTGCTGGCTGCCATTGGCCCGTCGGACTACGCCACTCAGTACGCGAAAAACGCCTTCGACAACCTGCTCAAATCGGTAGCGGCTTTCGCTGTCGCCCACGGCATTGCGGCCAAGGACGTACTTGTCAGCGGCCATAGCCTCGGCGGTCTCGGGGTCAACAGCGTGGCGGAGTTGAGCGCGAGCAACTGGGGCGGGTTCTTCAAGGACGCCAACTACATTTCGTTCGCCTCGCCGACCCAGAGCAGCACCGGCACGAACGTGCTGAACATCGGCTACGAAAACGACCCGGTGTTCCGCGTGCTCGACGGCACCACGTTCAGTACCGCGTCGATGGGCAAGCACGACAAACCGCACGATTCGACCACCGACAACATCGTCAACTTCAACGACAACTACGCGTCTACCGCGCAGAACCTGGTGCCGTTCAGCATTGCCAATCCGCTGAACTGGTCGGCCCACAGCTCGCTGGGGTATGCCGACGGCCTGAATCGGGTGATCGCGTCGAAATTCTACGGCCTGACGCACAAGGACTCGACGATCATCGTCTCCAACCTTGAGCAAGCGTCGCGGGGCAAGACCTGGGTCGAGGATCTGGGCCGCAGCGGCGAGCCGCACACCGGCAGCACGTTCATCATCGGCACCGACAGCGGCGACTGGCTCAAGGGCGGGGCGGGCAACGACTTCCTCGAAGGCCTGGGCGGCGATGACCGTTTCCGTGATGACGGCGGTTTCAACATCCTGCTCGGTGGCCAGGGCCACAACACCTTCGAGCTGCAAAAGCCGCTGCAGAACTTCAGCTTCGCCAACGACGGCGACGGCACGCTGTACGTGCGTGACGCCTACGGCGGCATCAGCATGACCCGCGACATCGGCGCGCTGGTGAGCAAGGAGTCGGGTTCGTGGTGGGGCAGCAAGGAAATCACCTGGACGGTCACCGCCAAAGGCCTGGCCAACGGTGCCGAACTGAGCCAGTACAACCATTCGCTCAGCGGCGGCGCCATGGGCGACATCCTCAAAGCCACCGCCGACGGCGACTGGCTGTTCGGACTGGCCGGCAACGATCACCTGCTAAGCGACAAGGCCCACGTGACCTTCGTCGGCGGTGCCGGCAACGACGTGATGAGCGCGGTGGGTGGCAACAACACCTTCCTGTTCAGCGGCGCCTTCGGCTTCGACGCGATCAATGGCTACCAGGGCAGCGACAAACTGGTGTTCATGGGCGTCGAAGGCGCGGGGCAGGGCTACGACTACAAGCAACACGCGTCGCAGTCCGGCAGCGATACTGTGCTGAAGATTGGCGACTTTGCCGTGACGCTGATCGGGGTCGGTGTGGCTAACCTGTCGGATTCGAGTTTCGTCTTCGCCTGACAAACGAAAGTTGTACTGAAATGCTCCGGGGCGCCTCGGGAGGGGCGTTCTGGTTGTGAGCTATCTCTGAACAATTCCAACAAAAAGAGAGGCAACAGCAATGGGTGTGTATGACTACAAGAACTTCGGTACGGCGGAATCCAAGGCGCTGTTCAGCGACGCCATGGCCATTACGCTGTACTCCTATCACAACCTCGATAACGGCTTTGCCGTCGGTTATCAGCACAACGGCTTCGGCCTCGGCTTGCCGGCCACGCTGGTGACCGCGCTGATCGGCGGCACGGATTCCCAGGGGGTGATTCCCGGTATTCCGTGGAATCCCGATTCGGAAAAAGCCGCACTCGACGCGGTGAAAAAAGCCGGCTGGACCCCGATCACCGCCTCGCAACTGGGTTACGAAGGCAAGACCGATGTCCGGGGCACCTTCTTCGGCGAAAAGGCCGGCTACACCAGCGCCCAAGTGGAAATCCTCGGCAAATACGACGCTCAGGGCCATCTCACGGAGATCGGCATCGCCTTTCGCGGCACCAGCGGCCCGCGGGAAATCCTGATCGGCGATTCCATCGGTGACGTGATTAACGACTTGCTCGCCGCGTTCGGCCCCAAGGATTACGCCAGGAACTACGTCGGCGAAGCCTTCGGCAACCTGATGAACGATGTGGTGGCGTTCGCCAAGGCCAATGGCCTGACCGGCAAAGACGTGCTGGTCAGCGGCCACAGCCTCGGCGGGCTGGCGGTCAACAGCATGGCGGACCTGAGCACCAGCAAATGGGGCGGGTTCTTCCAGGATTCCAACTACATCGCCTACGCCTCGCCAACCCAGAGCAGCACCGACAAGGTGCTCAACGTCGGCTATGAAAACGACCCGGTGTTCCGCGCCCTCGACGGCTCGACATTCACCGGCGCCTCCCTCGGCGTGCACGACGCACCCAAGGAGTCGGCGACCGACAACATCGTCAGTTTCAACGACCATTACGCCTCGGCGGCGTGGAATGTGCTGCCGTTCTCGATCGTCAACATTCCGACCTGGATCTCACACCTGCCGACCGCCTATGGCGACGGCATGAACCGGGTGATCGAGTCGAAGTTCTACGACCTGACCAGCAAGGATTCGACGATCATCGTCGCCAATCTGTCGGATCCGGCACGGACCAACACCTGGGTGCAGGACCTGAACCGCAACGCCGAAACCCACAAGGGCAGCACGTTCATCATCGGCAGCGACGGCAACGACCTGATCCAGGGCGGCAGCGGCAACGATTATCTGGAGGGCCGCGCCGGCAATGACACCTTCCGCGATGGCGGGGGCTACAACGTCATCCTCGGCGGTGCCGGTAACAACACCCTCGATTTGCAACAGTCGGTGAACAAGTTCGACTTCGCCAACGACGGCGCCGGCAACCTGTACATCCGCGATGCCAACGGCGGCATCAGCATCACCCGCGACATCGGCAGCATCGTCACCAAGGAGCCAGGCTTCCTCTGGGGCCTGTTCAAGGATGACGTGACCCACAGCGTCACGGCGACCGGCCTGAAGGTCGGCAACAACGTCACTCAGTACGAATCGAGCGTGAAAGGCACCAGCGGCGCCGACACCCTCAAGGCCAAGGCCAGCGGTGACTGGCTGTTCGGGCTGGACGGCAACGACCATCTGATCGGCGGGGCGGGCAACGATGTGTTCGTCGGCGGCGCCGGTAATGATCTGATGGAGTCGGGTGGCGGGGTGGATACCTTCCTGTTCAACGGCACATTCGGCCAGGATCGCGTGGTGGGTTACACCGCCAACGACAAACTGGTGTTCCTCGGCGTGCAGGGCGTGTTGCCGGGCGACGACTTCCGCGCCCATGCCACGGCGGTGGGGCAGGACACGGTGCTGAAGTTTGGCGCTGATTCGGTAACGCTGGTCGGGGTTGCCTTGAACAGCCTGAATGCCGACGGGATCGTGATCGCCTGACGGCAAGGGTGGGGAGGGAGCGTATTCCCTCCCCATAGCAAAAGTGACTCACCAGCCATTCCCTGACTCCAATCCCTGCACCAACAGGAAATGCGGCCTAAAGCCATGACGGCAACGTTCGTCATGTAAGGGTCGCCAACGAGTACAGGAGATTCACACGTGAAAGGTTTCAAGAGGTTTTTCGGTATCGCGGGACTGGCGCTGCTGTCGGCCAATGCCTGGGCCGATCTGCCTCACAGCTCGATTCTGAGCCGCTATGGCGTGACACCCGATCAACTGCCAGAGCCGGCCAAAAGCGAAGATGCCAAACCCGTCGAAGAAAAAAGCCGCTTTCATATCCAGCCCGAACAACCGTTCGTGACCGTTCGCATCGGCGAAGACCATGAGCCGGAAATGACCGGCAACCTGAGCATCGACCGCATGGCGCAACAGGAGCGTCAGCGCTGCCAGCGCTTGCAGGAAGAACTGGTTCGCCGCGGCGAGCGTCCCTTCAGTTGCGACGGCTCCCTGCCGGGCATGGCGTTACCACGCTGACAAATGCAAAAAAGGCTGCGCTCCAACAGAAACGCAGCCTTTTTTGATGTTGTATCCGTCAGTCTTCCTTGCGCACCGTGGCCACTTCGTCGGCACGTACGCGGACTTTGGCGCCGGAAATATCCTTGAACTCGTAGAAGCCGTCCTCGGTTTTGGTATCGGGCATGTCTTCGGTCAGGTACTGGGTGCCGTTCTGCAAGGTCACCACTGTCGGGGTCGAGCAACCGGCCAGGGTCAGCAAGGCTGCAACAGCCAACGGAATTCCGAGAGTCTTGATTTTCATAAGCAAGCATTCCTGTTCATTTCGACCATTGTCGGCCTCTAACGCGGTTGGTGCCATTACGCCCGGAAAAGTTCGATGGCCACCTGAAAAAAACCGTAATGAATGTGCCACCCATCTTTTTCCGTTTGCGCCTGCCGGGGCAGGCTGGTATCTGTACGCATAACCAGTACTTGCTTGCCATGGCCCCGAAATTACCGTGACTGCCAATCCCCTCGACGATCCGTTCTATTACCTCAACAACTTCTGCCAGGTGCTTGATTGGCTTGAGCTTCGTTACGCCGATGTGATGAGCGAAGCGGAACACGCTTTCATTCGCGACTTCACGGCACTGCCGCGCGGATCCCAGGGATTGCTGGTGCGGATGGTGATGCGCAAGGGCGTGCATTTTCGCGCCGGCAAGCTGAATTATCCGGAAATCGGCGACATCGCCGAGGCGGCGCAACCGCTGCTGGATCACGGCTGGCTCGATGAACAGGCGCCGTTGTCGATGACAGATCTGTTCGAGGTGTTGCTCAAGGCCGAGCTCCTGCAAGCCTTCGGCCCGGCCATCGACCAGCCCAAAGGCAAGAAAGTCGACTGGTTGCCGCAGTTGCACGAACAATTCCCCGAGCCCCGCAGTTTCCGGCAATGGTGCCCGGCGCTGGCGGACCGGTTGTTCAGCCTGACGCTGATGGACCTGTGTGATCGTTTTCGCCTGATGTTCTTCGGCAACCTCTATCAGGACTGGTCGGAGTTCGTGCTCGCCGACCTTGGCATCTTCACCTACGAAAAAGTCGAATTCAGCGCCGATTCCCGGGGCTTGCGCAGCCGTGCCGACGTCGATGCCTGCCTGTTTCTGCACGACTGCCAGCTGTATTTCGAAGCCGGCGAGCCGCTGGAGCCGATCGTCGGACAGGTCGCGGCGCTGCATTTTGACAACCCGTGGCTGCAACGTCGGCGCGGCAAGCTGTTGTTCCAAATCGGCCAATACTGCGAGCGCCTGGGCGAGTTTGCCCTGGCGCTGAAGATCTATCGCGACTGCGCCTATCCCGGCGCGCGGTTGCGGATGATCCGCGTGCTGGAACGCAGCGCCGACTACGCGCTGGCCCTGGAACTGGCGGTCATTGCCGAACAGGCGCCGGAAACCGCCACCGAACAGCAGGGCTTGCAACGGATATTGCCGCGCCTGCGGCGCAAGCTCGGCGGGCCGCCGATCAAACGCACGGCGCCGGGCATGGTGGAACGACTGGATCTGCACCTGCCGCGTCTCGATCCGGCGTTGTCGGTGGAATATCACGTTCAGGCGCACCTGCACGAAGAAACGGGGCCGGTGCATTACGTGGAAAACAGCCTGATCAATTCACTGTTCGGCCTGCTGTGCTGGCCGGCGATCTTCGCGCCATTGCCGGGCGCGTTTTTTCACCCGTTCCAGCGCGGGCCGATGGATCTGCTCAATGAAGACTTCCAGCCCCGCCGCGCCGAGCTGTTTCAGACCTGTCTGGCCGAACTTGACGATGGCCGTTATGCCGACACCATCCGCGCGCGGTTCACCGCCAAATGGGGCGTGCAGTCGCCGTTCGTGTTCTGGGGCGCGCTCAATGAAGAACTGCTGGAGCAGGCGCTGGCCTGTCTGCCGGCCGAACACCTCAAGCACTGGTTCAGCCGTCTGCTGCTGGACATCAAGGCCAATCGCGCCGGCATGCCCGACCTGATCCAGTTCTGGCCGCAGCACAAGACCTACCGGATGATCGAAGTCAAAGGCCCCGGCGATCGTTTGCAGGACAACCAGCTGCGCTGGCTGGAGTTCTGCAACACGCACCGGATGCCGGTCGCCGTGTGTTACGTGCAATGGGCGGAGCAGGGCGCTTGAGCTACAGCATCGCTGTGCGGGCGCTGTGCGAATTCACCGCGAAAACCGGTGACCTCGACCTGCGCTTCACCCCGTCACCGACTGCGCTGGAGGGCATCGCCGGGCATCGCACCGTGGCGTCCCGGCGCAACGACGCGTACCAGAACGAAGTGGCGCTGGAGGGCGCAATCGGGCCATTGAAGGTCAAGGGCAGGGCAGACGGCTACGACCCGACGCAGAACTGCCTGGAAGAAGTCAAAACCTATCGCGGTGACCTGAGCAAACAGCCGGCCAACCACCGCGCGCTGCATTGGGCCCAGGCGAAAATCTACGGCTGGTTGATGTGCTGTCGCTTGCAGCTGGAGCAGATCAATCTGGCGCTGGTGTATTTCGACATCGTCACGGAAAAGGAAACCTGTCTGGTCGAAGCGTTCAGCGCCGATGCGCTGTGGCAGTTCTTCGAACAACAGTGCGGTTTGTTCCTGGCGTGGGCCGAACAGGAAATGGCCCACCGCGAAGCGCGCAACCGGGCGGCGCAGCAATTGGGGTTTCCCCATGCCGCGTTTCGCCCCGGTCAGCGTCACCTCGCCGAATCGGTGTTCAAGGCCGTCAGCACCGGCCGCTGTCTAATGGCCCAGGCCCCGACCGGGATCGGCAAGACCCTCGGCACCCTGTTTCCGATGCTCAAGGCCATGGCGCCGCAGCAACTGGACAAGGTCTACTTTCTTACCGCCAAGACGCCCGGACGCAAACTGGCGCTGGATGCGGCGCAAGTGCTGTTCGATCACAGCGAAACCTTGCCCCTGCGAGTGCTGGAAATGGTCGCCCGGGACAAGGCCTGCGAACACCCGGACAAGGCTTGCCACGGTGAATCCTGCCCGTTGGCCCAGGGCTTTTACGACCGTTTGCCCGCTGCCCGCGAAGCCGCCAGCCAATTGCGCCTGCTGAATCAGGCCGCGCTGCGTGAGGTCGCCGTGCAACACGGGGTGTGCCCGTATTACCTGAGCCAGGAAATGGCCCGCTGGGCCGACGTGGTGGTGGCGGACTACAACTATTACTTCGACTTCAGCGCTCTGCTGTTCGGTCTGGCCCAGTTCAATCAATGGAACGTTGCGGTGCTGGTGGACGAGTCGCACAACCTGGTTGAGCGCGGGCGGCAGATGTACAGCGCGACGCTCGATCAGGCAACACTGGGCAGCGTGCGCAAAACCGCGCCCGAGGTCCTGAAGAAGTCGTTGCAACGCGTCAACCGCGAATGGAACGCCTTGCACAATGACCAGTTGGCGCCGTATCAGGCTTACGACAAGGCGCCGGAAAAACTGCTTCAGGCGCTCTCATCCTGCACGGCGAGCATCGGCGACTACCTCAACGATCACCCGCAAGGGCTCGACAGCGGACTCCAGAACTTCTACTTCGAGATGCTGCAGTTCGGCCGAGTGGCGGAACTGTTCGACGCGCATTACCTGTTCGACATCAGCAAACGTGACCTCGAACGCAAACGCCCGTTATCGCAACTGTGCCTGCGCAACGTGGTGCCGGCGGCGTTCATCGGCCCGCGCCTGACCGCGGCGCGCAGCAGCGTGCTGTTTTCCGCCACCCTCAGCCCGCGCCACTATTACGCGGATTTGCTCGGCACCCCGGCCGACACGGTCTGGATCGACGTCGAGTCGCCGTTCAGCGCCGAGCAATTGCAGGTGCAGATCGTCAGCCGGATTTCCACCCGTTTCGCGCATCGTCAGGCGTCGCTGGAACCGATTGTCGAGTTGATCGCCCGCCAGTTCAGTGAACGTCCGGGCAACTACCTGGCGTTCTTCAGCAGTTTCGATTACCTGCAACAGGTCGCGCAGTTGCTGGCCGAGCGGCACCCACACATCACCCGGTGGCAGCAATCCCGAGGCATGGACGAAGGGGCGCGTCAGGCGTTTCTCGATCAATTCACCGCCGACAGCCAGGGTATCGGCTTCGCTGTGCTCGGCGGCGCGTTCGGCGAAGGCATCGATCTGCCCGGCGCGCGGCTGATCGGCGCGTTCATCGCCACCCTCGGACTGGCCCAGCTCAACCCGGTCAATGAACAGATGAAGCGGCGTATGGCCGCGATCTTCGGCGCCGGCTACGACTACACCTATCTGTTCCCCGGCGTGCAGAAAGTGGTACAGGCCGCCGGACGGGTGATCCGCACCCAGCAGGATCGCGGCGTGGTGATGCTGATCGATGATCGCTTTGCCGAGGGCCGGATTCGGCAGTTGCTGCCGCGCTGGTGGTCGCTGGAAGGGAGTGAATGTGCAGGAAATCTGTCGGGTTGACGTACGTTTTCGGGAATTTGAACAGGGCGATTTTCACCGCAGACTGTAGGAATAATCATCTATAAAACAGTGACATACGTTGTAAATATCTTGTCTTTGATGAGGTCAGAAAACCGGTCTTTAGTCAAAGGGCCGGTCACCGGTATCCCTCAAGACGAGATAAGGAAATCATTGCATGTCTGTCACCACTGCCTACCACTACACCTACACGCCGGAGCAGGTCACTGCTGCTTTCGATACCCTCAGCCCGACGCTGTTTTCCGCAGTAACGGCCGAGACCACACCCCGGATGCTGGTCGCTGCCGGCGTGCAAAGTTCGGGCAAAACCTACCTTCTGGAAAAAAGCCTGCTGCCTTCCGGTCGCTATCAAAACCATGTTCGCCTTTACCTTCCCCAGTATCGGGAAAAGCATCCGCAATATGAGGAAATGATCAAATTCGGCGTATTGCATGCCTACGAACACACAGAGACGTTCGTCCGCGATCTGTGCCAGAAGATTTTCGAAAGAGCCTTCAACGAGAAACTCAACATCATTCTGGAGTGCGCATTCGACACCATCGAATTTGCCGCCTTGCCTGAGTACGCCGCCAATGCCGGCTATCAGCTGGAAGTGCACGTGGTCGCCTGCAACTACCCCTTTGCCTTTATTTCCGGGGTTCGACGCGGGCTCAAAAGCCTCGAAAAGGGCGAACTCGAGCGTTTCGTCAAACCGTCGGTGCTGAAAACCAGCCTTGGTAACGCTCATGCGGTGCTGTACACGCTGGAGGCGGCCGCCAAAAAAGTCAGCGGATCGCAGATTTTTCTGTACGAACGCGGCCTGGGGGCCTTGCAGGATCGGGTCCTGCGCGCGCACAGCACATACAGCCTGGACAGCCAGAACAGGCTCTCCATTTCCTCGACATTCACGCCTTACAGCTACGAGGCCTATCAGCGTATTTTCAGCAAATCGGTCAATGGCGAAAGCGAGCGTAATGAAATGGTCAGGGAGAGCCATCTGGCCTTGTCCAAAGCAACGCAATACGCGACGCAGGTACCGGATTTCCTCTTCAATGCGCTTTACGCCAGGATCGTCAGATATGTCCAGCGATGAGCTGCTGTCCCTTGCCTTGCCTGGCCCGGTATGCTTTTGCAGCTGTCCATTCCACCGGTTTGACGCATACTCCTGCCATTGAGAATTTGCTTTGAGCCAAGCCTGATGAGCGAGAACAAGAAGTCCGCTGCAATCGAAGACATGCGCTTTCGTTTGCTGATCGATGCGGTGGTCGATTATGCGATCTACATGATCGACCCCGAGGGGATCATTACCAGCTGGAACTCCGGCGCCAAGCGCTTCAAGGGTTACGAAGAAGCCGAGATCCTTGGCGAGCACTTTTCAAGGTTCTACACCGACGAAGATCGCGCCAACGGTTTGCCGCAGCGGGCGCTGGACACGGCGATTCGCGAAGGCCGGTTCGAGGGGGAAGGCTGGCGGGTACGCAAGGACGGCACCCATTTCTGGTGCCATGTGGTGATCGACCCGATTTTCAGCCCGAGCGGGCAATTGCTCGGCTTTGCCAAGATCACCCGCGATCTGACCGACCGCAAGATGGCCGAAGAGACCCTCAAACAGAGCGAACAGCAGTTTCGTCTGCTGGTGCAGGGCGTCACCGACTACGCGATCTACATGCTCAGCCCCGAAGGCCGGGTGACCAACTGGAACCCCGGTGCGCAGCGGATCAAGGGCTACAAGCCGGAGGAGGTCATCGGCCAGCACTTCTCGATGTTCTACACCCCGCAAGACCGTGAGGCCGGTGAACCTCAGCGTGCCCTGGAGACGGCGGTGCGCGAGGGCCGGTTCGAAAGCAAGAGCTGGCGCCAGCGCAAGGACGGCACGCGGTTTCTGGCGCATGTGGTGGTCGATGCGATTCGCGGCGACACTGGCACTTTGCTCGGTTTTGCCAAGATCACCCGCGACGTCACCGAAGCCACTCAGGCACGACAAGCCCTGGAGAAAACCCGCGAAGCGCTGTTCCAGGCGCAAAAGATGCAGGCCATCGGCCAACTCAGCGGCGGCATTGCCCACGACTTCAACAATTTGCTGACGGTGATCCTCGGCAACCTGGAAATCGTGCGCAAACGCGTCGGCGATGACCCGAAAGTCAGCCGTCTGCTGGAGAACGCCACCCAGGGTGCATTGCGCGGCGTGTCGCTGACCCAGCGCATGCTGGCCTTCGCCCGGCGTCAGGAACTCAAGACCGAACCTGTCGAGATTCCGCAACTGGTACAGGGCATTACCGGGCTGTTGCGCAGTTCACTGGGGCCGGGGATCCGCATCGAAACGCAGTTCCCCGAAGACCTGCAAGCGGTGCTGGCCGACAGTAATCAGCTGGAGCTGGCGGTGCTCAACCTGGCCACCAATGCTCGCGATGCCATGCCCGAGGGCGGCAGCGTCACCCTCAGTGCCGAAGCCGAAGTGGTCAACGAACAGAACGATTCAACGTTGGCGGCCGGGCGTTATGTCTGTCTGCGAGTGAGCGATACCGGTGAAGGCATGGACGCTGACACGCTGGCGTCGGCGACCGATCCTTTTTTTACCACCAAGGGGCTGGGCAAAGGCACGGGTCTGGGGTTGTCGATGGTCCATGGATTCATCGAGCAATTGGGTGGCCGCTTCATTCTGAAAAGCACCAAGGGGCAGGGCACCACCGCTGAACTGTGGTTGCCGGTAGCCATCGAAGGCGCCGCGGCCAAATCGATTGGCTCGAATGCATCCACCGATACCGTGCCGCGCCTTAGCGTGCTGGTGGTCGATGATGACAGTCTGGTACTCACCAGCACGGTTCTGCTGCTGGAAGACCTTGGTCACCGGGTGGTCAGTGCCACCTCTGGCGCCCGGGCCCTGGAGCTGTTCGAACGGGGCGAGGTGATCGATCTAATGATCACCGATATGGCCATGCCGAAAATGAGCGGCGCGCAACTGGCTCACGCCGTGCGCCTGCTAAAGCCGGATCTGCCGATCATCCTCGCCACCGGCTATGCCGAACGCCTCGAAGGATTTGCAGCGGGGTTGCCGCGACTGTCGAAACCGTTCAATCAGCTGAATCTGGTGGAGATCATTGCCCGGTCGATGAAGTGAGTTCAGGGTTTGTGTGTTTTATGCCGCGCATAGCGCGCGAGGATCGGCTGGGTGCTGACGCCGTGCAGCAGAATGCTCAGGGCCACGACCGACAGGGTCAGGTCGGTACACAACGTGGCCACGTTGTCTCCCAGCCCATGGTTCAACGCATAGAAGAGGTAGAACAGACTGCCGATGCCGCGGATGCCGAACCAACCGATCAATAACCGTTGGCGTCCTGCGAGCAACGCCCCCCACGGCATCAACCCCACGCAGACGGGGCGAATGACACAGAACAGCACGCCGCCAACCAGCAGTGCCCGCCAGTCCCAGTGGCTGACCAGCACCACGCCGAGCAGCGTAACCAGAAACACCTCCATCGCCCGCTCCACCAGACCACCGAAGGCGAGCATGTCGCCCATCATGATGCCGGCGGCGACCTGGCTGTCTTCCAGCCGTTCGGTGTTGCCGTGTACCGCTTGCTGCGGCTCGACGTTCTGATGACCGACCACCGGTTGCACCATGTGCTCGGCGGGCGGTTGGTGGGCGCCGGTGGATTTGACTTCCTCCTGACGCAAGCCGAGGCCGGCGGCGAATACCGACAGAAACCCATAGCCACCCATGGATTCCGCCACCACATACGCCAGCGCAATCAACGCCAGGGCCAGATAGTCATTCGGGCTCAGAGTGCTGTCATCGTTGCGGATACGTAGCGAGAGGGTCAGTCGACCGA
The DNA here is from genome assembly GCF_029967985.1 of Pseudomonas sp. V88_4. NCBI lineage: Bacteria > Pseudomonadati > Pseudomonadota > Gammaproteobacteria > Pseudomonadales > Pseudomonadaceae > Pseudomonas > Pseudomonas sp. V88_4. The sequence continues at coordinate 410,182 of NZ_JASCAF010000002.1, forward strand.
TGCCACGGCCCATCCAGTAGCCGCAAAGCAAACCGGCGGGAACCGCCCAGAGCACGCTGCGCAGAACCCAAGTGGGCCACTCGCTGGCAAACCCTTCACCGTGCAGCAGCAACAGACCAAGGATCACGAACGGAAAGGCAATCCCGTCATTGAGCCCGGCCTCGCCGGACAGGCCGAACCGCACACTGTCGACATCCCGCGCATCGTTGACCTGCACCAGCGCCGCAAGCACCGGGTCGGTCGGCGCCAGAATCGCGCCGATCAGTAGCGAAGGCCCCCAATTGAGATCCAGGCCAAAATGCAGCAACAGGCAGACGCCAATGATCGTCAGCACCATCACCGGCCCCGCCAGGCCGAATGCAATCCGCCAACGTTTGTCGCGCAACGGCAAACGCAGTTTTAAACCGCAGACGAACAGGGAGAACAGCACCGCGACTTCGGTCAGGTGCTCCATCCACAACGAGGCTTCGTCCAGCGGCAGTTTCAGCAGATCGAGCCCTGCCGGCCCGATGCCAACCCCCAGCAGCAGGCAAACAGCCGAGGTGGTGACCGGCATCCAGCGCAGGTACGACGACGTCAGCGCAAGCGTCAGCAGCACGGCACCGAGCACCGCCACCCAGATGATGAAGCTCATGACGCGCGGCCCGTAAGGTCAGTTCTATGCCGCCCCGACATGACGACCTCCTGATTTCTTGCAACCCGAATGGGCCATGAAAGTATGGAGAGGTCGCCCTGTCCAGCGGTTCACTTTTTCTGGCAAGCGGTTCAGAGCATCGGTTTGCCGCCCGTCACGCCGTAGCGCTGGCCGGTGATATAGCTGGCTTCGTCAGACGCCAGCAGCACGTAGATCGGCGCGACTTCCACCGGTTGGCCGGGCCGCCCGAGTGGCGTTTGCTCGCCGAAGTTCTGCACTTCTTCATCGGGCATGGTCGAGACGATCAGGGGCGTCCAGATCGGCCCCGGGGCCACGCAATTCACGCGAATTTCTCTCGGACCGAGCATTTGCGCCAGTCCGCCAGTGAAATTGGCGATGGCTCCTTTCGTCGTGGCGTAGGCGAGCAGGGTTGGCTTGGGCATGTCCGAGTTGATCGAACTGGTGTTGATGATGGAGGAGCCAGGTCCCATGTGTTTGATGGCGGCCTGACACAGGCGGAAGATCGCCGTGATGTTGACGTCGAAGGTCATCACCCATTCGTCGTCGGGAATCTCCTCGAAGGTTTCGTGGGTCATCTGGAAAGCCGCGTTGTTGACCAGCACGTCGATGCGGCCGAAGCGCTCGACGGTCTTGTCCACCAACACCTGGCACTGGGCTTTCTGGGCAATGTCACCAGGCAGTAACAGGCACTGGCGGCCGGCCTGTTCGACCCAGCGCGCGGTTTCCTTGGCGTCTTCGTGTTCGTTGAGATAGGCGACCGCGACATCGGCGCCTTCACGGGCGAAGGCAATGGCCACCGCCCGGCCGATGCCGCTGTCGGCGCCGGTGATCAAGGCGATCTTGCCGGCCAGCCGACCGGAGCCGGTGTAGCTTTGCTCACCGCAATCGGGGTAGGGCTCCATCTTGCGCTGGGAGCCGGGAACCGGCTGCGCCTGTTTTGGGAACGGCGGTTTTGGATAGTCAGTCATCGTCAATCTCCGGGGCTCATGGCAGGTAGGCCGGTTGACCCGGCCAGTCTGCGGTGAGTTCGATCGGATTGACGCTTGGATTTGCCCTGACTTGATTACCGGGACTTGAGGGCTCGCTCCATCCGGGCAATGCCTTCTTCCAGCATCGAACGCGGGCAGCCGAAGTTCAGGCGCACAAACCGTTGGCTGTGATCGCCAAAATCCAGGCCCGGGCTGAGGCCGACCCGGGCGTGGTCCAGGAAAAATTTCTGCGGGTCGTCCAGGTCCAGCGCCGAGCAATCGAGCCAGGCCAGGTACGTGCCTTGCGGCACATTGAGGGTCACGCCGGGCAGGCGGCTGCGCACGGCGTCCACCAGCCAGTCACGGTTGGCTTGCAGGTACTGCTTGAGTTCTTTGAGCCACGGACCGGCTTCGCTGTAGGCCACGCGGGTAGCTTCCATGCCCAGCGGATTGACGCTGTCGACCATGCCGCAACGGGCGTGGTTGACGCGCTCGCGCAGGGCCGCGTCCTGAATGATCATGAACGAAGTCTTGAGGCCGGCGATGTTGAAGGCCTTGCTTGCCGACATCAGGGTGATGGTGCGGCGGGATATTTCCGGGCTCAGGGATGCGGTCGGAATATGCACGCGGCCGTCGTAGCACAGCTCGGCGTGGATCTCGTCGGAGATGATCCAGGCGTCCTGCGCCACGCAGATGTCCGCCACCGCTTGCAGTTCTTCACGGCCAAAGACCTTGCCGATCGGGTTGTGCGGGTTGCTCAGCAGCAGGGCGCCGCCAAAGGTCAGGGATTCACGCAACGCGTCCAGCGGGGTGGCGTAGGTGCCGTCGGCCTGGGCGTTGAATTCCAGCTCGACCTTGTTCAGGCCCCAATGGCCCGGTGCATGGCGCAGCGGCGGATAATTCGGGGTTTGCACCACGACGTTCTGCTGCGGTTGCACCAGCGCCTTGAGCGCCATGTTGAAACCCGATTCCACCCCCGGCAGGAAGATCAGCTCTTGCGGTTTGACCCGCCAGGCGAACTTGTTCCAGAGGTCGGCGACGATGGCCTCGCGCAGGTTGTCCTGGGCCACGCTGTAGCCAACCAATGGGTGCAGCAGGCGTTGTTGCAGCGCCTCGATGACCACCGGCGGCGCGGCGAAATCCATGTCAGCGACCCACATCGGCAACACGTCGGCCGGATAGCGGCTCCACTTGGTGCTGCCGGTGTCGTGGCGGTCGAATACCTGATCAAAATCGAAAGTCATGCGCAGTCTCTGAAGGCGGAGATGGGTCGTGCCCGCCATGATAAGCCCATGCCCCCGGAGGAGCACACAAAACCTGTGGGAGCTGCGGTGCGACGATTCGACTTGCCAGCGATGGCGGTGAGTCAGTCAATATTCATTTCGGATGTGCCGACGTCATCGCTGGCAAGCCAGCTCCCACAGGTATTCATATATTTGGCCGACGGTCGGTTTTCACACAGGTCCCAGAGGCATTGTCTACAGTGAAACAGTCGGTACCTGTGTGCCGCCACCGTGATTGTCCAGAACAAACCCGGCACCAGTACCGGGTTCCACCTGATCAGGAGTGCACGATGGATCTCAGCCGTCGTCAGTTCTTCAAGGTCGCCGGTATCGGCCTTGCAGGCTCTAGCCTGGGCGCGCTGGGTATGGCCCCGACGCAGGCCTTCGCCGAGCAGGTGCGCCACTTCAAGCTTGCCCACACCCATGAAACCCGCAACACCTGCCCGTATTGCTCGGTCGGTTGCGGCTTGATCATGTACAGCCAGGGCGACGCGGCGAAGAACGTTGCGCAAAACATCATCCATATCGAGGGCGACGCCGACCACCCGGTCAACCGCGGCACCCTGTGCCCGAAAGGCGCCGGTCTGCTGGACTTCATTCACAGCCCCGGCCGCTTGCAGTACCCGCAGGTGCGCAAGCCCGGCAGCAGTGAATGGATCCGGATCACCTGGGACGAAGCCCTCGACCGCGTCGCCGACCTGATGAAGGCCGACCGCGACGCCAATTTCGTCGAGCAGAACGCCCAGGGCCAAACGGTCAATCGCTGGCTGACCACCGGCTTCCTCGCAGCGTCGGCGGCGTCCAACGAAGCGGGCTACATCACCCACAAGGTGATTCGCAGTCTCGGCATGCTGGGGTTCGATAACCAGGCGCGTGTCTGACACGGCCCGACGGTGGCAAGTCTTGCCCCGACGTACGGCCGTGGAGCCATGACCAACACCTGGACCGATATCGCCAACGCGAATCTGATCCTGGTGATGGGTGGCAACGCAGCAGAAGCCCACCCTTGCGGCTTCAAATGGGTGACCGAAGCCAAGGCGCACAACGCCGCGCGGCTGATCGTGGTCGATCCGAGGTTTACCCGGACCGCGTCCGTGGCCGATTACTACGCGCCGATCCGCACCGGCAGCGACATCGCGTTCATGGGCGGGCTGATCAATTACCTGCTGACCGAGGACAAGATCCAGCACGAATACGTGCGCAACTACACCGATGTGTCGTTCATCGTCAAAGCCGGGTTCGGCTTCGAGGACGGGCTGTTCACCGGTTACGACGCGGCCAAGCGCAGCTACACCGACAAATCCACCTGGGGTTACGAACTGGGCGAGGACGGCTTCGTCAAAGTCGACCCGACCCTGCAGGACCCGCGCTGCGTCTATCAACTGATGAAGCAGCATTACAGCCGCTACAACATCGACCTGGCGAGCCAGATCTGTGGCATGCCAGTCGATGCCATGAAAAAAATCTGGGAGGAAATCGCCACTTGCTCGGCGCCGGGCAAGACCATGACCATTCTTTACGCGCTGGGCTGGACTCAGCACTCGATCGGCTCGCAGATCATCCGCAGCGCGGCGATGGTGCAACTGTTGCTCGGTAACGTCGGCATGCCCGGTGGCGGGGTCAACGCCTTGCGCGGGCACTCGAATATTCAGGGCCTGACTGACCTCGGTCTGCTGTCCAACGCGCTGCCGGGTTATCTGACCTTGCCGACCGATGCCGAGCAGGATTACGCGGCCTACATCCATAAACGCACGCAAGTCCCGCTGCGGCCGGGGCAATTGTCCTACTGGCAGAACTACAGCAAGTTCCACGTCAGCCTGATGAAAGCCTGGTACGGCGCCAATGCCACCGCCGAGAACCAGTGGGCCTACAACTACCTGCCGAAACTCGACATCCCCAACTACGACATCCTCAAGGTGTTCGATCTGATGGGGCAGGGCAAGGTCAACGGCTACATGTGCCAGGGCTTCAACCCGATTGCCGCGTTGCCGGACAAGAACCGGGTGATGGCGGCACTGGCCAAACTGAAATGGCTGGTGGTGATGGACCCGCTGGCCACCGAAACCTCGCAGTTCTGGGAAAACGTCGGGCCGTTCAACGACGTGAAGAGCGCCGATATCCAGACCGAAGTGATTCGCCTGCCAACGACGTGCTTTGCCGAAGAGGACGGTTCGCTGGTCAACAGCAGCCGCTGGCTGCAATGGCACTGGAAAGGCGCGGACGGCCCCGGCGAGGCGCGCACCGACGTGCAGATCATGAGTGCGCTGTTCCTGCGCCTGCGTGAGCGTTATCAGGCCGAGGGCGGAAAATTCCCCGATCCGCTGTTGAAGTTGTCGTGGCCGTACAAGATCGCCGAAGAACCCTCGCCGGAAGAGATCGCCAAAGAGGTCAACGGCTACGCCACCACTGATTTCACCGATGCCACCGGTGCGGCAATCAAGGGCAATTCGCAACTGGCCGGGTTCGCCCAGCTCAAGGATGACGGCAGCACCGCGTCCGGCTGCTGGATCTTCTGCGGCAGCTGGACCGAGGCCGGCAACCAGATGGCCCGCCGCGACAACGCCGATCCGTACGGCATGCATCAGCATCAGGGCTGGGCATGGGCCTGGCCGGCCAACCGGCGGATTCTCTATAACCGCGCCTCGGCGGACGTCGCCGGCCAACCGTGGGATCCGAAAAAGCGCCTGGTCTGGTGGAACGGCAAGGCCTGGGGCGGCACCGATGTGCCGGACTACAAGGCCGACGTACCGCCGGAAGCCGGGATGAACCCGTTCATCATGAACCCCGAAGGCGTGGCGCGATTCTTCGCCGTCGACAAGATGAACGAAGGGCCATTCCCCGAGCACTACGAGCCGTTCGAAACGCCGATCGGCATCAACCCGCTGCACCCGGAAAACAAGAAAGCCACCAGCAACCCGGCGGCACGGATTTTCGATTCGGTGTGGGACAGCCTCGGCGTGGCCAAGGATTACCCGTACGCCGCCACCAGTTATCGGCTGACCGAGCATTTCCACTTCTGGAGCAAGCACTGCAAGTTGAACGCGATTGCCCAGCCCGAGCAGTTCGTGGAAATCGGCGAAGTGCTGGCCAAGGAGAAGGGCATCGCTGCCGGCGACCGGGTACGCGTGAGCAGCAAGCGCGGGTTCATTGAAGCGGTGGCGGTGGTGACCAAAAGGATCCGGCCGTTGCAGGTCAACAACCAGGTGGTGCACCAGATCGGCATTCCGCTGCATTGGGGCTTCACCGGCCTGACGCGCCACGGTTATCTGACCAACACCCTGGTGCCGTTCCTCGGGGATGGCAATACCCAGACCCCGGAATCCAAGTCATTCCTGGTCAACGTGGAGAAACTATAAATGGCCAGCCAAGACATCATTGCCCGCTCGGCCACTACGACACCGGCACCCTCGGTGCGCAATCAGGAGGAAGTCGCAAAGCTGATCGACACCACCAAATGCATCGGCTGCAAGGCCTGCCAGGTCGCGTGCTCGGAATGGAACGAGCTGCGCGACGAGGTCGGCCACAACCACGGCACCTACGACAATCCGCAGGATCTGAGCGCCGATTCATGGACGCTGATGCGCTTCACCGAGCACGAAACCGACGCCGGCAACCTCGAATGGCTGATCCGCAAGGACGGCTGCATGCACTGCGCCGAGCCCGGATGCCTGGCGGCGTGCCCCAGCCCTGGGGCGATCATCAAGCACGCCAATGGCATCGTCGATTTCGATCAGGACCACTGCATCGGTTGCGGTTATTGCATCACCGGGTGTCCATTCAACATCCCGCGCATTTCGCAGAAGGATCACAAGGCCTACAAATGCACGCTGTGTTCAGACCGGGTGGCCGTGGGGCTGGAACCGGCCTGCGTGAAAACCTGCCCGACCGGCGCCATCGTGTTCGGCACCAAGGACGACATGAAGACCCACGCTGCAGAACGCATCGTCGACCTGAAAAGCCGTGGTTTCGACAACGCCGGCCTGTATGACCCGGCAGGTGTCGGCGGCACCCACGTCATGTACGTGCTGCACCACGCCGACACCCCGAAAATCTACGCCGGCCTGCCGGACAACCCCGAGATCAGCCCGCTGGTGGGCTTGTGGAAAGGCATCAGCAAACCGCTGGGCCTGCTGGCCATGGGTGCGGCGGTGCTGGCCGGGTTTTTCCATTACGTGCGGATCGGCCCGAACCGGGTCGAGGAAGATGAACATCCCGAACCGCCCGACACCTCGGTGCACGTTGTCGATCCGGCGGTGCACACCTTCGACCCACGCGGGGAGGACCGGCCATGAGCAACAAGACGATCCTGCGCTACACCGCCAACCAACGCACCAATCACTGGCTGGTGGCGATCCTGTTCTTCATGGCCGGGCTGTCGGGGCTGGCGCTGTTTCATCCGTCGATGTTCTGGCTGGCCAACCTCTTTGGCGGCGGGCCGTGGACGCGGATCCTGCACCCGTTCATGGGCGTGCTGATGTTCGTGTTCTTTCTGGGGCTGGTGTTTCGCTTCTGGCGCTCGAACTTCTTCATCGACAACGACTGGAAATGGCTGCGGCGCATTGACCGGGTGCTGGTCAACGACGAGGAGACCGTGCCGGCGGTGGGCAAATACAACGCCGGGCAAAAGCTGCTGTTCTGGACTTTACTGCTGTGCATGCTCGGATTGCTGTTCACGGGACTGGTGATCTGGCGCGCGTATTTCAGTCATTACTTCGGCATCACCACGATCCGCTGGGCGATGTTGCTGCACGCTCTGGCGGGGTTTGTGCTGATCCTGAGCATCATCGTGCACATCTACGCCGGGATCTGGATCAAGGGCTCGGTGGACGCAATGATGCACGGCTGGGTCAGCCGCGCCTGGGCCAGGAAACACCATGCACTCTGGTATCGCGAGGTGGACAGCAAAGATCCGCCAGAGCGACCGGTCACGAAAAAGGGCTGACGTTTGCCAACCATCCTCGAACCCGGAGAAATCGAAGCGGCGGCCAGTTCGCCGCCGTTTCTGCACCTGCCGCCGCACGACCTGTTCCTGTTGCGGGCTCAGCGTCTTGAGCGCTTGGCCGAAGGGCATCCGCTGGCCGATTACCTGCGCTTGATTGCTGGCTTATGCCATGTCCAGCAGCAGATCCTCGATGATCCGCCCACGACCGCGCCGCTAGATCAACAGCGACTGGAGGTCTGCCGACAACACGGCATGCCACCGTTCGCCGCCGACACCCTGATTCGCGAGGACATCTGGCAGCTGTATCTTGAGGCCTTGCTCCAGCGTTATGTCGCTCCCGAGCAACCGGCCGTGATCGAAGCCGTGACCACGCTGCGCATCGCCAGCCCCGGCCAGTGGCGCGCGTGGGCGGTGGCGCTGGTCAGCGGCCAGTATTCGTTGGTGCCGGCGGCGCTGGTGCCGTTTCTCGGGGCGGCGCTGCAAGCGGCGTGGAGTCACTGGCTGCTCAGTGCGCAAAATCTGCAACTGACGCCCGGCGACAGCCTCAGCCAGTGCCCGGCCTGTGGCTCGCCGGCCATGGCCGGGGTGATCCGCCATCGCGGCAAGCACAACGGCCTGCGTTATCTGGTGTGTTCGCTGTGCGCCTGCGAATGGCATGTGGTGCGGGTCAAGTGCGTGTATTGCGAGCAAAGCAAAGGGCTTGAATATCTGAGCCTCGAGGATGACCGTCACGCCGCCAATCAGGCGCCGTTGCGCGCCGAAGTCTGTCCCGGCTGCAACAGCTACCTGAAGTTGCTGTATCTGGAGAACGACGGGGAGGGCGAGGCGCTGTCGGCGGATCTGGGCAGTCTGCTGCTCGACATGCGCCTGGCTCAGGACGGCTATCAGCGCCTGGCGCCTAATTTGTTGCTTGCGCCCGGCGACGAATAAGCATCAGCGATGGGGCAATTCAACCCGTGCGCGTAAGCCGCCGCTGCGGCGATTGCGCAAACTCAGTTCGCCACCCTGTTCACGAATGATTCCCCGTGCCGCCGAAAGACCGAGCCCGACCCCGCCGGTGTCGCGGTTGCGCGAGGTCTCGAGTCGGAAGAACGGATCGAACACCCGCTCCAGCGCGTCCTCAGGAATTCCCGGACCCTCGTCTATCACCTCGATGAGGATCGACGTGTCATCGCAGCTCAGCGCCACGCTGGGTCGCTGTCCGTATTTCACCGCGTTATCCAGCAGATTGACGATGACCCGTTTGATGCCCAGCGGCCGGCCGTCATACACCACATGCGCCGGACCGCTGAAACCGATGTCGAGGTGCTGATCGCGGTAGTCATCGACGATGGTTTGCAGCAACTCCGACAGATCGAACGCGGTGGATTGCTCCAGGTGGGTGTCTTCCCGGAAGAACGCCAGGGCGGCGTTGATCATCGATTGCATTTCCTCGATGTCGCGGATCAGTTTGCCCTGATGGTCCAGATCCTCCATGAACTCGCTGCGCAGGCGCATCCGGGTCAGCGGGGCGCGCAAGTCGTGGGAGATGGCGGCGAGCATGTGGGTGCGCTCGCCGATGAAATGCTGGATCTGCGCCTGCATCGTATTGAAGGCGACGATGGCCTGGCGGATTTCATGGGGGCCTTCGAGGTGGATCGGCGGCGCTTTCAGATCTCCGCCAAAACGCCGCGCCGCGTGGGCAAAGCGCTGCAACGGCTGGGCCAGTTGCCGTGTGGCGAGCCAGGCGACCAACAGGGTGGCGACCAGCCCCAGGGCAACGATCACGGCAATCCGCACGTTCAGGCTCAAGCCCCAACTGCGCTCCGGCGGCGTGAACGACAGCCAGCTGTCATCCGCCAGCCGCACCAGCGCCATGTAGTGCGCGCGAGGGCTGCCGGCGGGCCAGTCATCGGGGTTGAACACATCGATCTGTCGGTCATCGCCAAGCAATTGCCGCAGCGCCGGCACTTTTCCGGCCTCGACCTGCTCGCCGTCCCCCGGCAGGCCGAAGTCGACCCGACGAGGTTTCCACACTACCTCAAGCATCGGGCTGCTGGCGGCGCCGGCCAGTTGCGGGCGCAGGTTTGCCGGCGCAGCCTCGATCACTCGGGTGGTGGCGGCGATCTGTTCCAGCAGTCCGGTGCGCTCGATCGGCGGCCGGGCCCAGATGCCGGCGACCTGAACGAACAGTGCATTGAGCAGCAGCGAAGCGAGCATCGCCGCGACGATTGTCAGGGCAATCCGCCGGCTGAGGGTGTCGCGTCGCAGCATCCGGCCGATCATGAGCGGCTGACCTTGGCGGTGAACATGTAGCCGCCGTTGCGCACGGTGCGGATCAGGTCCGGGCGCTTGCTGTCCGGTTCGATCTTGCGCCGCAGCCGGCTGATCTGCACGTCGATGCTGCGGTCGTAGGCGTCGTGGCCCTGGCCGTGGGTCAGGTCGATCAGTTGTTCGCGGGTCAGGATGCGTTGCGGATGTTCGAGCAACACCAGCAGCAGGTCGAATTCGCCAGCGGACATCGGAATCATCACGCCGTCGGGCGAGCGCAGTTCACGGCAGGTGATGTCCAGATGCCAACCGGCGAAGGCCATGACCGGCCGTGAAGGCTCGGCACGGGACGGAGCGTTCTCACCGACCCGACGTTGCAGCGCGCGCACCCGGGCCAGCAATTCCTGTGGGGCGAAGGGTTTGGTCAGGTAATCGTCGGCGCCCAGTTCGAGGCCGACAATGCGGTCGCTCAACTCGGCCATGGCCGTGAGCATGATGATCGGGATGCCCATTTGCGCCCGGACCTTCTGGCACAGGCTGAGGCCGCCCTCGCCGGGCAGCATCAGGTCGAGGATGATCGTGTCCGGCCGCGCCTGCGCGATGGCCGCCCACATGGCCTCGCCATGGGCGGCGACATCGACCTGATAGCCGTGCTGAACGAAAAACTTCTTCAGCAAGGACAGAATTTCCCCGTCGTCATCGACGATCAGCAATCTGCTCACGTTTGCGCAATCCATGAACCCAAAAGAAGCGCATCTAAAACCATTTCGATGCGCCGGTCATATATTTCAATCCTGCAACATTCCTTCAGCGCGGACATCAGCCGGACATCGTCGGGCAAACATCCGCAGGCACTCTGCAGGCCTTCCAACCAAGGGGGCTCAACATGAAGGACATCAACAGCGGCTACATCACCCGGGACCATGGCGCCGTGCGCCCGTTGATCCTGACCCAGCGCACCACCGCACCGGGCCCGGACACGCCGCTCCTGTTCCAGGAGACGTGCCTGGGGCTGGCCAACGATCAGAGTCAGTTGATCCTGCGCCGCTATTTCGAACGGTTCAGCCCGACCGAGGCCCATTGGGTCGAGTACCTGCACACGATTCCTACCGCCGAATTCATTCAATGGATCATGACTCACGGCCAGTTGCGCATCGAGTGCTCCGACAACACCCCGCACAGCCAAGTCCACGCCTGAACAAGGAAACACCATCGATGACTAGCCATCGCTCACTGGCCGTGCTGTTTGCCGCCACCCTCAGCCTGTCGGCGTGCAGCAGCAAGAAGCTTCCAGCCGCGCCGCAGGCCGGGTTTCTACGCGATTACAGCGTGCTCAAGGAAGGGCAGACCGCTTCGGGGCAGACGATCCTGAGCTGGGTCAGCCCGGCATTGGCGAGGGGTCGCTACACCCAGGTTTACCTGGCGCCGAGCCAGTTCTATCCACCGCCCCAGCCTTCGCCGCGCATTCCACAAAGCACCTTGTCGGGCGTGACGCATTATTACGACGCAGCCCTCAGGCTGGAGCTGGGCAAAGTGCTGCCGCTGGCGTCGAAACCCGGCCCCAACACGCTGCTCGTCAAACCGGCCATCACCCAGGTCGCGGCCAGCACACAGGGCCTGCGTTTTTATGAATGGCTGCCGGTGACGCTGGTCGCGGCCGGGGTGAGCAGCGCCACCGGCATTCGTGACCGGGACAGTGAGATCGCCACGGAAGTGTCCTTCGAGGACGGTTCGACCGGGGAGGTTGTGGCCGAGGTGGTGCGCAAGGGCAAGGGCGTGCCGCTGGAGAACGACAAACAGGTCATGACGCCCGATAACGTGAAAGCCGTCCTCGATGGCTGGGCCACGGACTTGAGTCAAACCTATGTGCCGGTTCAGCGAGCCGCGCTGCGCTAGAGGCAGGGTGGTCTAACATCATCAGGCGTATTTCGATTTCGGGAGTGCCTGATGTCCGTGAGTGTTGCCCTGCGGTTACCGTCGATTGACAGCCTGTTGCGCCACCCCGCGTGCCAGCCATTGGCCGAGCGTTACGGGCGCGAGGCGCTGTTGACGGGGTTTCGCCAGTTACTGGATGACTTGCGCGAAGCCGTGGTGGCGGGGCAACTGACCGCCGTTGAAATCAGCCCGGAAGCGCTCGCCGGAAGAGTTGCCGAACGTCTGGCATTGAAGCAGCGCAGCCAGGTGCGCCGGGTGTTCAACCTGACTGGCACGGTACTGCACACCAACCTCGGCCGCGCCTTGCTGCCCGAAGAAGCCATTGACGCCGTGCAACTGGCGGCGCGCTATCCCTTGAATCTGGAATTTGATCTGGCCAGCGGCAAGCGCGGTGACCGCGACGACTTGATCGAAGGCCTGATCCGCGAACTGACCGGCGCCGAAGCCGTGACCGTGGTCAACAACAATGCCGCTGCGGTGCTGCTGACCCTCAACAGCCTCGGCGCGCGCAAGGAAGGCATCATTTCCCGGGGCGAGCTGATCGAGATCGGCGGCGCATTCCGCATCCCCGACATCATGAACCGCGCCGGCGTGCGCCTGCACGAGGTCGGCACCACCAATCGCACCCATGCCCGCGACTACGAGGCGGCAATCAGCCCACGCAGCGGCCTGATCATGCGCGTGCACGCGAGCAACTACAGCATCGAAGGCTTCACCGCCCGGGTGCCGACCTGCGAACTGGCGGCGTTGGCCCATCGGCATGACCTGCCGTTGCTGGAAGATCTTGGCAGCGGCAGCCTGCTGGACCTGACCCGCTGGGGTTTGCCGGCGGAACCGACGGTGCGTCAGGCGCTGCTCGATGGCGCCGACATCGTCACCTTCAGCGGCGACAAATTGCTCGGCGGGCCGCAGGCGGGGGTGATCGTCGGGCGCAAGGACTTGATCGCGAAGATCAAGAAGAACCCGCTGAAACGCGCGTTGCGGGTCGACAAACTGACCCTGGCGGCATTGGAAGCGGTGCTCGGGCTCTATCGCGACCCGGATCGTCTGGCCCAGCGCTTGCCGAGCCTGCGCCTGTTGACCCGACCGCAAGCCGACATTCTGGCCCAGGCCGAACGCCTGCAACCGGCCTTGTCCGAACTGTTGGGCGAAGGCTGGACCGTCACCGCGATGCCGGCGCTGGGCATGATCGGCAGCGGCAGCCAACCGGTGGCGCGCCTGCCGAGCGCAGCGCTGTGCCTGCGCCCGCAAGTCTCGAAACGCCTGCGCGGACGTTGCCTGCTGAATCTGGAAGCCGCGCTGCGCGCCTTGCCGATCCCGGTGCTCGGGCGCATCGATGACGACGCGCTGTGGCTGGATCTGCGGCAACTCGACGATGAACCGGCGTGGCTGGCGCAACTCGGACAGTTGCAAACGTGATCGTCGGCACGGCAGGGCACATCGACCACGGCAAGACGTCACTGCTGCAAGCGCTGACCGGGCAAACCGGCGACCGCCGCCCGCAGGAACGTGAGCGCGGGATGACCATCGACCTCGGTTATCGGTACGCCGAACTGACGCCCGGCGCCGGGCTGACCGGTTTCATCGACGTACCGGGGCACGAGAAATTCACCCACAACATGCTCGCCGGCGCGCAGGGCATCGATCTGGTGTTGCTGGTAGTGGCGGCGGATGACGGGGTGATGCCGCAGACCCGCGAGCATCTGGCGATTGTCGAGCTGCTGGGCATTCCACGGGCGCTGGTGGCGATCACCAAGTGCGACCGGGTCGAGGCGGGCAGGGTGGAGGAAGTTCGCCGACAGGTTGAAAGCCTGCTCGCAACCGGCCCCTATGCCGAAGCACCATTGCTGACGGTTTCCAGCGTGACGGGTGAGGGCGTCGATGCGCTGCGCGAAGCGTTGCGGCAGATAGAAGGCGAGGAGCGCAGTCGCGAAGGCGGTTTTCGCCTGGCCATCGACCGGGCGTTCAGTGTCGCCGGCGCCGGGATCGTGGTGACGGGGACGGGGCTTTCGGGCTCGGTCGCCGTGGGTGACAAGCTCAGCCTCGGCCCGGCAGGCAAAACCGTGCGGGTCAGAGACCTGCACGCGCAGAATCAGACTGCGGAACAGGCCTTCGCCGGCCAGCGCGTGGCCCTGAACATCAGCGCGGATCGCCTGGAACTCGGGCAGATCCATCGCGGGCAATGGTTGCTCGCCGAATGGCTGCACGCACCGACCCAGCGGCTGGACATCGAATTCCGGCTGTTGCCGGGCGAGCGGGTTTTCGAGCATTTCCAGCCAGTGCACCTGCATCTCGGTACGCAGGACGTGATCGCCCGGGTCGCCTTGCTGGAGGGTTCAAGCCTGGCGCCCGGCGAGCGCATGTTTGCGCAACTGCTGACGAACGCCCCGGTGCACGGCGTCCACGGTGATCCGCTGATCCTGCGTGACGCCAGCGCCCAGCGAACGCTCGGCGGCGGGCGCGTCCTTGATCCTTTCGCCCCGGCCCGCCAGCGCCGCAGTCCGCAACGGCTGGCGCAACTGCGAGTGCTGGCAATCAGTTCCGAGCTGGAACAGGCGTTGCCGACGTTGCTGGAATACAGCGAAAGCGGCCTCGACCCGCAGCGTCTGGAACGCCAGTTCAATCGTCCGCGTGACAGCTGGATGCTGCCGGACAACGTCCGCCTGATCGAAACCCGTCAGGGCCCGGTGCTGTTCAATGCGCAGCGCTGGGGGATGCTCAAGTTCAACTTGCTGGAACAACTGGCGCGCTTTCATGAACTGGAACCCGATCAGATGGGCCCGGATCGTGACCGTCTGCGGCGTTTCAGCGGTTTGAGCCTCGAACGCGCGACCTTTATCAGCCTGCTGGAAGAACTGCTCGGCGCCGGTTCACTGGCCGCCAGCGGGCCGTGGCTGCATTTGCCCGACCATCAAGTGCGCATGAACGCCGACGACGAAACCCTGTGGCAGGCGCTGCAGCCATTGTTCGAACAGGCCGGCTTCGATCCGCCGTGGGTACGCGACGTGGCGAAAGTCGTCGGTCAGGAAGACGCGGCTGTGCGTTTGCTGCTGCGCAAACTCGCGCGCCTTGGCGTGATGCATCAAGTGGTGCGCGACCTGTTTGTCACCGACATCACGCTGCGGCAAATGGTGGCGGTGCTGCTGCGCCTGGCCGAAGAAAATCCGCAGATCGAAGTCACGGCATTCCGCGATGCGCTAGGCTTGGGACGCAAGCGCAGTATTCAGATCCTCGAATACTTCGATCGGCTGGGCCTGACCCGGCGCGTCGGCGAAGGCCGGCAAATCCGCACCGACAGTGCGCTGGCCAACCCCGGCGCGGACTGAGTTCAAGGAAGGCAATCGCGCCCGGTGGCGCGGCCGGGCTTCAAACCCGGTTGGGGACGGCATCCGTTCCCGGGCAGGTTCGACTCCGGCTGCCTTCCGCCAATTTCCCTCAAAAGCCCAACGGGTACTGGATCACCACGTAGATCCGGTCGATGTCATCGCCTGCCTGAGCGCTGTTGGCCCGATGCGAAACGTGAGACAGCTGCAGCGACAGATCCTTGGCCGCGCCGGACTGGACGATGTAGCGCAGATCGATGTCGCGTTCCCAGTGTTTGCCGCCGTCCCCTTGCTGAGGCTGATATTCACCGGAGTCCGCGTCGAACGGGTTATAGGCGCCGCCCTTGGGCGCGTGGGTGCCGTCGATGTGGCTGCCGGAAACGTAACGGGTCATGAAGTTCAGCCCGGGAATGCCGAAGGCGCCGAGATCCAGGTCGTAACGCGCTTGCCAGGAGCGCTCGTGAGCGCCGTTGAAGTCGGCGTATTTGATCGAGTTGGCCAGGTAAATCGAGTCGCCACCGACGAAATCGAACGGCGTGTCGCCATTGATGCGTTGCCAGCCGAGCATCACCGCGTGGGCGCCGAAGGTATATTTGCCCGATAGGCTGAACGCGGTGTTGTCGATGTCGCCGGCCAGTGCCTGCCCGGTGTCGCGGGTGTGGTAGACGTTGGCATCGAGCAACAGACCGGACTGTTTGAAATGCAGGTTGGCGTAGTACTGGCGCCAGGTGTCGCTCAGGTCGGACGCATACAGCGCGCCGCCCACCGGGCTGTCACTGAACAGGTCGGTGCCGATAAAGCTGATGCTTTCGCCTCGGGTGCTTGCGCCATAGCCTTGAAAGTCGCCTTTGCCGGAGGAACTGTCCTGGTTCTTGAACGCCGTGAAGCGCCCGGCCACAACCCGCGCGTTTTCGATCTCGCGGCTGTCGAGCAGAAACCCCGTGGCGTATTCCGGTTGCAGGCGTTTGTCCGAGGTGTCGAACACCGGCGTTTCCACGGTCATTTCACCGAAGGCGAGGGTGGTTCTGGAAGCCTTGAGCTTCAGCGCACCGCCAGCGCTGGAATACTCGCTTTCGCTACGGCCGTCGCTGTCTACCGGCAACAACCCGGTGCCGGAGTGCCCCTTGCCACCATCGAGTTTCAGCCCATAAAAGGCGTGGGCATCAAGGCCAAATCCGACAGTTCCATCCGTGAAACCGGATGCAAAAGTGCCGATAAACCCCTGAGCCCATTCCTGTTTGTAGTTTTTACCGGCGGGTGAGGGTGAGCGGTAATCGTTGCTCAGGTAGAAGTTGCGACTGAGCACTTCGGTCTTGGCGTCGTCGAGAAATCCGCTGGCGCAAGCGGTGTCGGCGAGCCCGCCAATCATTAAGACGAGCGCGAGGCGCGGTTTGGATAAAACCATCATTTGTCAGCAACCAGGATTGGCGGAAGGTGACGCCATGCTCACGCGGATCGGCTGCCATCGATTGAGCGCATGTGCTGAGTTGAATGTGTGAACAAGCGTCATGTTCCGTCGGCCGGCTCAGGATTGATTGCGCAAAGCACAAGACTTCACGCTCAAAAGCCGGATAATGGCGGCCAATTTGTTTAGCCCGCTATTCTGGTAACCCGCATGGAAATCAAGGTCAATTTTCTCGACAACCTCCGACTCGAAGCCAAGTTCGATGACTTCACGGTGGTGGCCGACCAACCGATCCGTTACAAGGGCGATGGCTCTGCACCGGGTCCGTTCGACTATTTCCTGGCGTCGTCGGCCTTGTGCGCGGCTTACTTCGTAAAGTTGTATTGCAGTACCCGCAACATCCCGACCGAAAACATTCGTCTGTCGCAGAACAACATTGTCGATCCGGAAAACCGCTACAACCAGATCTTCAAGATCCAGGTCGAGCTGCCGGCAGACATCTCCGAGAAGGATCGCCAGGGCATCCTGCGCTCGATCGACCGTTGCACGGTGAAGAAGGTGGTGCAGGCCGGTCCGGAGTTCGTGATCGAGGAAGTCGAGAACCTCGACGCCGATGCCCAGGCCTTGCTGATGCCGGCTTCCACCTCAGGCGCGGGCACCTGCATTGCCGGCAAGGACCTGCCGCTGGAACAAACCATTGCCAACATGTCGGGGATTCTGGCCGACCTGGGCATGAAGATCGAAATCGCTTCGTGGCGCAACATCGTGCCCAACGTCTGGTCGCTGCACATTCGCGATGCGCAGTCGCCGATGTGCTTCACCAACGGCAAGGGTGCGACCAAAGAGAGCGCGCTGGCCTCGGCGCTGGGCGAATTCATCGAGCGGCTGAACTGCAACTTCTTCTACAACGACCAGTTCTGGGGCGAAGACATCGCCAATGCCGAGTTCGTGCATTACCCGGACGAGCGCTGGTTCAAGCCCGGCGCCAAGGATGAGTTGCCGGCAGAAATCCTCGATGAATATTGCCTCGGCATCTACAACCGCGACGGCGAACTGCGCGGCTCGCACCTGTACGACACCAACTCCGGCAACACCCAGCGCGGTATCTGCTCGTTGCCGTTCGTGCGTCAGTCTGACGGCGAGGTCGTGTACTTTCCGTCCAACCTGATCGAAAACCTGTTTCTCAGCAACGGCATGAGCGCCGGCAACACCCTGGCTGAAGCGCAGGTGCAGTGCCTGTCGGAAATCTTCGAACGGGCGGTCAAGCGCGAAATCCTCGAAGGCGAAATGGCCCTGCCGGATGTGCCGCAGGAGGTGCTGGCGAAATACCCGGGCATCCTCGCCGGCATCCAGGCGCTGGAAGAGCAGGGTTTCCCGGTGCTGGTCAAGGACGCGTCGCTGGGCGGTGAATTCCCGGTGATGTGCGTGACACTGATGAACCCGCGCACTGGCGGCGTGTTCGCCTCGTTCGGTGCGCACCCGAGCTTCGAAGTGGCGCTGGAACGCAGCCTCACCGAATTGCTTCAGGGTCGCAGCTTCGAAGGCCTCAACGATCTGCCGCAGCCGACCTTCTCGGGCCAGGCCGTGACCGAACCGAACAATTTCGTCGAGCACTTCATCGATTCCAGCGGCGTGGTGTCGTGGCGCTTCTTCAGCGCCAAGGCCGACTTCGAATTCGTCGAGTGGGACTTCTCCGGCAACGGCGAAAACTCCAACGCCGAAGAGGCCGCAACGCTGTTCGGCATCCTTGAAGACATGGGCAAGGAAGTCTACATGGCGGTCTACGAGCACATCGGCGCCAAGGCGTGCCGCATTCTGGTGCCGGACTATTCGGAGATCTACCCGGTAGAAGACCTGATCTGGGACAACACCAACAAAGCGCTGCAATTCCGTGCCGACATCCTCAACCTGCACAACCTGAGCAAAGTCGGCCTGCGTAATCTGGTCAAAGGCCTGGAACACAGCGAACTGGACGATTACACCGACATCACCACCCTGATCGGCATCGAGTTCGACGACAACACGCCATGGGGCAAGTTGACCATTCTCGAACTGCGCCTGCTGATCTACCTCGCCTTGCAGAAGTACGAGCAGGCCAAGGATCTGGTCGAAGCCTTCCTGCAATACAACGACAACACCGTCGAGCGCGGCTTGTTCTACCAAGCGGTCAACGTGGTGCTGGAAATGGAGCTGGACGAGGATCTGCAGCTGGAAGACTACGAAGCCAACTTCCGCCGCATGTTTGGCGACGAGCGCATGGATGCGGCGATCGGCTCGGTCAACGGCAGCGTGCGCTTCTACGGCCTGACGCCGACCAGCATGAAGCTGGAAGGGCTGGATCGGCACCTGCGCCTGATCGAGAGCTACAAGAAACTGCACGCGGCGCGAGCCAACTTCGCGGGTTGAGTCCGTTGGCAGCACGTACAAAAAAAGCACCTTCGGGTGCTTTTTTTGTGGTCGGCAAAGGATGGTGTCAGAGCGCGGCTTTCACCTGCAATCCAAACACCAACGCATTGTCGATGTCCTGGCCGGAGAACGCACCCGGTTCGATGATGTATTGCACATTCGGGCGCAGCGTCAGCCATGGGGTAGCTTGATAGCCGTAGCCGAGCTCGATCAATTGTTCGGCGCTGTCCAGATTGGGGAACGCGGCGCCATTGGCCATGGCGGTGTCTTGCAGCACATCGCGGCTGCGCGGGTTTGGCACTGCGCGGCCGTAACCCAGCGCGACGGTGTCGCGAGGGCGGCCTTCGAAAGGCTTGTACAGCACCAGGCCGGTGCCGTACCACTTGCTGAACGGCGAAGCTGCTTCGCTGGCCGCCGAGTATTGGCCGAAGGCGTGCAGACTGCGGCCTTCGGAGGTGTCCGAGGCCCAGACGGCCTGGTCGATCAGGACGTAATGGCCGCCACGTCCGGACACGTCCTTGTCACTGCCGATGCGTTTGACGTCGGAGCTGTCGTAGTAATACCCGAGCTTGTACTCGCCGGGCAGTTTGCCTGCCTGCTTGTAGACAAGTTCGATCGGCACCACGGTGCCGGTGGTGTGTTTCGGGCCCAGGTGCCAGGCGCGGCTGGAATTGCCGTTGCTTTCCGGGTCGACGTTGAACGCCGCCACGCGCAGTTGCCAGGCCGGGGAGAGGTCGTATTTCACCCGCACACCGAGGTGGGCGTTGGGGTAGTTGGTCCAGCCGCTGCCACCGGACATGTTCAGCGGATGGCCGCAGAAACCGGCGTTCATGAAGTTGCAGAGAATGCCGCTGTCCAGCCCACCGAGGTCGTTGCCCATGGCCATGTAGCCGAGTTTGACGTTCAGCGCCGGGGTAAACAGGCTGCGCTCGTAGCTCAGCTCGGTCAGGCGGGTGTAGAGGCCACCGTAGTTTTCCTGGATCGGCAGACGGTTGCCGACCAGGTCTTCCGAGGCACTGTTGCCGCGTCGATCGTTGATGGTCAGCTGAACCTTGCCGGCGTTGTCCACGCCGTACAGTTTGCTCAGGTCGAACTGCGCGCCGAGCTTGATGTTCTGCGAGTAACGCGCCGAGCGGTGCAGGCCGCCGTCGGCGTTGTAGGCGGTTTCGCCGGTGTAATCACCGGTGAACTTGACGCCGTCTTCGTCGAACTGGTGACGCAGGCCGCCCCAGTCGCCGGTCAGGGTGTTGCGGGTAAATACGTTCGAATCGGTATCGGCGAGGGCGGGCAGGGCAGCGCCGCAGGTGAAACCGAACAGCATGCCGGTGAAGACTCCGGCGTGAGAAAAGCGAACAACCAATGACATTGCGCAAATCCAGAACGAAGGACATGAAACAACGCGGCACCCGAAGGTGCCGCGCACAAGTGAAACGAAGGCGAACGCGACGGCTTACGGCAGGGCGTAAGCCATTACGTAGTCGCCACGGTCGGTCGACTGACGAGCGCCACCGGCGGTGATGACCACGTATTGCTTGCCGGTTTTCGGCGACACATAGGTCATCGGGCCACCCTGGCTGCCGACTGGCAGACGCGCTTTCCAGATTTCTTCACCGTTGGCGCTGTTGAACGCGCGCAGGTAGAAGTCCTGGGTGCCGGCGATGAAGATCAGGCCGCCCTGGGTCGACAGTGTGCCGCCGAGGGTTGGCAGACCGATCTTGATCGGCAGGTGCATGCGGATGCCCAGCGGGCCCGTGTCTTCAACGGTGCCGACCGGCACTTGCCAGGCGACTTTCTGGGTTTTCATGTCGATGGCGGTCAACGTACCGAACGGCGGGGCCTGGCACGGAATGCCGGCGACCGACAGGAAGCGGTTTTTGTTCACGGCGTATGGCGTGCCCTTGAGCGGCACGGCGCCCATGCCGGTGTTCAACGCTTCGCCACCGGAAGTTGCCTGGCCTTTGTTCTGCGACGGAATCATCTGAATCCACAGGCCCAGACGCATGTCGTTGACGAAGATGAAGCCGTGCACCGGGTCTGTGGAGATGCTGCCCCAGTTCATGCCGCCCAGCGAACCCGGGAAGCTCAGGGATTTATCAGTGCCCGGCGCGGTGTACAAGCCGTCGTAACGCATCGACTTGAAATCGATCCGGCACAGCAGCTGGTCGTAAGGCGTGGCGCCCCACATGTCCGATTCGGTCAGGTGCTGGGCACCGATTTGCGGCATACCGACCGATTTAGGCTGGGTAGGCGAGTACGGCTCGTTGGGGATATTGGCTGCCTTGACCGGCACTTCTTTTACTTCGGTCAACGGTTTGCCGGTGGCGCGGTCGAGTACGTAAATCTGCCCGGCCTTGGTACCGATCACTACCGCTGGTACGGTTTTGCCGTCCTTGGTGAAGTCGATCAGACTTGGCTGCATCGGCAGGTCGAAGTCCCAGAGGTCGTTGTGCACGGTCTGGAATACCCACTTTTCTTCGCCGCTGTTGGCGTCCAGCGCGAGGATCGACGCGCCGTAGGTGTGATCCAGTTTGCTGCGCTCGACACCATAGATGTCGGTGGACGAACTGCCCATCGGCAGGAATACGGTGTTGGTCGCCGGGTCATAGGACATCGGCGCCCAGCTGTTCGGCGTGCTGCGAACATAAGTTTTGCCATCGGCCGGTGCCTTTTTATCCTGCGGATTGCCCGGGTCGAACGCCCAGCGCATGGCACCGGTCATGACGTCGAAACCACGGATCACGCCGCCCGGCATGTCGGTTTGCACGTTGTCGGCCACACGACCGCCAACCACCACGGTGGTGCCGGCCATCAGCGGCGCGGAGGACAGTTGATAGTAGCTGTCCGGGACATCACCCAGACCGGCCTTCAGATCGACCTGGCCGTTGTTGCCGAAACCCCGGCAGAACTCGCCGGTGTCGGCATCGACCGCGATCAGGCGGGCGTCGATGGTGTTGGTGAGCAAGCGACGCGTGCAGTTGGCGACCGGGGCGGTCGGGGTCTCGCTCACTGGCGAGCTGGCCGGTTTGGCGACGGCGGCGCTGGCGTCGAAATACGCCATGCCACGGCAACGCTGCCAGACTTTGGACTGAGCGTTGATCGCGTTTTTCCAAAGTTCTTTACCGGTGTCGGCATCCAGCGCAATCAGGTTGTTGTGCGGGGTGCAGATGAACACCTTGTTGCCGATCTGCAGCGGAGTCAGCTGGTCTTCGGCGCCGTTGCCGTCGCTTTCGGCGATGTCGCCGGTGTGGTAGGTCCACGCGACTTTCAACTTGTCGACGTTGCTGCGATTGATCTGGTCCAGCGCGGCGAAGCGGCTGCCACCCTCGGTATTACCGTAGTGGGCCCAGTCTTTCTGCGCCTTTTCCGGCTCGACCGGCGTCAGGCCCGGGCCGGTGCCGGTAGGGGCGACGGTCGGGTGCGCGACGAACATGTTGCCGGCAGCCACGGCCAGTCCAACCGCCAGAACAGCCGCAACGTCGTAAGCGCCGCGACCTGCAATG
Source organism: Pseudomonas sp. V88_4 (assembly GCF_029967985.1). NCBI lineage: Bacteria > Pseudomonadati > Pseudomonadota > Gammaproteobacteria > Pseudomonadales > Pseudomonadaceae > Pseudomonas > Pseudomonas sp. V88_4. The sequence goes on from NZ_JASCAF010000002.1 coordinate 432,849, forward strand.
TCGCCATTGGCGCGTTTGAGCAGCGGATAGACCAGCGCAACAACCAGACCCACGGCGCTGAACATGAACAGGCGCGAGAACACTGGCCAGAACACCAGCCCTGCATCGATCACGGCCCAGATGGCGGTTCCAACCAGAAACGCCGCGAACAGCCAGGCACCGGCAGGCTTGCGCAGCGCGATCAGCAGACCGGAGACGGCCATCACCAGACCACCCACCAGGAAGTACCAGGAGCCTCCCAGGCTGACCAATTTCACACCGCCAGCGGCCAGTGCCAAGCCGAGCAGGGCGATGATCACGCCCAGCCCGACCAGAATGAATGTTGATATGCCCGAGAGGCGTTGACTCTGCTTCACGTTGAATGTCCCGTTGAAATGAGGCGAGCATTATATAGTTAGGTAACTACCTAGTTAAATCACTAAATCAGCATGAAGTGTAGTTTGCTGCTCAGCGGAGCGTCGGATCGGGGAACGGTTTGCGCCTGCTAGGCTGCAAGCGATATTGAAATGCGGTTGAAAGTCGAATTTCTGTCAGGGGAAGTGGGATTTATGACAGACATGGCTCGCGCAGAGATTACGCCGGTACCTGGGCTGATTAGACTAATGGCTAACAGCCCCGGCGTCTGAGCGACGGCTGGGCAATGATCATTTTTCCCATTACGCTGAAAAACTTCGTCCGCACCCTACAGAATTTCGTGATCGTGAAGAAAATAGTCCGCGTAGATGACCTTCAGGTATTCGTCACCACGGCTGCGGCCGGCAGTTTCTCCGCCGCCGCCCGATTGCTGGACATTTCTCCAGCCTTGGCCAGCGGAGCGGTTCAGCGTCTTGAAGGCAGTCTTGGAGCAAGGTTGTTCGTTCGCTCGACCCGGCGCTTGAGATTATCGGACGATGGCGAACGCTACCTTTCCCATGCCCGGCAGGCACTCGAAGCGCTCGAAAATGGCGAGATCGCACTGAGTGAAGGTCGCGATGAAATCGCCGGCACGATTCGTTTGTCCATACCGTCGGATATCGGCCGAAACGTGTTGTTGCGATGGCTCGACGACTTTCAGCAACTGCATCCGAAAGTGCTGTTGCAGTTACGGGTCAGCGATCAGATTGCCGACCTGGTCGGCGAACAACTGGATGCCAGTATCCGCTATGGTTTGCTGGCCGATTCCAGCCTCGTCTCTCTGGCCCTGGCGCCGTCGAACAGAAGAACGGTCTGCGCCTCGCCAGACTATCTGGCCCGCCACGGCCGGCCTGCCGCACCGGAAGAATTGGGCAACCATAATTGCCTTCGGTTTGTGATGGGCGAGCAAACCTACGAACGCTGGAGCTTTCATTCGGCCGACGGTGTCAGGACCGTTCAGGTGACGGGCGACCGGGTCAGTGATGATGCCGATATCGTCCGGCGCTGGGCGGTTGCCGGTTTCGGAATCGTCTACAGGTCGAAAATCGATGTGCTGGATGACTTGCGCAGCGGTCGACTGGTGGAGCTGTTCCCGGCAGACGTCGGACAGCCGGCGCCGCTTCAGCTCGTGTGTCCCCATCGCACCTCACTCACACCGGCTGTACAGGCCTTGAGAACTTTCCTGGCGCAACGATTCGAACGTTACGTAGCTCAATGAGAACCTGACGAGGCTGGGGTGCCGCGTCAGGTTCAGGCCGTTGAGCCAGACCTCAATGCTCTGACGTTTCTCTAGTACGTCGCTGCAGGCTTGGCGCCGATCTTCACACGCATCAGGCTGTACGGTTTGACGCGTTTGTCCTGTCCGTCATTAAAACCTGCCGAGCGATGAAGCTGATTGGCGGTGAAATACAGATAGCCGTCTGGGCCGATCGACAACGTATCGGGCCAAAGCACTCGTGAGTCTTCGACCAGCGTCTGCCAGCGACCGTCCGGCAGGCGCTTGCGAATCGCGTTGTGCTCGTAGTCACCGGCGTACACGGCACCGTCGGCATCGGCTTCAAGACCGTCGGAAGCACCTTTTTCACCGAGGTCGACGACGGCTTTTTCCAGTTCGGCATCGCTCACAGCCGGATCACGCAACAGGGCAGTCGGCACGGCGTACAGATGCCTGCTCGATAATGGACAGAAGTAGAGCGTCTTGCCGTCACTGGACAGGGCAATGCCGTCAGACGCCACCGTCAACAGGCCGGTTTTGCCTTGAGCATCGCGCGTCACCAGGGCGGGCTTGCCTTCAACCTTCGGGATAAATGACGGGTCGGCCGAGGTGGATTTGGCGCCAGTCAGTCTGCGGCTGGCCTGGCCACTCGCCAGATCGACCACGATGATGCCGCCCGGGCCACTGACCGAAGAGTCGGTAATGTAGGCGGTCCCTTCCTTGCCTGTACGGAAGTCAAAGCGCACGTCATTGACATAGGTGGTCGGCAGGATGACGTCGTCAGGGAACACAATCGTTCTTGTGATCTTGTCGGACGTCAGGTCGATCGCCACCAGCTTGGCTCCGCCCGCCTGAGGCGCGGAAAACTTCGGTGCTGCCGTGTCGAGCACCCAGACGCGGCCTTTACCGTCGGCAACGACACTTTGCACGCTGATGAATCCCTTGGCCGGGTTCTGCGGATCCGCGACATTGGTTTTCAGATCAGGGTAGGGCACAAGCTGACCGTTGGAAATTTCCGCAACGGTGTAGGGCACGTCATCGCCCCAGCGGGGGAAGTTCACGAAGATACGGCCGGTTTCGGTCACCGTCACGCCTGTCGGCATGGCCCCGTTGAACGCGTAAACACGTTCGATGGCGGCGCCTTTGCCCGTATCACTTTGCGCGACGGCCAGGCCGCTTACGGATACCGCAAGGGCCAGGCCTGCAATTTTAAATAATCTGTTCATGTTCAAGTCCTTGAGCGCCAGTGATGTGAGGAGCCTTCAAGCACGCGTCGCGATAAATCAGTGAGCGCGAGAAGGCAGTGACAGGCTATGCGCGACGACCTTCTCCAGACAGAAGCAGATCGCAGGAAGACTTTCCGCATTTTGCGGAAAATACAAAACTGCCAGCCCTCCATCAGGGTGGGCTGGCAGCTTGACGACAGATGGCTTTAGCGATCAGTTGGCGTTGTAGCGCGGTGCGAGCCGGTTGCTGGAAAGCTCGGAGAACAAGGCCTGGCGGCTGGCTTCGTAATGCTCGTAACCTTGCAGGTCGTGCATCGAGGGGATGGAGATCAGCACGCCGTTGTCGAAATCCTGCAGAGCGCCGGCGACCAGGTCCTGGGCCGACATCACGATGCCCGGATCCAGATGCTCGACAGGCAATCCACCGATTTGCCAGAAGTCGGTCGCGGTTGCGCCGGGCAGGACGGCCTGGATCCGGATGCCTTTATCCGAGAGTTCCTTGTGCAGGGACTGGGTGAACGCGGTGACATAGGCCTTACTGCCGCCGTACACGCCGTTGAGCAGCTCCGGCGCCAGGCTGACGATCGAGGAAATATTGATCACGGCGCCTTGTTCACGGGCGACAAAACCTGGAATCGCGGCGTAGGTCAGGCGGGTGAGGGCGGTGACGTTGAGCGTGATCATCTCGGCCATCCGCTCGACATCACTCTCCAGCAGGCCGGTATGGGTGCCGATACCGGCATTGTTGACCAGCAAGGTGATGCTGGCGTCCTCACGCAACTTGCGTTCGACCTTGGCGAGGTCCTCGGGGCGGCCAAGATCGGCCTGCAACACTTCGATGTTCTGCCGGGTTTCGCTGGTCAGGCGGCTGGCCAGTGCGTTCAGACGTTCGCGGTTGCGCGCCACCAGCACCAGGTCGTAACCCCGGCGGGCAAGGTGTTCGGCGTAAATCGAGCCGATGCCGGTGGACGCGCCGGTGATGAGCGCAGTGCCTTTGTATTGTTGCGTCATGATCAAGCTCCGTGGGTTGGGTGTGGAGCCATGATGAAGGAGGTGGCGGATGTCTTAAACGACGTATATGGTAGTGTTTAAGGACGTTCAAAAAGGAGTTCAGTCATGCATCGCGTCGGCTATCTGATTACCGAAGGTTTTCAGGTGATGTCCCTGGCAACCCAGGCTGTATTCGAGTTCGCCAACATCGTTGCGGGGGAAGAAATCTACAAGGTCCAGAACTTCTCGATCGGCGGTGGGACCGTGCGTTCTTCGTTAGGCATGTACATCGACACGCTCCCTCTGGGCGCTCCGGGATTGGCCGATACCTGGATGATTACCGGTACGCTGACCCCGTTGAATCCACCAGATGAAGAAGTGCTGGCCAGCGTGCGCGCCTTCGTCGATGGAGCCCGACGCACAGCGGGTCTGTGCACCGGCTCGTTCGTTCTGGCGCAGGCAGGGGTTCTGGACGATCGGAGGGCGACCACCCACTGGGCTTATGCGAACAAGCTCCGTGAGCTGCATCCAAGAATCGAGGTCGAGGAAGACCGGATCTTCATCGTCGACGGTCCCGTCTGGACGTCGGCAGGCATGACAGCCGCGCTGGACATGGCGCTGGGCATGGTGGAAAAGGATTTGGGCACGGACATGGCCAGGTCGGTGGCGCACAAACTGGTCATGCATCAACGGCGTTCGGGTGGACAGTCCCAGCATTCGGAACTGCTCACGCTTGCTCCAAAGTCGGACCGTATTCAGAGTGCGCTGGAGTATGCGCGTACGCACCTGAGCCGCCCGCTCAGCGTGGAGGAACTTGCCGACGTCGTGCACTTGAGTCCCAGACAATTCACCCGGGTATTCACTGCAGAGACGGGCCAGTCACCGGCCAAAGCCGTGGAAAGCCTGCGTCTGGAGGCCGCTCGCGTGATGATCGAGCAAAGTCGTCACAGCCTGGATCGCGTGGCGAAGGAAACGGGGTTTCGAGACCGTCGCCACATGCGCGAAGTGTTCATGCGAGGGTTTGGCGTTCCGCCGCAGGCGGTTCGACGAGATGCCAGGCGGATCGGCCAGGAGAATCCATCTGATCGGGCCGCTCATCCGTAAGCGCCCCGATCAGCCAGCGGTCAAAGCCAGGACTTGATTTGCGCGCAGACGGCGTCGGTGGAAATGCCGTAGCGATCATGCAGTGTCGGCAGTGCGCCGGCGTCGAGGAACGCGTCGGGCAACGCGATCTGCCTGAACGTCGGCGTCACTCCGTTGCGCAGCAGTACCCCGGCAACCGCTTCACCCAGCCCGCCAATAATCGAGCTGTTTTCTGCGGTAACCACCAGCCGGCCAGACTTGCGGGCCTCGGCGAGAATGGTCTGTTCATCGAGCGGTTTGATCGTCGGCACGTGCAGTACGGCGACATCGACGCCATCGGTCTGCAACGCCTTGGCGGCCTCCAATGCACGCATGGTCATCAATCCGGTCGAGATGATCAGGACATCGTTACCGTTGCGCAGGGTCTTGGCCTTGCCGATCTCGAATTGATAGCCGTATTCATCCAGCACCAGCGGCACGTTGCCGCGCAGCAGGCGCATGTAGACCGGGCCCTGATGCGCGGCAATGGCAGGCACGGCCTGTTCGATTTCCAGCGCGTCACAAGGGTCGACGATCATCAGGTTGGGCATCGCCCGGAAGATCGCCAGGTCGTCGGTGGCCTGGTGGCTGGGGCCGTAGCCGGTGGTGAGGCCGGGCAATCCGCAAACGATTTTGACGTTGAGGTTTTCCTCGGCAATCGCCATGCAGATGAAGTCGTAGGCGCGACGCGAGGCGAACACCGCATACGTGGTGGCGAACGGCACGAAGCCTTCGCGGGCCATGCCCGCGGCCGCACTCATGAGCAACTGTTCGGCCATGCCCATCTGATAGAAGCGATCCGGGTGGGCCTTGGCGAAAATATGCAGGTCGGTGTATTTGGACAGGTCTGCAGAAAGGCCGACGATGTCCGGACGCTGATCCGCCAGGGCAGCCAATGCATGGCCAAAAGGTGCTGAGCGGGTGGCTTGGCCTTCAGAGGCAATCGAGGCAATCATCGCCGAGGTGGTCAGGCGCTTCTTGATCGGTTCGCCAGTCGAGGTCGGTGTGTTGGCGGTGTTGCTCATTGGTTTTTTCCTTCTTCAAGCGTGGTCAGTGCCAGATCCCATTCGTGTTCGTCCACGCGGATGAAATGGGTCTTTTCGCGGTTTTCGAGGAAGGGCACACCTTTGCCCATGGTGGTGTCGCAGATGATCACCCGTGGCTGAGTACCGGGGTGGTGGCGGGCGGCATCGAAGGCTTTGACCAGTGCGTCCAGGTCGTTGCCGTCGACGCGCTGGGTGAACCAGCCAAACGCTTGCCAGCGATCCACGATGGGTTCGAACGACAGGATCTCGCTGGAATGGCCGTCCGCTTGCTGGTTGTTGACGTCGACGATGGCGATCAGGTTGTCGAGCTTCCAGTGCGAGGCCGACATCACGGCTTCCCAGGTCGAGCCTTCGTTCAGCTCGCCGTCCGACAGCAGGTTGTAGACGAACGATGTCGAGCCCTTGCGCTTGAGACCCAGGCAGGCCCCGACGGCGATGCCCAGCCCCTGACCCAGCGAACCACCGGTGATTTCCATGCCCGGCGTGTAGGCGGCCATGCCCGACATCGGCAATCGGCTGTCATCCGAGCCGTAGGTTTCAAGCTCATCGAGCGGAATGATCTCGGCTTCGATCAGCGCCGCGTACAGCGCAATCGCGTAGTGACCGATAGACAGATAGAACCGATCACGCGGCTCCCACGCCGGGTCTTCGGGGCGATAGCTCAGCGCATGGAAGTAGGCGACCGCGAGCAGGTCGGCGGCACCGAGGGCCTGGCCGACGTAGCCCTGGCCTTGCACCTGACCCATGCGCAAGGCATGGCGGCGAATGTTGTGGGCGCGCTCGGCCAGCGTCTGGGGTGTTGTGAATGAAAGGTTGGCAGTCATGGTGAATTCTCCTGTGAATCAACGATTGACCAGGGCGGCGGGAATGCGCAGGACCAGCGAGGCGCCGATCAGCAATACGCCGGTGATCAGATACATGCCGATAGCGCTGGAGCCGGTGAGTGTGGTTATCCAGCCAATCAGGTAGGGCGAGCAGAAGCCGGCAAGGTTGGCGAAGCTGTTGACGGCGGCGATGCCTGCCGCAGCGGAGACACCGCCGAGCAGCGTGGTCGGGAGCATCCAGAACAGCGAGGTCGCGGACAGGATGCCGGAAGCCGCCAGGCACAGACTGAGAATGGACAGCATCACATTGCCTCCCATCAGCGCCGCGAGGGTCAGGCCGATGGCCCCGGCGATCATCGGGACGATGAGATGCCAGCGGCGTTCGCGATGTTTGTCGCCACTGCGTCCGACCAGCAACATGGCGGCGATGGCACAGAGGTAGGGCAGGCTGGTCAGCAAACCGATCTTCATCGGATCGGAGACCCCGGCATTACGCACAAGGGTCGGCAGCCAGAAGGTGATTGCGTACTGCCCCATCACCACACAGAAATAGATCCCCGCGAGCAGCCAGAGACGACGGTCACGAATGAATTCGCCCACGGACGCATGCGTCACTTTCTGCTGCTCATCCTCCGCCAGCTCACGGGTGATCAGGGCTTTTTCGTCGTCGTTGAGCCAACTGGCCTGATGCACACCATCCTTGAGGTAGCTGAGCACCAACAGTCCGACAACCACCGTAGGCACAGCCTCCAGCACAAACATCCATTGCCAGCCGGCCCAGCCGTGCATACCGGCGAAGTGGTTCATGATCCAGCCGGACAGCGGGCCGCCGACCATCCCCGACAACGGGATGGCGATGAACCACAACACCGTCATGCGCGCACGCCGGTAGGACGGAAACCAGTAGGTGAGGTACAGCAGCAGACCCGGCGCCAGGCCGGCTTCGGCAATGCCCAGCAGAAAGCGCAGGGCGTAGAACTGCCAGGCGGTTTCGACGAAGGCAAAGAGGGCGGAGACAATGCCCCAGGTGATCATGATGCGCGCGATCCAGACCCGCGCGCCGACCTTGTGCAGGATGATGTTGCTGGGCACTTCGCAGAGAAAGTAGCCGATGAAGAACATGCCGGCGCCCAGCCCGTAGACTGTTTCGCTGAGCGCCAGATCGTTCATCATTTGCAGTTTGGCAAAGCCGACGTTGACGCGATCGAGGTAGGCGCACAGGTAGCACAGCATCAGGAACGGCATCAGGCGCCAGGCGGTTTTACGGTAGGCGTTGGAACGCACCGCCGAAACGGCTTCGAGCGACAGGGTAGTCATGGTCTGATCTCTTGTTTTTATTGACCGCCGGGCAAGTCTGCCCGGCCGTATCATCGATCCAGAACCGCACGGGCCGCGAGGCCCGCTACGTGTGTCAGTGAATCAGCATGCCGCCGTTCACATCCAGGGTGATGCCGGTCAGATAGGAGGACAGGTCGCTGGCCAGGAACAGCGCTGCATTGGCCACATCCTGCGCCTCGCCCAGACGCCCCAGCGGAATGCCGTCGATGATCGCGTGGCGGCGTTCGTCCTGCATCAGGCCGCCCGTAATATCGGTGTGAATCAGGCCGGGGGCGATGGAGTTGACGCGCACGTTGTCCGGCCCCAATTCACGCGCCATGGCCTTGGCCAGACCCAGCACACCGGCCTTGGCGGCGCTGTAATGAGGCCCGCCAAAAATGCCGCCGCCGCGCTGCGCGGAAACCGAAGACATGCACACAATGCTGCCGCTGGCTTGCTGGCGCATGAGCGGAATCACCGCCTGAGACATCAGCAACGTACCGCGCAGGCTGACGTCCAGCACCTTGTCGTAATCACCGGGGCGGATATCGAGGGTCTTGAGGGGTTGGGTGATGCCGGCATTGTTGACCAGTATGTCGATCCGGCCAAAGTGTTCGATGATGGTGGCGACAGCCTGCTGCACCTGAGACTCGTCGGCGACGTTGGCAGCCAGGCCGAGATGCCCCTCGCCCAAAGAGGCGGCGGCATCGCGGGCAGCGGATGCGTCCAGATCCAGAATCACCACCCGGGCGCCATGTTGAGCGAAGGTCGTTGCTGTCGCGCGGCCGATACCACGTGCGGAGGCAGCACCTGTGATGATCGCGACTTTGCCTTGAAGAAGCATGGGAGAAACCTCTGATTGTTGTTATTGAGTCGGTCCGTGCAGAACCGATGACTCAGCTTGTCTCCCGGAACGACCCTGAGCAATAACGCAAATCTCACTGGATGCTGAAAAAAATTCAGCACTCGCCAACAGGCGGTTGCGGTGTTTGAATAGCCGAACGCCCGGCCTCAGCCACTTGCAGCGGAACAATCCTCATCATGAGTTCATCTGGCGAAGCTCCGCCGATCCTTCCACCCCTGAAAGCCATTCAGGCCTTTGAGCAAACTGCGCGCTTTGGCAACGTTGCGCGAGCGGCCGAAGTGCTGGACCTGACACCCTCGGCAGTCAGTCACCAACTGGCCAAACTCGAGGCGATGATCGGGCGCCAGCTGTTCCTCAGAACGGCCAGAGGGGTGACGTTGACGCCGGTAGGCGAGCAATACCTCTCCGAGATTTCCGGCATCCTGCACAGCCTGGCGGTGGCAACAGAGCGCGCGACCAGCGATGTCAGCCTCGACTGCCTGCGATTGCATTCGTCACCCAGCTTCGGCCTGCTGTGGCTGATGCCGCGCCTGGAACAGTTTCGCGAAAGCCATCCCGACATTCAGCTCAATCTCTCATGCTCCTATGAATCCCTGCACTTCAGTCGGGACAAGATCGACGTGGACATCCGCCACGGCATGCCGAACTGGCCAAGTTTCGAAGTACGCACGTTGCGCAACGAAAAAATCGCAGTCCTCGCATCGCCCAAGCTTCTGGAAAAACGCCCGATCCGCGCCGTCGCCGACTTGCTGGACTGCAACCTGATCCTGTCGGAGGCGACGCTGATCAAGTGGCCACAACTGTTTGCTCAACACGGGCTGTCGCGCCCTGAAAGCCCGTATACCTTGAGCTTTGACCGCTCCTACATGACCCTCGAAGCCGCCAGCCACGGGCTTGGATTTGCATTGGAAAGCACGCTGCTGGCGCAGGACTACCTGGCGCGCGGCGAGTTGGTCGAAGTGATTCCCGGGCTGAGTGCCCCGATCACCGCACACCACCTGGTTTTCCCGAAGGCGCATGCGGGGTTTCCACGGGTGAGGCGTTTTCTGGAATGGATGCAGCGTGAGTTGGGGCATGACTTCAGTTACTGAAGCACATCCATATTGATCTTGCGCCAACACGCTTCCGAGAAACTGTAAACCGAGAACGCAATGAGCCCCAGGGCCATCACCATCAACACAAGCCATCCAGCGGGTAGATTCTGCAGCGCGTCCAGTGCTTCCTTCATGCCCGGCGGGTCCATGGCTTGATAAGCGGAACCGCTGACGGCCAGCAGCAAAGCAATTTCCATAAACACGATGCCGCGGGCGATCAGGCCGAATCGAGATACCGGACGGACATAGCGCATGACCTCTTCGTCGGCCTCGAAATACTTCTCGAACGAGGCCTTCCAGCCCTTGATGATGTGAGCAATGCCAACTCCCAGCGGGATGAGCGCAATCAGGTACAACAACAGATTCGAGTGTTCCCACGACAAAAGATGTGCCAGCCAATCTTTGGTTTGCTCTGCGGAATGGCTCGAACGGCGGCTACCGCTCACAAGCAGGCCCAATGCAAAAAACGCCAGAGCACCGTTGACCAGACCTCCTGCAAACAGGCCCGCACGAATCACCAGACCTTTGAACTGCGTGCCATGATGATCGACATCGCGTATGGCTTGCAGGACACGCCAGGCTGCAAACGCAAGCAGACCCGCCACCACGAGTCCCACCAGAAAATAGCCGAACGGCTGGCTCAGCAAGGCTTCCAGGCTCTTGTGACTGTCCTTGGGTTTTGTCGAATCATGAGCTGCCAATAACGCGAATATGCCGATAATCAAATAAAGCACTCCGCGAGCGGCGTATCCGCCCCGAGCGAGTATGACGAGACTGCGTTGCGCGGACATTGGATAGATTTCCGAGGACTGGTAAGAGAGCAGACCCTTGTTGCTGAAAGGGGTTCTGTTACAAATCGGAGGCCGGACATTTACCCGGAGTGCGATGAATGAAGGGGACGAGCTGACGTTGCGAGCGGGACGATCCTGACCCATCATTCAGATTCATATTGATGCCGTGGTGAAAATGGACAAGCAACTGGCTGGTTACTCGATTGTATTGACCATCATCTGGGTTTCAGCGGTTATCGCGGTCATGTACTGGATGTCTAATTGAACGTATTGGGTGGCGATGTGGAAGGCGTGGTGTTGGGCGACAAGATTCAGCGAGAAGCGGATCGACTGCTGGCGCAGATTGTCCGGGCAGACTCGATGATCATTGCTGTCAAGGCGGGGGCGCGGGCGGATGGGTTTGTACTGGGACTGGAAACCGGCGGGGCCTTGCGTGCCGGTGATGCCGAGAGGCTGTACATCATTTTCGAAGCCGCGCTGGTGGAGCGTTTGAAGGCATTGTCGCGAGGCTGATCAGATCGGCTGATTGAATCGAAATTCACGAACAGCCATCTACTTGAACTATAAGCTGACCACTCAATGTTCATTTGTACGGGGCGAGGGCATGGACTGGAGTGACATGCGGATCTTCCTGGCGATCGCCCGCAACGGTTCGCTGGGCGGAGCCGCCAGGGAGTTGGGGGTCAGTCACCCGACGGTCGGACGGCGGTTGCAGGTGCTTGAACAAACCAGTGGGCAAGCCTTTTTTCTGCGGACCGCCCAAGGGCTGGTGCTTACGGACAGTGGCGAGAGGATTCTCGGTCTCGCGCAGGATATGGAGCACAGCGCCCTGGCCATCGAACGGCGTCTGGCGGGGCATGGCGATCAGCCGGAAGGCGTGTTGCGCATTTCCTCAGCCGACTGGTTCGCCTGCCATGTGTTGTCGCCGGTCCTCAGCGAACTGGTTCAGCGCTATCCGTTAATCGTGCCCGAAGTCATAGCCGGTCATCGGCTGTTCGACCTTGCCCGCCGGGATGCCGACATCGCTTTCCGGATCGTGCCTTTCACCGAACCCGACATAGTGCACCGCAAGCTGACGACCCTGCCGTACGGGCTCTACGCCGCATTGCATGCCCCTGCGCCGCAGCCGGGCGGCGAGGGGTTGGGCCTGATTCTGATGAACATCGCCCAGTCCCATTACCCGGACGTGCAATGGCTGCAGCAACGCTATCCACTGGCCCGCACCGTGTTCACCAGCAGCAGCCGTACGGTTCAGGCACAGATGTGCGCAAAGGGGCTGGGCGTTGCCGTTTTGCCCCGCGTCCTCGGTGACTCCGTGTCGGGACTTCGACTGCTGGATGAGGACGAGCCACCGCCAGGGCGGGATATCTGGATGGGCTATCACCAGGACATGCGCCAGATGGACCGGCTACGCGCACTGGCTGACCTTGCCTCCAACATGATCGGTGCGGGGTAGCGCGCCTCAGGTCGGGCGAACAGCCGAGGCTTGCGCTACCGTCGCTGACTCGCGCGCTAACGTCAGGCTTATCGCTGCCCCTACGGCCAGGCAAACGGCGATGCACAGAACAGCGATCGTGAGCGCATGAGTGATGCTGACCACCGTCGCCGGTTCTCCCAGCAAGGTGTAAAACACACCGCCAATCAGTGCGACGCTCAGCGATGTGCTGATCTGCAGCGTTGCGCTGGTGATGCCTGCGATCATCCCGGCATATGCTGGCGCCACCCGGCCCGTGACCATGCGCATCAACGTCGGCAGGCCGAGCCCCTGTCCCAGACCGATCAGGAACAGGATGACCGTCAGAGAAGTGAAGGGCGGGGCGAGGGTAGTCGGTGTCACTGACACGAGCCAGCCCAGCCATAGTAATCCGACGACTTCCAGCCCCATGCCTACCGGATTCACGTAACCCCCGAGGACGCGCCTGAGGAGTGGAACCGACAGGGGGCCGAGCAGAAATCCTGCGCCAAACGGCAGAAAGATCAGGCCGGCGTGCAATGCGCTCATATGCAATGCGCTTTGCGTGTACATCGAGAACATCAGAAAAAACACACCGATTGAATAGAAGCAAAGCGCGACCAGAAGCGCTCGCCCCAGGCCCGGTGCTTTCAGTACGGCGGGGGCGAGAATGGGCGTCCCGCCGGCCCTGTGCAAGCGGCTCTCGTAGCGCCAGAACACTACCGCCAGCGCAGGGCTGGCGGCCAGCGACAGCCAGGCCCACCACGGCCATCCTGCCTCGCGGCCTTCAATCAAAGGCACGACCAAAGTGGTCAAGGTCAGCATCGACAACGCGGTGCCCACCAGATCCAGCTTGTTCGCGTGCTGCGCACGGGTTTCTTTGAGTACCGGGATGCCGAACGCAATCACCAGCAACGCAATCGGCAGGTTGACCAGGAAGATCGCGCGCCATCCCATGCCCAGCACATCAACTTCAATCAAAAAGCCGCCCAGTGCCTGACCGATCACAGACGCCAGTCCAAATACGGCCCCGTAAATGCTCAATGCCAATGGTCTTTCCGACGCCGGAAAAATCGCCTGCACTGAAGCAAGTGCCTGCGGGGCCATCACGGCGGCGGTCACGCCCTGCAAGGCGCGTCCGAGGATGAGGATCCACGGCGAAACCGCCAGGCCACACATCAGCGACGCGGCGGCGAAGCCCAACAAGCCAAGGAAGAACATCCTCCCGCGGCCGTACAGATCGCCGAGTCGCCCGCCGGTAATCAGCGTCACGGCATAGAGCGTTGCATAGGAAGAAATCACCAGTTGCTCAGCAGAGGAGGCTGTCCCCAGATCCTCTTGTATCGAGGGGAGGGCGACGTTGACGATAAAAAAATCCAGGGGCGGCAGAAACGCACCGACGAGCAAGATGGCAAACATCAACCAGCGCCGGGGTTCGGGCACTTCGATTTCGATTCGAGACATGACAGGCATCCTGTAGCGAGACTCAGGTTTGACGACTCAAGGGCAAGGCTTTGCGCCTGCTTGGACCAGGTCGCCGGGTCCCAATTTAGGGAATCGCTCCAGCGTTTTCGCCTTACAAAACTGCACGGCCAACGTTCATTCCTGTCAGTGCCGCTCCGCTGCGATGGTGCTCACCATGGGCAGGTCGTTTCAGACATTCCCTTCATCAACGACCGAGGAGTCAGACATGTCAGGTAAATTCAGTGATCAGGTTGCCGTCGTGACCGGCGGTTCCACAGGGATCGGCTTTTCCATCGCGCAAGCCTTGATCGCCGAGGGCGCCAAACGCGTTTACATCACTGGACGGGCAGCAGACAGGCTGGAGGCGGCAGTTGCCAGACTCGGCGACAAAGCTGTCGCGGTGGTTTCCGATGCGCTGCGCCAGCACGTCGAGCAAATCACGCCATTGGGCTACATGGCGCAACCCGAAGAAATTGCCAGCGCGGCACTGTTTCTCGCCTCGGACGACGCCAGATACGTGAACGGCGTGGAGCTGATGGTCGATGGTGGTTTATCGCAAATCTGAAGCAGGGGTTGATTAAGCTCCGTTGGCAGCAGCGGCGGCAGCAAAACTGCTGTCGAGGCAACTGAACCGCATAGGGGTTTTGGTCGTAAAAGGTTTGGAAACGAAGGTTGAGCGGTGTGAGGTCGCGCACTCGCATGCGACGTCTGCAATAATGACGCCCCACTGAGGCGCGAAGGCATCGAGTGCTCGTCTCGGCATCCGGAATCAGGCTTTGGAGGACTTTATGCGTGACATTATTGATGGCTTTCTGCGTTTTCAACGCGAGGTGTATCCACAACGCGTCGAGCTTTTCAGGCAGCTTGCGACAGAGCAAAACCCAAAGGCGTTGTTCGTTACATGCTCGGACAGTCGTGTAGTGCCTGAACTGCTCACACAGCGCGAGCCGGGTGAACTGTTCGTGATCCGCAACGCCGGCAATATTGTGCCGTCATATGGTCCTGAACCCGGTGGTGTTTCGGCCACCGTCGAATATGCGGTTGCAGTGCTTGGCGTACGGGACATCGTGATCTGCGGCCACTCGGATTGCGGAGCGATGGGCGCGATTTCACGCTGCACGTGTCTGGATCATCTTCCGGCCGTTGCCAACTGGCTTCGTCACTCGGACGCCGCGAAAGCGATCAATGCGGCGCATGAGTTCGATACACCGCGCGACAAGCTCGATGGCCTCGTTCGTGAAAACGTGATCGCACAACTGGCGAACCTGCGGACTCATCCATCGGTGGCGCTTGCACTTGAGCAAGGACGCTTGAATTTGCATGGCTGGGTCTATGACATCGAGGCGGGTTGCATCGATGCGCTGGATGGCGCCACTCGACGCTTCGTTCCACTGTCCGATTCACCGACCACCGTTGCCGTCGCTGCGCGCAATGGTGGTCAGATCTAAGGGCGACAGACAGGGCGGGACGGGGAAAATTTCGTCCCGGCCACGGGTCGCAGACATGAATAAAAGGTACCGTCGATAAGCTGGTTTTCTGGAGCGAGAAAAATATCCCAGGCGATTTGCGCAGAAGGGCCTTCGGCATGTCAACGCGACAAAAATGAGGGGATTACCTTCAATTAAGCTACGAATTGAAGCTAACTACACTAAATGATCGTTTAGTAGAGTTATTACGCAACGTATTAATCCCACGGAGCAGGTCATGAATCCACGCCTGATTACTGCGTCAAATCTGGTTGCTGCATTGGACCTTGAGCCTCACGTCGAAGGCGGTTTCTTTCGTAGAACCTATCAGGCCGACCATCGTGACATGCTCGAAACCGAAGGTGGTCAACGATTTCTGATGACGTCGATCTACTACTTGCTGACTGCGGAATCGCCAGTGGGCCAGTTTCATTTCAATCAGTCCGACATCCTGCATTATTTCCATCTGGGTGACGCCATCGAATACAGCCTGATCCTTGCAGACGGTTCATTGCAGACGTTAGTGATGGGCAGCGATGTTCTGGCCGGACAACATTTGCAATTGCATGTACCGGGCGGAGTCTGGAAAGCATCCAGACTGCTGAATGGCGAGAACGGATTTGGTTTGATCAGCGAAGCGGTTTCACCAGGGTTTGATTTCGCCGATATGGAAATCGGAAATCGACGGAAACTCACAACGCAGTATCCGCAGCATCGAGCGCTGATTGAAAAGCTGACGCGTGACGAGGATTGAGAGCGGCACATTTCAAATAGAGGATCTGCAGGCATCAAGGATCAGGTCGTTTGAGAGCGATGCTGGAGATTGAAATGGTGTGCGCAACCGGGCTGGCGTCGTAACATCTTGTTACGTGTAATGTATATTATGTTAAATCACAGGTCATGTCGCTCATGTTCATGAGCCGCCTAAACCACTGATTCGACAAAACCGCTTCTAAAGTCCACGCTCTCAACGTTCCATGTCCTTCGCGTTCATGGCATGTCCGTGAATCAGGTGGCTACCGATGAAGCTGATTCAGTGCCGTTACGTCATTGAACTGAGCGCGTTGCGTATCAAGAGTTTTTAACTCTTTGGGAACGCGGAGAGTTCGATAATCAGCGCTTAGTCCAAGCGTTCTATAACCATTTTCGGCTTCATCGTCTGAGCGACCAAACGCGCCTGTTCGGTCTCTATGAAACTGACGGAGACAAGGCCATGACCGCAACCTCCCGCCTGTTCCAAATCTGATAACTCCGAATCGGCGTTTCGCGAAAGCTGGGTCAGCCTTGGGTCAATAGTCGCCTCTCATAGCCGAACCCAGGTAATAGGCAAACACCACAACTGCATTCAAGAATTCTCACCCGATCACACAAGATTTTTCTTGTTCCCATCCCCTACCCTGATTCCTAGAATTTCCTCGCGCTGCATTCACGTCTTCACGTTGACGCCCACGCGCCTGCGCCTGGGCCCAGATGTCTTCCAGGCCCTGACGGATTTCCTGCGGGTTGGATTTGGCGATGAAGATCAGTTCCGCATGCTTGGCGGCGAACTCTCGACCGCGCCCCGACCAGCCCGCCTGAATCAGCAATGGTGTGCGCTGCGGAGACGGAGCGGTCAGGTGCGGCCCGGCCACGCGATAGTGCGCACCCTGGTGATTGATCGGTCGCACCCGGTCGCCTCTGGCATACAGCTGGCGGGCCTTGTCGGCCACCACGGCGTCGTCGGCCCAACTGCCTTCCCAGAGTTTGTACACCACATCGAGAAACTCCTCGGCACGCTCATAGCGATCGTCATGCTTGATCATTTGCTCCAGCCCGAAATTGCGGGCGGCGCTGGACAGGTAAGAGGTGACGATATTCCACCCCACTCGCCCATTGGTGAGGTGATCAAGCGTGCTGAAGCGCCGGGCGTGGGTAAACGGGTGCTCATAACTGGTGGTCACCGTGACACCAAACGCCAGGTTTTCCGTCACGGCTGCCAACGCCGGAATGATCATCAACGGGTCGTTGGCCGGTGCCTCCACCGCCCATTTCATCGCCGCATCGGCGTTGCCGCCGAACACATCGTAGAAACCCAGCACGTCACCAAAGAACAACATATCGAGGTGCGCCTGATCGGCAATCCGCGCCAGGTTTGACCAGTAGCCCAGCGAGTTGATCGCCAGGCGTTCGTCAGCCGGGTGCGTCCACAGACTCGGCGCACCGCCGCACCCGACGCTGGCTTGTTCATAGAGTGCAAACAGCAGAGGTTTAGGATCGGACATCTGGGTTCCTGCAAGAAATCATTCAAAGGAATGGCTCAGCGCTGATGCTTGAAGCCTCTGCCGTAATGGCGTTCGAGGCGATGCTGGATCAGTTCGAGACCGATGGATAAAAGCCAATAGATGGCGGCTGCGGTGGTCAGCATTTCAATGTAACGGTAGGACGAACGCCCGTACGACTGCGCCAGAAACATCACTTCCCAGACCCCCATGACCGAAATCAGGGAAGAGTCCTTGAGCATCGAAATGAACTGGCTGGTGGTCGGCGGAATGATCGTGCGCATGGCTTGCGGCAGGATGATGTGGATGAACGTCGCGGCCGGCCTCAGGCCCAGTGCAGCGGCTGCTTCGCGCTGACCCGGGGCAACAGCGAGGATGCCGGCACGAAAAATCTCACTCAGATAAGCCCCGTAGTTGAGCGACAGCGCGATGATCCCGGCGCTGATTGCACCCGGCACCACGCCCAACTGCGGCAGCCCCAGATAGATCAACAGGATCTGGATCAACAGCGGTGTGCCGCGAAAGAACGAGGCGTAGAAGCTGGCGATACCAAACGCCACGGCGCTGCTCGACAGCCTGGCCAGCGCGGTGACAAAGCCCAGCAGTAACGACAACCAGATCGAGCAGAAACACAGGAATATCGTCAGCGCAGCGCCCTGCAAGAACCCGTTCGGGCCCAGATGCAGGCCGACCAGGTTCGGCCACTTCTCCAGAATGATCGAAAACTTCAGATCGAAGCGCATGAAAAACCACACGCCCAGACCCGACAGCGCCGCCCATGTCAGATACAGGCGCGTGCGAAAGCCGAATAGCTGACGTGTCAGTGGCGGCTGCTTTTGCGAGCTGACAGCCGCTTTGGCCGGATGCGGATTGATGGCTGTCATTGGCTGATATCAGAACCGATCCACTTGAGGGATATTTTGCTCAGCGTGCCGTCAGTCTTGAGTTGTGCGATGACTTCGGTGACTTTCGCATTCCATTGCGGATCGCCTTTTTCGACCGCCACCACGTTCGGTTCGGCATACAGTGGATCTCCGGCAATCTTGAAGCGCGGGTCCTGAGCGATGCGTTCACGGGCGGTGATGAGGTTGGTGACCATGGCATCCAGGCGCACGCCGGTGCCCAGTGCGAGATCCTGGAAGGCCACGGTTTCATTGTCGTAAGGGGCGATCTGGACATTGTCGAACGGATAGCTCAACGGTTTGTCCTCGGCGCCTTCAATGACCAGATCCTTGTTCAGATAGGCCTCATAAGTCGACGCACTGATCACACCGACTTTTTTGCCGGACAAGTCCTTGCCAGTGGCAATGCCCTTGTCCTTTGCATTGACCACAATCACCGCCGGCGACTGGTAATACTCCACGGGGAAGTCGAACACTTCGGCCCGCGCCTTGCTCGGTGTCATCGAGCACACGCAGATGTCGTATCGACCGTTCCAGTGCCCCGCGGCAATGACGTCCCAGGATGGGGTTTCAAGTTTCAGCTTGACCCCAAGGCGCTCGGCCACAGCCTTGGCCACATCCACGTCGAAGCCGTCGAGCTGGTTCTGGTCATTGAGAAAAGAGAACGGCGGGTAACTCTCCATCAGAACACCGGTGAGCTCCCCTTTTTGCGTCACGCGATCAAGGGTGGGCCCCGCGAATGCTGCAGAGCAACTGACGGCGAGCGCCAGGCCAAGTGTCAAATGTGTCGGGATCTTCAAATGCGAATGCTCCAATCAGGAAAAACCTGATTAGATTAAAACGCACTATAAAATTAATCTGAACTTCGTTTTGGGAATAAAAAGCTGCGCTTGGGCTATATGGATTTCAGACTTCACCCTTAAGCAAAGCGCACTCGACTCCAAGCGCTGTAGGGGCAAGCAAACGATTCACTTGTACGATGTCCTATCACAGGTTATTAGTACGCCTCCCAACAAAAATAAAACCACGGAGATTGCTACATGGACTCATCCCTGTCCGCCAAGCCTGAAAGCCTCGAACAGGTAAAGGGCAATACCCGCCGCAGCTTCCTGAAAAAATCCCTCGCGGTTTCCGCCACGCTCGCCACCGGCTCTGCCTTGCTGCCCAGTCTCGCTGAAGCCGCCGAACCGTTGAGTCAACGCTACCCGGATCCACTGATTCACATCCTCGACGACAGCTTCCTCGACTTGCGTATTTTCAACGCCAGTGTGGAAAAACTTGCCACCGGGATGCGCTGGGCCGAAGGACCAGTGTGGGTCGGTGATGGCCGCTATTTGCTGGTCAGCGACATCCCCAATAATCGCATCATGCGTTGGGATGAAATCACCGAGACCTTCACCGTGTACCGTGAATACTCGAACTTTTCCAACGGGATGTGCCGGGATCGCCAAGGGCGGCTTATCGTCTGCGAAGGCTCTACCACCACCAGCGAAGGCCGCCGCATCACGCGCACCGAATACAACGGCACGACCACCGTGCTGGCCGACAGCTTCGAGGGCAAGCCCTTCAACTCGCCCAACGACATCGTCTGCAAAAGTGACGGTTCGATCTGGTTTACCGACCCGCCATTCCAGACCGGCAACAACTACGAAGGCCACAAAATCACCCCGAGCCAACCCCACGCCGTTTACCGCATTGACGGTGAGAGCAGAAAGGTCACTCGGGTCATCGACGACCTGAACGGCCCCAACGGTCTGTGCTTTTCTCCCGACGAGAAAACCCTGTATGTCGTCGAAGGTCGCGCCAAACCCAATCGCTTGATCTGGGCCATTGCCGTGAAGGAAGACGGCACACTGGGCGA
Source organism: Pseudomonas sp. V88_4 (assembly GCF_029967985.1). Classification (NCBI taxonomy): domain Bacteria; kingdom Pseudomonadati; phylum Pseudomonadota; class Gammaproteobacteria; order Pseudomonadales; family Pseudomonadaceae; genus Pseudomonas; species Pseudomonas sp. V88_4. The sequence continues at coordinate 453,137 of NZ_JASCAF010000002.1, forward strand.
GCGCCGCAAGCACATCGAGGGGCTGGACTATGCGGCAATCGACGGTATCAAGTGCGACGAAGCGGGCAATCTGTGGTGCGGCTGGGGCGGCAATGGAGATCCCAGGGCCGACCTGGAAAAACTCGACGGCGTGCGGGTTTTCAACCCACAGGGCAAGGCCATCGGGCATATTTCGCTGCCAGAGCGCTGCCCCAACTTGTGTTTCGGCGGGCGCGAAGGGAACAGGCTGTTCATGGCAAGCAGTCACTCGATCTACTCGCTTTTTGTGAATACTCGCGGGACTACGTTTGCATTGTGAGCACGCCGTTGTGCTCTTGATCGTTTGCTGAGTCTCGAAACACTATCTTGCCGCGCAACCAGGGATGCGCGGCATTCAACCCTTGCAGTCCCCTGCCTCACCGATGCGGCCTGGGGCTTTCAATCGATAAGTGCCTGAGCCGTTGCTGCCAGCTGACTCCCCACACGGTCCTTCAAACTGTCGATAAAGCGTGTGATCTTGGCATCGACGAACTGTCGAGACGTGTAGACCGCATACACGTTTCGCTCATACGTATGGTAGTCAGGCAGAACCCGCACCAGTTGGCCAGAGCGAAAATCATCGATAGCGGTAAATCCAGCCAGCAAGCCGATACCGGCCCCTTGCCGAATGGCGACCGCCATCGCGTCCATGTCATTCACGCTGAAGCTCGGTCCGGTGGGAACGAAGGTCGCGTCACCTGCTTTGCTCTTGAGCTGCCACTCATCCCGCACATAGTCCACCGTTCCGAGCAGCAAGCATTGATGAGCGCTGAGTTCGTCAGGCGTGGTCGGGGTTCCGTGTCGTTCCAGATAGTCGGGCGACGCGGCCAGAACGCAATGACTGACGCCGATCTTCTGACTGACATACGCTGAATCCGGCAGCGTACGGGCAATCAGGATCGAGACATCCAACTGGTCCTCGAGCAGGTTGGGCATGCGTTGCGAGAGCATCAAATCCACGGTGACGTCCGGAAATTCATCGCGATACGCCAGCACTGCGCCGGTCACCAGGTGCCGAGCGAGTCCAGGTACGCAGTGCACGCGCAAGGTTCCCCTAGGCTTCAAGGCTGCATTGCTCGCTTCGGCTTCTGCACTTTCCAGGTCAGCCAGGATCTTGATGCACCGCTCGTAGAACCGACGACCCGCGTCGGTCACCGAAAGACGTCGGGTAGATCGTTGCAACAGACGCGCATCGAGCACATTTTCAAGTGCCGAGACGGCGCGCGAGACATTGCCGACAGTGGAGTCCAGATGGTTCGCAACGGCCGTGAAACTGCCCATCTCGACCACTTTTACGTACACCGACATATTTGAAAGTTTATCCATCCTGATCGTCCTTCAGACCTGCAATCCGCTTGAGACAAGTGCGGATGCTACACCCTCCCCCTGCCCCCCGATATTACCTCTGGGGACAACAATGATTCCCTCGTGGCCGGCTAAATCAAGCGACTGACCTTCCATAGACTTGGTTTCACGGAGCGCTTGCCCGTCCCTGACAACCAACCAAAGGCCACACCATGAACAACTCCTACGATCAGCTTTATCTTTTCATCGGTGGTGAATGGATCGATGCGCAAGGTCGCTCTACGGCAGCCGTCGTCAACCCTGCGACCGGGCGTGAAATCGGACGTGTTCCCCTCGCCACTGCCGGCGACCTTGACCGCGCCCTGGAAGTGTCCCGAGTGGGCTTCGAACAATGGCGGCAGACGGTGCCGGACCAGCGCGCGAAAATCCTCAAACGCGCCGCCGATCTGATCTTGGAACGAGCCCCGCACATTGCAGCGCAGATGACCCTGGAAGAAGGCAAGCCACTGAGCGAAAGCATGGATGAAGTGGTGCGAGCCGCAGAGTATTTCGAATGGTTCGCCGAAAGCGCTCGGCGCATCGACGGCCGTGTTGTACCTGCCAACCGCCCCGGTGTACTGCAACTGGTCAAACGCCAGGCCATTGGCCCGGTCGCAGCTTTCACGCCGTGGAATTTTCCGGCCATCACGCCTGCCCGCAAACTGTCGGCGGCCCTGGCGGCGGGTTGCAGTGTGATTCTCAAACCCGGAGAAGAAAGCCCTTCCACCGCACTGGCGCTGGCACGGGCGCTGGACGACGCAGGCCTGCCCAAAGGCGTGCTGCAAGTGGTCTTCGGCGTACCGGATCAGGTGTCCAGCCAGCTCATTGCGTCTGCGATCATCCGCAAGGTGACGTTCACCGGCTCGGTGCCCATTGGACGGCTATTGTCGGCCCGCGCCGCCGAGGGCGTGAAACCCATCACCCTGGAACTGGGAGGCCACGGCCCGGTGTTGGTATTCGCCGACGCTGATGTCGAGAAAGCCGCAGTAGAGGGGGTCGCAAACCGCTTTCGCGGTACCGGCCAGGTGTGCATCTCGTCGACCCGGTTCATCGTTCAGCGTGGCGCCTATCAAGCGTTTGTCGATCACTTTGTCGCGGCCACCAAAGCCCTGAAAATCGGCGACGGCTTCGACCCACAGACGCAGGTCGGACCGCTCGCCAACCCAAGGCAGTTGATCAAGATGGAGCAATTGATAGCCGATGCCGTCGAGAAAGGCGCACGGGTATTGGTCGGTGGCGAGGCGCTTCCCGGAGACGGCTTTTTCTTCCAGCCCACCGTTTTGGCAGACGTGCCCATGAACGCCCGCATCATGCACGAAGAACCTTTCGGCCCCATCGCCGTGCTGATGCCTTTCAACGAGCTGGCCGACGGCCTGCAAGAAGCGAATCGATTGCCGTATGGCCTTTCGGCCTATGCGTTCACTTCCAATGCACGAACAGCCATCGACGTGGCCGACGGATTGGAAGCCGGAATGATCGGGATAAACCAGTACCGCATCGTCGCCACCGAGCTTCCGTTCGGCGGCATGAAAGAAAGTGGTCACGGCTCCGAAGGCGGCGTTGAAGGCATCGAGCACTACCTCACCCACAAATTCATCAGCCAGGTTTAAGGGAGCCGCCATGTCCACGATCAATTTCAGCAGTCCTCGCGAAGCGGCCCGGGCGTTCACACCCAAGCTGTCGGATTTCGTCGACGCAACGCTTTATCCGCAGATCTGGGCCGATCCTGGATTGTCACTTCGCGACCGCAGCCTGATTACCGTCGCTGCATTGATTGCCGGGGGGCACTCAGAAGAGTTGCCCGCTCACTTGCGCCGGGCAATCACCAACGGCGTCAGCCTGGACGAAATTGCCGCAGCGATTACCCACCTGGCGTTTTATGTGGGCTTTCCCGGCGCCATCACTGCATCGGCCATCGCCAATGCCACGTTTTCCGACTCGGAGAAGAACCCGCTATGAAAGCGATCAACATCAGAGAATTCGGCGCCGCAGATGTCCTGGAACTCGTCGATGCGCCCGACCCCGAAGTCCGCCCCACCGACCTTCTGGTGCGGGTTTACGCCGCTGGCGTAAACCGTGCCGACCTGACCCATCGCACCGGTGGTTATGGGCATCCGAATTTCGGTGACTCGCTGATCATCGGACTGGAGATCGCTGGCGAGGTGATCGAGACAGGCAGCGAAGTGACTGGCTACGCCGTAGGAGACCGAGTGATGGGCGTCGTTGGCGGTGGCGCCTATGCCGAACTGGCGCGCATCGACTACCGCATGGCCATGCCGATCCCCGCGCAACTGGATTATGTACACGCAGCGGCTATCCCGGAGGTGTTCGTCACCGCCCATGAAGCGATGATGCACTTGGCTCGCCTCAAGTCCGGCGACTCGGTGTTGATTCATGCGGCGGCCGGCGGTGTCGGCTCCGCCGCCGTGCAACTGGCCTACGCCACCGGCGCCACGGTGTATGCCACCACAGAGGGCAGCAAGTTATCGCGTGTCGAACATCTGGGGGCTGACGTCGCGATTGACTACAAGACCCAGGACTTCGCCCAAGTCATTGCCGACAAGACAGATGGTCGAGGGGTCGATGTCGTCATCGACTTCATCGGCGAACCCTACTTCGCACGCAACATTGCCTCGCTTGCTCACGGTGGCCGACTGGTGCAGGTCGGGATTCTGGGCGGTGGCGGCCAGGTAAGCGTGGAGCTCGAACACATCCTCTATCGGCATCTGCAAATCATCGGCACGGTGATGAAATCCCGCACACAACCGGAAAAGCACGCCATGATCCAGCGCTTCCGTGAGCATTGGCTCGATCGCTTCGACGGCGCAGGGAGCCTGGAACCGGTGGTGGACAGCACATTTGCGCTCGCGCGGGCTGCCGATGCTCACCGGCGAATGGAGTCTTCAGAGAATGTCGGAAAAATCATCCTGACCATGCGTCCGGAGGATTCGCCGTAACACACCCGAAGCGTTCAAGGATGAACATTCATTCATCGAGAACAGGATTCGATGCGTCTAGTCTGCGGGTTACGACATAGTGACTACAGGAGTAACCCACCATGTTCTCGCACGAAAGCATCCCGCTGATCATCCTTTTCACCATCCTGCTGCTCGGCGTACTCACCGCCGTCCTTCATCCCGTGCATGCGTTCTACAGTTGGCTCCAGAGGCGCAGGGAAAGATCCGCTGCCGAGGCTGCGAGCGAGGCGGATTCGCACTGATGTGCATGACTGGCCCGGAGGAAACCGGGCCTTTTTCCGCCTGCTGGCGACAGCACCGCAAACCACAGTGAACACTATTCGCGCCCTCTCCCCGCTACCCAGGCAAGCCTTCAGCTTGTGATGTCGGTTCTGCGCATTTGCGCGAAAAAATTACCTCTTGATTGTCAGGTGGCTTTTTTCCGCCTATCGTGAACAAAACCTATACAGAATTGCCTTCCTCGTACAATTATTTTGGGTGCTGATCCGCCATGCGGCGCAACCCTGCCGCAGGAAAGCGAAATTAGACGGCCACAACCCTGTACGCGCGCTTCATGGCGTACAAGAAAGCATTTCCAGCGCGGTTCCTCGACCCCCTCTGCCATCAGGGAGCAAAGCAATGACTCGATTAGTGCTGTTACTGACACTGATACTCAGCATCGCAAGCTGCACCAGCGTGGATGTCAGCCATTATGCCGATCAACAACCAGCCCTCGATCTGCAGCGGTTTTTCAGCCAGCCCGTCAAGGCCTGGGGCATGTTTCAGAAGCGCGGCGGCGAAGTGACCAAGCGTTTCGAAGTCAACATTGTCAGCCGTCGCGAAGGCAACAACCTGATTCTCGACGAGCGCTTCCTGTACAGCGATGGCACCCGCCAACACCGCGTATGGACACTGACGCCCGAGGGCCAGGGACGCTGGAGCGGGCGCGCCGGTGATGTCGTAGGGGTTGCCCAAGGCCAGGTGGCGGGCAACACACTTCACTGGCGTTATCGGCTGAACGTACCGGTCGACGACTCGACCTATGAAATGAGCATGGACGACTGGATGTACTTGATGGATGAGGACACGTTGATCAACCGCACCAGCATGTCCAAGTTCGGGGTGGAAGTCGGTCAGGTGACTTTGTTCTTCCGCCGCCAAGGCCCCGAATCAAGCCAATGAACCGTAAAACGCAGAGCTCCATTGAATGAACGTTACCCGCCGCTTGTGTCTGGTACTGGGCGACCAGTTGTCGTTCGATCTGGCTTCATTACACGCACTCGACGCTGAGCGCGACACCGTGTTGCTGGTTGAAGTCATGGAAGAAGCCAGTCATGTGCCCCACCATCCACAAAAGATTGCCCTGATCTTCAGCGCCATGCGCCATTTCGCCCAGGCGTTGCGGGATCAGGGTACGCGGGTTGAATACGTGACCCTGGATGATCCCGATAACAGCGGTTCGGTGCCCGGTGAGCTGAAACGCTGGCAAGCGTTGTTACAGGCCGAGCAAGTGCACATCACCGAGTGTGGCGACTGGCGACTGGAGCACTCGATCAAGGAATGCGGTTTGCCCATCCACTGGCACGCCGATACGCGTTTTTTGTGCAGTCGCGAAGAATTTGCCGCATGGGCCGAGGGCAAAAAACAGCTGCGCATGGAGTTTTTCTACCGTGAGATGCGTCGCAAGAGCCGCCTGCTGCTCAATGGTGACGGCTCGCCAGTGGGCGGCGCGTGGAACTTCGATGCCGAGAATCGCAAGGCCCTGCCCAAGGGCGTCAAAGCGCCCTACCCGGCACGCTTCAAAAACGACGCCATCACCCGCGATGTACTGGCACTGGTCAAGGCGCGCTTCAGCCAGCACTACGGCGCGCTCGATGACTTCAACTATCCCGTCACCCATGCCGATGCGCAGGCACTCTGGGCGTATTTTCTTGATTATGGCCTGGCCGGGTTTGGCGATTACCAGGACGCCATGGCCAGTGACGAGCCGTTTCTGTTTCATGCGCGCATCAGTGCGGCGCTCAACATCGGCCTGCTGGATCTGCGCCAGCTGTGCAGCGACGTGGAGTCGGCGTACTGGGCCGGCAGCGTTGCGCTCAATGCCGCCGAAGGCTTCATTCGGCAACTGATTGGCTGGCGGGAATATGTGCGGGGCGTGTACTGGCTGAAGATGCCGGATTACGCACTGGGCAACTCGTTTGGCAACACCCGGGCATTGCCCGAGTTCTACTGGACCGGCGATACGCAAATGAACTGCATGCGCCACGCCATCGGGCAAAGCTTGCAGCACGCCTACGCGCATCACATTCAGCGGCTGATGGTCACCGGCAATTTCGCCCTGCTCGCCGGCATCGCGCCGAGCCAGATCTGCGAGTGGTATCTGGCGATCTACATGGACGCCTTTGACTGGGTCGAGCTGCCCAACACGCTGGGCATGGTCATGCATGCCGATGGCGGTTATCTCGGTTCCAAACCCTATTGCGCCAGCGGCCAGTACATCAATCGCATGTCGGATTACTGCCGCGGCTGCGCGTACAAGGTCAGCGAAAGCACGGCGGACAATGCCTGTCCGTTCAATGCGCTGTATTGGCATTTCCTGATGCGCCACGGTGAACTGCTGCGCGGCAATCAGCGCATGAGCATGATGTACAGGAACCTCGACCGCATGCCGGAAACCAAACAACAGGCACTCTGGCAACGCGGCCAGGCACTGTTGGCGCGCCTGGATAACGGCGAATCGTTTTGAAATCAGTGCTCGCCCGAAACGACCTTGCTCCATCAGTGAAACTTAACGACGAAGCAACCAGTCAACGGATCAGCAGCCACAACGCTTCCCGATATTGACTGCACCTGTCGGGCATGCCCGACCCTCCGAAATCGGCCCTTGAAAAACTCAACCAAGAAGGTGAGATGGACACCCTCAAACACCTTAGTCGCGAAGCGCTCGAGTCCGAGGTCAAGCGATTACGCGCCGCCTTGCAGAGCACTGAAGCCGACGATGAGCGCGACATCACGGCGCGACTGCACGCCAGTCAGGCTGCGCTCGCTCGCAGTGAGGCGCGGCAGCGCGCGGTTTTCGAGAGTGCAGTGGATTTCGCGATGGTCGTCACTGACCCCGGCGGATACATCACGGAATGGAACTGCGGCGCAACCAACGTGCTGGGCTGGTCCGCCGAAGAGGTTCGCGGCCAGAGCGCGGCCTGCTTTTTCACACCTGAGGACCGCGCCGCCGGCCGGGTCGAACAGGAAATACAGCGCGCCCTTGTCGAAGGCCGTGCCTACGATGAGCGATGGCATTTGCGCAAGGACGGCGAGCGATTCTGGGCCTCTGGCGAGCTGATGCCGCTCTACGATGAAGACCAGACTCATTTGGGCTTCGTGAAAATTCTCCGCGACCGTACTCAGGAGCATCTGTTCGGGCGCGCCATAATCGAAACCAAGGAACGCCATCGACTGGCCGTCATGGCCACCAGTGATGCGGTGTGGGACTGGGATCTGCAAACCAACCAGATCATCTGGAACCAGGCGTTGCAACAGGCGTATGGTTTCCCGCAGGAGAACGTTGATCCCAGCGGTGACTGGCGGTTCGCGCGGATCCATCCGCAGGATCAGGCGCGGGTGCAGGCATCGATCCGCGCCGCCATCGAAGGCGACGGCACGACATGGAGTGCGGAGTATCGGTTCTGCTGTCAGGATGGCTCCTATGCCGAGGTGCTCGATCGCGGTCACCTGATCCGCAATCAATCCGGCCAGGCCGAACGCATGATCGGCGCGATGCTTGACCTCACGCGCTCGCGCAGTGCCGAAACGGCGTTGCGCCGCAGTGAAGAGCGTTTCAGTACCATTCTGGAAACCATCGAGTCGGCGTTTGCCATCGTCAAAGTCAAATTCGACGCCAACGACCAGCCCGTCGACTACTACTTCGTCGAGGCCAACCCGGCGTTCGAGCGCCAGTGCGGGGTCAACCTGCGCGGTAAATGGGTGACCGAATTCGCGCCCAATCTGGAACGCTTCTGGTTCGAAACCTACGGCCACGTGGCCAAGACCGGGGAGCCGGCGAACTTCGAGAACTACGCCAATACCTTTGAGCGCTGGTTCGATGTGCGTGCGGTGCGCGTCGGTGACCCGGCCGACCGGCAGATCGCGATCCTGTTCAACGACGTCACCGAGCGGCGCGCGGCAGAAGACCGCTTGCGAGCCAGTGAGGCGATCGCCCGGGAGAACGTCGAGCGCGTGCAACTGGCGCTCGCGGCCGGCGCCATTATCGGCACCTGGCACTGGGATCTGCTGACCGACCGTTTTGCCGTCGACGAAGGCTTCGCCCAGGTGTTCAATCTCGACCCGGCACTGGGGCGTGAAGGCCTAAGCCTCGAACAAGTGATCACCAGCGTGCACCCCGACGACCGCGATAGCCTGACCACGGCAATCGACGAAGCCATTAGTCGTGGAGGCGCTTATTCCCATCAGTACCGTGTACGGCGCGAGGACGGCAGATACCAGTGGATCGAGGCGAACGGGCGTGTTGAATGTGCAGAGGACGCAACGCCGCTGCGCTTTCCCGGCGTGCTGATTGATGTCGAGGAGCGCCGCACCGTCGAGGCGGAACGCGACCGGGCTATTGCCGCGTTGCGTTCGCTCAACGACACCCTCGAACAACGGGTGTCATCGCGCACCGCCGAGTTGATGCAAGCAGAGGAGAAACTGCGTCAATCGCAGAAGATGGAAGCGGTCGGTCAACTGACGGGAGGCCTCGCTCACGATTTCAACAACTTGCTGGCCGGCATTTCCGGCGCGCTGGAGTTGATGGGCGCACGGATCAATCAGGGCCGCTTGAGCGAAGTCGACAAATACATGGTGACTGCACAAGGCGCAGTCAAGCGTGCCGCCGCCCTCACCCACCGCCTGCTGGCCTTCTCCAGACGCCAGACCCTCGATCCGCGGCCCACCGACGTCAACACGCTGATGACCGGCATGACCGAACTGATCCAGCGCACGGTGGGCCCGAGCATTCTGCTGGAAACCATTGGCTCGTCGGTGCTCTGGCCGACACTGGTCGATGCCAGTCAACTGGAAAACGCCCTGCTCAACCTATGTATCAACGCCCGCGATGCAATGCCCGACGGCGGACGCATCACCATCGAGACCGCCAATCGCATCATGGACGCCGAGACCGCCGGCGCGCTGGACATGCCCGAGGGCGAGTATGTGTGCCTGTGCGTCACCGATACCGGCACTGGCATGTCGGCCGATGTCATCGCCAAGGCCTTCGACCCGTTCTTTACCACCAAACCGCTAGGCCAGGGCACCGGGCTGGGGTTGTCAATGATCTACGGGTTCGCCAAGCAATCCGGCGGCCAGGTGCGCGTGCACTCGCAGGTCGATCGGGGCACCACGATGTGCATCTACCTGCCGCGTCACCGTGGCGATCCCGTGCAGAGTCACGATGACAAGCACATCGCTCCGGCGTTGCTGCCCAAAGCCAGCGAAACCATTCTGGTGGTCGACGATGAACCCACCGTGCGCGCCTTGTTGACCGAAGTGCTCGGCGATCTTGGCTACAACCTGCTTGAGGCGGGCGACAGCGTTGCCGGACTGAAGGTGTTGCAATCGAACGTGCACATCGACCTGCTGATTACCGACGTCGGCCTGCCGGGTGGCATGAACGGTCGGCAGCTTGCGGATGCCGGCCGGGAGATCCGCCCGAACCTGACCACGCTCTTCATTACCGGATATGCGGAGAACGCAGTGATCGGCGCCGGTCAACTGGGCCCTGGCATGCAGGTGCTGACCAAGCCCTTCGCGGTCGACACACTGGTAGCGCGGGTCAGCGAATTGATGTGCTCAAGATCCGAATGAACGACCGCTGCGGCGGAACAAACCAGGCAAACGGCTGCGGCCAAGGAGTAAGAAATGGTGACTTTCCTGATTTTCCTGATTGCCTGCGGTGCGGCGGCCACCACCGGCATGGTTTTCCAGCCCGGCCAATGGTACGCGCAGCTCAACAAACCGAAGTTCACGCCACCCAACTGGGTGTTTCCGGTGGCGTGGACGACGATCTACCTGCTGCTGGCCTGGGTTGGCTACCGCTTGACCCTGATTCCCGGCAGCGAACAGGTGCTGGCATTGTGGGCCGCGCAGATTGCCCTGAACACGCTGTGGACGCCGGTGTTTTTCGGTGCGCAGCGGATCGTTGCCGCGATGATCATTCTCGTGCTGTTGTGGTTGGTCGTCGCAGCGATGGTGATCCTGGCCTTGCGCCTGGACGTGATTACCGGGTTGATCCTGTTTCCCTATCTGGCCTGGCTGTGTGTCGCTGCGGCGCTTAATTTTTCGATCATGCGCAATAACCGGATTGGTTAGTGTGCGCCCGTCACGAGGATGACGGGCACTTCAACTGGCGCCGGCTACCCGTGACCAATCCCGGCGCGCTCGCTGAATTCAACGCTCAGAAATCCACCGTCGCCGACAGCAGATAGGTTCGCGGCGTCGCCAGCGTCAAACCCGGCTCGCTGTCATCCGAAGCCCCGGCGGAGCTCCAGTAACGCTTGTCCGCCACATTCTCCACGTTGGCCCGCAGCGTGATGGTCTTTTCGTCGACCCTGAACGCGTACCGTGCGCCCACATCAAAGCGCTCCCAGGCGTCAATTTCCTTGTTGTTGGACTGATCCAGATACTGCGAGCCGGAATAGATCCCCCGCCCGGTCAATGTCAGCCCCTGCACGTTCGGCACGTCCCACTCGGCGCCCAGGTTGACGTTGTACTTGGGCGTCGCCGGTGCACGATTGCCGTCGAACGTGCCGTTGGTGGTATGGGTCAGTTCACTGTCGATATACATGAGGCCACCCAGCAGTCGAAAGCCTTTGAGCGGTTCGCCGAACACAGAGAGTTCCACACCGTCGTTCTGCCGTTTGCCGTTGGGGCCGAACACCCGCGTGACGGCGTTGGTTTCGTAAGCCGGCTGCTTGATCCGGAACACCGCCGCGGTCAGGCCGAACGAGCCGGCGTCGTACTTGGCGCCCACCTCGACCTGTCGACTAATGAACGGCGGGAAGATTTCGTCCTCGTTCACAGAGGTCGACGGTGCGATCTTGCCCTGGCTCAAGCCTTCCATGTAATTGGCGTACAGCGACAACCTGTCGGTGGCTTTGAACAGCAGTCCACCCGACGGCGAAACCTTCTCTTCATCGTAAGCCGTGTCGCCCTTGACGTTGTCGGACCAGTCATCAACCTTCACGCGTTGCCAGCGGGCACCAAGCGTCAGCAGCAGGCGGTCATCGAAGAAACCCAGGGTGTCGGCCAACGCCACGCCGCTGAAGCGGTTCTCGGTGTAGACCTCAGGGTCCTGTCGTGTTGGACGCACCGGTTTCGGCGTTTCCACCGGGTGATAGAGATTGCTCGGAGCCGCTGCGTAACGCGCACCACCGTTTTCGAAGTCCATGTAGAAATAGCTGGCGGCCAGATTGATCTCGTGGCTCACGGGTCCGGTGTGAAACCAGTTGCGCACACCGGCCGTTGCCGTACGGACGTTTTCGTCACGGGTGAAATCCCGGGGCTGGACACTGAAGTCCCCGGCGTTGTTGGTCACCGAAACCGCGTGCCGAAGAAAATCGTGATTGCTTTTACGTGCGCCGACACCGCCATACAGCATCGTCGAATCGTTGACATCGAACTCGGCGTTGACCGTACCGAACGTATCTTTGGTGCGCGCCTTGCTCCAGGGTTGCGCGTAGTTATGGCGCACATCACTGGCGCTCGGTACCCGCGCATTGGCGCCGACCTGGACCCGCTCCTGCGGCGCATCGGTGTCACGTTCCGTGTGCCCGACATCAGTCGAGAGGCGCAGGCGCTCACCACGAAAATCCAGGCCCAGCACTGCCATGTCACGATCGACACTTTGATGATCCCACTCGGTATCGCCGGATTGTTTCACGCCGTTGAAGCGCAGGCCGAACTGATTGTCTTCGCCAAACCGCCGGCCGACATCCACCGCGCCGCCGACCTGGTTGTTCGACGCGTAGTTGGCGGTCAATGAAGTGATCGGCGTGTCGGTCGCGCGTTTTGGCACGACGTTGATGCCGCCACCGACGCTGCCGCGCGGAGAGATACCGTTGATGAGTTGGCTCGGGCCCTTGAGGATGTCGACGCGATCGGCCATTTCCATGTCGATCGTGTAAGTGGGCAGCACGCCGTAGAGGCCGTTGTAGGCGACATCGCTGTTGAAGAGGCTGAAACCGCGAATGGTGAATTGCTCGTAGCGGCCGCCGGCCGGGTTGGTTGCGCGGACGGAGGGATCGCCGGCGATCAGATCGCCCAAGGTTCGCGCCTGCTGATTCTTGACCGCCTCGCTGGTGTAGGTAGTCATACTGAACGGTGTTTCCATGAAGTCCCGCGAGCCCAGCAAACCTTGCGAACCCCGTCGCGCCACCTGGCCGCCGGCGAAGACATCCCCTCCACCGGCGTCCTGGGCCCCAAGAATTGAGGTCGGCGCCAGTTGCAGGCTGCCGCCCTCGGGCGCTGGCACCAGAATGTAGGCTTGCTCGCCCACCGGTTGCAGTTGCAGGCCCGAGCCGGAGAGCAGCCGGGCGAAGCCCTCTTCCACCCCGAAATCACCGGCCAGTCCCGAACTGCTGCGCCCGCTGACCAGCGCCGGGTCCACTGACAGATTGACGCCGGCCAGTCCCGCGAAGCGGGTCAACGCGGCACTCAGGCTGCCGGCCGGCACTTGATAACTGCGACGGGCGTCATCGGCCCGGCTCTCGGACATCACAAACGGGCTGGTACTCAGACTCAGCATCAGGCTCAACTGCAATAATGGACGCATACGGCTGGGAAATACTGCGGACATGGGGAGAAGCTCTCGTTTTCAGTTCACTTGACTGAAATGACCAGCGAGGAGAAAAAAAGGGACAGGCTTCAACCGATATTTTTCCGTGGCACCAAAGTGACCCAGTAACGCGTACGAGATTGCACGTCCAGCGGCAAGCTCGCGGCCAGCAGGGTCAGCACGCGATCGGTGTTGTCGAGACGGAAACTGCCAGTGACACGCAAGGTTTCCAGCGCCGGATCCCAGCGCAGCAATCCGGATCGATACCGGCCCAGCTCACGCAGAAAATCCCCAAGCGGCTGGTTTTGCGCCATCAGAACACCGCTGCGCCAGTCCGGCAGCATGGCGTCGAACGTGCCAATCGGGCCAGCACCACTGGCTTGCAGGCTGATCCGTTGCCCCGCATGCAAGGTCAATCCCGGCCCTTGCAGGGGGTGCAGCTGCACAGCCCCGCTGACCACCGCAACCTGACAAGTGCGCTCGTCGAGCCGCACGCAGACTTCACTGCCGCTGACCGTGATCCGACCGTATGGGGAGCGGATCGCCAATGGCGCGGCGCCCGACACCCTGAGCGCCATTTCACCGCGCACCAAGGTTAACTGACGGGCCGCAAGATCGACGTTCAGCGCACTGTCGGTATTGAGCTGCAAGACGCTGCGATCGGCCAGCGGCCATTTTTTGCGTTCACCAGTACCGGTGTGCAAATCGGCGCGCCAGACATCCAGCGGCAATTGACGACTGATCAGCCAGGCCGCTGGCACCAGTGCGGCAACACCGAGCATGCGTTTGAGCGCTGCACGCCGTGCGGGATCTGGTCGGTCCAGGGTGGCCATCGCCAGCGCCGGGGGCAGTTCGCAGAAGCGTTGACGCAACAGTTGGGCTTTTTGCCAGGCGTTTTCGTGGCTGCTGTGACTGTTACGCCACGTTTGCAATCGGGCGTGATCGGCGTCCGTCGCCTCGCCGGATTCAAACAACGCCAACCACTGTGCAGCGGCCCGTGCGACCTCGCGGGCCTCGCTCGACGGTGCCGTGCGCATTACATGTCCACCAGCAGACAGTGTTCGTAAGCCTGGGCCATATAGCGCTTTACGGTGCGTTCGGACACTTGCAGGCGTTCGGCAATTTCGCGGTAGCCCAGGCCTTCGAGCTGACTCCACAGAAATGCCCGGCGTACGGCGCGCGGCAGGCCATCGAGCAATTCATCGAGCGCCTGTAGGGTTTCCAGCAGAATCCAGCGCTGCTCCGGGGACGGCACGCAGTCTTCAGGGAGCTGTGCCAGGGCATTCAGATACGCCTGCTCAAGGCTGCGCCGGGTGTAGAAATTGCTCAGCAGTCGCTTGCCGACCGTCAGCAGATAGGCGCGGGGCTCACGCATATCGACGAGCGCTTGCGAACTGCCGAGCACCCGCAGAAACGTATCCTGACTCAGGTCAGCGGCATCCCACGCATTGCCCATGCGTCGGCGCAGCCAGTTTTCCAGCCAGCCTCGATGATCGAGATACAGGTCGTGCAGGCTGTGTTCCGGTGGCTTGGCCGCTTCAATCATCTCAACAGATCCTGCCTGAAGGATACAAATGAGAGTGATTCTAATTAATATGCTGGCGTGAAACCACGTTCTTTTCCGGCGATTTCAAGCGCGTGCCTGTCACGAAGAAGAAGAGCGCTTCAACGTCTCGCTCGGCAACTCCTTGAACATTGCCCGATAACTGCTTGAAAAACGGCCCAAATGCCAGAACGACCAGTTCATCGCGACCTCCGCCACCGTGGTGTCCGCCGCTGAACGCTTGAGCAGTTCCCGCCGCGCACTGTTGAGCCTGCGCAAACGCAGCCAATGACTCGGCGACATCCCGGTGTAGGCCTTGAAGGTCTGCTGCAACTGGCGCACGGAAACTCCGGCGACACGCGATAACTCAAGCAGATTGAGGGTTTCTTCCGGCGAGTCCGCCGCCCACTCCCCGACGCGTTTGAGCGTGATTCGCTCTTCGGCGCGACGCTGCAAGCCACCGCCGTCCAGGCACACGCTTGCGTTGTCGAGGATGAACAGGCAGTCCTCCAGCAACTGCTGGGTCAGCGCTTCTTTGCTTGGCTGATCAAGGGGTTGCGACAACTTCGTGAGCGTGGAGCTTAACCAGCGGCTGAACAATCCGTTCTGCGCGCCATTGAGCGGCGCCATGAACAAACCTTCCAGCCTGGCCATGTCCAGGCCGTTGCGGCGGACGAAGTCCGGGCCGAACACCACGGCGATTTCCTGGTAGTTCTCCGGGGTGATCCAGATGTTGCGGCTTTCTTCATTGAGCAGATAGAGCGCGTTGTCGCTGCGATCGAAACAGAACGCCAACGACCCTTGCGGCGCGCTGAAATTCTGCTCGACCCGGGTGTTCATCTGTTCTTCGTAAACCTCCACACCCTGCAAATCCAGATAGCGGATCTGTCCGGCGAAATGCCCTGGCGACATTTGCTGGTAATGCTGAACCCAACCCGGCGTGGCGCGGATTTGCTCGGTGACATCGGCGGTGTTGAACGCTTGAACCTGTAGCGGATTACACGTTGTCATGGGAGACCTTGCGCACTCTTTTGGTGCGCTTTGGTGCTGCTGAAAGTGGATAGATGGAACAACAAGGCCCGCCCAAGATAGTCGTCAACGCGCCACAGGGGAAGCCTGCGAAAGATGAAATCGCGCTTCCCCCGCGTCAACAAAACCAACGACGAGGTCTTTATGAATGCCCCTTTCGATCAGCTGTTCACATGGCTGAAAGATCACAAGATTACCGAAGTGGAATGCGTGGTCAGCGACCTGACCGGCATCGCCCGCGGCAAAATTGCACCGACCAACAAGTTCCTGCATGAGCGAGGCATGCGCCTGCCGGAAAGTGTGCTGCTGCAAACGGTAACCGGGGATTTTGTCGACGACGACATCTACTACGACCTGCTCGACCCGGCCGACATCGACATGGTCTGCAAGCCGGTGAGCGACGCGGTGTACGTGATCCCGTGGGCCATCGAGCCGACTGCCATCGTCATCCACGACACCTTCGACAAGTTCGGCAACCCGATCGAACTGTCGCCGCGCAACGTGCTGAAGAAAGTCTTGCAGCTGTACACCGACAAAGGCTGGAAGCCGATCGTGGCGCCAGAAATGGAGTTCTACCTGACCCAGCGCTGCGAAGACCCGGACTTGCCGCTCAAGGCACCGCTGGGCCGTTCCGGTCGCGCCGAAAGCGGTCGCCAGTCGTTCTCCATCGATGCGGCCAACGAATTCGATCCGCTGTTCGAAGACGTCTACGACTGGTGCGAACTGCAAGGCCTGGATCTGGACACGCTGATCCACGAAGACGGCCCGGCGCAGATGGAAATCAACTTCCGTCACGGCGACGCACTGGATCTGGCCGACCAGATCACCGTGTTCAAACGCACCCTGCGTGAAGCGGCGCTCAAGCACAACGTCACCGCAACCTTCATGGCCAAGCCGATCGGCGATGAGCCCGGCAGTGCCATGCACCTGCACCAGAGCGTGGTCGAGATCACCAGCGGCCAGCCGATTTTCGCCAATGCCGACGGCAGCATGAGCGACCTGTTCCGCCATCACATCGGCGGCCTGCAGAAATACATTCCGAAAGTGCTGCCGATGTTCGCGCCCAACGTGAACTCGTTCCGCCGCTTCCTGCCGGACACCTCGGCACCGGTCAACGTCGAATGGGGCGAAGAAAACCGCACCGTCGGCCTGCGGGTGCCGACCTCCGGGCCTGAGGCGATGCGGGTTGAGAACCGTCTGCCCGGCGCCGACGCCAACCCGTACCTGGCCATCGCCGCGAGCCTGCTGTGTGGCTACATCGGTATGGTCGAAGGCGTCGAACCGAGCGCCGCCGTCGAAGGCCGGGCTTACGAGCGCCGCAACCTGCGCCTGCCGATCACCATCGAAGAAGCCCTGACCCAGATGGAAGAGTGCGACACCGTCGCGCAATACCTGGGCAGCAAGTTCGTACGCGGCTACGTCGCGGTGAAACGCGCCGAGCACGAAAACTTCAAGCGCGTGATCAGTTCCTGGGAGCGGGAGTTCCTGTTGCTGAGCGTTTAACCAACAGCCACGTTCCCTGTGGGAGCTGGCTTGCCAGCGAGGGTGTCGGCACAGTCAACATCTCTATCGACTGACCCACCGCTATCGCTGGCAAGCCAGCTCCCACAAGGACCGTACTCGCCTGAAAAATCCAATAATTCGAAGAGGTGTCGATATGCGTCTGTTGAAATCCCTGATTCCCGCCGCGCTGGCCCTGGCGTGCAGTGCCGGTGCCTTCGCCCAACCCCAGGTCAGCGTCTACAACTGGACCGATTACATTGGCGAAACCACCCTCGCCGACTTCCAGTCCTCCAGCGGTATCAAGGTGATCTACGACGTTTTCGACTCCAATGAAACCCTCGAAGGCAAACTGCTTGCCGGCCGCACCGGGTATGACGTGGTGGTGCCGTCCAACCACTTCCTCGCCCGTCAGGTAAAGGCCGGTGCGTTCCTCAAACTGGACCGCTCGCAACTGCCGAACTGGAAAAACCTCGACCCGAAACTGCTGGCCCTGCTTGAGAAAAACGATCCCGGCAACCAGCACTCGGTGCCGTATCTGTGGGGCACCAATGGCATCGGCTACAACGTCGACAAGGTCAAGCAAGTGCTGGGCATCGATCACATCGACTCCTGGGCCGTGCTGTTCGAACCGGAGAACCTGAAGAAACTCACCCAGTGCGGTGTGTCGATGATGGACTCGGCCGATGAAGTGTTCCCGGCGATCCTCAACTACATGGGCATGGACCCGCGCAGCGAGAAACCCGAAGACTACAAGAAGGCCGAAGAGAAACTGCTGAGCATCCGGCCATACATCACCTATTTCCATTCCTCGAAATACGTGTCCGACCTGGCCAACGGCGACATCTGCGTGGCCTTCGGTTATTCCGGCGACGTGTTCCAGGCCGCCAACCGCGCCAAGGAAGCCAAGAACGGCGTGAACATCGCGTACTCGATTCCCAAGGAAGGCGCGAACCTGTGGTTCGACCTGCTGGCGATTCCCGCCGACGCGGGCAACACCAAGGAAGCCCACGCCTTCATCAATTACCTGCTCGATCCGCAAGTGATCGCCAAGGTCAGCGCCTCGGTCGGCTACGCCAACCCGAACCCGGCGGCCAAGCAATACATGGATCCCGGGTTGGTCAACAATCCCGAGGTCTATCCGTCCCAGGAGGTCCTCGACAAGCTTTACATCTCCTCTACCCCGCCCCAGTCGATCATGCGTCTGATGACCCGGTCCTGGAGCAAAGTGAAGTCGAACAAATGAATCAGTACACCCAGGAACACGCCCAGTCCTATTACGCCGCGTCGGCCCGGGCCAGCACACCCTATCCGGAACTTGAGGGTGATCTGATCGCCGATGTCTGCGTGATCGGCGGCGGTTTCACCGGCGTCAACACCGCCATTGAACTGGCGCAGCGCGGGCTCTCGGTGATCCTGCTCGAAGCCCGGCGCATCGGCTGGGGCGCCAGCGGGCGCAATGGCGGGCAGTTGATTCGCGGGATCGGCCATGACGTCGAAGGTTTTGCCCGGCATGTCGGCAGTGAAGGCGTGCGCTACCTGCACCGGGCCGGGATCGATTCGGTGGAGCTGGTGCGCCAGCGCATCACCGACAACGCCATCGAGTGCGACCTGCGCTGGGGCTTCTGCGAGCTGGCCAACACCCCGGCGCAGTTCGACGCCTTCAAGGCCGAGCAGGAAAGCCTGGCGCAGTTGGGTTACCGCCATGAAACGCGGCTGGTCGCCCCTGAGCTGATTCGTCAGCAAGTGGTGAACGCGGGCGTCTACAAGGGTGGCCTGATCGACATGGGCTCAGGGCATCTGCACCCGCTCGACCTGGTCCAGGGCGAAGCGCGGCTGGCTGCCTCCCTCGGGGTGCGGATTTTCGAGCAGAGCCCGGTGCTGGAAATTCTCCACGGCCCGACCGTTCAAGTCCGCACCCAGAGCGGCACGGTACGCGCCGGCAGTCTGGTGCTCGGCTGCAACGCGCATCTGGATGAACTTGAACAGCAACTCAGCGGCAAAGTGCTGCCCGCTGGCAGTTACATCATCGCCACTGAACCGCTGTCGGCGGAACGCGTCGCCGAGCTGATTCCGCAGAACCTGGCGCTGTGCGACCAGAAAGTCGGCCTCGACTACTACCGGCTTTCGGCGGACCGGCGCTTGCTGTTCGGCGGCGCCTGCCATTATTCGGGACGGGACCCGGCGGACATCGCCGCGTACATGCGACCAAAGATGCTCAAGGTGTTCCCCCAACTGGCGGATGTGCGCATCGACTATCAGTGGGGCGGCAAGATCGGCATCACCGCCAACCGCTTCCCACAGGTCGGCCGACTGAAGCTGCACCCGAACGTGTTCTACGCCCAGGGCTATTCCGGTCACGGTCTGAACGTCACCCACTGGTGCGCCAAACTGTTGGGCGAAGCGATTCACGCTGGCCACAGCCAAGGCATGGACGTGTTCAGCAGTGTGCCGCACATGACCTTCCCCGGCGGCCCTACGCTGCGTTCGCCGCTGCTGGCACTGGGCATGTTCTGGTATCGCCTGCGGGAATTGCTGGGCTGACGCGTGCCGGTTAAAGCACCCTGCGCATTTGCTCTATCGCGAAGCACTTCTATATTGATGAAGTGCTTTTGCGTTCCTGACGCTCAGTGCCCACACACCCTGGAGGTCATGGATGGAGTCGTCAGCCGCCGATCAACCGCGAGCGCCCGGTCAGGCGCCGGTCAAGACCCGGCGTTTCAGCATTTCGCTGGTGTGGATCGTGCCGATCGTCGCGGTGCTGGTGGGCCTCTCGCTGGTGGTGCACAACCTGATGCAGGAAGGCCCCACCATTACCGTCACCTTCAAGACCGGCAGCGGCCTGACCGCCAACAAGACCGAAGTCAAATACCGCAACGTAGTGATCGGCCAGGTCACGGATGTCGAACTGAGCGACGACCAGAAAAGCGTCAACGCCACGATCAAACTGGCCAAGCAGGCCGAAACCTTCACCCGCGAAGACTCGCAGTTCTGGGTCGTGCGCCCACGCATTGGTGCGGGCGGTGTCTCGGGCATCGACACATTGCTGTCCGGCGACTACATCGGCGCCGACATCGGGCAGTCCAACTCACGCGCAAAACACTTCAAAGGCCTGGAAAACCCGCCGCCGATCACCTACGGCGAACCGGGTAAACGCTTCAACCTGCATGCCTCGGACCTCGGTTCGCTGGATATCGGCTCGCCGGTCTATTACCGCAAGATTCCGGTGGGCCAGGTGGTGGCCTACGCGCTGGATGCCGATGGCAAAGGGGTGAACATCGAAGTGTTCATCCATGCGCCGAACGACGCCTACGTCACGGAAAACACCCGGTTCTGGAACGCCAGCGGGATTGATGTCAACGTCGGCGCCAACGGTTTTGCGGTGAAAACCGAATCGTTGTCGACCTTGCTGGTAGGCGGCATTGCCTTTCGCGCGCCGGAGTACAGCCCCAACGACGTTGCCGCCGCCGAAGAAAGGACTTACGACCTGTTCGACGACCAGCAAACCGCACTCGCTCCGCCCAATGGCAAGGCGCAATACCTGACCCTGCGTTTCGATCAGGCCCTGCGCGGGTTGAAAGTCGATGCGCCGGTGGAATTCCTCGGCATCGAGATCGGCCGGGTGGTCAGTGTCAACCTGGATTTCGACGCGAAGAAACGCAGCTTCCCGCTCAACGTCGGCATCGTGATTTACCCGCAGCGCCTCGGCCAGGCCCACATCAAGATGCTCAAGGTACTCGACCACAATCCGGACGACGAAGCCGCTGCCGTGCGCCTGATCGGCACCTTTATCGACAACGGTCTGCGTGCCCAGGCTCGCAGCGGCAATCTGCTGACCGGCCAGTTGTACATTGCTCTGGACTTCTTCCCCAAGGCCGAAAAAGTCGCGTTTGACCCCACCGCTCGCCCGATCAGCGTTCCAACCGTCCCCGGCAGCCTCGAACAATTGCAGGAAAAACTCGAAGCGATGATCGACAAGCTCAACAAACTGCCGGTGGAACGGATTGCCGGCAACCTCGACAGCAACCTCGTGGAGTTGCGCAAAGGCCTGACCCAGTTCAATGCCAGGACCCTGCCCGGCGTGCAGAACACCCTCGCCGACCTGAGCAAGACCCTGCAGTCGGCCAGCTCTACCCTGGCCGAAGACTCGCCGCAACGCGAACAACTGACCGAGACCCTCGACGAGCTTGGGCGCATGTCCCGTTCGCTACGTGATCTGTCCGATTATCTGGGCCGTCATCCGGAATCGTTGATTCGCGGCCGCCCCGACAACGCCGCGCCGCTGGATCTCAAAGGGCCGCCGCGCAACTGAGCACAGGAGCTGTCCCATGGCTTTACCGCTGAAGTTCACCGTGCTCGCCATTGGCCTGCTGCTCGGCGCCTGCAAAAGCGCTCCGATCAGCTTTCATACCCTGACGCCGACGCAACCAATGGCCGGCCGCGCCGGCTCGGAAATCACCATCGAAGGCATCAGCGTGCCGCCGCAGGTCGACCGGCCGCAAATCGTGATCCGCCAAGGCAACAGCGGCCTGGCGATCCTTGAGACCGAATGGTGGGGCGCCAGCCTCAGCGATGAGTTGCGCAGCGCGCTGGTGGATCAGCTCAGTAATGCCGGCGGCCCGCGCAAAACCTCCGTGCGCATTGATGTGCAACGCTTCGATTCGATTCCCGGGCAGTACGGGCTGATCGACGTCAAATGGCGCCTGCGCCAGGCCAACGCCGGGGACGACGCCCTGCTCGCCTGCCGCTCGCTGCTGCAAACCCCGTCCGGGCCGAGCATTGACGATCTGGTGGCGGCCCAGCAGAACAACGTCAAGCGTCTGGCCGCGTTGATTGGTCAGGCGGCGGGCACTGCGCGGGGCTGTCCACCGGCGTCCTGAGCGTCCGTGTTCAAAAGGACGGTAAAGCGACAACCGTGGGGCTCACGGGTTGTCAGGTCGACCTGCCAGTGCTCGCGATTGCAAATCCGCTGCACCAGTGACAACCCCAGCCCAAGCCCCTCGCCTCGACGCTCGTCACCCCGCACGAATGGCTGGAACATCGCTTGCCGGCGTTCTTCTGGAATGCCGATGCCACTGTCTTCAACCACAAATCCGCATTCCCCGACGGTCAGCCTGACAAAACCCTGATCTGTGTAATGCCAGGCATTGCGCAGCAGGTTACCCATCACTGACTGCAAAAAGGTCTGGTTGTAACGAGCCGTGCCGGCCGGATTGATGTCGCAAAAAAATTCCAGCCCTTTTTCGCGAATCAGCCGCCCCCAGATCTCCGCCTGAACGCGTGCAACTTCCCCAAGTGAAACGCAAATGTCGCCACCGGTATCTTCCTGGGCGCGGGCGAGCATCAGGAAGGTATCCACCAATTGACGCATTTCATGACTGGCCCGAGCGATGCGGTTGACCTGCGCGGCCGAGCGGGTATCGAGCGATGGATTGGCGAGCAGCAACTCGCAGGCTCCGCCCAGCACCATCAACGGTGTGCGAAGTTCATGACTCACGTCGCTGGTGAACAGTTTTTCCCGGCTCAGCGTTTCGCGCAGGCGACCCAGCGTCTGATCGAACGAGAGTGCCAGTTCTCCGACTTCGTCCGCCGCGTAGTCCGGATGCAGAGGCGGCGCCAGCACCAGTAACTGATCGCGGTGACGTACCTGGCGCGCCAGACGGATGACCGGAGCCATTACCCGTCGCGCCAGCAATCGGCCCAGCACTATCGCCAGCAGAATGCTCAGGATGAACCCGACCGCCACGACAATGAACAACAGACGCTCACGCTGTTCGAGACTTTCCTGGTCACGCAACAGCACGTACTTGCGTCCGCCCACCATCTCGACCATGGCGAAAAAGCCATCGCCCTCGAACATGACCTCCTGAAACCCCGGCGAAAGAGACGCCAGTGACGGAACCAGCGCCATGGAGCCCGGCCCGCCTTCGAAGAAAAACAGCTCGCTCTTTTCCGGTCGATGGCTCCAGCGACTGATGTCATCCATTGCCAGCAAACGATGCAGACCGCCCATCAAGGTCGTGGCCGTCAACTTGTGTTCCACCACATGCACGGTGGCTACGATTCCCAGCGCAAATACGCCGGCCACCAGCGCACTCATCGAGGCGAATACGATGACGATCCGTTTCGTCAGGCTCTGCTTGAAATCCATTCGGCTGGAGGACTCCACCTCGGTTATCAGACTCGGCGGTCAACATCATGTGTGTACTCAATAGATGGACCGAACGGATTCAGCTTCACCTCAAACAGCAACAGTTGTTAAGCCAGCCCGGTAAAAAAAGCGTATTTGAGTCTGGTTATCAGAAACTTGATTAATTGCGCATTTTCAACTCCCGCAAATTTTTCACATGTTCTTCACTGCGGCCCGACGTGAATAGCCCCAACATTCAGCCAGCATTCAAGTACGAAACCATAAAGTTGATTAAATCGCAGGCCAATTGCGCCTGCGAAGTTAAGGGGCATGGCGTGGAGCGACAGATGCTATTAACAGCAGTCTATAAACAACGTCGACTAATGCGACTTGGAAAACTGCTGACGGTTGTCGGTGCAGGGGTGGCGATTGCACTGGTTAGCGGCTTTGTCTGGGTAACCCGCTCCCCCATTGATCTGGGCCACGCGGGGAAGGCCTCAAGGGCTGATTGGACCAGGGCCTGGCAGGCGGGCGAAGTGGTGGCACTGGTGCGCCATGCTGAACGTTGCGACCGCTCCGACCATCTTTGTCTGGGCCCGGAAGACGGCATCACTCAGGTAGGCAACGACTCGGCTGTGCGGGTGGGCAAGGGTTTCACGAGCCTGGGCATGCAGCAGGCACAGGTGTTCACCAGCCCGCTGACCCGGACCGTGCAAACGGCGCGTGCCATGTTCGGGCAGGACGCTACTGCTCAGCCCTGGCTTGAATCCTGCGGTTCGTCGCTGCGTAACGAGGTGGTGGCGCACAAAGTTGCACAGCGCAATCTGGTGCTGGTCACCCACAGCGGCTGCATCAGCGACTTTGAAAAACAGACCGGTTTTCCCCATGCGATCGCCGCTGATTATGGAAGCACGCTGTTTGTTCGCATTGATGCCAAGGGGCAACTTGAAGTGCTGGGCATTCTGAATGCCGAGGCCTGGTCACAACTCAATAGTGATTAACGTCGTGGTTAGAGCTAATTGACAGTTCTGAGCTGTTTTCAATTAAACAAAGCACACTTCATCAAATTGTAATGAGAAATGTATCTGCCCCCGACTTGCTGGACAGCTGGTTTTTTCATGCTTGGCTATATCGCGAGAACTTCGGCCTGGAGGTACGACAGTTCTCTGGATACAGGAAATGCCTGACACCTGCATTCATTCAACACGATGACTCGCCCGCTCAGGAACGCGCCGGGCAGGTCATCGACATCAGAACTTCGTACGGTACCAAGGCTTTGTCATGACGTCTGAAAACAACCCGCTGCGACACACTGCCCTTTTCCCTTCGACGACTGCGGTCGAACGCTGGGCCATCCCCGGCCTTATTTTGGCGTTCGTGATGTTTTACCTGCTGCCATTGATGAGCCACGGCCTGTGGATCCCCGATGAAACCCGCTACGGCCAGATCAGCCAGGAAATGCTGCTGAGTGGCAATTGGGTAGCCCCGCATTTCATGGGCATCCGTTATTTCGAGAAACCGATTGCCGGCTACTGGATGATTGCCATCGGCCAGGCAATTTTCGGTGACAACCTGTTCGGCGTGCGTATCGCTTCGGCGCTGAGTACCGGCGCCAGCGTCTGGCTGACCTACCTGATGGCCCGCCGGCTCTGGAACAACCCGCGCATCAGCGCCGCCAGCGCCCTGCTTTATATGAGTTTCGGGCTGATTGCAGGTCAAGCCGGCTATGCCAATCTCGATCCGCAATTCACCTTGTGGGTCAACCTGAGCATGGTGGCTGCGTGGTTTGCCATCGACAGCCGTACGCCCCGCGCTCGCCTGGGTGGCTGGGCGCTGCTTGGTGTCGCTTGCGGCATGGGGCTGATGACCAAAGGGTTCCTGGCCCTGCTGTTGCCGGTGCTGATCGCCCTGCCCTACATGGTCTGGCAACGGCGCTTCGGTGAGCTGGTGCGTTACGGACTGGTCGCCGTGGTGGTCTGCGCCCTCGTCAGCCTGCCGTGGGTATTGGCAGTCCATTACCGGGAACCGGACTTCTGGCGGTTCTTCTTCTGGCACGAACACATCCGTCGTTTTGCCGCCGGTGACGACGCGCAACATGCCCGCCCGTGGTGGTTCTACCTGCCATTGCTGTTTGCCTCGACCCTGCCGTGGGCGCTGCTTCTACCTTCGACCTTGCTGCGCATGTGGCGCGAAAAGCGTGAGGCAAAAACCGCTTACCTGGCACTGTGGTTCCTGCTGCCACTGGCATTTTTCAGTCTGAGCAGCGGCAAACTTCCTACGTACATCATGCCGTGCCTGCTGCCCGTCGCGCTGTTGATGGGACAGACCGTAGTCAAGTGGCTGGATCAACGCAGTGGCCGGTTCCTGCGCCTGAACGGTGTGTTCAACACGGTACTCGCCAGTGTTGCGCTGGTGGCCCTGCTCTATCTTCAGGCCACGAAGGAAATCTACGAAAACACTGAGATGTTCAGCCTGTCGCTGGCCTATATCGTGCTGGTGGGCTGGATCATCGCCAACGCCTTGCAAGTGCTGCGTCCACTGACGTTGTGGGCCATGCCGGCGCTGGGCATCGGCCTGCTCGTGGCGTTGCTGCCCGCCGCCATGCCGGCGCAGATCGTCAACAGCAAGATGCCGGATCAGTTCATTGCCGAGCATCAACGGGAACTGAGTGAAACCGCGTCCTTGCTGAGCAACGACCTGGGCGCGGCCTCGGCGCTGGCGTGGCGCTTGAAACGCCCGCAAGTGGACCTGTTCAACACCATCGGTGAATTGAAATACGGCCTCGAAGACCCGGCCATGGAAGCACGTAAAGTCACTATGGACGGCGTCGGCCAGTGGATGACCGAAGCGCGGAAGAAAGGCGCGGTCGGCGTGGTCTTGCGCGTCAACAGTACGCAGGAAGAACAGGAAGTCGAATTGCTGCCCGTGGACGGCAAGCATTATCGGCGCGGTAATCTGCACATTTTCATCTTTGCGCAGAAACAGCCATGACGGTGCGCAACAACGACCGCGCCGCCCTGTTGCTCCTGCTGGCGGCCAGCGCCCTGATGTTGCTGCTCGGCCTGGGCAGTCGCGAACTGTGGGGCGCGGAAACCCGCTGGGCGAACATCGCGTTGCAGATGCTGCAAAGCGGTGATTACTTCGACCCGTACCTCAAGGGCGATCCCTACTACGACAAGCCGCTTTTGTCGTACTGGCTGATCACCGCGACCGCCTGGCTGACCGGCAGTCTCGATCACTGGTCGCTGCGCCTGTCTTCGGTGGTGTCCGCGTGGTTGAGCGTGTGGCTGGTGTATCAACTGGGCGAGCAGCGGTTTCGCAAGGGCACGGGACTGATCGCCGGCTGGATGCTGGCGACCACCTTCTATTTCGTGTTCTGGGCGCGGGTCGCCACGGCCGACATCCTGACGGTCTGCGGTGTGCTGGCGGCAGTCTGGTGGTACTGGCGCGGGCCGGACGATACGCGGTTTTCGCGCTATCTGGTGTTCTGCGTCCTGCTGTCCCTGACGTCGTTGTTCAAAGGCCTGATCGGTTTCATCCTGCCCGGGCTGGTGCTGCTGCCGCACCTGTTGCATGAAGGCCGCTGGAAGCGTCATCTCAATCTGAGACTACTCGCCGCGCTGGTGATTGCCGGGGCGTTCTACATGACGCCGTTCCTGCTGTCGCACCTCTATGGCGCGCCAAATTACGGGGAAAGCGGCCTCGGGCTGGTCTTGCGGGAAAACGTCGTGCGGTTTTTCCAGCCATTCGACAACATCGGCCCGATCTACACCTATTTGCTGTACCTGCCGATCTACACCCTGCCCTGGGCACCGTGCTGGATCATTGCCTTGTGGGTCGCAGCGCGGAACTGGAAACACATCGAACCGGACACCCGCTGGCTGATTCAGGGCCTGGGGTTATTAATGTTGTTCTTCACGGCCAGCGGCAGCCGACGCAGTTATTACGTGCTGCCACTGGTGCCGTTCGCGCAACTGCTCGGGGCCTGGTGGATCACCCGGCGCATGGCGGCTCGAAATGCCGCAGGCTCGTTCGGCGGGCGTGGTTTGAAAATCGGTTTCGGCGTGGCCACCGTCCTGCTGCTCGGCATACTCGGTGTGCTTTACCCGTGGACCAACAGCGGAGGCGGTGCAATCCGTTTCGGCGAAACCGTGCGCCTGCAAGCCAGCCAACGCGCTCCCTTGAGTCAATGGCATGTGGTCATGGTCGAGGTCGACAATAAAGTACCGATGTACCTGCAGACCGGCGGTGCGCCGTTCTACTACGTGCCGCAGAGCCGGGATTTCCCGCGCGACGGCGATACCGCAGCCATGATCGCCTGGCTGGAACGCACCAGCGGCCAGCACTGGGATCCGCAGCGGACCCTCTTTGTCGCCCAGTACCGCACCGGCGATCCCGTTCCGCTGAGTCACCTCAGCCGCGATCATCAGGTCATTACCACCACGCCCACCCGCGGCGAACAGCTGTTTCACGGTCGCGAGGATCAAAGCGTCGCCTACCTGCCCCAAGGCTCCTGAAAGACAGCGCCGGGTTCGCCCGGCGTCCCCGCCGAGTGACTGCTAACCTGAATGGCAATGACATGTATTAACGGTTGTTTTGACGTTTTTTTCTCATTTGCCTCTCTACATTGCCAGCCAGCCAACATATGCAAATCATTCGCATTGAAACTCCCGCGAATGCTTGCCCATAACGTCTAAAAACAGGAGCTGCCCCGCCATGAGTCCATCCGTTCCGTCCTTTCTGAAACAGGCCGCGCTGGCGACTGCGCTGCTCGCGGCCGGTCAGGTGTTTGCCGCCGACTCCGTCGGCCTTGTGGTCTACAACGCCCAGCACGAAACCCTGACCAAGGCCTGGGTCGCCGGCTTCACCGAGGAAACCGGGATCCCGGTCACCGTGCGCAACGGCGACGACACGGAAATGGGCAACCAGATTGTCCAGGAAGGCGCGTCTTCTCCTGCCGACGTATTCCTGACGGAAAACTCCCCGGCCATGGTGCTGGTGGACAACGCCAAGCTGTTCGCGCCGGTGGCTCCGGCAACCCTTGAGCAAGTCGATGCGGCTTATCGACCGGCCCACGGTCAGTGGGTCGGCATCGCCGCGCGCTCGACGGTGTTCGTCTACAACCCGGCCAAGTTGCCGGAAAAAGACCTGCCCAAATCCCTGATGGACCTCGCGAGCCCGGCCTGGAAAGGTCGCTGGGCCGCGTCGCCTGCCGGTGCGGATTTCCAGGCCATCGTCGCCGCCGTGCTGGAACAGAAAGGCGAAGCCGCCACCCTCGAATGGCTCAAGGGCATGAAAGCCAACTTCACCGCCTACCGGGGCAACAGCTCGGTGCTCAAAGCGGTGAATGCCGGGCAAGTCGACAGCGGCGTGATCTACCACTACTACGCGTTCGTCGATCAGGCCAAGACCGGCGAAAACAGCAAGAACACTGCCCTGCACTACTTCAAGCATCAGGATCCGGGGGCGTTCGTGAGCATTTCCGGTGGTGGCGTGCTGGCTTCCAGCAAACACCAGGAAGAAGCACAGAAATTCCTCCAGTACATCACCGGCAAACAAGGCCAGGAAGTCCTGCGCACCGGCAATTCCTTTGAATACGCAGTGGGCAAGGACGCCGCATCCAACCCCAAACTGGTGCCGTTGAAGGATCTGGACGCGCCGAAAGTCGATGCATCGAAGCTCGACAGCAAGAAAGCCGTCGAACTGATGACCCAGGCAGGACTGCTTTAATTGATGCCTGAAACTCTGTCGGCGGGGATCGCTGCGGCGCCCTCCGCCCATTTGTCACGCCGGACCCGCGCCCTCAATTGGCGCGGGGGCCCATGGGTGGTCGTGCTGGCCATCGCGGTGTCGCTGCTGTCATTGGTGCCGATCGGTTTTGTGGTCGGCGTGTCGTGGTACACCGGCTGGGCGACTATCGAAGCCTTGGTCTTCCGTCCGCGGGTCGCCGAGCTGCTGATCAACACCGTGCTCTTGGTGCTGATCACGCTGCCGATCTGCATCGTGCTCGGCACCACGCTGGCGTGGCTGACCGAACGCACCGACCTGCCGGGACGGCGATTGTGGTCACTGCTGGCGGTTGCGCCGCTGGCGGTACCGGCATTCGTGCACAGCTACGCGTGGGTCAGCCTGTTTCCGTCGATTCATGGGCTGCCGGCCGGGGTGCTGGTGTCGGTGATCGCCTATTTCCCATTCCTCTATTTGCCGATTGCCGCGACGTTGCGTCGTCTCGATCCGGCGATTGAAGACGTGGCCGAATCCCTCGGCCTGAAACCGTGGGCCGTGTTCTTCCGGGTGGTGCTGCCGCAATTACGGCTGGCGATCTGTGGCGGCGCGTTGCTCGTCGGCCTGCACTTGCTGGCCGAATATGGCCTGTACGCAATGATCCGTTTCGACACCTTCACCACGGCGATCTTCGACCAGTTCAAATCGACCTTTAACGGCCCGGCCGCCAACATGCTCGCCAGCGTTCTGGCGTTGTGCTGCCTGGCGATGCTGGTGGTGGAATCCGGTGCCCGTGGTCATGCGCGATACGCCCGCGTCGGCTCCGGCAGCGCTCGCGAACAACGCACCGTGCGCCTGCAACGACGCACTGCCGCGCTGGGATTGTGCCTGCAAGGCGTGACCTGCCTGCTGGCCCTCGGCGTGCCGATGCTGACGTTGGGCAAATGGCTGATCGCCGGCGGTGCCGAGGTCTGGGAAGGCGAAGAACTGCTGCCGGCATTGCTTCAGACCCTGTCATTCGGCGTGGCCGGCGCGCTGTTGACCAGTCTGGCGGCAATCCCGATTGCCTGGCTGTCGATCCGGGCGCCCGGCAAGCTGCAACGCCTGCTTGAGGGCTGCAATTACATCACCAGCGCATTGCCCGGGATTGTCGTGGCGCTGGCGCTGGTCACCGTGACCATCCATTTCGCCCGACCGATCTACCAGACCACCATTACCGTGCTGCTGGCCTACCTGCTGATGTTCCTGCCCCGCGCGCTGGTCAGCCTGCGCGCCGGGTTTGCACAGGCACCGGTGGAGCTGGAAAACATCGCACAAAGCCTCGGCCGCTCACCGTTGCGCGCCCTGTGGCTGATTACCTTGCGTCTCGCTGCACCCGGTGCGGCAGCGGGCGCGGCGCTGGTGTTTCTGGCGATCACCAATGAACTGACCGCAACCCTGTTGCTCGCGCCTAACGGCACGCGCACCCTGGCCACCGGTTTCTGGGCCATGACCAGCGAAATCGACTACGCCGCCGCAGCGCCTTACGCCCTGCTGATGGTGCTGCTGTCGCTGCCGCTCACGGCCATCCTCTATCACCAATCCAGGCGCAGTGCCGGCCGATGAACGCTCTCGACATCATCAATCTCAGCAAATCCTTCGGCGCGCAAACGGCGCTGGACTCCATCAACCTGTCCGTCCCGACCGGCAGCCGCACGGTGATCGTCGGCCCTTCGGGCTCCGGCAAGACCACCCTGTTGCGGATGATCGCCGGGTTCGAATTCCCCGACGCCGGCAGCCTGACGCTCAACGGCCAGACCCTGGTCGACAGCACCCACGCCGTGCCCGCGTATCAGCGGCAGATCGGGTACGTGCCGCAGGACGGCGCGCTGTTCCCGCACATGACCGTGGCCGACAACATCGGTTTCGGCTTGGCAGAAACCGGCAGCGCCAGAACCGAACGTATTCAGGTGCTGATGGACAACGTCGCCCTGAACGCCGACATGGCCACACGCTGGCCCCACGAGTTGTCCGGCGGCCAACAGCAGCGGGTGTCCCTCGCCCGGGCACTGGCCCAACGTCCACGCCTGATGCTGCTCGACGAACCCTTCTCCGCCCTCGACACCGGCCTGCGCGGCGCCATGCGCAAAATGGTCGCGCGCCTGCTGGAAGAGGCTGGCGTGACCACGATTCTGGTGACCCACGATCAGGGCGAAGCGCTGTCGTTCGCCGACCAGTTGGCGGTCATGCGCGACGGTCGGCTGGTGCAGTCAGGCCATCCGATGGACCTCTACCGCTACCCCAACGATGAGCAAACTGCGCATTTTCTCGGCGACGCCGTGGTCATGCCCGCCCGGATCGAAGCCGGCTGGGCGCACTGCGACCTGGGCCGGGTGATGGTCAACAGCAACGGGTTTGCCGGCGCCGCGCAGATCATGCTGCGGCCCGAACAACTGCAACTGTCGGACATTCCCGCCGACCTTCAGGGCTGCCACGCCGTGGTGACGGATCGAGACTTTGGCGGCAACGTCTGCACCCTGACGGTGGAGCTGCGCACGCAAGCCAGCCCCGGTCGCTCACTGCTGGTGCGCAGCTCCGGCATGCACGCGCCACCGGCCGGCAGCGCCGTGCAATTGTCCATTCTGGGGGCGGCCCACGTCTTTGCAACGCCCTGACTACAGGTCGAAGCGATCCACCGCGCGGCGCCGCTCGTTGTCGTCGCGCACGTCATAGTTGGCGGTCGTCTGGATATTGCTGTGGTGGGCGAGCTTCTGGGCGATCGACAGGTCGTGCTCTTCGATCACCCGTGTGATGAACGAACGCCGGAAATCGTGGGGCATGATCTTCACCCCGACCTGGGTGCCGCGCTGCCGGGCGATGTAATAGATCGCGTGCTTGGTGATGCGCTCGCGGGTGATGTGGCTGCCACGGCGAATCCGGTTGAACAGAAACGCGTCGTCGCTCTCGCCTTCCTTGAGTTCCGAGCGACGAAACTCCAGCCAGGCATTGAGTTTGGCGAACGCCCAGGCTGGCGCGTATTTGATCAGTTGCTTATTGCCCTTGGCAGTCACGCACAGACTGCGTTCGGCGAAATCGACCTGATTGAGGTCCAGATCCACCGACTCCGACTTGCGCATGCCGGTGCCGTACAACAACGCAATCACCGCCGCATCGCGCAAACCTTGTGGCCGTGGATCAGCGGCGCAGACTTCCATCAATTCATGAATCAGCGTGCGCTTCAGATTGCGCCCCTGGGACAGTCGCGTGCCGGCAATGCCTTTGACCGAGCGCATTTTCAATAGATGTTCCTGGCTGATCAGGCTCATGCGCCAGGCTTCATTCATTACACCGCGAATGGCGTTTACATACAGCGAAGAAGTATTCGGTGCGTAATTGTCGGCGCGCAATGCAGCGACTAATGCAACCACATCTTCCGGTTGCAGCGCATGCCAGGGAATTTCTTCGACGTTCATGTCTTCGAAACCGAGACGGTCGGCGGCATCTTGTAAAACGTAACGCATGGTGAGTTGGCTGGAGGGAGCCAGACGCGCCAGATACACGGTCATCGGGTTGGTTTTCAGGGGGTCGGGGGATGCAACGGGTAAGTCAATCAAACGTCGGGCCTTGAGTAAAAACAGTTCAACACAGCAACTAATAACTGCAACATTCTTAATATAAGGAGAACACTTCCGTAGGACTTTTCTACTAAAAACCGCGATAAACGGTAGAAGTCTGAACAGTGGCTGTATGGGTTTCAGATAAACGATTCGCCGACCGGTTTTTCATGTTCCTTTCACAAAAACGGGAATAACCTTAGCTAGATAGGTCCTCAGTCGGAAACGCCCAACCTGCCGGGCATCGCCTGAAAAGTCAACCAACCCCCGACGTCATGCTTACCAAGCAACTCATTGATGCAAAACCTGTTTTTTGCGTCTACGCTGGGATTGGATCCGATGAACAGATGGATCTGTCCATTTTTTTTCGAAATGAGGTGTCCATGAGTCAGGCGTTTCTCCCCTTCTCTCGCCCGAGTATCGGCGATGAAGAAATTGCGGCTGTCGAGCAGGTTCTACGCTCGGGCTGGATCACCACCGGGCCGAAAAACCAGGCACTTGAAGAACAGTTCGCGCAGTACGTGGGATGCAAGTACGCCGTTGCACTGTCGTCTGCCACCGGCGGCATGCACATCACCCTGCTGGCCCTGGGTATCGGCCCCGGCGATGAAGTCATCACGCCGTCGCAGACCTGGGTCTCCACCGCCAACATGATTTCCCTGCTGGGCGCCACGCCGGTGTTCGTCGATGTCGACCGCGACACCCTGATGACCGACGCCGCGCGCATCGAAGCCGCCATCACGCCACGCACCAAGGCCATCATTCCGGTGCACTACGCCGGTGCCGCCTTCGATCTGGATCCGCTCTATGCACTGGCGGACAAGCACGGCATCGCCGTGATCGAAGACGCCGCCCATGCCGCCGGGACCCGCTACAAGGGCCGCCACGTCGGCTCCCACGGCACCGCGATCTTCTCGTTCCACGCGATCAAGAACATGACCTGCGCCGAAGGCGCGATGTTCGTCACCGACGACGAAGCCCTGGCCAACCGTGTGCGCATGCTCAAGTTCCACGGTTTGGGCGTCGATGCCTACGACCGCCTGACCGGTGGCCGCAAGCCGCAGGCTCAGGTCATGGAGCCGGGCTTCAAGTACAACCTGGCGGACATCAACGCCGCCATTGCCCTGGTGCAACTGGAGCGTCTGGACGCCATCAACGCCCGCCGCACCGAACTTGCCAGTCAATACCTGCAAAAACTCGAAGGTCTGCCCGTGCAACCGCTGGCCGTGCCGCAGTACGCCCAACAGCACGCCTGGCACCTGTTCATCCTGCGCATCGACAGCGAGCGCTGCGGGATGGATCGCGAAGCCTTCATGAAGGGCCTGCAGGAGCAAGGCATCGGCACCGGTATCCATTTCATCGCCACCCACCTGCACACCTGGTATCGCCAGCGTGACCCTGACCTGTACCTGCCCGACACCGAATGGAACTCGGCGCGGCTGTGCTCCATTCCGCTTTTCCCCGACATGACCGACCAGGATCTGGATCGTGTTGTCGGCGCCATCGCCACTCTTATGGACAAACGCTCGTGAGACCTTACCCGATTAAATGCGTGTCGATCGTCATCCCGGTCTACAACGAACAGGACAGTCTGCCTGAGCTGCTTCGGCGCACAGAGGCGGCCTGCGCCCAACTCAGACATGACTACGAAATCGTGCTGGTCGACGACGGCAGCCGCGACGAGTCGGCCAGCATGCTGGAAGAAGCCGCCGGTCGCGAAAACAGCCCGTTCGTGGCGGTCATCCTCAACCGCAACTATGGTCAGCACGCTGCGATCATGGCCGGTTTCGAGCAGTGCAAGGGCGACGTGGTCATTACCCTCGACGCTGACCTGCAGAACCCGCCGGAAGAAATTCCGCGTCTGGTGGCCGAAGCTGAAAAGGGTTACGACGTCGTCGGTACCGTGCGCGGCAACCGTCAGGATTCGGCCCTGCGCCGCTACCCGTCAAAGCTGATCAACCTCGCCGTGCAACGCTCCACGGGTGTGGCCATGAGCGACTACGGCTGCATGCTGCGCGCCTACCGCCGCACCATCATCGACGCG
Source organism: Pseudomonas sp. V88_4 (assembly GCF_029967985.1). Taxonomy (NCBI): domain Bacteria; kingdom Pseudomonadati; phylum Pseudomonadota; class Gammaproteobacteria; order Pseudomonadales; family Pseudomonadaceae; genus Pseudomonas; species Pseudomonas sp. V88_4. The sequence continues at coordinate 487,843 of NZ_JASCAF010000002.1, forward strand.
ATGCTCGCCTGCCGCGAACGCAGCACGTTCATTCCGATCCTGGCCAACAGCTTCGCCCGCCACACCACCGAAATTGTCGTGGCCCACGCCGAGCGTGAACACGGTGATTCGAAATACAGCCCGATGCGCCTGATCAACCTGATGTTCGATCTGGTCACCTGCATGACCACCACGCCGCTGCGTCTGCTGAGCATCGTCGGCTTCGCCATGGCGGGTCTGGGCGCACTGTTCGCCGTTGCGCTGATCGTCCTGCGCCTGGTATTCGGCGCGGTCTGGGCCGGTGACGGCACCTTCGTACTGTTTGCGGTGCTGTTCGTGTTTACCGGTGGCCAGTTCATCGGCATGGGTCTGCTGGGTGAATACCTGGGGCGCATGTACAGCGACGTGCGCGCCCGCCCGCGCTTCTTCATTGAAAAGGTGTTGCGCAGCCAGCCGGCCTCCCCGGCGCCTGCGGTCACCGTTGACGGCCTTACTTCCAATTCCACTTCCGATCAGGTTCTCTCATGAGTGCAAAAACTGTTGTCTTCGCTTACCACGATATTGGCTGCGCCGGCATTGAAGCCCTGCTCAACAGCGGCTATGACATTGCAGCAGTGTTCACTCACGCCGATGATCCGAAAGAAAACACCTTCTACGCCTCAGTTGCACAGCTGTGCGCCAGCAAAGGCATCCCGGTTCACGCGCCGGAAGACGCCAACCACCCGCTGTGGATCGAGCGCATCGCCAAGCTCGACCCTGATTACATTTTCTCGTTCTACTACCGCAACCTGCTGAGCGAGCAACTGCTGGCCCTGGCCAAAAAAGGCGCGTTCAACCTGCACGGCTCGCTGTTGCCACGCTACCGTGGCCGCGCACCGGCCAACTGGGTGCTGGTCAACGGCGAAACCGAAACCGGCGTCACCCTGCACCGCATGGTCAAGCGCGCCGATGCCGGCGCCATCGTTGCCCAGCAACGCGTTGCCATCGAGCGCAGCGATACCGGTCTGACCCTGCACGCCAAACTGCGCACTGCCGCCAGCGACCTGCTGCGTGACACCCTGCCGAACATGCTGCAAGGCAAGATCACCGAAACCCCGCAAGACGAATCGAAGGCCACCGTATTCGGCCGTCGTACGCCGGCTGACGGCAAGCTGGTCTGGGCCAGACCGGCCGAGCAGTTGTTCAACCTGGTTCGCGCCGTGACCCGTCCGTACCCGGGCGCCTTCTGCGCCGTGGGCGAGCACAAGCTGATCGTCTGGAGCGCCGAAGTCGTCAAGGGCAATGAAGGTCAGGCGCCGGGCCGCGTCATCAGTGTCGATCCGCTGCGCATCGCCTGCGGTGAAGATTCGCTGGTGATCAACGCCGGTCAGCGCAACGACAACGGCCTGTACCTCAGCGGCCCGCAACTGGCCAATGAACTCGGTCTGGTGGACGGTTCGCTGCTGCGCGGTGCCGAGTCCGGCCGTGGCCCGCGCCGTACACGGGTACTGATCCTCGGCGTCAACGGTTTCATCGGCAACCATTTGTCCGAGCGCCTGCTGCGTGACGAGCGCTACGAAGTCTATGGCCTGGACATCGGTTCCGACGCCATCGACCGCCTGCGCAGCCACCCGCGTTTTCACTTCGTCGAAGGCGACATCAGCATTCACTCGGAGTGGATCGAGTACCACATCAAGAAATGCGACGTGGTGCTGCCGCTGGTGGCCATCGCCACGCCGATCGAATACACGCGCAACCCGCTGCGGGTGTTCGAACTCGACTTTGAAGAAAACCTGAAACTGGTGCGCTACTGCGTCAAATACAACAAGCGAGTGATCTTCCCGTCGACTTCGGAAGTCTATGGCATGTGCCAGGACAAGCACTTCGACGAAGACCGCTCCAACCTGATCGTCGGCCCGATCAACAAGCAGCGCTGGATCTACTCGGTGTCCAAGCAACTGCTGGACCGGGTGATCTGGGCCTACGGCGCCAAGGGCCTGAACTTCACCCTGTTCCGTCCGTTCAACTGGATGGGCCCACGCCTGGATCGCCTCGACTCGGCGCGCATCGGCAGCTCCCGCGCCATCACCCAGTTGATCCTCAACCTGGTGGAAGGCACCCCGATCCGCCTGTTCGACGGCGGCGAGCAGAAACGCTGCTTCACCGACATCGCCGACGGCGTCGAGGCGCTGGCGCGGATCATCGATAACGACAACGACGTCTGCAACGGCCAGATCATCAACATCGGCAACCCGGAAAACGAGGCCAGCATCCGCCAGTTGGGCGAAGAGTTGCTGCGTCAGTTCGAGGCTCACCCGCTGCGTTCCAACTTCCCGCCGTTCGCCGGTTTCCGCGACGTGGAAAGCAAGGCGTTCTACGGCGCCGGTTACCAGGACGTGGAACACCGCAAGCCAAGCATCGCCAACGCCAAACGCCTGTTGAACTGGGAGCCGACCGTGGAAATGCGCGAGACCATCGGCAACACCCTGGACTTCTTCCTGCGTGAAGCCATGCTCGAAATCGCGGACAAGCGTTGATGCAGGCAGGTCTTCGTATCGATGTCGACACCTACCGAGGCACCCGTGAAGGGGTGCCTCGGTTGCTGGAAATCCTCGACGAAGCGCAGGTCAAGGCAACGTTTTTCTTCAGTGTCGGCCCGGACAACATGGGCCGACATTTGTGGCGCCTGATCCGTCCGCAATTCCTCTGGAAAATGCTCCGCTCCAATGCCGCCGGCCTGTATGGCTGGGACATTCTGCTGGCCGGCACTGCCTGGCCGGGCAAGCCGATCGGTCGCGATCTCGGGCACCTGATGCGTCAGGCCCGGGACGCCGGTCATGAAGTCGGCCTGCACGCCTGGGATCACCATGGCTGGCAGGCCAATGCCGGCACCTGGAGCGACGCGCAACTGATCGAACAGATCCGTCGCGGCGTCGACACCCTGAGCGACATCATCGGCGAGAAGATCCAGTGCTCGGCCGCCGCGGGTTGGCGTGCGGACGAACGCGTGATCGAAGCCAAGGAAACCTTCGGCTTTCGCTACAACAGCGATTGCCGCGGGCAACAACTGTTTCGGCCGCTGCTGGCCGACGGTTCGGTGGGTGCGCCGCAGATTCCGGTGGACATGCCGACCTTCGACGAGGTGGTCGGCCCGACCGTCGCGGCCAAGGACTTCAACGCCTTCATCCTTGACCGGTTCCGTCCGGACAACCTCAACAACTACACCATTCATGCCGAAGTAGAAGGGATTCTGATGGCCGAAGAGTTTCGTCGATTGCTGGCCGATGCACGCCAGCGACATATCGAGTTCAAGCCTTTGGGCGATCTGTTGCCCGAGTTTCTCAACACATTGCCTGTCGGCCGTGTGCAACGTGGCGCCCTCGAGGGCCGTGAAGGCTGGCTGGGAGTGCAAGGCGCATGAGCAAACGCTGGGCTTTGCCGCTGCTGATTGGACTTATCCTGCTGGCTTACCTGCTGCCGCTCGGCACGCATGGCTTGTGGATTCCCGATGAAACCCGTTACGCACAGATCAGCCAGGACATGCTGCTGAGCGGCAACTGGGTGTCCCCGCATTTCATGGGCCTGCGCTATTTCGAGAAGCCGATTGCCGGTTACTGGATGATCGCGCTGGGCCAGGAACTGTTCGGGCAGAACCTGTTCGGCGTGCGTTTTGCCTCGGCCCTCAGCACCGGTTTGAGCGTGCTGTTGTGCTTCCTGGTCGCCCGTCGCCTGTGGAACGAACCGAGCAAGAGCTTCATCTGCGCCTTGCTCTACATGAGCTTCACGGTGGTTGCCGGTCAGGCGGGTTATGCCAACCTCGATCCGCAGTTCACCTTCTGGGTCAACCTGAGCCTCGTCGCCCTGTGGTTTGCCGTTGACAGCCGCAGTACCTGGCAACGTGTGATCAGTTGGGCGGTCCTGGGGCTGGCCTGCGGCATGGGGTTCATGACCAAGGGTTTTCTCGCCTGGCTGCTGCCGGTGTTGATCGCCCTGCCCTGGATGCTCTGGCAGAAGCGCTGGCGTGAACTGCTGATCTACGGTCCGGTGGCGGTTGCCGTGGCGATCGTCGTCAGCCTGCCGTGGGTCCTCGCGGTTCACGCTCAGGAACCGGACTACTGGCGGTTCTTCTTCTGGCACGAACACATTCGCCGCTTTGCCGGTGACGATGCCCAGCACGACGCACCGTGGTGGTTCTACCTTCCGCTGCTGGTCGCGTTCAGCCTGCCGTGGGCAGGCATGCTGCCGCCAGCCTTCAAGCAGGCCTGGCAGACCCGCGCCCAACCGGGCATTGCGTTCCTGCTGCTGTGGCTGGTGATGCCTCTGGCGTTTTTCAGCACCGCCAACGGCAAACTGCCGACCTACATCCTTCCGTGCCTGCTGCCGCTGGCACTGTTGCTGGGTCATGCCCTGGCCGACCGTTTGCGTCTGGAACAGGGCCGGGCACTGAGCATTAATGGCTTGCTTAACCTGGTTCTGGGTGTCGTCACGCTGATCGCACTGGTTTACCTGCAACTGAAAAAACCGGTGTACGACCATGAGCTGCACAGCATGGTGCTGGTGTTCATTGCCCTGATCGGCTGGATCATCGCCAACCTGGCGCAAGCGTTTCTACCGCTGCAGTGCTGGGCCGCTCCGGCGCTCGGCAGTCTGTTGCTGATAGGCGTCCTGCCGGCCGCGCTGCCAAAGTCGGTGGTAGCCAACAAGACTCCGGACCAGTTCATCCTGCATCACCTCGACGAACTGTCCGGCACGGCTCATCTGCTGAGCAACGATCTCGGTGCCGCTTCGGCACTGGCCTGGCGCCTGAAGCAACCCAAAGTGGCGTTGTACAACACCGTGGGCGAGCTGAAGTACGGCCTGAGCTATCCAGAAGGCGCTGAACAGCGGATCACCACCGACGAAGTCCAGCAGTGGGTACGCGATGCCCGCCGCACCGGCTCGGTCGGCGTGGTCATGCGAGTCAAGGGCGACGACGAACTGCGTGAAGTCGACCTGCTGCCCAAGGACGGTACCCGTTACGAGCAAGGCAACCTGGTGATCATCGTCCTGCCCAAGGATCCGTCATGAGTTGGTTGCTGTTGCTGACGGCGTGTCTGCTGACGTGCCTGGGCCAGGTCGCGCAAAAGTATGCAGTGGAAAGCTGGCGCGGGGTCGACTCGTCCTGGGCCGACAAACTGCGCTCGCCGTGGCTGTGGCTGGCCCTGTTCGCACTGGGCTCGGGCCTGCTGGTCTGGTTGCTGGTGCTGCAACGCCTTGAAGTGGGCATCGCGTACCCGATGCTCAGCCTCAACTTTGTGCTGATCACGCTGATCGCGCGTTTCGTGTTTCGCGAACCGATCGATCGCCAGCACTGGATCGGTGTGGCGCTGGTGATTGGCGGCGTGGCACTGCTGGGGCAACAGTCATGAGCCAGGGACGCGGAATCGGCTTCGCCCTTGGCAGCGTGTTTCTGGTCAGCGGCGCCCAACTGGGCATGCGCTGGAGCATGACGCGCCTGCCGCAGCCGGAACAATGGTTGTCCGCGCTGACCACCGGCAACGTCGATCTGACGGCGCTGGCGGTGGTGTTCACAGCCATTCTCGCTTATGCGCTGTCGATGCTCTGCTGGCTCGCCGCCCTGCGCGACCTGCCGCTGGGCCGGGCGTATTCACTGCTGAGCATCAGCTATGCGCTGGTGTACTTGCTGGCGGCCAGTCTGCCGCTGTTCAACGAATCCTTCAGTTTCTCCAAATCACTGGGTGTGGCACTGGTCATGCTCGGCGTCATCACTATCAACACTCGTCCGGCACAAGCGCCCGATTTGAGGAGTGCTCCATGAAAATCACAGTATTTGGAAGCGGTTACGTCGGCCTGGTGCAAGCCGCGGTTCTGGCCGAGGTCGGCCATGATGTCGTGTGCATGGATATCGATCAGAAAAAGGTCGAACTGCTCAGCCAGGGTCACGTCAGCATCTTTGAACCGGGCCTGTCGAGCCTGGTGCGTGAAGGCCTGGATTCCGGCCGCCTGCACTTCACTTCCGATGAAAAGTTTGCCGTACAGCACGGTCGCGTAGCGTTCATTGCCGTGGGCACACCGTCCAGCGAGGATGGCTCGGCCGATTTGAAATACGTGCTGTCGGTGGGCGATGCCGTTGCCCGTCATCGTGAACAGCCGCTGATCCTGGTGGAAAAGTCCACCGTACCGGTCGGCACCGGCGACACCTTGCGTGCGCACATCCAGGCCGCACTGGACAAGGCGGGGCGTGCCTTGCAGTTCGATATCGTCTCCAACCCGGAATTCCTCAAGGAAGGTTCGGCAGTCTCCGACTGCCGCCGTCCGGACCGCATCGTCATCGGCTGCGAAAGCGATGAAGTGCGCGACGTGATGCGCGACCTGTACTCGCCGTTCAACCGCAACCATGACCGCATCATGTTCATGGACCTGCGCAGCGCCGAGCTGACCAAGTACGCCGCCAACTGCATGCTGGCGACCAAGATCAGCTTCATCAACCAGATCGCCGAACTGGCCGAGCACCTGGGCGCCGACATTGAGTCGGTCCGTCAGGGCATCGGCGCCGACACGCGCATCGGTTATCACTTCATCTATCCGGGTTGCGGTTACGGCGGCTCGTGCTTTCCCAAAGACATGCGCGCGCTGATCCACAGTGCCGAACAGGCCCATTGCTCCAGCGACCTGCTGCAAGCGGTCGAAGCGATCAACGAGCGTCAGAAGCACAAGCTGTTCGACCGCATCAATGCGTTTTACAAAGGTGATCTGCGCGGCAAGACCTTCGCCCTGTGGGGCCTGGCGTTCAAGCCGAACACCGATGACATGCGCGACGCGCCCAGCCGCGTCCTGCTCGACTCGCTGTTTGCCGCCGGCGCCAGCGTTCGCGCCTTCGACCCGGAAGCAATGCAGGAAACCCAGCATCTGTACCCGAATGAAGAAAAACTGATGCTAATGGGTACCCCGGAATCGGTACTGTCCGGTTCCGACGCGCTGATCATCTGCACCGAATGGCAGCAGTTCAAGGCGCCGGATTTCGACCTGATCCAGCAACGCCTCAAGGCCCCGGTGATTTTCGACGGCCGTAACCTGTACGACGCCGATCGCCTGGCACGCAATGGCTTCAAGTACTTCCCGATCGGCCGTGGGGATTCGCGCAAGCTGCCGATCCCGCTGCAACAATGGCCTAACACCGCGGACGTCGCTTGATCTCGTTGTCGCCTGTCATCCGCCGGCAGTCCCTGATCGCAGGGCTGCTGGCACTGTTGTTGTTTATCGCCGGGGTTTACGGACAGGCACCCATTGGCTTCGACTCACGTTTTGTACTGTTTGCCCAGGAGATGCTGAGACACGGGCCGACGGTATTCCCCACCACTTATGGCCAGCCGTACGCCGATTATTCGGCCGTATCGACACTGTTCATCTGGCTGTTGTCCCTGCCCTTCGGTGCGATCAATACGCTCACGGCGTGGCTGCCCAGCGCTATCGCCGGCGGGGTGATCGTGACGTTGATGTACCGCTTGCTGGCTGTGCATTCGCAACGCTGGGCATTGACCAGCATTGCGCTGCTGATGCTCACCAGCACCTTCATCACGGAAGTCCGGGCGGTGTCGCAAGACCTGATGCTGGCTGCCGTGGCGCTGTCGGTGTTCTACCTGGGCTACGCACACGACCATTTCGGCTCCGGCCGGCGCTGGCCGCTGATCTTCGTCCTGTTGCTGCTGGGCTTCGGCATCCGCGGGCCAATCGGGCTTGTGGTGCCAACCGGCATGCTCTGCAGCTATTACCTGCTCAACCGTCAGTGGACACGGTTGTTCGTGTTCGGTGTGCTGGCGTCGATCCTGCTCGCGGTGTGTGTCGGCCTGTTGTTGTGGCTAGCCAAGCTCAGCGGCGGCGAGGCTTTCCTGCAAGACGTGATCCGCATGCAGTTCATGGGGCGCATGGACGGCAGCGAAGGCGTCAGCGGTTCGCTGTATTACTTCACCAGCTCACTGGGCAACTACGCGCTGGCGTATCCGCTGGCCTTGCTCGCGCTGGCGGCGGCATGGCTGAGCAAGCCCCGGCAACGCGGCCAGGCTTTGCGACTGGTGCAGTATTGCGCCGCTGCGGGGTTGATCGTGATGCTCGGTCTGTCGATTCCACAGGCGAAGAAGGCGCGTTACCTGCTGCCGATGTTGCCGATGGCAGCCATCATCGCCGCGTATCCGTTCCAGGTGGCTCACGGTCGAGTGTTTGCGTGGCTGCGCGGGATCATTCAGGCCTTGTGGCTGCTGACACCACTGTTGCTGATCGTTGCCCTGCTGGTTGCGCGACGCAAGTTCCCGGAGCTGTTGACCGGTGTCATGCCGGTGCTGATCGTGCTGGGCGTGCTGCAATTGCTGGCGTTGTCCCGACTGTGGAAGCCGCGCTGGCGTGCCGAAGTGCTGGCTCTGAGCGCGGTGCTGGCGTTGTGGACGTTCTATGCGGCGGTGTTCGAACCGGTAGAACGGGATCTCTACGACACCCGTTCTTTCAGTCGTGCAGCGTTCGCTCAGGTTCAACAGAACCCGGCGCCGCTTGTGCTGCATGGCATGGGCAAGGACGCCAAGGCGATCAAGTTCATGGTCAACGTCGAGCAGGACCTGCAACCGCAGTTCACCGAAACCGTTCAACAACTCGAAGCCCTCAAGGCCCCGGCCTGGCTGATCATGGACAGCAAGGACCTGCAATCGCTGCAAGGTACGCCGCTGGCCAGCCTGCAACCGGTCTTGACCGGGCGTTTCGACAAGAACGATTACGTGCTGTTGTATCTGAAACCCTTGTAGTGCCCGGCGAAGGCTGCGATCTTGCGCAAGATCACAGCCTTCGGCCGCTACAGCATGACCTTCACTATTCGCCTCGCCCGGCCCGCCGACGCGGCCACCCTCCCCGCCATCGAACGCTCGGCCGCCGAGCTGTTCCGCCTCGACCCGACACTGGCCTGGCTCGCCGATGCCGACGTAGCGGATGCAGCGCTGCATTTGCAGGCCATCGAGCACGCAAATGTATGGGTTGCAGAAAACTCCGACGGACAACTTGCAGGTTTCTTAAGAGCCGTTGAAATCGACGACCAGTTGCACGTTGAGGAACTGTCCGTCAGCCAACACTTTCAGGGCCGGGGCATCGGTCGCAAGTTACTGTTGGGCGTGATTGAACACGCGCGACAGCGGCAACTTGAGGCGATCACACTGACCACTTTTCGCGACCTGCCGTGGAATGCGCCGTTTTATCAACGAATGGGTTTTACCCTGTTGAGCGCTCACGAAACCGCTGCCTATGTGGTCGAGTTCCTGAACAGTGAAATTGCCCACGGATTACCCGGTGAACGCCGTTGCGCAATGCGGCTGAGGCTGCGCTGATTTATTGCGGTGCCTTCAGATCAACGCCCAACGCCTGAGCGAACGCCTTCACCAACGGACTGCGCACGGTGTTGTGACGCAGGATCAGATTGAACGGCGTGGCGATGTTGATTCGCTCCGGCAACACCGCACGAAACTGCCCCGCCGCCACCAGCGTGGCGGCGTAATGCCGGGGCAGGAAGCCTACGAAGCGCCCGGTCTTGATCAGCAGCGCCACGGCTTCGACCTGGGTCGCCGAGGCGGAAAAACTGTCGTAACGGGCAAAATTCAGTTTGTCGCGATGGATCGCGTAGCGGTGGTTGATGCACTCGTAATCTTGCAGCACGTTGCTACTCATCTGTGACTCGGGCATGTCGAACAACGGATGGCCGACAGCGCAGTAAACTTCCGAACGTTCTTCATATAACGGGTAATAATCGAACTCTTCGCGCTTTTGATAAACCGGGACGATACCGGCAACCAAGCGACCTTCAACCACGCCTCTTTCAACCTCATCCAGCTGGGTCGCCTGAAGTTGAAACCTTACTTTCGGTGAATGTTCATTTATCTTTCTAAGCGCAGCAACTAACGGTGAATTATCGTCGCTAATCGTATTGTCGATCACCCCCACTCCGAGATCCCCGATAAGTTCGTTCTGCGCGGAACTAAGCCGGTCACGAAAGTTGTCGACCGAGGCAAACAGATCAATCGACGCCTGATACACCAGGCGCCCTTCTTCGGTCAGGTGAAACCCTTCACGGCCCCGAGTGCACAGGCGCATGCCGATGCGGATTTCGAGGTCGGAGATCTGTTTGCTGATCGCGGCCAGGCCCACGTTCAGCTCGTTTTGCGCCGCGCTGAAGCCGCCGGCCTCGACCACCGCCTTGAACACCTTGAGCAGTTTGAAATCCAGTCCGCTGAGGGCCAACGGTGCCCGGTGAGCGGTTTTGACCGGTGGGTTTCCGGAATTGGAAAGTGGGGTTTCCATAATGCTGATTTACCTCTGGCGCAATGTTCAACAATCTGTGTCCAACAACAAAAACATCGCCGGCTAATAATAATGATCACAGAAAACCAGCCTTGGCAACCGTCAGAAAATTCCGAACATCAGTGCCAACTCACTGATCGCCAAACATCAAAAGCTGACACTTCGATCAGCTCTTGTCTCTTTGCAACTGCCCTCTTGAAAACTGCTTTGGCCTGATTCCGTCTGCTCACTTTTCAGCGTGTTCGACAGGCCCGGCACATCGATTTCAGTTCGCGTTACCGACGAGGAAAACAACAAATGTCTCAAACCACCGACCGTCTCTGGGGTGCCCGTTTCAAAAGCGGCCCGTCCGCAGCCCTGGCGGCCCTGTCCCGTTGCCCCGAGCGCTATTTCCGCCTGACGCCGTACGATCTGGCCGGCTCCAAGGCCCACGCCGGGGAACTGCAACGTGCCGGCCTGCTCGACGAGCAGGAAACCCGCACGATGATCGAAGCCCTGGACGGCATCGGTGCCGATTTCGCTGCCGGGCGCATCGCCCCGACCCTGGACGACGAAGACGTTCACACCTTTATCGAACGCCTGCTGACCGAACGTCTCGGCGCACTGGGTGGCAAGCTGCGCGCCGGTCGCTCACGCAACGACCAGACCGCCAACGACCTGCGCCTGTTCCTGCGTGATCACGTCCGCACCCTGGCCGTGGAAGTGCTGGCCCTGCAAACGGCGCTGGTGGATCAGGCCGAGCAGCACGTCGAAAGCATCTGCCCGGGTTTCACCCACTTGCAGCAGGCGCAACCGATCGTGTTCGCCCACCACTTGCTGGCCCACGCCCAATCGATGTTGCGTGACGTGCAGCGACTGGTGGACTGGGACGCCCGCACTTCGCTGTCGCCCCTCGGTGCTGCGGCCATGGCAGGTTCCGCGATCGCTCGCCAGCCGCAACAGTCGGCCAAGGAAATGGGCTACGCCGGGGTCTGCGAAAACTCCATCGACGCCGTAGCCAGCCGCGATCACGTCGCCGAGTTCCTGTTCATCGCCAGCATGCTCGGGATCAACATCTCGCGTCTGGCCGAAGAGTTCTGCCTGTGGTCGTCGCGCCAGTTCCGCTGGGTCGATCTGGACGACGCCTACGCCACCGGCAGCTCGATCATGCCGCAGAAGAAAAACCCGGACATCGCCGAACTGGCACGGGGCAAGGCTGGGCGTCTGATCGGCAACCTGACCGGTCTGCTCTCGACGCTCAAATCCCTGCCGCTGTCGTACAACCGCGACCTCAGCGAAGACAAGAACGGCGTGCTCGACAGCGTCGACACCCTGCTGCTGGTACTGCCAGCGATGGCCGGGATGGTCGCGACCATGACCGTCAACGTCGAGGAACTGCGGCGTCAGGCACCACTGGGTTTCACCCTCGCCACCGAAGTCGCCGACTGGCTGGCGGTGCGCGGCGTGCCGTTCAAGGAAGCCCACGAAATCACCGGGGCACTGGTCCAGGCCTGCGAGAAACACGACCTCGAATTGTGGGAAGCCTCACCGGCATTGCTGGCCGAGATCGACCCGCGCCTCACGGCAGACGTGCGTGACAGCCTGACCCTGGAAGCCGCCATCGCTGCCCGCAGCGGCTGGGGCGGCACCGCACCGCAGCAGGTACGCGAGCAGATCGGCCGCCTGAAAACCGCCCTCGCCGCGCAGCAACAGTGGACCGAAAACTACCAGGGCTTCCGCCTCTAAGACACGACAGCTGTCCCTGTGGGAGCTGGCTTGCCAGCGATGGCGTCCAGCCAGTCGACATTGATGCTGGATGACCCACCGCAATCGCTGGCAAGTCGAGTCGTCGCACCGCAGCTCCCACAAGGGCCAGTGTTGGATTTGAAAGTACAGTTCGGAGAAACACCATGAGCCAGACTCAGGCAGAACGACTCCAGGCGGAGCGCAAACTGGCGGAAAACCAGTTCGACATTACCCAGTACCAGCACGTGCCCCGGCGTTATTACGGGCGGATTTTCTTCGCCACCGTGATCGTCATCGCGATCATCGGTCTGGTGCGGGCCTTCGCCGAAGGCAAGATCGAATGGTCGTACATCGGCCAGTTCCTCACCTCCGAAGCGATCATGTGGGGCCTGTTCAACACGATCATCATGGCCGTGCTGGCCATGGCGCTGGGCATCGTATTCGGGGTGATCACCGCGATCATGCGCATGTCGGCCAACCCGATCCTGCGCTACGTGGCAGTGACCTACACCTGGCTGTTTCGCGGTACGCCGCTGATTCTGCAACTGCTGTTGTGGTTCAACCTGGCGCTGATCTTCCCCACCATCGGCATTCCCGGTCTGTTCCAGCTCGATACCGTGAGCCTGATGACCCCGTTCGTGGCTGCCCTGCTCGGCTTGAGCATCAACCAGGGCGCCTACACCGCCGAAGTGGTGCGCGCCGGCCTGCTGTCGGTGGACACCGGCCAGTACGAAGCCGCCAAGTCGATCGGTATGCCGCGCCTGCAGGCGCTGCGCCGGATCATCCTGCCCCAGGCCATGCGCATCATCATTCCGCCGGTCGGCAACGAATTCATCGGCATGGTGAAAATGACCTCGCTGGCGAGCGTCATCCAGTACTCGGAACTGCTCTACAACGCCCAGAACATTTACTACGCCAACGCCCGGGTCATGGAGCTGCTGATCGTCGCCGGTATCTGGTACCTGGCCACCGTCACCGTCCTGTCCTTTGGTCAAAGCCGTCTGGAGCGTCGTTTCGCTCGCGGCGCCGGCAAGCGTTCTTGAGGAATCCGTCATGAGAAACATCGTCAAGGCCGTGAGCCTGAACAAATATTACGACCAGTACCACGCGCTCAAGGACATCAACATCGAAGTCGAGCAAGGCGAAGTGCTGTGCATCATCGGCCCGTCCGGCTCGGGCAAGAGCACCCTGCTGCGCTGCGTCAACCAACTGGAAAAGATCGACAAGGGCGGCCTCTGGGTCGACGGCGAACTGGTCGGCTACCGCGTCGTCGGGCACAAACTGCACGAACTCAACGAGTCGCAGATCGCCCGCCAGCGCCTGGCCACCGGCATGGTGTTCCAGCGCTTCAACCTGTTCCCGCACATGACCGTGCTGCAAAACATCATCGAAGGCCCGTGCCAGGTGCTCAAGCGTTCGCCCAAGGAGGCGCACGAAGAAGCCCTGGAACTGCTGGCCCGGGTCGGCCTGGCCGACAAACGCAACAGCTACCCGATTGAACTCTCGGGCGGTCAGCAGCAGCGGGTGGCGATTGCCCGCGCCCTGGCCATGCGACCCAAGCTGATGCTGTTCGATGAACCCACTTCGGCACTCGACCCGGAACTGGTCGGTGAGGTGCTGTCGGTGATGCGCGATCTGGCGCAGACCGGCATGACCATGATCGTCGTCACCCATGAACTGGGCTTCGCCCGGGAGGTTTCCAACCGCATGGTGTTCATGGACGGCGGGCAGATCGTGGAGGCTGGAAGCCCCGAAGAAATACTAATAAGTCCGCAAAACCCGCGCACCCAAAGCTTCATTTCTGCCGTTCGAACCTGAGGCCCCTTTGGCCTTCACAACACTCATAAGAGAACGTCCATGAAGAACTTCGTCATTCCAGCAGTACTCACCTCCCTGATGTCTTGCGGTTTCGCCGTGGCCGCCGAGTTGCCGGCCAGCATCAAGGAAAAAGGCGAGATCGTCGTCGCGATCATGCCCAACTATCCGCCGATGGACTTCAAGGACCCGGCCACCAACAAGCTCACCGGCCTTGACTACGACCTGGGCAACGCCTTGGCCGAACGCCTCGGGGTGAAGATCAAGTGGCAGGAAACCGGCTTCGAGCAAATGATCAACGCCCTGACCACCGAGCGCGTGGACATGGTCCTGTCGGGCATGACCGACACCGCCGAGCGCCAGGCCAGCGTGACCTTCGTCGACTACTTCACCAGCGGACCGCAGTTCTACACCCTGCAGAAGAACACCGCCACCAACGAGATCATCGACCTGTGCGGCAAGAAAGTCGGTACCAGCCGCCGCACCACGTTCCCGGCTGAAATCGCCGCGTGGAGCAAGGAACACTGTGAAGCCGCAGGCAAACCTGCGATCAACGTGATCGGCACCGAAGGCTCGGCCGACGCCCGTGCGCAACTGCGCCAGAGCCGCATCGATGCGGCGATGCAGGGCAGCGAAACCCTGTCGTACCTCAAGACCCAGGAAAAGGACATGTACAAAACGGTCGGCCAGCCGATCTCCGTGCAGTTCACCGGGTTGGGTGTGAGCAAGAAGAAGCCGGAGCTGAGTGAAGCGGTGAAAGTGGCGTTGCAGAGCATGGTGGATGACGGCAGCTATGGCGCGATTCTGAAGAAATGGGATCTGGAGCTGGGTGCGATCAAGGATGTGACCATTAACGCCGGCAAGTAACTGGTTCCTCTGTGGGAGCGGGCTTGCCCGCGATGGCGCTCGATCAGTCGACATCAATGTTGAATGTACCGGCCTCATCGCTGGCAAGCCAGCTCCCACAGGGGTCGTGAACAGTTGGAGAGTTATCGATGTCCTCCTTGCAACCCACCTGGCCCGACCAGCACAAAGCCTGCCTCGCCCTGGCCTTCGACCTCGACGGCCCGACCGGCGGCGCCATGCTCAACAACTCGATCTGGCACAAACCCGAATACTTCGGTTTCGGCGGCTACGGCCCCTACCGCGCCCTGCCACGCCTGCTGGATCTGCTCGACACCTTCAAGATCCCGACCACGTTCTTCGTCCCCGCCTGGGTCGTGGAAAACTGGCCGAAACAGTGCCAGGCCATCGTCGAGCGCGGTCATGAAGTCGCCTACCACGGCTACAAACACGAATCCTTCTACGCCCTGACGCTGGACCAGCAACAGGCCGTGATGAACAAGTCCCGCGACGTGTTCTGGCAATACCTGCACATCCGCGCCGAGGGCTTTCGCACGCCATCCGGCGACTGGCGCGCCGAAACCCCGGCGATGCTGGCGGACAACGGCGTCATCTATTCCAGCAGCATGCGCGGCGATGATCGCCCGTACCTGGTCAACGTCCCCGGCCACGACACGCCACTGGTGGAAATCCCCGGTCGCTGGGAAATGGACGACTACGCCTCCCTCGCCTACACCCGCGCACCGAACTTTCCGTCCGGCCTCGACCGCACCGCCAGCTACGAGCTGACCCTCGACAACTGGCAGCGCGAGTACGACGGGGCGATGGACGAAGGCCTGTGCCTGACCACCCTGTTCCACCCGAAAATCACCGGCAAACCGGGACGCATCCTGTTGCTGGAGAAACTCTTCGAACACATGCGCCAGCGCGATGACGTGTGGTTCGCCACCTGCCGCGACGTCGCCCGCTGGTGGCTGAAGGAGCATCACCATGGCTGACGCTGACAACCTTTGGCCCGCCGGCAAACGCTGTGCGGTGGTACTGACTGTCGATTACAACGACATCCACGGCATTCTCACCCAGGCCCCGGAAGTCGCCGGGCGCGACAAGACGCTGTCGGTGTGGCGCTACGGCACCCAACGCGGCGTCGAGCGATTGCTCGGTCTGCTCAGGGAACTCGGGGTGCGCAGCAGCTGGTTCGTGCCCGGCATCGTTGCCGAGGAAAACCCGCAACACATCGCAACCATCCAGGCTGACGGGCATGAGATCGCCTGCGCCGGTTACCGCCATCAGGATTACGACACGCTGGATCTGCCGGCGCAGAGTGCGGAAGTCGCCAAAGGTTGTGCAGCGCTGGAAGCATTGACTGGCGTGCGTCCGAACGGTTTCCGGGTTCCGGCGGGCAACGGCGCGCCGGGCTTCATCGAAGCCTTGAAAGGTCACGGCATTCTTTGGTCGTCATCCTGGCGAGGCGATGATCTGCCGTTCTTGCACCCGACCGCGCCCGAAGTGGTCGAGCTGCCGCTGCATTACGAACTGGAAGACGAACCCTACTTCGCATTCAACCTGAGCCCGGCCGTACCGCCGGCGCAATCGCGGATCGCCTCTTACAGCCACACCCTGGGCAACCTGCAAATGGACTTCGCCGGATTCCATCGTTTCGGCCTGTGCTACGTGCTGCGCCTGCACCCGGAAATCATCGCCACGCCGGGGCGCATCGGCGTGTTGCGCGAATTGCTGCAAGGCATTCAACAGCATGACGACGTGTGGATCGCCACTGGCGCCGAAGTCGCGCAGTGGTGGGCGCAAACGGCGGCGCCGGTCGCGCAGGATCATCCGGCCTCGGTGTATGAACGCCATTACCGGGACTACCTCGTATGACTGAACGCATGCAGCGGCTGGCGCAGTTTTGCGTCGAGACCCGCTTTGAAGACCTGCCGCCAGCGTTGGTGGAACAGGCCAAGCGACACATTCTCGACACCTTCGGCGCGGCACTGGCCGGGGCCGACAGTGCGGTGGCGCTTCAGGCGCGGCAGGTGTTCGGTGCCGAACCGGGCACCGCGCTGGTCTGGGGTTCGTCGTTGCGGGTCGGCGGGGGGCATGCGGCGTTGCTCAACGGCATCGCTGCCCATGCGCTGGAACTGGACGACACCGGAGGTTGCGATCACTCCGGCGCGGTGGTGCTGCCGGCGGTGATGGCCGCGCTGTCGCTGGTGAATCGGCCGGTGGACGGTCGCGAATTCATCACCGCCGTGGTGATCGGCTACGAAATCGGCCGGCGGGTGTTGGAAGCCTGCGGCAGTTACTCGGCGCACAACGGCGCCGGCTGGCACTCCACCGCCACCTGCGGCGTGTTCGGCGCGGCGGCGGCCTGCGCGCGGATCTTTGCGCTGGATGTCGGGCAAACCGT
The DNA here is from genome assembly GCF_029967985.1 of Pseudomonas sp. V88_4. Taxonomy (NCBI): domain Bacteria; kingdom Pseudomonadati; phylum Pseudomonadota; class Gammaproteobacteria; order Pseudomonadales; family Pseudomonadaceae; genus Pseudomonas; species Pseudomonas sp. V88_4. Next base: position 504,923 of record NZ_JASCAF010000002.1, read on the forward strand.
GTCGGCGCTGGGGATCGCTGGCAGTTTCAGCGGCGGGTTGTGGGCGTTCATTCATGACGGTTCGCAAAGCAAGAAACTGCACAGCGGCCGGGCGGCCGAGGGTGGTTTGCTCGCCGCGCGCTTTGCCCGCGAAGGCGTCAGCGGGCCGTCGGTGTTGTTCGAGGATGTCTGGGGCGGATTTCTCAAGACCTTGGCGCCGGGCAGCGCACAACCGGATGCGCTGGATGCCGAATTGGGACGCGTGTGGAAACTCGCGCGCTGCTCGATCAAACCCTACGCCGCGTGCCGCGGCACCCATTCGGCGATCGATGCGCTCGGCTTGTTGCTGGAGCAACTGCAGGTCGGCGCGGATCAGGTGGAAGACGTCCAGGTGAATCTGTGCGGCTTTCTGCTCGACATGTGCGGCGGTCGCGACACCCGCAGTCTGGCCGCCGCGCAGATGAGCCTGCCCTATTCCCTCGCTGCGCGACTGGTGCACGGTCATTGCCGACTCGAGGCTTACGACGAACAGCCGCGCAACGATCCGCGCATTGCCCACTGGCTGACGCGCATTCGCCTTGAAGTGGATGAGCGACTGTCGGAGGATGGCGAGCCGGTGGTCATTGTTCGAAGCCGCGACGGGCGTGAGGCGAGCCTGTGTGTCGAGGTGCCGCTGGGCGCGCCGGGCAATCCGCTGAGCGAGGCGGCGCTGGAGGAGAAGTTTTTCAGTCTGGCGTTGCGGGTCATTTTACCGGTCAAGGCTGAGCCGTTATTGGTGCAGTTGCGGCAACTGCAAACGCTGGCTTCCGTGCGCGATCTCGAGCACCTGTTAACCGAATAAGGACATTTGATTTTCCGTGGCTACCTACTCGCTCGTTATCCGCCGCCTGATGATCGTCTCGCTGACCATCGTCGTCAGCCGCGCCATCACCAGCCCGTTGCTCACCCTGTTTTTGAGCAACAAGCTCGGCCTCAACCAACAGGACGTCGGGTTGTTGCTGGGCATCGCGGTGTTCATCGCCACCCTGCTTGCGCTGTACGGCGGCTACATCATCGACCGGCTGGAAAAGCGCCGGTTGCTGATTCTGGCGATGCTCTCCAGCGCCATCGGCTTCGTGCTGCTGACCTTCGCCAAAGACCTGTACCTGACGACCGCCACCCTGGTCATCACTGAAACCGCCTCGGCGCTGTTCTTGATCGGCTCCAAGGCGATCCTCAGCGAAAACCTGCCCATGGGCCAACGGGCCAGGGCGTTTTCCCTGCGCTACACGCTGACCAATATCGGCTACGCCACCGGCCCGATGCTCGGTGTGGTGATCGCCGGGGTGTACCCGATTGCGCCGTTCCTGATAGCCGCCGGCATCGCCTTCGGCAGTATTTTCCCGATGATCGGCATCCCCAGGGATGCCAACCCGGTCGCCGCCATCGGCCAGCCGCAAGGCTTCCTGAAAACCCTCATCACCCTGAAAAACGACCGCACGCTGATCATGTTCACCTGCGGCTGTCTGCTCAGCACCGTGGTTCACGGGCGTTTCACGTTGTACCTGTCGCAATACCTGCTGGTGGTCGAAGACTCGCAGCGCGCCCTGCAAACCATGGCCGCCCTGCTCGCCTGCAACGCCATCGCGGTAATCCTGTTGCAGTACCAGATCGGTCGCTTCCTCAATCGGGAAAAACTGCGCTACTGGATCGCCGCCGGCACCAGCCTGTTCATCCTCGGTTTAATCGGCTTCAGCCTGGCCGACAGCCTGGTGACGTGGTGCATCGCGATGTTCATCTTCACCCTCGGCGAGATGATCATTTACCCGTCGGAATTCCTGTTCGTCGATACCCTGGCCCCGGAAGAACTGCGCGGCAGCTACTACGGCGCGCAGAATCTGGCGGCACTGGGCGGCGCGCTAAGTCCGGTGATCTGCGGCTTCCTGCTGATGCACACGCCCGCGCCGACCATGTTCTATGCCCTCAGCGCATTGACTGCGATGGGCGGTTTCCTGTGTTTCATGAGCGGGCGCCGCGTGGCTTTACTTCACAAATAATGCACTGAAACTGCATTTATATGAATTTGTCAGCATCGTGATTGCTTGGCACACTGTGCGCGTTCCTCCCCCAATAGTTGGAACACTTCGAAGGACTTTCCGCGTTTACGGACAAGTCCTTTTTTTTGCCCCGGATTTCGCAAAGGATCGATTCTGCATGCTCGCTCGCTGGTTGCCCGCCGCCATCAACACCCGCCCCACCGAATGGAGCCGCGCCGCCATCGGCATGGCGCTGGGCACGTTGTTCAGCGTATGGGCGTGCAGTCAGGTATTCGGCATTGAAGTGGCCTACCACTTGATCGGCCCGCTGGGTGCCTCGGCGGTGCTGCTGTTCGCCGTGTCTTCCGGCGCCCTCGCCCAGCCGTGGTCGATCATCGGCGGCTACCTGTGCGCCGGTGTCGTCGCGTTGCTGGTGGCCCACGTCCTCGGCCGAACCCTTGGCAGCGCGTGCCTCGCGGCGGGCATGGCGCTGATCCTGATGTGCTGGCTGCGCTGCCTGCACCCACCGGCCGGCGCCGTCGCGTTGACCATGGTGCTGGCCGACCCGATGACCATCGCCATGGACTGGAAAGCCCTGGAACCGGTGATGCTCAGCGCCGCCTGCCTGCTGCTGGCCGCACTGGCCTACAACAACCTCACCCGCATCCGCTACCCGAAACGCCCCGCCGAACCGGCGCCGGCCCTGGTACCGGTCGACATTCAGGCCATCACGGCCGAGGACCTGAAACGGGCACTGGCGGACATGGAGGCGTTCATCGATGTCACGCCGGAGGATCTGGAACAGTTGATTCATGCTAGTGAACTGCACGCCAAACGGCGGAGCATTGGTGAAGTGCTGGGTGGTCGCAGGTAATACGTGATCCGACCGAAGGTGGTCGAACGCCCTTGCCAAGACATGACCAACGACTACTTTTCAGCTTTGTACCGCACAGATTTGTCTGCCTTTCACTTGGAAGTCTGGCCCGCTGTAATGCCCAGTAGCGATGACATCGGTAGTCTGGCTATGGAAAAACGCTCAACGTTGTTGAGAAGCGAGCTGGCTTTGCGCTTTGACTGAAACGTTACTTTCCTCAAACACCGCATTTCTGCGTAACCAGCAGTCCGCCCAAATGCCCCGCCTGTAGCATGCGGGCACGTGTGTTTTTCGCCAGCTCCGTGAATCTGGTGGTTTTCGAATCCATGGTTTCGAAATCTGCGAGAGGACCGTTTCATGAGCGACCCATTGCTGAAGTTGCTGCAAAAGCCCCTGTTCGACCCCGAAAAGCGCCATCGCGTGTCTCTGCGCGAATACATGGATCTGAATATCGATCGGATGCGCGCAATCATCGGCAACGGGCTCATGACCAATGCCATGTGGCTGAGCCAACCCCGTCAGTCTGAATTCCGGTTGATGCTTGAACGTGCAGCATTGATCGGTGCCGTGGATTACTCCCTGCTTGCCTGCATCGTCGACCACTTCATTGCCGGCGACGCATTTTTTGCACACGGCAGTCAGCACCAGATTGCGCAGTACCACCAGGAAATCTGCCAACTGAAAGCGGTTTACGCCTTTGGTTGCACGGAGATCGCCAGCGGCTCCGATGTGGCTAACCTGCAGACCACGATCAACTACGACCCACACAAACATTGCCTGATTCTGAACTCACCCACGCCGCAGTCCTGCAAGTTCTGGATAGGCAACGCATTGCACGCGGCGGCGGTGGTCATGGTGCTGGGACGTCTGATCGTCAAGGGTGTGGATGAGGGCTTGCACTGGTTTCGGGTACGAATTCGCGAGGAAGAGAATGGCCCGCTCCTGCCAGCTGTCAGGATCACCACCTGCGATCCCAAGGGAGGGATTCACGCCAATCAAGTTGCCGGCATCCGTTTTTGCAACATGAAGCTGCCACTCGACGCACTGATGCAACGCTATGCCAGGTTTTCTGCGCAAGGCGTTTTCAGCAGTGAGATCCCGCCAAAGGAGCGCCTGAAAAGCGCTATGCAGACATTCATCCAGGAGCGCCTGTTCCTCATCGCTGGCGCCCGTGGTGCCGCCGGCATGTGTGTTTATCTGGCGTACCGTTTCGCTTGCCATCGCCTGGTCAAGGGGAACGAGGGAAGCCAGTCTCTCCTGACCAAGGCACTTTTCCGACAACGGCTGTATGCCGAACAACTTAAGGTATTGGCCCTGAAGTTGCTGGAGCAGGCGGTTCTGTCGCGGTTCGAAGCGTGCTGGCATCAGCCAGCACGGCGAAAGGAGCTGCATATTCTCGCCGCTGTCGTCAAAAGTGTCGGCACCTGGCTGGGTCTCGAAGTCATGAGTGCATGCAGGGAGCTTTGTGGTTCGCAAGGCTTCCACCATCACAACCGAATTGTCACCTTGGTCATGGATCACGGCATCAGCACCACCTTCGCGGGCGATAACAACATCCTGTGCTGTCAGGTTGCACGGGACGCCATCAACCGGCCACGATTTGCCAACGAGAACATCGCCCAGCGAATTGAATCGCTGATTGTCGATCAGTGTCGCCGTGCCGGCGATTTTTCCCATCGCCAGGCGGTTGCGCTCACCTATGCTCGAGCGCTGGATCTGATCATCAACGAGGGTAAACACCATCCGCTCGTGTCATCCGAGATATTCGAAGACATCGTCCACGTCTTTTCGCCGAAACTTTACGAATGGGAGCTTGTTGCCAGCACCAAGCTGGAGCAGAACGCCACCGAAGCTCAACTGATCTTGTTAAACAAGCTGCTCAAACCGCCGTCAGAGCTGGTCAGGGCCCCCATCGACAAAAAGAACTACGTAAAGCACTTCACAAAACCGCTGTACGACAGCAAGCCGGACTTCTCGAACCGGAACACGATTCGTAACCCTTACCGGGCCTATACGTGGCTGCGAAAACATCAGCCGGTGTACTGGTGCGAACACTTACAGGCCTGGTTTTTGACCCGTTATTGCGATGTCATCGCCGCACAGGCCGATTCCCGACGATTTTCTTCAAACCGCATGCAACAACTGATCAACGCACGTGTACCTGAAAACAAGCGTACGCATCTGAACGAATTCATCAAGCTGGCGTCCAGGTGGATGTATTCCCAGGATGGCGATACTCACAAGGCCAGTCGCCACTTGCTGGGCAATGCCTTCACCCCTCGCTCCATCGAGGCCTTGCGGACAATCATTCAAGACATCACTGATCGAGAGCTGTCCTGCCTGCACGGACAGATCGATTTGAAGACCGCGCTCTTCGACCGGGTCCCCGCCCTGATTCTGGCCAGGCTTTACGGCATGAAGGATGACGAGGCATTGAGGCTTCGCCGCTGGACACGAGACATCGTCATGTTTCTAGGCGGCAGCCAGGACGCGGATCAGGGGCCGGACCAGGCTCTGGAAGGCATCAAGGAAATGTACGCCTTTTTCGCTGAGCTCATTGAACAACGGCGCAGGCAACCCAGGGATGATCTCGTGAGCCGGGTACTGGAGAGTGGCCAGAACAGCGCCGCCAGTCTTGATGAAGTGCGGGCACAGATCGTGTTCATTCTGGTGGCGGGTTATACCACCAGCGCAGACCAGCTATGCCTCGGCCTGTTGCATTTACTGAAGCATCCCCAACAACTCGAAGCCCTGTTGGCAGACCCGACATTGATCGGCTCCTTCATTGAAGAAATGCTGCGCTTTGATCCTGCCGGCTCCCTGAGCCATCGGTTGCTGATGGAAGACGTCACCATCGATGACGTCACGATGAAAAAAGGGCAGCTGGTTTACCTGATCCGGGCCTCCGCCAATCGTGATCCGGAAAAGTTCCCCGATCCCGACAAATTCGACATTCGTCGTGCGAAGAACGAGCACCTGACGTTTGGAAGAGGTGAACATTTCTGCATGGGCACGGCGCTGTTCAGACTTGAGGCCGAGATTGTATTCAGCTCGCTGTTGAAACGCTTCCCCCACTTGCACCTCATCGCGCGGCGGCCTGCCACGTGGCGCAACAGCAACTTGCAGTTCCGGGGGTTGAAGACGCTTCCGGTCGATCTGGGAACAGGAGTCTGAACCATGAAATTCAAACGTGTTTATTCCGGAGCACCTTGGGAACGCCTTGCCGGTTACTGCAGAGCCGTGAAGGCTGGTAACACTATTCTGGTCGGAGGTACGGTGGCATTTCGCAAGAACGGCAAGCCCTTCAAACCCGGCGATGCCTATGCCCAGACACGGCGATGTCTGAAAATCATCGAACAGGCGCTAAAGCAACTGGGTGAGGATCGTACCCGCATCATTGCCACGCGCATGTACACCACCAACATGGATCTCTTGCCAGAAATCGCGCGGGCGCACAAAGAGTTTTTCGAAGGGTATCCACCGACGACAATGCTGCTGGAAGTCTCTCGACTGGTCAGCCCTGAATACGTTATCGAGATCGAGGCAGAGGCCCGTTCGGGCAAGGACTGCGGCCGTGGATGAAACCTCGTTGACTGTAGAGGACGCCAGATCGGCGTTGCGTCAGGCGCAAGTCACCTGCGTTCATGATCTGGCGATCGAAAGCCATGGCCGGTCACTGCCGCTGCGTCTCTACGCGCCACCAGGCAAGGGGCCGTTTCCCGTGCTGGTTTTCTTCCATGGCGGTGGTTGGGTCACGGGAGACCTGGACACGCATGACGGGTTCTGTCGGTTGATGTGTGAGTGGGCTGGTTGCGCCGTCGTCGCCGTTGATTACGCCCGCCCTCCGGAACACTTGTTTCCGACAGCTCTGGAAGACTGCTGGACAGCTTTCAAGTGGGTGACACGTCAAGGCGCCGATTGCAAGCTGGATACTTCAAGCATTGCAGTCGCAGGGGGTGGTTCAGGAGGCGGGATGGCCGCCGTCATCAGCCAGCGCGACGCTAAATGTGACAAGCCATGTATCTGCTTTCAACTGCTGCTTTACCCTCTGCTCGACTGTCACAATCGCCGCCGCTCCCACACGAGATTCGGGCAAGGATATGGACTGACTGTCGACCTGCTCGAATGGTACCTCGGCCAATACCTGCCACCCGGAACATCGCGCGTGGATACACGGCTGTCGCCCCTGCTCAGTGACTCGCTGCATGGATTGCCCCGGACAATGATCATCACCTGCGGACTTGATGTCCTGCGCGATGAAGGCCGTGCTTACGCTGCGCAACTGCGGGCCGCGGGTGTCACTGTCGAACACAAAGAGTTTTCAGGGATGCGCCACGGTTTCATGAACTACCCGGCCGCCCATGATGAAGCCCGACGAGCACTGCTGCTTTGCGCCCGAACCCTTCAGGCACAGCTTCGCGCAGAGTAATGAAAGGGACTCGAGTCAGCGTCTGCAAGCCGCTTTCCAGACAAGGCAAAAATGCAGACACCCCATGCACATATCCCCGTTGTACATGGCAAATTTGCACTGTTACGATCCGGTAACGCTCGCGCGCGAGCTTCTCGAATAAAGACAATAAAAGCAGGGAGTTAGTGATGACTGCTCAGGCTTCATCCCCGCGGACTTCGTCCATGGATGCCACGCCACACGAAGTGCTGGCCGAGGTTCGCAATCACATCGGTCATCTGACCCTCAACCGCCCCGCAGGCCTCAATGCCCTGACCCTCGACATGGTGCGCCAGCTCCAGCAACACCTGGACGCCTGGGCCGCCGATGCCGATATCCACGCGGTCGTGCTGCGCGGTGCCGGCGAGAAAGCCTTCTGTGCCGGTGGCGACATTCGATCGCTGTACGACAGCCATAAAAACGGCGATACGCTGCACGAAGATTTCTTCGTCGAGGAATACGCCCTCGACCTGACGATCCACCATTACCGCAAACCGGTGCTGGCGCTGATGGACGGTTTCGTCCTCGGCGGCGGTATGGGCCTGGTGCAAGGCGCTGATCTGCGGGTGGTCACCGAGAAGAGCCGTCTGGCGATGCCGGAAGTGGCGATCGGCTATTTCCCGGATGTCGGTGGCAGTTATTTCCTGCCACGGATTCCCGGCGAGCTGGGGATTTATCTGGGCGTCAGCGGCGTGCAGATCCGTGCGGCGGATGCGCTGTATTGCGGGCTGGCCGACTGGTATCTGGACAGCAGCCAACTCGGCACCCTCGACGAACAGCTCGATCACCTGGAGTGGCACGACACGCCGTTGAAGGATCTGCAAAACCTGCTGGCCCGCCACGCCGTGCAAACCCTGCCGGATGCGCCGCTTGAAGCCTTGCGCCCGGCCATCGATCACTTCTTCGCGTTGCCGGACGTGCCGAGCATTGTCGAGCAACTGCGTGCCGTGACGGTCGCCGACAGCCACGAATGGGCGACCACTACCGCCGACCTGCTGGAAACCCGCTCGCCGCTGGCCATGGGCGTGACCCTGGAAATGCTGCGTCGCGGCCGGCACCTGAGCCTGGAACACTGCTTCGCCCTCGAACTGCATCTGGATCGCCAGTGGTTCGAACGCGGCGACCTGATCGAAGGCGTGCGCGCCCTGCTGATCGACAAAGACAAATCACCACGCTGGAATCCGCCGACCCTGGCTGCGCTGCACGCCGAACAGGTCGCGAGTTTCTTCCACGGTTTCGCTGAGAGCGGGAGCTGAGCCATGCACGATCTCGAATTGACTGAAGACCAGGTAATGATCCGCGACATGGCCCGGGACTTTGCCCGTGGCGAAATCGCCCCCCACGCGCAAGCCTGGGAAAAGGCCGGCTGGATCGATGACGGTCTGGTGGCGAAGATGGGCGAACTCGGCCTGCTGGGCATGGTGGTGCCGGAGGAATGGGGCGGTACTTACGTCGACTACGTGGCCTATGCGTTGGCGGTGGAAGAGATTTCCGCCGGCGACGGCGCCACCGGCGCCTTCATGAGCATCCACAACTCGGTGGGCTGCGGGCCGGTGCTCAATTACGGCAGCGAGGAACAGAAACAGACCTGGCTGGCGGATCTGGCCAGCGGCGCGGTGATCGGCTGCTTCTGCCTGACCGAACCCCAGGCCGGTTCCGAAGCGCACAACCTGCGCACCCGTGCCGAACTGCGCGACGGCCAATGGGTAATCAACGGCGCCAAGCAATTTGTCAGCAACGGCAAACGGGCGAAACTGGCGATCGTGTTCGCCGTCACCGATCCGGATTTGGGCAAACGTGGCATCTCGGCGTTTCTGGTGCCGACTGATACGCCAGGTTTCATCGTTGATCGCACCGAACACAAGATGGGCATCCGCGCCTCCGACACCTGCGCGGTGACCCTGAACAATTGCAGCATTCCTGAAGCGAACCTGTTGGGTGAACGCGGTAAAGGTCTGGCGATTGCCCTTTCCAACCTGGAAGGCGGACGTATCGGTATCGCGGCGCAAGCATTGGGCATCGCCCGCGCAGCGTTCGAAGCGGCGCTGGGTTATGCCCGTGATCGGGTGCAGTTCGGCAAAGCGATTGTCGAGCACCAGAGCATCGCCAACCTGCTGGCCGACATGCAGATGCAGATCAACGCAGCACGCTTGATGATTTTGCATGCTGCGCGGCTGCGTACGGCGGGTAAACCGTGTCTGTCGGAGGCTTCACAGGCCAAGCTGTTTGCGTCGGAAATGGCCGAGAAGGTGTGCTCGTCAGCGATTCAGATTCATGGCGGGTATGGGTATCTGGAGGATTACCCGGTGGAGAGGTATTACCGGGATGCGCGAATTACCCAGATTTACGAGGGATCGAGCGAGATACAGCGGATGGTGATTGCTCGGGAGTTGAAGAACTATCAGCTCTGACTGATCGCCCCCACGCAATGCGTGGGGGCGAACGTTATTACTTGCCCAGGAACTCGGCAGGCCGCTTCGCCACAAACGCCGCCATCCCTTCTTTCTGATCCTGCGTTGCAAACGCCGCATGGAATACCCGGCGTTCAAAGCGCACGCCTTCAGTCAGATTCACTTCAAACGCGCGGTTGACGCTTTCCTTGACCATCATCGCAATCGGCAGCGACTTGCTGGCGATCACCGCCGCGACTTTCAGCGCTTCATCCAGCAACTCGGCACTCGGCACGATCCGCGCGACGATGCCGCAGCGCTCGGCTTCCACCGCGTCGATCATGCGTCCGCTCAGGCACATTTCCATGGCCTTGGCCTTGCCCACCGCGCGGGTCAGGCGCTGCGTGCCGCCCATGCCCGGCAGCACGCCGAGGTTGATTTCCGGCTGGCCGAATTTGGCGTTGTCGCCGGCCAGGATGAAGTCGCACATCAGCGCCAGCTCACAGCCGCCGCCGAGGGCAAAACCGTTGACCGCGGCGATGATCGGCTTGCGCCGGTTGGCCACGCGATCGCTGTCGCTGAACAGGTCGTCCATGTAGATCTGCGGGTAGGTCAGATCGGCCATTTCCTTGATGTCGGCGCCGGCGGCGAAGGCCTTGGTCGAGCCGGTGATGACGATGCAGCCGATGTTCGCGTCGGCTTCAAACCCATCGAGCGCGCGATTCACTTCGCTGACCAGTTGCGCATTCAGGGCATTCAGCGCCTGCGGGCGATTGAGGGTGATCAGGCCGACGCGGCCATGGGTTTCCAGCAAAATCGTTTCGTAACTCATGTGCAGATTCCTTTTCAAAGATTGCGCGAAATGACCATGCGCTGAATGTCGCTGGTGCCTTCGTAGATCTGGCAGACCCGCACGTCGCGGTAGATGCGCTCAAGCGGGAAGTCGTTGAGGTAACCGTAACCGCCGAGGGTTTGCAATGCCATGGAGCAGACCTTTTCAGCCATTTCCGAGGCGAACAGTTTGGCCATCGATGCCTCGACCAGTGCCGGCTGACCGCTGTCGCGCAGGGCGGCGGCGTAATGCACCATCTGCCGCGCCACGGCGATCTGGGTCGCCATGTCCGCCAAGCGAAACGCCACGGCCTGATGCTCGATGATCGGCTTGCCGAAAGTGTCACGTTCACGGGCGTAATCGCGGGCCGCTTCGAACGCGGCGCGAGCCATGCCCACCGATTGCGAGGCGATGCCGACGCGGCCGCCTTCGAGGTTGGCCAGAGCGATCTTGTAGCCCTCGCCCTCCTCGCCCAACCGGTTGGCTACCGGCACTTTCACGTCTTCGAACAGAATCTGGCAGGTGTCCGAGGCGTGCTGGCCGAGCTTGTCTTCGACGCGGGCGACTTTGTAGCCCGGCGAGTCGGTCGGCACGATGAACGCTGTGATCCCACGCTTGCCGGCACTCGGGTCAGTCACGGCAAACACGATCACGATCCCGGCGTTCTGCCCGGAAGTGATGAACTGTTTGCAGCCGTTGAGCACATAGTGATCGCCTTCCAGCCGCGCGCGGGTTTTCAGGCTACTGGCATCGGAACCGGCCTGCGGTTCGGTCAACGCGAAAGCACCGAGCATCTCGCCGCTGGCCAACGGCTTGAGGAAGCGTTCGCGCTGGTCGTCGTTGCCGAACTTGAGGATCGGCACGCAACCCACCGAGTTGTGCACGCTCATGATCGTCGAGCAGGCGCCGTCGCCGGCAGCGATTTCTTCCAGGGCCATGGCGTAGGCCAGATAACCGGTATCGCAACCGCCCCACTGCTCCGGCACCAGCATGCCGAAGAAGCCCAGCCCGGCCATTTCGCCGATGGCTTCCTTGGGGAAACGGTGCTCGCGATCCCACTCGGCGGCGAACGGTTTGAGCCGTTCCTCGGCAAACTGCCGGGCCATGTCGCGGATTTGTTGTTGGTCGTCATTGGGAATCATGGCAAATCCTTAAAATCCGGTGACAACACAAAACCCTGTGGGAGCTGGCTTGCCAGCGATGGGGCCGTGTCAGTGAACATATTGGCTGTCTGCCCCAACGCCATCGCGGGCAAGTCGAACCGTCGCAGCGCCGCTCCCACAGGGTCCATTGTCAACGTTAGTAAACGCACTCCACGGCCATCGCCGTGGCCTCACCGCCGCCGATACAGATCGCCGCGACGCCGCGCTTCAGGCCTTTCTGGCGCAGGGCCGAGAGCAAGGTCACCAGAATCCGCGCGCCGGACGCACCGATCGGGTGACCGAGGGCGCAGGCACCGCCGTGGATGTTGAGCTTGTCGTGAGGAATTTCCAGGTGGGTCATCGCCGCCATGCCGACCACGGCGAAGGCTTCGTTGACTTCGAACAGATCGACCTGATCCAGCGACCAGCCGGTTTTCTTCATCAGCTTCTTGATCGCGCCAATCGGCGCCACCGGGAACAGGCCCGGGGTGTCAGCGAAGGCTGCGTGGCCGTGAATCACCGCCAGCGGCTTCAGACCCTGCTTTTGCGCTTGCGACTTACGCATCAGCACCAGCGCAGCGGCGCCGTCGGAGATCGAGCTGGAGTTGGCAGCGGTCACGGTGCCGCCCTCGCGGAACGCCGGTTTCAGCGAAGCGATCTTGTCCAGTTTCGCTTTTGGCGGCTGCTCGTCGTTGCTGATGACCACTTGTTCCTTGCCGACGGTCACGGTCAGCGGAACGATTTCGTCCTTGAAGCTGCCGTCCTTGATCGCCTGCTGGGCGCGGGTGGTAGAGGCGATGGCGAAAGCATCCTGAGCCTCGCGGCTGAAGTCGTTGGTTTCAGCGCAATCCTCGGCGAAGGTGCCCATCAGGCGGCCCTTGTCGTAGGCGTCTTCGAGGCCGTCGAGGAACATCGAATCCAGCACCCGGCCGTGGCCCATGCGGTAACCGGCACGGGCGCGATCCAGCAGGTACGGCGCGTTGGACATGCTTTCCATGCCGCCGGCGATCACCACATCGGCGCTGCCGGCCAGCAGCATGTCGTGGGCCAGAATGGCGGTTTCCATGCCCGAGCCGCACATCTTGTTGACCGTGGTGCAACGGGTGGATTTGTCCAGCCCGGCGCCCAGTGCAGCCTGACGTGCAGGCGCCTGACCAAGACCGGCCGGCAGTACGCAGCCGAACAACACTTCATCGACCGCATCGGCGGCCACACCGGCACGCTCAACCGCCGCCTTGATTGCAGCGGCGCCCAGTTGCGGCGCGGTCAGGCTTTTCAATTCGCCCTGAAAACCGCCCATCGGGGTGCGGACGGCGCTGACGATGACAATCGGATCGTTGGAGATGGTCATGGGAATTCCTCCTTACTTGGCGGCCATGCGCAAGGCACCGTCGAGACGGATCACCTCGCCGTTGAGCATGCTGTTTTCAATGATATGCCGCACCAGCGCGGCGTACTCGGCCGGTTTGCCCAGACGCGGCGGGAACGGTACGCCGGCGGCCAGCGAGTCGCGCACTTCCGGGGTCATGCCGGCCATCATCGGGGTTTCGAAGATGCCTGGGGCGATGGTCATCACGCGGATGCCGAAGCGCGCCAGTTCGCGGGCGGCAGGCAGAGTCAGGCTGGCGATGGCGCCTTTGGACGCGGAATACGCGGCCTGGCCGATCTGGCCGTCGAACGCCGCAACGGAAGCGGTGTTGATGATCACACCGCGCTCACCGTCGGCGTTGGCTTCGCTTTCGGCAATCGCGGCTGCCGCCAGACGCAGCATGTTGAAACTGCCGATCAAGTTGACGTTGATCACCTGGGCGAAGCTCGCCAACGCATGCGGACCGTTCTTGCCGAGGATCTTCTCGCCGCGAACAATGCCGGCGCAGTTCACCAGACCATTCAGGCTGCCGAAGGCTTTTACCGTTGCTTGAACAGCGGCTTCGGCGGCGGCTTCGTTGCTGATGTCGGCCACCACGCTTTGCGCGCCGAGGCGCTGGGCCTGGGCGGCAACGGCTTCGGCGTTCATGTCCACCAGCATCACTTTGGCGCCGGCGTTCACCAGCAATTCAGCGGTGGCGGCACCCAGGCCGGACGCGCCGCCGGTGACGATAAAAACCTTGTTCTCGATCTGCATGACTGTTTCCTTGGATTCAAGCTGAAACGTTGTGCGCCGCAGCCTCTTGAGCCTTGGCGATTTCCTGGTTGCGCAAGATAAAGCGCTGCAATTTGCCGCTCGGGGTTTTCGGCAACTCGCTGACAAATTCGATTTCACGGGGGTACGAATGCGCGGCCAGACGCTTGCGCACGTGCTGCCGCAGTTCTTCGGCCAACGCCGGTTCGGCGCGGTATTGCGGGTTGAGCACGACGAAGGCTTTGACCAGTTCGGTGCGCTCGGGATCGGGCTTGCCGACCACTGCCGCTTCAACGACGGCAGGGTGTTCGATCAGCGCGCTCTCCACGTCGAACGGGCCAACCCGGTAGCCGGACGTGGTGATCACGTCATCGCTGCGACCGACGAAGCTGATGCTGCCGTCCGGGTTCCACTCGACGGTGTCGCCGCTCAGGTAGTAATTGCCGACGAAGGCCTTGGTCGGCACGCCTTCATAGCCGGCGAACCAGCACATCGGCGACTGTGTGCGGTCGATGGCGAGGATGCCGGGCTGGCCGACGCTGAGTTCGTTGTTCTGCTCGTCAAGCACCACGATGCGATGGCCCGGCGAAGCAAAACCGGCGGCGCCGAGGTGGATCGGGTGTTCGAGGCCGTGGTGGTTGCACAGGACCATGCCCAGTTCGGTCTGGCCGTAGTGGTCGTGAATGACCACGCCGAGGTTGTCGGCGAACCAGCGGATCACTTCCGGATTCAACGGCTCGCCGGCGCTGCTGACGATGCGCAGCTTGCCCTTGATCGACTTGGCGAACTCGTCGCCGCCGGCAATCAGCAGGCGATACGCAGTGGGCGAACCGGTGAGGTTGGTGATGCCGTACTTGTTGATCACCCGGCAGGTGCTTTCGAGGGTGAACGGGCCATCGTAAAACGTGATCGGATGGCCCATCGACAACGGGCCGGTGACGCCGAAATAGATGCCGTAGGCCCAGCCCGGATCGGCGACGTTCCAGAACGCATCTTCCGGGCGCAGATCCACGGCATCGCGGGTGTAGCTCTGGAACGCGACGATGGCCTTGAGCGGCACCGACAGCGCCTTCGACGGGCCGGTGGTACCCGAGGTGAACATCAGCAGGAACGGGTCTTCGCCGGTCAGCATCAGCGGCTCGCAGACACTGGAATGGTTGGGCAGCTCGGCCCAGAAACTGAAATCGCCACGAACGATGCCCTGGCCTTTCGGACCACCGACAGTGACCAGCGTCGGGCAATCGGCGACTTCGCTGAGTTTTGGCCGATTGACTGCATCGGTGACCACGACTTTGGCACCGGAGCTGTTCAGGCGATGTTCGAGGGCTTTGGGGCCGAACGCGGTGAACAGCGGTTGATACACCGCGCCGATGCGCCAGGTGGCGAACACGGTGATCAGCAATTCAATGTTGCGCGGCAGCAGGCCGGCGACCTTGTCGCCCTTCTGCACGCCCTGGGCGAGAAGGAAATTGGCGAAACGCGCGGCTTTGTCCTGCAGGTCGCTGAAGGTGTACGTCGCACTGGCGCCGTCGCGGCCTTCCCAGAACAACGCGATGCGCCCCGGCAAGGCGTGACGGTCACAACATTCGACGCAGGCGTTGAGCGCCTCGAGCGTACCGCTGAGTGCGGCGTCCACGGTGTGCTGATAATCAAACTGCTGGGTGGCAGACAAGTAATCGCGCATTGCCAGAATCCCTCTGTGTTTTTATTAGGTTGGGGAACCGTAAACAACAGAGGAATACTCGCGCCGCACGCTGGCTGCGGCAATGGTCAAAGCCCTCAAAGTGGATGACTGGTTTGGCCAAGGTTTGCGTCGATTCGAGGATCAGACCGCTTCGTTGAGAATCAAGCTGCGGTAATGCCCCGGATTGGTCCCCGACCACTTGCGAAACGCCTTGTAGAACGAACTCGCATCGGCAAACCCCAGCCGCGTGGCAATCTCGGCAAAACTGATCGACGGCTCCGCCAGCCAGGTAATCGCCAGTTCCTTGCGCACGCTGTCCTTCAAACCCTGATAAGTCTGCCCTTCTTCGGCGAGACGTCGGCGCAAGGTCGAGGCCGACATGCACAACTGCTGGGCCAGTGCGTCGGTTTCCGGCCAGTGATCGGCGGACAACTGACGCAGATCCTGCTTGATTCGGCTGGCGAGGCTGTCCGGGTCGCGGTACTTCACCAGAATGTTGGCCGGGGCATGGGCGAGGAAGCGTTTCAATTCCTCGGCACTGCGTTTGATCGGCAGATCCAGCACGTCAGCCGCGAAAATCATCCGCGTGCGCGGCCGGTCGAAGCGCAGGTTTTCCGAGAACATCACCCGATAGTCATCACAAAAATCCGGCGCCGGGCAGCGCAGCTCGATGGCCAGGATCGGAATTCGCCGCCCCGCCAGCCAGCACGCCACGCCGTGGACGATCATCCAGTAGGTGAAATAGGTGAAAGCGCGGCGCGGTTCCGGGTCGTCTTCCAGCAAAACGATCTCCGCCAGACTCTGCTGGTGCACCAGTTGCGCCGGCAGACGCTCAAGCATCAACGACAGAAAATTCAGACCGCTGCTCAGCCCCGCAGCCAGGTTCGGCTGGGCCATGGCGCTGCGGCACAGGAACTCCAGGCTGCCGGATTTCAGCTTGCGTGGGTCCATGCCAAAGAATTCGTCATCGCCGCGCCGCGCCAGAAGGCGCCACAACCGCGCGTACTGGCTGGCCGGCACGCGGACGTCATCGGTGGACAGCAGCGCCGGAGCAATCCCGACCTTGCTCAAGACTTCCTCCGTGGCCACGCCCGGGGCACAACTTTGCAGCAGTGCTTCGCGCACCAGTTGAATGGCGATGGTGTCTTTTTCCGACATGGAGCGCGCGCAATCCTGTTGCTGTTCGAGTGGCGGGCATCTTAGCGCAGCTGGCTGGATGGCGTGGATGTTCAGACTCGTTCAGCTGAGGTTCAGGTAAATGTCAATGAATGCCATGTGAGAATGACTTTCATTATGTTACAACTTGTAACCTCATTTCGTTACACAGTGATCGTCGAATGCTCGTTCCCTTTTTGATCATGTTGCGCGAAGGCATCGAAGCCGCGCTGATCGTTGGCATCATCGCCAGCTACCTGCAACAGACCGGCCGTGGCCAGTGGATGCCGGCGGTGTGGATCGGGGTGTTTCTCGCCGCTGCGCTGGCGTTGCTGGTGGGCGGTGGCCTGGAGCTGGTCAGCGCCGAATTCCCGCAAAAGCAGCAGGAATTGTTCGAAGGCGTGGTCGGGCTGGTGGCCGTGGGCATTCTCAGCTCGATGGTGTTCTGGATGCGCAAGGTGGCGCGTTCGATCAAGCATTCACTGCAAGCCTCCCTCGATCATGCGTTGACCGCGTCGAAGCATCAGGTCATCGCGCTGATTGCCATGGTGTTTTTCGCCGTGGCCCGGGAAGGTCTGGAAACCGTGTTCTTCCTGCTCGCCGTGTTCCAGCAGAGCGAAGGCCCGGCCGCGCCGATCGGCGCCCTGCTCGGCCTGATCCTGGCGGTGATCGTCGGCTTCCTGATCTACAGCGGCAGCATGCGTTTGAACCTGTCGGCGTTCTTCCGCTGGACCGGGCTGTTCATCCTCGTGGTCGCCGCCGGGATTCTCGCCAACTCGGTGCAGGCCCTGCATGAAGCCGGGGTGTGGAACCACCTGCAAACCGTGCTCTTCGACTTCAGCGCGACGCTGCCGATGGACGGCCCGCTAGGCTCGGTGCTGGCCGGCATGTTCGGTTATCAGGATGCACCGACCGTCAGCACCCTCGGCGCGTACCTGATTTATCTGCTGGTGGCACTGGTCATGTTCTTCATGCCAGCGCCCAAGCCTGCTGCCCAATCGTCTTCCGTTTCCAGCCAATAAGGGCCTTCATGTCAAAGCCTAATATTCCTCAGGCCTCGCCTCCCCGCGCCTTGCGCTGGGCGGTGGCCGGTTCGGTGGTCGTGATGATCGCCGCCGGTGGCCTGTTCTACTACGCCTCGAAACTGGCCGCCGCCAAACGTCAGCACAACCGTGACGAAGTGGTGGTCAACATTCATCCGCACAGCTGCGAACCGAACGCCCTGACGGTGCCGGCCGGTCGCGCCAGTTTCCGCATCGTCAATCGCTCCGACCGGGCGGTGGAATGGGAAATCCTCGACGGCGTGCTGGTGATCGAAGAGCGCGAGAACATCGCGCCGGGCCTGAGCCAGGTGATCAACGCCAACCTGCAACCCGGCGACTACGCCATCACCTGCGGCCTGCTGAGCAACCCGCGCGGCACCCTGCACGTGACACCGACCGCCGCCTCGGATGCCGCCGCCAAGGCCAAGCCGTCGATGGTTGCCTTCGTCGGGCCGCTGTCGGAGTTCCGCGTCTATCTGGCCAGTCAGGGCAGCGCGCTGATCAAAGCCGTGACGGCGCTCAATCAAGCCATCGACAGCGGCGATCTGGCCCAGGCCCAGGCTTTGTACTTGCCGGCCCGTGCCGCGTACCAGCGTCTGGCCCCGGCCGCACAACGCCTGGCGGACCTGGACAACAGCATCAACGCCCGCGCCGATTACTTCGAAAAACGCGAGCAGGATCCGGCCTTCGTCGGCTTCCACCGCCTCGAATACGCGCTGTTCCAGCAACGCAAACTCGACGGCCTGACACCGATTGCCCAAGGCTTGCTCGACAACGTCACCACGCTGAAACAACAGCTGCTGGCCCAGTCGCTGCCACCGGAGCAACTGGTGGAAATCGTCGTGCGCAACCTCAACACCCTCGCCGACGTGCGCGCCGCCAGCGGCGAAGAGGAGCGCTACAGCCACAGCGATCTCAACGGCTTCGCGGCCAATCAGCAAACCGCGCGCAAAGTCGTCGAACTGCTGCGCCCGCTACTGAGCAAATCCGCCGCCGACCTGCTGCCGAAAATCGACGGTGCGCTGGCTGATTTTGATACCTCGCTGAACAGCTTCAAGGTCAAGGATGGCTACGCCAGTTACGACACCGTCAACGGTGAGCAACGCAAGCAGATCGCCGACAAGGCCAAGGCCCTGGCCGACGCCCTCGACGCCATTGATCCCGCCCTCGGCCTCTCCGGCCTGTAAGCAGAAGACGACTACCGATGAACGATTCCGAACACTTCAACCTGCAACGTCGCCGCGTACTGATGGGTATGGGCGCCGCCGGCGTCGCACTGGCCGGCACCGCTCTGAGCTGCCCGGCGATGGCCGCCGCCCCTGCGCAAGTCACCGAAGCGCCGAGCAGCGACAAGACCCAGGATCATCACGACTTTCACGGCGTGCATCAGAGCGGCATCGTCACCCCGCGTCCGGCGGCCGGCATGCTGGTGTCGTTCGATGTGCTGGCCAGCGACCGTGAAGACCTGGAGCGTTTGTTCCGCACCCTCAACGAGCGCATCGCGTTCCTGATGAAGGGCGGCCCGGTGGCGCAGATCGATCCGAAGCTGCCGCCGCCGGATTCCGGCATCCTCGGCCCGGTGGTCACCCCGGACAACCTGACCATTACCGTGTCCGTCGGCGAGTCACTGTTCGACGAGCGCTTCGACCTCGCGTCCGCCAAACCCAAGCGCCTGGTGCGCATGGTCGGCTTCCCCAACGATGCGCTGGAAGCCGATTGCTGCCACGGCGACCTGAGCCTGCAGTTCTGCTCCAACACCGCCGACACCAACATCCACGCCCTGCGCGACATCGTGAAGAACCTGCCGGACCTGCTGCTGGTGCGTTGGAAGCAGGAAGGCAGCGTGCCGCCGCAAGCACCGGCCAAGCCCGGTGTGCCGGCGCAATCGGCGCGTAATTTCCTGGGTTTTCGCGACGGCTCGGCCAACCCGGATTCCAACGACGGCAAGGCCATGGATCGCATCGTCTGGGTGCAACCGGGCAGCGACGAACCGGCCTGGGCGGCCCACGGTAGTTATCAGGCAGTGCGGATCATCCGCAACTTCGTCGAACGCTGGGACCGCACGCCGTTGCAGGAACAGGAAAGCATCATCGGCCGGGTGAAAACCACCGGCGCGCCGATGGGTGCCAGCCATGAGACCGAAGTCCCGGATTACAGCAAGGACCCGGAAGGCAAGCTGACCAAGCTCGACGCGCACATTCGCCTGGCCAACCCACGCACCGCCGCGAGCCAGGCCAACCTGATCCTGCGCCGGCCGTTCAACTACTCCAACGGGGTGAACAAGAACGGCCAGCTCGACATGGGCCTGCTGTTCATCTGTTACCAGGCCGACCTGGAAAAAGGCTTCATCACCGTGCAGACCCGCCTCAACGGCGAACCGCTGGAGGAATACCTCAAGCCGGTCGGCGGCGGTTACTTCTTCACCCTGCCGGGTGTCACGGGCGACAAGGATTTCATCGGTCGTTCGCTGCTTGACGCTACTCAACCAAAAACAACTGCATAGCATTCAACAGGAGCCGCCCCCATGAAAAAAACGCCACTCGCGTTATTGCTGACCTTAGGTTTGCTCAACACCCCGCTGTCGGCGTTCGCCGCAACCGCACCACTGGATCTGGTGGGGCCGGTGTCGGACTACAAGATTTACGTCACCGAACAACTGGATGAACTGGCCAGCCACACCCAACAGTTCACCGACGCGGTGAAAAAAGGCGACCTGGCCACCGCGCAAAAACTCTACGCGCCAACCCGCGTTTATTACGAGTCGATCGAGCCGATCGCCGAGCTGTTCAGTGACCTCGACGCGTCCATCGACTCCCGCGTCGACGACCACGAGCAAGGCGTGAAAGCCGAAGACTTCACCGGTTTCCACCGCATCGAATACTCGCTGTTCTCGGAAAAAAGCACCAAGGATCTCGACGCCCTGGCCGATGGCCTGAACAAGGACGTGAAAGACCTGCAGACCCGCGTCGCCGGCCTGACCTTCCCGCCGGAAAAAGTCGTCGGCGGCGCCGCTGCGCTGCTCGAAGAAGTCGCCGCGACCAAGATCTCCGGTGAAGAAGACCGTTACAGCCACACCGACCTGTACGACTTCCAGGGCAACATCGACGGCGCGAAGAAAATCGTCGACCTGTTCCGTCCGCAGATCGAGAAACAGGACAAGGCCTTCGTCGCCAAAGTCGACAAGAACTTCGCCACCGTGGACAAGATCCTGGCCAAGTACAAGACCAGGGACGGTGGTTTCGAGACTTACGACAAGGTGAAGGACAACGACCGCAAGGCGCTGGTCGGCCCGGTCAATACCCTGGCGGAAGACCTTTCCACATTGCGTGGAAAATTGGGCCTGAACTGAGTTCTATACCGCTCTGTAGTGCCTCATCGCGGGCAAGTCGAAACGTCGCACCGCCGCTCCCACAGGTTTTGTGCCGTTCACGGAGTCGTGATCCGGCACAGTTCTTGTGAGAGCGGGCTTGCCCGCGATGGCGCCTTAGGCTGCGCTAAGGATCTCAGACCTTAGAGAATGCGATAGAGCAACCGCTCGACCCGCACCCGGCTCACACGCTTGAGAAATTTCGCCACACCCGCCGGATAGTCCGGCAAGGCTTCCAGATCCTGGAAACGTGCGATCCGCGTGGTGTGTTCGAAGATGTTTTCCAGCTCCAGACGACGCGGCTCCAGCCACTCGCCTTTCGGGTCATCGATCAGCAAGGCGTTTTCCAGATCGAGACGGAACGCCCGCGGATTGAGGTTGTTGCCGGTCAGCAGCGTGTAGCGCTGGTCGATCCACATGCCCTTAAGGTGATAGCTGTTGTCGCCTTCACGCCACAAATGCAGGTTCAACTGGCCGCTGTCGATGTTGCGCTGATGTCGCTTGGCGAAACGGCGCAGGCTGATCTCGTACAGATACGGCAGCGCGGCGATCACCTTGAACGGCTCGCTCGGCGGGATGTAGAAGTCGTTGGCGGTCTTGTCACCGACCACGATGTCAATCTTCACGCCGCGCGCCAGCGCCCGGTTGATCTCGCGGATCACGCCCAGCGGCAGGTTGAAGTACGGCGTGCAGATGGTCAGTTGCTTTTGGGCACTGGCGATCAGCTCCAGAATCACCCGGTTCAGCGGGTTGTTCTTGCCCACGCCGAGCAACGGACTGACCGACAGGCCGGTATGCGCCGTGCTGCCGGCACTGGTGTCGTACGCCGCGTATTTGAGGCGGCTGCGCAGATCGCCGATGTCGTTGCGCAGGCTGCGGGTGGTCGGCAGGTTCGGCAGGTCGAGGCGATGCACCGCTTTCGATTCGATCAGGCCGTGCTTGACCAGATGGTGCATCGAATCCGCCAGTTCGCGGCTCTGCAACACGTGATAACGGTCGAAACGGTACTTGTCGAACTTGTGCAGGTAGACGTTGTTCAGGCTGGCGCCGCTGTAGACCACGCAATCGTCGATCACGAAGCCTTTGAGGTGCAGCACGCCGAACAGCTCGCGGGTTTGCACCGGCACGCCGTAGACCGGCACCACGCTCTGGTGGGTGCGGGTCATTTCCTGATACCACGCCGAGTTGCCCGGCTGTTTGCCGGCCCCGATCAAGCCGCGCTGAGCCCGCAGCCAGTCGACGACCACCGCGATTTCAAGCTCGGGACGCTTGAGTTTGGCGGCGTGCAAGGCATCGAGAATTTCCTGGCCGGCTTCATCGTTCTGCAGATAAAGCGCGACGAGATAGATGCGCTGGGTCGCCTGGGCGATTTTTTCCAGCAGGCAACGGCGGAAATCGGCGGCACCGGGCAGGATCGTCACGGCCTCGGCGGTCAGCGGAAAGCTGCACAGTTTGGGCAGCAGAGAGCGTTTGAAAAGCAACGGCATAGGGCTCGCAATGGGTCGAATCCGAAGAACCCGAGAGCTTACACCATCAACTCCTTCGGGTCTTGTGAGTGTCTGTAATGACTTCATCACCAGCCGCCAGGTTCCCTCGGCTGAAATGCATTTTCCTGTGGGAACCCGCCTGCTGGCGATCACTAAATTCAAGATGAACAAAATATTCGCTTGACCAAGGAGAACGATCGTTCTACTGTTCACCACATGAACGACATCACACGCAACGACACGACCCGAGACATCATTCTGGATGTCACCGAAAAGTTGATCTACAAAAGTGGCATTGCTGCCACCGGCATGGATCTTCTGGTGAAAACCGCCGGTGTTTCCAGAAAGAGTATCTACCGCTACTTCGCCAACAAAGAGGAGTTGACCGTCGCCGCCCTGCAACGCCGCGACGTGCGCTGGATGCACTGGTACAGAAGCGCCGTCGATCAGGCCGAAACCCCGGCCGATCGCCTGCTCAACCTGTTTACCGTGCTCAAGGGCTGGTTCGCCTCGGAAGGCTTTCGGGGCTGTGCCTTCATCAATACCAGTGGCGAAACCGGTGATCCCGAGGATCCGGTTCGCAAGGTCGCCAAAGACCACAAACAGAAACTGCTCGACTACCTGTGCGAGCTGTGTACCGAACATGGTGCCGAGGACCCGCAACTGCTGGCCAAACAGCTGCTGATCCTGATTGACGGCGCCATTACCATAGCGCTTGTGATGGGTGATCACAGTGCCGCCGATAATGCGCAATGCATGGCGCGAAAGTTATTGGACCTGTAACGCCTTAATAAGCCTGACACGTTGTTTAACTGTTAATAGATCGGGAGACAAACATGTCTACTGCAGCCGAAGTTCGTCCGCCATTGCCACCGTTCAACCGTGAATCGGCCATTGAAAAAGTTCGTCTTGCCGAGGATGGCTGGAACTCCCGCGACCCGGAGCGCGTGTCGCTGGCCTACACCCTGGACACCAAATGGCGTAACCGCGCCGAATTCGCCAACAACCGCGAAGAAGCCAAGGGTTTCCTGACCCGCAAATGGGCCAAGGAACTGGACTACCGCCTGATCAAGGAACTCTGGGCCTACTCCGACACTCGCATCGCCGTGCGCTACGCCTATGAATGGCACGACGACTCGGGCAACTGGTTCCGCTCCTACGGCAACGAAAACTGGGAGTTCGACGAGCACGGCCTGATGTTCCAGCGTTATGCCTGCATCAACGACATGCCGATCAAGGAAAGCGAACGCAAGTTCCACTGGCCGCTGGGCCGGCGCCCGGATGATCATCCGGGGTTGTCGGAACTGGGTCTGTAACTTGAAATCGACCTGATCGCTGTGGGAGCTGGCTTGCTGGCGATAGCAATTGAACATTCAACACCTGAGTTGACTGACAGACCGCTATCGCTGGCAAACCAGCTCCCACAGTTTTTTTGGTGTTCAGGCTACTTCGGCGGCCTGAGCCGATTGCGCTTTGGCCTCCAGCTCCCGCACCAGCGGCAACACCCGTTGACCGAAATACTCCACCTCCTCCTGAAAATGCAGGAACCCCGCCAATACCAGGTCCACCCCCACCGCTTTCAACGCGACGATCCGCTCGGCAATCTGCTGTGGCGTACCGATCAGATTGGTTTTGAAACCGTCGTTGTACTGCACCAGATCTTCAAAGGTCGATTTGGCCCAATTACCTTCACCTTCCGGCGACGCCCTGCCCGCCTGTTTAGCCGCATCGCCGAAGGCATTCACCGCTTCCGGGTCAGCCTGATCGATGATCTGCGCCAGCACCGCTTTGGCTTCTTCTTCGGTATCTCGGGCGATCACAAAAGCATTCACCCCGATTTTTACTGAATGATGGTTTGCCGCCGCTTTGGCGCGAATGTCGTCGACCTGCGCCTTGATGCCCTCGACGCTGTTGCCGTTAGTGAAATACCAATCCGACACCCGTGCCGCCATGTCACGTGCGGCCCGGGAGCTGCCACCCTGAAAGATTTCCGGGCGACCCAGCGGTTTCGGTTTGAGGCTGTAGTTGTCGAAGCGATAGAAATCGCCACGGAAGGTGAAGTTGTCCTGACTCCAGATCCCTCGCAATGAACGGATGAACTCCTCCGAACGACGATAGCGCTCGTCGTGCTCCAGCCAATGCTCGCCAATGGCCTGGAATTCGCCCTTGAACCAGCCGCTGACGATATTCACCGCAATCCGGCCGTTGGTGAGTTGATCGATGGTCGCCAATTGTTTGGCCGCCAGTGCCGGTTGCCACGGGCCGGGCAAGATCGCGGCGATGACCTTGAGTTTGCTGGTGGCCGCGAGCAGCGCATGGCTGAAGGCAACCGATTCATGCTGGAACTCGGCGCCGTAACCGGCGGTGAAGCGGATTTGCGTCAGGGCGTATTCGAAACCCGCCGCCTCGGCCAGTTGCGCCAGCTTGCGGTTGTAGTCGATGCCCCAGTCGGTGCGCTGCTCGATCTTGCTGACCACCAGCCCACCGCTGACGTTCGGCACCCAGTAGGCAAATTTAACGGCTTGCTGACTCATTGGCGTGTCCTCGGGACAGTTGATGAAGATGAGTGAGCTAGAGCAGCAAGCGTGCCAGCGGCGGGAGACCCGG
Organism: Pseudomonas sp. V88_4; assembly: GCF_029967985.1. NCBI lineage: Bacteria > Pseudomonadati > Pseudomonadota > Gammaproteobacteria > Pseudomonadales > Pseudomonadaceae > Pseudomonas > Pseudomonas sp. V88_4. Next base: position 530,067 of record NZ_JASCAF010000002.1, read on the forward strand.
TTTTATTGGGGATACAGGCAATCGGCATGCATCGTGGGAGGGTGATTTGTTGGGTGCCTGTTTGGTGGGCAACAGTTGAACAGTCGGGGAAAGGACTGGCCAGCGATGAGGCCATATGGGTCGCCGCAACACCTGGAAATGAGTAACATGACTGCCCTCCCCGCAGCCCAGTTCTGCGCCCTGCCGAATAAGCCGATTCCATGCCTTTCGAACTCAGCGTTGACCTCACCACCCTGGCCGTTCTGGCCCTTGTCGCTTTCATTGCCGGATTCATCGACGCCATCGCCGGCGGTGGCGGTCTGTTGACCACGCCTGCGCTGCTCACCGCCGGCCTGCCGCCGCACCTGGTGCTCGGCACCAACAAGTTGAGTTCGACCTTCGGTTCGGCCACCGCCAGTTTCACCTTCTACCGACGCAAGCTGTTCCACCCCAAGCAGTGGATGCACGCCATCGTCGGCACGCTGGTCGGTGCGCTGACCGGCGCCATCGTCGCCCATTACCTGCCCGCCGAATGGTTGAACAAGATGCTGCCGGTGATCGTCTTCGCCTGTGGCCTGTACCTGTTGTTTGGCGGCACGCCGAAAGCGCCGCTGGACAGCGACGCACCAATCAAGAAGAAGTGGCAATCGACCCAGGGCTTCAGCCTCGGTTTCTACGACGGCGTGGCCGGCCCCGGCACTGGCGCGTTCTGGACGGTCAGCAGTCTGCTGCTGTACCCGATCGATCTGGTCAAGGCCAGCGGGGTGGCGCGCAGCATGAACTTCGTCAGCAACATTGCGGCGCTGTCGGTGTTCGTGTTTTCCGGGCAGGTGGACTGGATCATCGGCCTGAGCATGGGCCTGTCGGTGATGGTTGGCGCATTCTTCGGGGCGCGCACCGCGATCAGCGGCGGCGCCAAGTTCATTCGTCCGGTGTTCATCACCGTGGTGCTGGGGTTGACCGTGCGCCTAGCCTGGCAGCACTGGTTCAGCGTGGCCTAAGCGCCGCGCCACATAGACGTCGATCAGGTATCGGGCAATCGATTTGGACGCCGGCAACGGCGGCAGATCGTGCACGTTGAACCACTGGGCGTCTTCGATCTCGTCTTCCTGGCAGACAATCTCGCCACCGGCGTATTCGGCATGGAAGCCGAGCATCATCGAGTGTGGGAATGGCCAGCACTGGCTACCCATGTACTGGATGTTCTTCACCTCGATCTGCACTTCCTCGCGCACTTCGCGGATCAGACAATCCTCGGCCGACTCACCCGGTTCGGCAAACCCGGCCAGCGTGCTGTAGACCCCGGTGACGAAACGCGGTGAGCGCGCCAGCAGCACTTCATCGCCACGGGTCACCAGCACGATCATGCTCGGCGAAATCCGCGGATAACTGCGCAGATCGCAGGGCTGGCAATACATCGCCCGCTCCCGTGGCACCTGGGTCATGGCCTGACCGCAGTTGCCGCAGAACCGGTGTTCGCGCGCCCAAGTGCCAATCTGCGCGGCGTAGCCCAGCACTTTGTAGATCGTGTGATCGCCGTCGAGCATGAACGCCCGAAGGCCTTTCCAGCTGCAGCCCGGCACCTCGCTGGTGCTATGCAGTTCCAGCAGATACACCGGTTCGCCATCGAGATGACCGATACCGTGCTCGGCGAGGATCGACAAGTCCTGGCGCTTGAGCCATTCCCGGGGGAACAGCGCGCCGTTGTCATCGAACAGGAAACCCTCGGGGCTGCGCGCCACGGCCCAGCCGCCGGGTTGATCGGTGTCCAGTACTGCAGTGGTCCAGCGAGATGTCATGGTTTCTCAATCCAGAAATTCGGGTTTCTGTTTGCTCATATGGGCGGCCATGGCCACGCGCAAATCGTTGGATTGCAGCATGGCGGCGTTCCAGGTGGCAACGTACTCGAGACCGTCGTCGATGCGATGGTCGCGCATGTAGCTGATCATTTCCTTGGTGCCGGTGACCGCGATCGGCGACTTGCCGGCGATGTCCCGGGCAATGTCCATCACGCCTTCGATCAAGCCGTCCTTGTCGCTGTAGACGCGATTGACCAGGCCGATGCTGCGCGCTTCTTCGGCGCCAAAGGTGCGACCGGTGTAAGCCAGTTCACGCAGCATGCCGTCACCGATGATCCGTGGCAACCGTTGCAGGGTGCCGACGTCAGCCGCCATGCCGATGTCGATTTCCTTGATCGAGAATTGCGCGTCTTCGGCGGCGTAGCGCATGTCGCAGGCGGCGATCAGGTCGATGGCGCCGCCCAGGCAATAACCCTGTATCGCTGCGAGTACCGGTTTACGGCAATTGTCGACCGCATTGAAGGACGCTTGCAGGGTCAGGATCTTCTTGCGCAGCAGACGCGCGTTGCGGCCGACGTCCTTGCCCAGTTCATTGGCCACACCGGCCAGCATCATCAGGTCAATGCCCGAGGAAAAGTGTTTGCCGGCACCGCTAAGCACCACCACCCGCACTTCGTCGGTGTCGTCGATCCACTGGAACACCTCGACGATTTCGCTCCAGAACGCGGCGTTCATAGAATTGATCTTTTCCGGACGATTGATCTGCACATGGGCGATGTTGTCGGCCAGTTCGACGCTGAAGGCGGTGTATTGAGTCATGGCAGAAATCCTTTACCGGGCTGAAATGAGGCCCGAACTATAACAAGGCATCAGCAAGGCGGTTCGGCCAAATGCGGGACTCTAGCCGTTCTTGACCGCGACGAAGGCGGCGGTCTCGTAAGGCACCGTCACCACCTCCCTGCCCCGCAGCTGTGGCTCGCCGGCAATCAGTTGAGCAATCTGCTCGTCGATCTTCGCGCGCTGCTGATCGCTCAGCGCGGCAATGAAACTGGTGGAGCGTACCCGGTTGAAAATCACATCTTCCGGCGAGCCGGTGTGGCCATGCTGAAAGTGCTGGGCCTGCAATGGCCCGAACGCCGGATGGGGAAAAGCCTTGCGCCATTCGCCGGTATAGAAGCGCGGTGTATCGCCTTCCAGCGCATTGACGATGGCGTCCAGCTTGGGCACCCAGTCGATCCGGGTGTCGCGCAGGTTCCAGATCAGGCCCAGCTTGCCGCCCGGTTTGAGGACCCGAGCGATTTCATCCAGCGCCTCGCGACTGGCAAACCAGTGAAAGGCCTGCGCGCAGACCACGGCATCCACCGAGGCGTCGGGCAACGGCAGATCCGTTGCCGTACCGCTGACGGCCAGCACCTGCGGCCAGGCCAGCGACAGTTTTTCCAGCATCTGCGCCACCGGCTCCACGGCAATCACCTGGGCGCCGGTCGCCACCAGCCGTCCGGTGAACTTGCCGGTGCCGGCGCCGAGGTCGATAACGGTCTTGTGGCCATCGAGGCCCAGTGTGCCTGTCAGCCATTCGCTGACGGCCGGCGGATAGTCGGGCCGGCCTTTGACGTAGGTGTCGGCAGCGGTTTTGTAGCCGCTGGCGGCCGAGTGGTGAACCTGATCTTTCATGGCCAAACTCCCATGGTAGAACTGCAGATCGACAACGAATGCTGACGAGCATAGCGCCGGAAAAAGGGCTTTCCTTTAACAAAGCCTGACAAAGCAATGAATAAATTTTCACCCTGTGGTGTTCATAGGGAAACATGACCCCTTGTGGAGCCTTGCCCATGACTATCCGTTCCGTTATGTTCGCCGCCCCGTTGCTGGTGGCCGCGATGTTGTCCAGCCCTTTGGCCCTGGCCCACGGCGATGAAGACGAGCCGGTGCAGAAACCCAACTGCCCGAAAGGCCAGGTGTTCGACACCAAGACCCAGAAGTGCGTGATGCAGACCAGCCAGCTGGTGCCCGACGCCGACCGGACCGACTACGCCTACCGTCTGGCCAAGGCCGGCCGTTATGAAGAAGCCCTGGCGCTGCTCGATACGCTGGAACAACCGAACACCGCCAAGGCCCTCAACTATCGTGGTTACGCCACGCGCAAACTGGGGCGCACTGACGAAGGCATCGGTTATTACCTGCAATCGGTGAAACTCGATCCGCAGTACGCGCAGGTCCGCGAATACCTGGGCGAGGCTTACGTCATCAAGGGCCGTGTCGATCTGGCGCAGGAACAGTTGCAGCACATCCAGAAGATCTGCGGCACGACCTGCGAGGAATACCGGGACCTGGCCGAAGCCATCAATGATTCATCGAAAACCTGACACGACACGCGGAGGCGAACATTTTCAGCGATCAGGCCTTCAGAGCCGAACTCGGGCAACATCTGGCGCGTCTGTGGCGTTACGGCTTGCTGCTGTCGCGCAATCGGCACGTGGCCGAGGATCTGGTGCAAGCCACCTGCGTGCGGGCGCTGGAGCGTTCGGGGCAGTATGTGGCCGGCACGCGCATGGACCGCTGGCTGCTGAGCATTCTGCATTCGATCTGGCTCAACGAAGTGCGCGCCCGCCGGGTGCGCCAGGGCCAGGGCGTGGCGGACGCCGACAGCCAGCTGACGTTCGATGGTGAATACGCCGCGCAAACCCACGTCATGGCCGCGCAGGTGATCCGCCGGGTCGATGCGCTGCCGGAAACCCAACGTGAAACGGTGTATCTCGCTTACGTCGAGGGCCTGTCCTACCGCGAAGTCGCCGAAATCCTGCAAGTGCCGATCGGCACGGTCATGAGCCGCCTGGCCACCGCGCGCCTGAAACTGGCCGAATACCCGCCGCTGCAAGCGGTCCCGAACACCCCCGCAGGAGACCGGCAATGAATACGCCTTCCGACGAGCAACTGGTGGCGTATCTGGACGATGAACTGGATCGCGAACAGCGCAGCCAACTGGACAACCTCATCGCCGACGATCCGCTGCTGAGTTTGCGGGTGCAATGGCTGAGTCGCAGCAACCTGCCGTTCAAGGCTGCCTACGACGAACTGGCGCATCAGGCGCCGCTTGATCGCTTGCAGGCCCGGCTCGATGCCGCGCCGTCACCGCAGAAGCCGGGTTTCAGCCGACGCTGGTTCATCGGCGCAGCGGCAGCGGGCGTGGCGCTCGCAGGTGTCGCGGCGGACCGCTTGTTCCTGGCCTGGCAAACGCAGCAATCGCACAATTGGCGCGAACGGGTGGGCGATTACATGGCGCTGTATGTGCCACAGACCTTTGAGCATTTACCTACCGACGAGGCCTCGCAATTGGCGCAGTTGCGAACCGTCGATGCGCGGCTCGGCGTGAGTCTGTCGCCGGCGAAACTGAAACTGCCCGGTGCGCAGTTCAAACGTGCGCAATTGCTTGAATATGACGGTGTGCCGATTGCGCAGATGACCTGGCTCGATGCCAAACATGGCCCGCTGGCGCTGTGCGTCACCCGAACCAACAGCGGCAGCCAGCCGCTGGCCCATGAGCGCCGGCACGGAATGAACGTGGCGTACTGGACCGAGCGTGAACACGCCTGGATGCTGATCGGCCATCACCCGGCTTCCGAGCTGGAAGACATGGCGAAAATGTTTAAGACCCGGCTGAACGTTTAAAGAATTTTGTCACTATGCTGCTCGGGTGATTTTCCCAGAAGGATGGATTTATGCCGATTTCGCCACGTACAGCCCTGCTGGTCATCGACGTGCAGAACGACTTCATTCCCGGCGGCCAGTTGGCCGTGCCGGAAGGTGATTTGATTGTTCCGTTGATCAACCGGCTCGCCGGGCAGTTCAGGCAAGTGGTCATCGCACAGGACTGGCACCCTGCCGGGCATGCCTCGTTTGCCTCCAGCCATCCCGGCCGCCAGCCTTATGAGGTGATTCAACTACCGTATGGCGAGCAGACGCTATGGCCGGATCACTGCATTCAGGGTTCACGCGGTGCCGAGTTTCACACGGGCCTCGATCTGCCCCACGCGCAATTGATCATCCGCAAGGGCTGCAACCCGGACATCGACAGTTATTCGGCGTTTCTGGAAGCGGATCGCGTCACGACCACGGGCCTGGCCGGTTATCTGAAGGAACGCGGTATCGACACGGTGTACATGGTCGGTCTGGCGCTGGATTTCTGCGTGATGTTCTCCGCACTGGATGCACGGGCGGCGGGGTTCAATGCTTTTGTGGTGCTGGATGCGTGCCGGGCGATTGATTTGAATGGCTCGCTGGCGTCGGCGATCGAACGGATGCAGGTGGCCGGGGTTGGATTGATCAAGTCGACTGAACTGCTCTGATGATGCTGACTCCCACGCTGAGCGCTCAGCGTGGGAACGATCATCAAGTCGGGGTTGGCAGCCAGAGCCTGAACCGCGCCCCACCCAACGGCGAACCCTCCACCGTCAACGTCCCGCCCTGCGCTTCCAGCGCCCGCCGGCTGATCGCAAGCCCCAGGCCAAACCCGCCGGTCGCCCGATCGCGGCTGCGGTCCAGTCGATAGAACGGCTCGAAAATCCGCTCCCGCTCATCTTCCGGAATGCCGATCCCGTCATCATCCACCCAGATCTCACAGCCCTTCGGACAGACCTGCACACCGATCTGAATGCGTTTTTCGCAGTAGCGCATGGCGTTGCGCAACAAGTTCTGAATCGCGCGCGCAGTCAGGCGCGGGTCGAGGGAAAAGCGTTCCAGCTGATTGTGCAGAAGCACATCGATGACGATTTCCGGGGATTCCAGTTCTTCATCGACGCTGCCCAGAATGCTGTCGATGAACTCGTCCAGCGACACTTCGACCTGCTCCGGCAACTTCGCCGGATTCTGCAGTCGACTGTAGGACAGCAACTCCAGCACCAATTCATCGAGTTCACGAATATGCGCGACCAACCCTTGCAGGCGCTCGCGGCTGGCTTGCGGCAAGTCGTCGGACAGCGCCAGCGCCAGGCCGAAGTCCAGGCGGGTCAGCGGCGTGCGCAGCTCGTGGGACACGGCGTTGAGCAGATCCCGTTGCTGATTGAGCAGGTTTTCGATATCACCGGCCATGGTGTCGAACACGTGGGCCAGACTGCCGATATTGGAACTCGGGCCGATTTGCGTGCGCTCGCTCAAATGACCCTTGCCGAAGCGTTCTGCCGTGCCCTTGAGGCGCTCCAGATCACGCCAGTGCGGACGAAACCAGAGCAACAGGCACGCCAGCAGACTCGCGCCGATCAGCACGTTGATGCTCCAGTACAACAGGTTCACGTCCATCGGGTCCGGCGGCACCACCATCTGCACCGCCATTTCGTCGTTCAGCGGCGTGACCGCCAGCGTGCGCCAGCCCCAGTCGCCGACCCGCACCATGTTCTCTCCGCGCCGCAGCCGTTCTTTCTCGATGGCGGTGAAGCCAGCGTCATCGATACGGGCAAGCACGATGTGCAGCGGCTGGAAATCCTTGTCCATCGACGCCGCGAGCGCCGGCCACTGATCCTGCGGCACCGCGCGAAACTGCTTGGTGATCAGCGATTGCAGGCCTCGGGAATAGTCGAGGTTGTAAGTGACGAATCGCTGCTTGAACGCCATCACTACCAGATCCGGCACCAGATAGATCGCCGCACTGTAGGAGACGATCGTCACCAGATAGAGGCGAAACAGGATTCTGAACATCGAATCAGCATTCCCACTCGGAACGGCTGAACAGATACCCCTTGCCCCACACGGTCTTGATCTTGCGCGCCTCGCCGGCGTGGTCGTCGAACTTGCGCCGCAGTTTGGAGATCGCCACATCCACCGAACGGTCGGTGCCGTTGAATTCGATGCCGCGCAGGCGTTGCAGGATCTGATCGCGGCTCAGCACTTCCCCGGCATGACGGGCCAGCACCACCAGCAGGTTGTATTCGCCGCTGGACAGCTCGACCGGCTGTTCGCGCCAGGTCACCGTGCGCTCCGACAGGTCGATGCACAGGTTGCCCATCAGAATCCGGTCGTTGGCGGTCATCGGCTCACCGAGGCTGCTGCGCCGCAACAAGGTGCGAACTCGCGCCAGCAAAACCCGTGGTTCGCAGGGTTTGGTCACGTAATCGTCGGCGCCCATTTCCAGGCCCAGCACCTGATCGTGGCTATCGTCGCGGGCGGTGAGCATCAAAATCGGCAGCGTTGCCGAATCGGCGCGCAGCAGGCGACAGACCTGCAAACCGTCGAGGCCCGGCAGCATCAGGTCGAGAATCACCAGATCCGGCGGATTGAGCCGCGCCCGTTCGCGCACATGGTCGCCACGGCCGATCACGCTGACGGAATAGCCGTTGCGCTCCAGGTAGCTCGAAATCAGTTCGGCGAGGGCGGTGTCGTCTTCGACCAGGAGGATGTTGGGCATTGATGATCCAGATATTGCAGGGGTGTTTGTCAGGGCCTCTTCGCGAGCAAGCTCGCTCCCACATTGAATTTGTGTCGTTCACAAAACCTGTGGGAGCGAGCTTGCTCGCGAAAGCGGCTTAACAGTCACGAAATAATCCAAGGCGTAAAGGATATACGCCCTCACTCGTCCCCGAGCAAAACCCTTACACAATTTCACACAGCACCTACAAAGCTTCACCGCTACCCTCGGCGACTGTCCGTAGGATGCGCAGATCAATATTGGGGGTTGTACATGTCGAAGAATCTGCTGGCCGGGCTCGGCCTGATCGCATTGGCGCTGACGCTGAGTGCCTGTGATAAATCCTCCAACGCCGAGGAACAGGCGCCGCCGGCCACCGTGCGGATCGGAACCCTTGAGGCGCTCCCCCTGTCGATCAGCAGCGAACTGAGCGGGCGGATTGCCGCGCCGCGCATCGCCGAAGTCCGCGCCCGGGTGGCCGGGGTCGTGCTGCAACGCACCTACCGCGAAGGCAGCGACGTGAAAAAGGGCGACGTGCTGTTTCGCATCGATCCGGCACCGTTCAAGGCTGACCTCGATAGCGCCGAAGCCGCCCTGCGCAAGGCCGAGGCCAACGCGTTCCAGGCGAAACTGCAGGAGCAGCGCTACGCCCAGTTGATCGACGACAAGGCCATCAGCGCTCAGGATTACGACAACGCCCGCGCCAACGCCCGGCAGACCGCCGCTGACGTTGCCGCCAACAAGGCAGCCGTCGAGCGCGCGAAGCTGAACCTCGGTTACGCCACCGTCACCGCGCCGATTTCCGGGCGCGTCGGCCGTGCCTTGGTCACCGAAGGTGCGCTGGTCGGCCAGAACGAAACCACGCCCATGGCGCTGATCCAGCAGCTGAACCCGATCCACGCCGACCTGACCCAGTCGACCCGCGAACTCAACGAGTTGCGCCGGGCATTCCGTTCCGGCCAGTTGCAGCAGGTCGGCCAGGATCAGGTCAAGGCCACGCTGATCCAGGACGACGGCAGCCTCTATCCGCTGCCGGGCAAATTGCTGTTCAGTGACATTACCGTCGATCCGGGCACCGGTCAGATCATCCTGCGCAGCGAGTTCCCCAATCCGGATCTCGATCTGTTGCCGGGTAGCTACGTTCGCGTGCGTCTGGAGCAAGGCGTGATCCAGCACGGCCTGACCGTGCCACAACGCGCGGTACAACGTGACAGCGCCGGTGTGGCGCAGGTCCTGACGGTCGACGACCAGATGCGCGTCGCCCAGCAGCCGATTCAGCTCGGCGCGGTACAGAACGACCGCTGGATCGTCACCGGCGGCCTCAAGGCCGGCGACCGCATTGTCATCGAAGGCCTGCAACACGCCCGTCCGGGCGAAGTGGTGCAGATCGACGACACCCCTCTTCCACTTGCCCAGACCTCTGGTCAGTAAGCAGGACGCTCTTCTATGCCGCAGTTTTTTATCGACCGCCCGGTGTTCGCCTGGGTCGTCGCGCTGTTCATCCTGTTGGCCGGTGCGCTGGCCATCCCGCAATTGCCGGTGGCGCAATACCCCGACGTCGCGCCGCCGCAGATCGAAATCTATGCCGTGTACCCGGGCGCCTCGGCGCAGACCGTCGACGAAAGCGTGGTCAGTCTGATCGAGGAAGAGCTCAACGGTGCCGATCACCTGTTGTATTTCGAATCCCAGAGCAGCCTGGGTAGCGCCACGATCAAGGCGACGTTTCAGCCGGGCACCAACCCGGAGCTGGCGCAGGTTGATGTGCAGAATCGCCTGAAGGTAGTCGAGTCGCGCCTGCCGCAAGCGGTCAATCAGCAAGGCTTGCAAGTGGAGAAAGTCTCCGCAGGTTTCCTGTTGCTGATCACTCTGACCTCCAGCGACGGAAAGCTCGACGACGTGGCGCTCAGCGATTACCTGGCGCGCAACGTGATGAATGAAATCAAGCGCATCGACGGCGTCGGCAAGGCCCAGTTGTACGGCGCCGAGCGGGCGATGCGGATCTGGGTCGATCCGCAGAAGCTGATCGGTTTCAACCTGACGCCGGCCGACGTCAACGCCGCCATCGTCGCGCAGAACGCCCAGGTCTCGGCCGGCAGCATCGGCGATCTGCCGAACCCGAGCACTCAGGAAATCACCGCGACGATTCTGGTCAAGGGTCAGCTTTCGACGCCGGAAGAGTTCGCCGACATCGTGCTCAAGGCCAACCCGGACGGCTCCACCGTGCGCATCAAGGATGTGGCGCGGGTCGAGATCGGCAGCCAGGAATACCAGTTCGGCACCCGTCTTAACGGCAAGCCGTCCACTGCCGTCGGTGTGCAACTGTCGCCGGGCGCCAACGCCCTCAGCACCGCGACCTTGATCCGGGCGAAGATGGATGAGCTGTCGCGCTACTTCCCGGCGGGCGTGGAATACAAGATTCCTTACGATACGTCGCCATTCGTGAAGGTCTCGATCACCAAAGTGGTCTACACCCTTGGCGAAGCGATGCTGCTGGTATTTGCGGTGATGTTCCTGTTCCTGCAGAACATCCGCTACACCCTGATTCCGACGCTGGTGGTGCCGGTGGCATTGATGGGTACTTTTGCGACGATGCTGGCGCTGGGCTTCTCGATCAACGTGCTGACCATGTTCGGCATGGTGCTGGCCATCGGCATTCTGGTGGACGACGCCATCGTGGTGGTGGAGAACGTCGAGCGGATCATGGCCACCGAAGGCTTGTCACCCAAGGAGGCGACACGCAAGGCGATGACCCAGATCACCGGCGCGATCATCGGCATTACCCTGGTGCTTGTCGCGGTGTTCATTCCGATGGCGTTCATGCAGGGCTCGGTGGGCGTCATCTATCGCCAGTTCTCGCTGTCGATGGCCACCTCGATCCTGTTCTCGGCATTCCTCGCCCTGACCTTGACCCCGGCGTTGTGCGCAACGCTGCTCAAGCCGATCGCCAAAGGCGAACACCACGAGAAAACCGGTTTCTTCGGCTGGTTCAACCGCCGTTTCGAGCAGTTGACCGATCGCTATCAGGGCTGGGTCGGCTACGCACTGAAACGCACCGGTCGTTATTTGCTGATCTACGGCGTGTTGCTGGTGGGGCTGGGGCTGTGCTTCGCGCGCCTGCCCTCCTCGTTCCTGCCGGTCGAGGATCAGGGTTACACCATCACCGATATTCAACTGCCACCCGGTGCGAGCAAGAACCGCACGGTGCAGGTGGTCGAGCAGATCGAAGCGCACAACGCCAGCGAACCGGGCGTGGGCGACAGCACCGTGATTCTCGGGTTCAGTTTCTCCGGCAGCGGCCAGAATGCTGCGTTGGCGTTTACCACGCTCAAGGACTGGTCGCAGCGTGGCAGCGACGACTCGGCAAGTTCGATTGCCGACCGCGCCAACATCGCCCTCAGCCAGATCAAGGATGCCGTGGCCTTCGCCGTGCTGCCGCCGCCGGTGGATGGTCTCGGCACCTCCAGCGGCTTCGAGTTCCGCTTGCAGGATCGCGGGGGCCTGGGTCATGCGACCTTGATGGAAGCGCGCACCCAGTTGCTCGCCGCCGCCGAGAAAAGCCCGATCCTGATGAACGTGCGTGAAAGCGCGCTGGCCGAAGCCCCCCAAGTGCAGCTGGAAGTGGACCGCAAACAGGCCAATGCGCTGGGGGTTTCGTTCGCCGACGTCGGCAATGCGCTGTCCACCGCCATCGGCTCTTCGTACATCAACGACTTCCCCAATCAGGGGCGCATGCAACGGGTGGTCGTGCAGGCTGAAGGCGATCGCCGCAGTCAGGTCGATGACCTGCTGAAAATGCACGTGCGCAACGACGCCGGGAAAATGGTGCCGCTGTCTGCGTTTGTCCGGGCCACATGGACCCAGGGCCCGGCACAGTTGACCCGCTACAACGGCTACCCGGCGATCTCGATTTCCGGCGAACCAAAACCCGGCCACAGCACCGGCGAAGCCATGGCGGAGATCGAACGACTGGTGGCACAAGGGCCGAAAGGTCTGGGTCAGGAATGGACCGGTCTGTCGTTGCAGGAACGTTTGTCCGGCAGTCAGGCGCCGATTCTGCTCGGGCTTTCGCTGCTGATCGTGTTCCTGTGTCTGGCGGCGCTGTACGAGAGCTGGTCGATTCCGACATCGGTGTTGCTCGTTGTGCCGCTCGGTGTACTCGGCGCGGTGCTGGCGGTGACCTTGCGCGGGATGCCCAACGATGTGTTCTTCAAGGTTGGCCTGATCACCATCATCGGCCTGTCGGCGAAAAACGCGATCCTGATCATCGAGTTTGCCAAGAGCCTGTATGACGAAGGTCACGATCTGATCGACGCAACGCTGCAAGCCGCGCGCTTGCGGTTGCGTCCGATTGTCATGACCTCGCTGGCATTCATTCTGGGTGTGGTGCCGCTGGCGATTGCCACGGGCGCGAGTTCGGCGAGTCAGCAGGCGATTGGTACCGGGGTGATTGGCGGGATGATTACCGCCACATTGGCGGTGATCTTTGTGCCGGTGTTCTTCGTAGTCGTGATCAAACTTGTGCGCAGGTTCACAAAGCCTGATTGATAGAGCGCTCCCGGCGCGGTGGCCAGAGGTCGCCGCGCTGGGCTAAGGTGTCTGAACCACCCTGGCCCATTGAGTCCCCATGCGCTTCCTTGCCCGCACCCACCCTCGTCTTTCCGCCGCCGCATTGTTCGGTCTTGCCGTCGGCCTGCTGGTCCCTGCCGACTCCGTCATCAGCAAAACCCTCATTGGCTGGAACGCCGGGGTCTGGACCTATCTGCTCCTTATGTTCTGGCTGACAGCACGCGCAAAAGCACCGGATGTCAAACGCATCGCCGAAGTCGAGGACGAAAACGCCGGACTGGTGTTGTTCGTGGTGTGTATCGCGGCGCTGGCCAGTCTGGCGGCCATCACCCTGGAACTGGTCGGCAGCAAGGACCTGCAAACTTCCCACAAGCTGCTGCACTACGGCTTTACCGCGTTGACGGTGATCGGCTCATGGTTGCTGATCGGGGTGATCTTCAGCGTCCACTACGCCCGGCTGTTTTACACCTGGGACGGCAAGGAGCCGGCGCTGCGCTTTGCCGAAGGCCTGACGACGCCCAATTACTGGGACTTTCTGTACTTCTCGTTCACCATCGGCGTCGCTGTGCAGACGGCGGATGTCGGCGTGGCCACGCGGGAGATCCGCAAGATCGTGCTGGCGCAGTCGTTGATCGGGTTTGTATTCAATACGGCGATTCTGGGGTTTTCGATCAATATTGCGGCGGGGTTGTTTGGTTGACTGGGCCAGAGGACTGCCAGTGGCTTTTGTTACAAGTATTCTAACGAGTTCTTATACCTTGGCCTTGACCTACCATTGATTAGCCTCACAAGTTCCGCCTTTTGTAAACTGTCAACTCTGACAGTTTACAGCCGCCCTATAATCACGCTTACATTGATCATCCAGGATTAGGGCATACGACCTTTGGATACCTTACTTATTGTAACGGAGAGCGAATCCATGAACGTGGCGATCAAACGTGCGAGTTTTGCACCTGGAAATTTTTTCAATGCTTCAGCATATCCAGCGTCAGATATTGAGGATTTTGTTGCGACATCTCGCCTGATAGCACAAGAGAAAGTAGGCCCTGAAAAAGTCGAGGCCATTCATGTGACAGCCATTCACCGTCTCGGGTTGAAGACAAGAGCCAGCAAAAGCCAGACCGCTCGAGAAATCAATATCTTGATGCCTGCCAATTTAGCTTTGGGCAATTATATTTTGAAAACCCGTCACGACGTTGATTTCAGCTTCAAGGATGCAGAACTCAATATCTTTGAAGGTGTATCAGGCGAAATCAAACTGGAGCCAGCGCAGGAAGATGAAAACGTCAGGGGTAGTTTTCAAGTCGAGGTGGAAGACCCTCGCACTGAGGGAAAAACTTTTCTGTTGAAGGGGCAATTTCAGGTATTAAAAAAACCAGATTAATTTCCTGCTGAAAAAGGGAGACTCGCGCCTCCCTTTTACTATTCAAAACGTGTAATGAACACCCATATTCATACCAAAATCCTTGTTTACGCTGCCACCTTTACTGGTATCGAGTTCTGCGTGAATTTGCCAGCGATCACTCAATGTCCAAGAGGCACCCGCCCCCACCTCAAACTGGCTACCGGACAAGTCGTTGTTGAACTTGTTATCGTTGACACGTACTTCGTTAGTATTTATGAACTCATGTACGAGCGCAGCACGGATATGCGGCTGCAGGACACTGCCATCTGACAGCGTCACTCCCCGCCCCAATGTGACACCGGCTTTGCCCAGCATGGAGCGCGTCGTGTCCGCATCTGCGCGCAAACCGTTGTCAAACGTGAAGTCTTTGCCTTGAACTGACGCTGCCTGCCACTGGGTAAAGACTTCAGCGTAGTAGCCGTTCCGAATCTCGATGTGTTTGCCAAACTCCACCGATGCACTGACCCCAAAGTTTTTGTAATTGCCTTTGGTACGGGTGCCATCGCTCACCGTCACCTTTGCATCGTTGCGAAAATGGTTGAGCTTGGCAACGGTGTCCAGGTAATACCCGCTATCCCCCATCCATGTGCCGTAGGCGCCAATTGAGGTACTGTCGATTTCGCCAGAGCTGCCGCGACTGAGATCAAGGTCTGATTTGCTATAACCGGCAAAAAACCCCAGCAGTACACGCTCGCCTGCGATCTGAATCGGGGTATCCACTCCCATCGCCAATCCATACTGGTTTTGGCTATAGCCGTTGCCGTACGCATTATTAGTGATGCTGAAGCGATTGCCATACGAGCGCACCCAGCCTCCCGTCTGCCCGCCGTTTACCCGCAAGTCGCCCATACGATTGTTCAGGGAAGTCATTTCGCCGTAAGTCACTGTCGGTGTGGTACCAAAAATGGCCATCACCGACCGGGTCGGGGTGCTGACGACATCTTTATTCGGTTGCAGGAACCAGTCGTTCCCTTCCTTGACCAACTTGTACGTGAACGCGCCGACATCGACCTTAGATCCGACCAGACCGTACTCGGCAGTACCCGCAACGCTCTGCACCACCTTGATTGACGAATCATTGACAGGGTCCAGACCTGTGCTGGATACCATTAACTGATGATTGCCGGCCGCACTGCCAGTCACGTTCAAGAGGTCGCTGACCCCTCTGGTGAAATCAGTCCCCATTTCAAACGTACCGCTGCCGGAGAGGTTCGCCACATTCAGCTGGAAGTATTGCTGATTCTCTCCCAGCTTTACCCGTCCCCCATTGCTGAGGGTCAGATTGTTCAGCCCCTGCGTTTCTGTCATCTGCCACAACGCCTGATTGCTGATGGCAAAGTTGGCGACATTTTCGACCTTCCCCGTCAACGTTGCACTGTTGTCCAGCCTTAGCGCAGTGACACTGTTCGCGGCACCTGAAATATTGCCAGTCATGACACTGCGATTATTGATTGTCGTACTGACAACACTCTGCAGATCCCCGGTCAATGTGGAGGCGTTGTCAATCACCACGCTCGTGGCACCTGAAACGTTACCCGTCATGCTTGCGCGATTGTTAAGCGTAGCGCTCGTGACGTTTTGCAAGTTGCCAGTCAATGCCGCATTGTTTTGCAGGGTGATATTTGCAGTGCTGCCTGACGCTACGTCAACGTTTCCCTTCAGAACACTGTTATCAACGATAAAAATTGCAGATGCGCCAGGGCGGACTTCAAGCAGAGTGTCATTCCCGCCGGTCAGCGTCGAACCATTGCGCACGTCAATGTTGGCGACGGTAGGAAAGTTCGGCGCATTGATGCCGACGACAATAGCCGAGCCACTCCGGCCTTCGACATGGGTACCGTCAAGAACGACTGATGTTGGAATAACGGCGGACGCCTGAGTATCCGTACCGACGGTCAAACCGTTAAGGCCACCCGTTATGGTACTTGCGCTTGCAGATAACGAGCCCTCCAGCAGGCGGATGCCAAAACTGCTGGCCCCCGAGCCCTGGACGGTCGAATTCTGTACGTTGATTTCACTGAATCGGTTGCCGGCAATCCCCCCTGTCAGACCTCGAACAACAGACCCTTCATGCACGTTTACCATCGAGCCACCGGCACTCGAAACATTTCGCGTAGCTAATATGCCGATACCACCGGCACTGGTGACTGTCGATCCCTTTAACGTGGCACTGGCGTTAGTCAGGGCAATGCCTTGCGCCGCACTGGCTGATGTGACTGTCGAGTTGCTGAGGTCGATTATTCCCCCCGCGGAACTAGTGATATCAAGGGTTTTGGCGTCAGTACCAATGAGTGAAGCATTGGTTTGAAGTTGCCAGGAGTCCAGTGGTGTACTGGCATCGATTGTCTGGGTAGTACCAGACGGAATGGTGGCGGCGTGACTGAAAGTCGGGTTGAGTAAAAAAGGGATGCATGACAATAAACAAATACTGACTGTCGGGCCTTGTGAGGCAAAGTCTATCTGTGACGACATGGTTGAGCTCCATTCGATTGCGCTTCTGAAGGAACCGGCATTTGTCCTCAACAATCTGAAGGCTGAACCGGAAACGGCCGCCAGACTACGGAGATAAAAACCCTATATATGTAGGAGAAGTCTCTATTTCCATAGGATTCCTCCGCACTCTTCGTACGACCACACACTTTCAAAAGTAAAAGTATTCGCCAGCACAGATGAAAATCGCACTCCTGCGTTCCTCAACAGTGCTGGCGAATCAACTTCACCCATCAAGGCACTTCAGGACGCTCCTCCTCGCAATACACCAGACTTGAGTTCAGAAGCGCGACGGCCGCTGTTATTTCGGCCGTAACGCCGTTGACCGTATAGGAAATACGGGCATAACGGGTGACAGGGCGCTGACCCGGTGCAGGGCTTGGCAACTGGATCAATCTGATCTTCTCGTACTCCGTGAGCACGAACTCCAGATCGCCCGTTGCAGGCATCGGAGCCGAGCGCGTGATCTCAGTGTCCGGAATGTCTGTTCCCGTCGGCAAGTTGGTAGTGCGGCCCACGAACCTCAGGTCAACAGTTGCTGCGGACGGAATATTGAGATCCCGACGCACCCTGATTCGCAGCTGCCGAGGCCGATACGGCGGCATTGGGCCGTTAGCTACTTGCGGGTGGTTCAGGCTGGGGCAGTTGATGGAGGTTACGATTCGCTCAGGTACCAGTCCGGTGGGGGTACTAAAGGCCGAAACGACAATCTGCGGCGTTGGCAGGTTGATGACAATCGCCGTCACCGCCACGTCAGTCGGTGGCGTCTGCTCCATCACGTTGGGACTGCCCGGGTATTCGATGGTGATATATGCCTTACGTGCATCTGCCCCCGTACCGTTACCCTCAATGCGAATGATGTCCCAAGGCAATGTTGTCGTGACTTTGGTGTCGCCGATCCGTACCGGAATCGATGCGCCGACCTGCTTACCCTGATAATAGAACCTGACAAGCTCACGCCCGGTGACAGGACGATTGGCGTCAGTCCACACCGGCCAGGTCATCACTGCATCCAGACCAGCCTGATCCGGGCCCAATACATTGGGCGCAGGTACTGGAGTGCCTGCACCCTGTACTACCACTGCATCGATGTTAGGGTTAGGCAGGTCTGGCAGATTGGGCTGCTCGGGGCCCGCATACGCGAGGTCGGCGATACCGAAGCTTGATAGTGAGGTGGGATTGGGTGTGATTGTCGGACGGATCAGTTCATACCAGTATTCGAACTCCACCTCATCGGCCCCATTGGGGTCTCCGAAGAGCTGCGCCATCGTGTCGTAATCCAAATCGAATTTCAGCGTCCCGGGCGTGCCTGCAGGGGGGATCGTCTGCTCGGGAAGATCGATAGGTGCTCCGGCCTTATCCGACGTCAGATGAGGAACAATCCGATCGCCTGGCAGAGAGTTCAGTGGAAAATCGATTTCCATGATGGCTTTGGTCGGATCTGCAAGGGTGACCAGACTGATGGGGATAGAGCCGTTGGGGCCTGTGACCGGAATTCTTGGAAGGTCCAATACCGGTGCGGGCGCCTTGACCCGACGGAACAGATTGGTGATTGCAGAGTTGTTGCTGATATTTCCAGGCTCATCCGTGAGGTTATAAGCGTAAAAATATACCCCGTCAGAGAGATCCCTCAGATACGAAAGCGGGACATTGATGATCCCAGTCGCAGGCAGAGGAAAATCTCCGACAGCGGGGCCTTCACCCTGCATGAGCGAAAACGTGGTCTTCGTAGAGATATAAAAATTGACTTTATCTTTTGTCGCTTCGAACTTTTGATACGCCGTCGGAATGGTAAAGTTCAAGCCAGCAGCGTTAGCAGGATCGCTCAACCATGCTTCGTCGATAACCGCAGGGACACCTGGCCCAAGGGTCAATAGCGCGGGCCGGTTTCCTGTACCATTCGGCCCGCCAGGCTGTCGCTGATAAGGTGCGGTCTGATCGAGCAGAATCTCTGCGAAAGTGGTCGAGGTGTCGACGTTGTCGAAGACGTCATAAATAAAAAAAGCAAGCTCATAGGACGTGTAATCACCATCCACATGAAAGACTTCCCTGACATTGGCGGGAATATCCACGTCAAACACAATCGGAAACGTCCAGTCCCCACCGGGCTCATCGGCCCTTAACTTGGTCGCAACCACAAAGGTGGGATCGAATTCGACAGGAATCGTACCTTTGGGAAAAAGATGAAGTTCAACTCTTGCACCTCCGTCAGGAGACATATCGTCAATTTCAGTCAGCTCGACTTTAAAACGTCTTTCTTCGATAAGTTGCTTATACGTCAACCTTCCATCCGGCAAATTATCAACAACAACCGGAGGCAGAGCCAATACACTTCTACCAGACTTAACCTGCATATTCATGTTGCACGCTCCATCGAAAGTTAATCATTTGATTATTCAAGCTAATGCCCGATAGATCACTACGCGACTGCAGGCTGCATATTTCAGGCGTTGACGGTTATTGCTGCTTGAAGCCAATTGCCCCGACTTCTAGGGTCCACAAAACCCACTGCCCCCAGGTATCACTCGATCAATCTTTACCAGTCCGCTTACCGAGCGCCCCAAACCGATACCGTTTCGATAGAGGGTGTAACTGGCGACTGCGGAGGCATTTTTTTCCATCGGCCGAATATATTGGTCGTAATGTTCCGACCTCAGTTCAAACGTGAAACCGTCAGCCGAACCGGCTTCCGCCAAAGTCAACGTTTTAGTAAACCGCCCTGCTGTTCCTTCAATGGCCCCGACTCCATTAAGACTTGCAAATCCCTGCCAATCCAGAGTGCACACATCATCCTTTGAAAACCGCCCGGGCTGCGCAGGTACTTTGATGATTACGGTTTCCCACAGTTTTGGAACAGATTGACAGTTGAGATATCCCCAAAGTGTTGCGCTGGGGAATTGAGGTTCCGCGAGGTTGACGGGAATCAAACGACGGACGGTGAACCATTGTGGCAATGAAGTATCCGTGTTTTCGGTATCTTCCGAGGTCACTCGATATCTCAGTCGAATGTTTCCTTCACGCTGAAGATATTGCGCATCTAATCGAAAGAACGCTGGGACGATAACCGGCACGGGAAGTCTTTCACTATGAAACACCTTTTCACTTTCTTCTGGCGCACCTGGCTCCAACACCATGATTTCTATTAAATCGCCATTGCCAGGCTCAATCGACGGATTAGGCCATACAGGGATACGCAATATCGCACCGCTGATTGACGCTTCTGGCGGCAGCAGGCCATCAGGTCCGACCCCATCAATGGAAAGGGGCGCAGCGAGCACACCGGTATCACTAACTTGGCTAGGTGAAAAACCCATCAGATTGAACCCCTTAAAGCCTGACGCGCATGTCTGAATTAAACGTGGTTATTCAGTTTTCGCCTACTGTCAAATCTGACAGGTAATTCGACCGCTTGTCGGGTATTCAGGCATTCAGTCGTGCCACGACCACAAACGCGGCTTGACGAAGAACCCGCGACTGGTGTTATCTGAAACCGGTTTCAGAACATTCTTTAACCACATACCGACAACAAGAAAGCCATTGACATGAACGATTTCTCCGCCGCCCAGCGCAGCCGCGTAACCATGCTTGACGTCGCCGAACACGCCGGCGTGTCCAAGGCCAGCGTTTCGCGTTTTATCGGCGATGACCGCGCCCTGCTCTCCGATGCCATTGCCCAGCGCATCGAGCAGGCGATTGCCGAACTCGGCTATCGCCCTAATCAAATGGCCCGTGGTTTGAAACGCGGCCGCACCCGCCTGATCGGCATGCTGGTGGCCGATATCCGCAACCCTTATTCGATTGCCGTGATGCACGGGGTGGAAACCGCCTGCCGCCGGCACGGCTACAGCCTGGTGGTGTGCAACACTGACCGCGACGACGAGCAGGAGCGCCAGCACCTGGCGCTGTTGCGCTCGTACAACATCGAAGGGCTGATCGTGAACACCCTGGGCCATCATCGGGATGAACTGGATGAACTGAAGCGGGAAATGCCGCTGGTGCTGGTGGATCGCAAGGTCGACGGGCTCGACAGCGATATGGTCGGACTGAACAACCCGCAGGCCATCGAGATGGCGCTCGAACATCTTCAGCAGCGTGGCTATCGCGATGTGCTGCTGGTGACCGAAGCCTATGACGGCACCAGTTCGCGGATCGAGCGGGTCAGCAGTTTTCAGCAGCAGATTGGCCAGCGCAAAAGCATGAATGGTGCGGTGCTGGAAACCGGTTCGAGCCTTGCGAACGATCTTCAAACTTTTTTGAACACACCTGATAACGGCCCGAAAGCCCTGTTCTGCGCCAATGGCGTGGCGGCGCTGGCTTGCACCCTGGCACTGCGCGAGATCGGCTGCCGGTTGTTCGAGGATGTCGGGCTGATCGCGCTGGATGATCTGGACTGGTATCCGTTGGTGGGCAGCGGGATTACCGCCCTGGCCCAGCCAACCGCCGAGATTGGGGCGCAGGCGTTTGAGTGTTTGCTCAAGCGGTTGCGTGGGGATGATGAAGCGGCGCGGACGCTGGATATTGCGCCGGTGCTCATTGAGCGTGGTTCAACCCAAGGGAAATCGGCTGACTGATCAGGCCCCATCGCTGGCAAGCCAGCTCCCACAGGTAATCGGGTGTACTTAAGTTTCGTGAACGATCCCGCATCTGTGGGAGCTGGCTTGCCAGCGATGAGGCCCGAAAGAGCACTGCATACAACCTGCTGATTTTTTTTGAACAAAAATGAAACCGGTTTCAGAGGTAAATAAAAATGAATAAACCCGCCGTTTCCATCAGCCTGTCCAGCTACGGCGCCGACCTCGTCCGACGTGATGGTCAGGCTTCGTTCATCGAAGTGCTCGCCGCTGCCGGTGCCAATCGCATCGAATGGCGCGAAGAGTTGCTGACCAACGAAGTCCCCGAACAACTTGCCGCCGCCACGCAAGCTCAAGGCCTGCAAAGCATCTACTCTTCGCCCACCGAACTGTGGCTGGCCGGCCAGTCGCGACCCAATCCCGAACTCATCACCGCTCTGCAAAACGCCGAAGCGTTCGGCTCAAAATGGTTGAAGGTGTCGCTGGGTTTCTTCACCGACAACAACGACCTGCAGACACTTGCGCAGATCCTCAAGCAAAGTCCGGTGCATCTGCTGGTAGAAAACGACCAGACCCTGCACGGCGGTCGCATCGAACCGTTCCAGCGCTTCTTCGCCGCCGTCGAGCAACACAACCTGCCGATCAAGATGACCTTCGACATCGGCAACTGGCAGTGGCAAGACCAGTCGGCCACCAACGCCGCTCGACTGTTGGGCCGTCACGTCGGTTACGTGCATTGCAAAGCCGTGGCCCGCCGTGCCGACGGCAAACTGGTTGCCGTGCCGCCCGCCGCCACTGACCTGCATCTGTGGGAACAACTGCTGCGGCACATGGCCCAAGGGGTCATGCGCGCCGCCGAATACCCGTTGCAGGGCGATGACCTGGTGCAACTCACCACCGAACACGTCGCCGCCCTCGTCCGCCTCGGTCAGTCCCGCCTGGAGCCTGCTCATGTCTGAGATCGATATTCTGTCGTTCGGCGAAACCATGGCCATGTTTGTCGCCGAACAGGGTGGTGATCTGGCGGCTGTCGAGCATTTCCACAAACGGATTGCCGGGGCCGACAGCAACGTTGCCATCGGGCTGTCTCGACTGGGTTTCAAGGTGGCGTGGCTTAGCCGGGTCGGTGCTGATTCGCTGGGACGCTTTGTCGTCGAAACCCTGGCCCGCGAAGGTCTGGACTGCAGCCATGTCGAAGTCGACAACGCTCACCCGACTGGTTTCCAGCTCAAGTCGCGCAACGATGACGGCAGCGATCCGACAGTCGAGTACTTCCGTCGCGGCTCGGCGGCCAGTCATCTGTCGCCACAGTCGATTACCCCGACGCTGTTGAATGCCCGTCACCTGCACGCCACGGGTATTCCGCCGGCGCTGTCCGGGTCGGCACGGGAAATGTCCCGTGAGCTGATGACCCGCATGCGCAACGCCGGTCGCAGCGTGTCGTTCGACCCGAACCTGCGCCCGAGCCTGTGGGCCAGCAAACGGGAGATGATCACCGAGATCAACCGACTCGCCGCTCTCGCTCACTGGGTTTTGCCGGGGTTGAGCGAAGGCCGCCTGCTGACGGGATTTGAAGACCCGGCGGATATCGCCGCGTTCTATCTCGATCAGGGTGCCGAAGCCGTGGCGATCAAGCTCGGGCCTCAAGGTGCGTATTACCGCACGCACCTGGATCAGGGGTTTGTCGCCGGGGTGCCGGTCAAAACCGTGGTCGATACGGTGGGCGCCGGCGATGGATTTGCGGTCGGGATGATCAGTGCCCTGCTGGAGCATCAGAGCTTTCCCGAGGCGGTCAGACGCGCCAACTGGATTGGCAGTCGGGCGGTGCAGAGCCGTGGCGACATGGAAGGACTGCCGACCCGATCCGAACTCACCGCTGAACTCGAAGCCGCCATCGCTGGCAAGCCCTCTCCCACAGGTTTTGTGTACTCCACGGACACTGTGGGAGCGGGCTTGCCCGCGATGAGGCCCTGACCGGCAACACATTTTTTGAACCTGCTGCGACAAAAACAACAAGCTCAGGAGCAAGACCATGAAAACCGCAACTCTCGCCACCCGCCGCTGGTGGTACATCATGCCGATCGTGTTCATCACCTACAGCCTGGCGTACCTGGATCGCGCCAATTACGGCTTCGCCGCCGCCTCCGGGATGGCCGCCGACCTGATGATCACGCCGGGCCTGTCCTCGCTGCTCGGCGCGCTGTTCTTCCTCGGTTACTTTTTCTTCCAGGTGCCCGGCGCGATCTACGCGCAAAAGCACAGCGTGAAGAAGCTGATCTTCGTCAGCCTGATTCTCTGGGGCGGGCTCGCCACGCTGACCGGCGTGGTCTCCAACGCCTATTGGCTGATCGTCATCCGCTTCATGCTCGGTGTGGTCGAAGCGGCGGTGATGCCGGCGATGCTGGTGTACCTGTGCCATTGGTTCACTCGTGCCGAACGCTCGCGGGCCAACACCTTCCTGATCCTCGGCAACCCGGTAACGATGCTGTGGATGTCGGTGGTTTCGGGGTATCTGGTGCAGCATTTCAGCTGGCGCTGGATGTTCATCATCGAAGGGCTGCCGGCGGTGCTCTGGGCGTTTATCTGGTGGAAACTCGCCGATGATCGTCCGGCCCAGGCCAAGTGGCTCAGCGACCGGGAAAAACACGATCTGGAAAGCGCTCTGGCCGCCGAACAGGTCGGGATCAAAGCGGTGAAGAACTACGCCGAAGCGTTCCGTTCGCCGAAGGTGATCATTCTGGCACTGCAATTTTTCTGCTGGAGCATCGGCGTCTACGGCTTCGTGCTGTGGCTGCCGTCGATCCTCAAGGCCGGCGCACAGATGGACATGATCGAGGCCGGCTGGCTGTCGGCGTTGCCGTATCTGGCAGCGGTAATCGGCATGCTGCTGGTGTCGTGGGGCTCGGACAAACTGCAAAAGCGCAAACGCTTCGTCTGGCCGCCGCTGCTGATCGCCTCGGTGGCGTTCTACGGTTCCTACGCCTTGGGCGCGGAGCATTTCTGGTGGTCGTACACGCTGCTGGTGATCGCCGGCGCCTGCATGTACGCGCCTTACGGGCCGTTCTTCGCCATCGTCCCGGAGATTCTGCCGGCCAACGTTGCCGGTGGCGCGATGGCGCTGATCAACAGCATGGGCGCGCTCGGTTCTTTCGGCGGCTCGTACCTGGTCGGTTACCTGAACAGTTCCACCGGATCGCCCGGCGCTTCGTATCTGTTGATGAGCGGCGCGCTGATGCTCTCGGTGGTGCTGACGATTTTTCTCAAGCCCGGCGCCAGCGACCGGGTGACGGCCAAGCGCGTCGCACCGCGTCCGCAGCCGGCCCATTCCTGAATTGATGGAGAGATGACTGCGATGAAAAAGCAGGTTGTGCTGTACAAAAAACTGTCGCCGGCACTGATGGCGCGCCTTGAGGAACAGGTCGAGGTGACACTGATCGACAGCCTCGACGCCGACGGCCTGATGAAACTGCGCGACGCCCTGCCAGCCGCCCACGGATTGCTCGGCGCGAGCCTGAAACTGGACGCGACGCTGCTTGATCTGGCGCCGAAGCTTGAAGCGATATCCAGCGTCTCGGTGGGTGTCGACAACTACGACATCGATTACCTGACCGGGCGCAAGGTCATGCTGACCAACACCCCGGACGTGCTCACCGAAACCACCGCCGACACCGGTTTCGCACTGATCCTGGCCACCGCACGGCGCGTGGTCGAACTGGCCAACATGGTGCGTGGCGGTCATTGGCATCGCAGCATCGGCCCGGCACATTTCGGCACCGATGTGCACGGCAAGACGCTGGGCATCATCGGCATGGGGCGGATCGGTGAGGCGTTGGCACAGCGTGGACATTTCGGCTTCGGGATGCCGCTGATCTATCACAGCCAGTCGCGCAAACCGGCGGTTGAAGAACGTTTCGATGCACAGTACCGCAGCCTTGAATGCTTGTTGCAGCAGGCGGATTTCATCTGTTTGACCCTGCCGCTGACGGCGCAGACTGAAGGTTTGATCGGTGCTGAACAGTTTGCGTTGATGCGTCCGGAAAGCATCTTCATCAACATCTCACGGGGCAAAGTTGTGGATGAGGCGGCGATGATCGACACCTTGCGGCATAACCGGATTCGCGCGGCGGGGCTGGATGTGTTCGAACGTGAGCCGTTGAATCACGACTCGCCGTTGTTGCAGTTGAACAACGTGGTGGCGACGCCGCACATGGGTTCGGCGACCCATGAGACGCGCGAAGCGATGGCGCGGTGTGCGGTGGAGAATCTGTTGGCGGCGTTGGCTGGGAAGAAGCCCGCCAATCTGGTGAATCTATTGGCGTGGCAAGGCTGAAGGTTTCTTTTACTGAAAGGGCCCTATCGCAGGCAAGCCAGCTCCCACAGGTTTATCGGCAATCACAATTCTTGTGTACTACACCAACACTGTGGGAGCTGGCTTGCCAGCGATGGGGCCACATCATTCAGGCACTGCGCACCTGGAGAAGCTGCGCAGCACAAAGGGCAATCCTTGAACACGCATCCGCCAGCCGCACCCGGTCCACCACCAACCCGATGCGGATATGCCCCGCCGCACTCGGCCCGAACGCCTCGCCGGCCAGCACTGAAACGCCATAGCCTTCCAGCAAGCGTTCGGCAAAATCCTGCGCGCCGATTCCGGTCTGACGCACGTCCACCATCACGAACATCCCGCCATCGGGCTTGATCGGGTACACCCCCGGACAGCCGCGCAAGCGCTCGCACACCAGATCCCGACGCAAACGGTATTCCTCACGCATCTGCGTCACTTCCGGCAGATCCTTCTCCAGTGCGACCTGCGCGGCTTTCTGCACAAAGTCCGGCAGACCGAACAGCATGCTCAACGACAGGTTCACCAGATGTTCAGCCAGCGGTTTTGGCCCGATCATCCAGCCGATGCGCCAACCGGTCATGGCGTGGGATTTCGACAGACTGTTGATGGTCGCGGTGCGCTCGGCCATACCCGGCAGACTGGCCGGGCTGACGTGCTCACCTTCGTATAACAATTCGCTGTAGACCTCGTCGCTGATCAGCCACAAGTCATGACGGACGCACAACGCCGCCACCTCCTGCCAGATCAACAGCGACAGACTCGCACCGGAAGGATTGTTGGGGCTGTTGAGCAGCATGGCCCGAGTCTTCGGGGTGATGCGCGCCGCGACATCCACCGGGTCAACGCGAAAGCCGTTTTCCGGACGAACCGGCACTGGCACCACGGTCGCGCCGCAAGCGCCAAACACGCCTTCGTAGGTGACATACATGGGTTCGGCGACGATGACCTCATCGCCGGGATCGAGCAGACACTGCGCCACCGAATACACCGCGCATTGCGCGCCGGGCAGCACGATCACATGGTCGGCATCCACCTCCTGACCGCTGCGCCGCCGATGGCGCTCGGCAATCCGCTTGCGCAGCTCCAGCCGGCCGCGCACTTCGGAATAATGGGTATCACCCGCCAGCAGGCTGTCGATGGCGCCGTGGATGATCGGCAGCGGCGTATCGAAATCCGGATCACCCACCGACAGCAGCAACACATCGACCCCTTCGGCGCGCAGCTCCAGCGCTCGGTCGTGAATCCGCCAGGCTGCTGCACCCTCCCCGGCGATTCGTTGGGTCAAGGCTGAATAGCGCATGTACGTCTCCTGATTGCGCGGTCTCCAGCCTTCACCCTAGGTCAAATCACAAACCGCGCCACCATCGCGTTCAAATCCACCGCCAGGCGCGACAGTTCGTGGGTAGCGGCGCTGGTCTGGTTGGCCCCGGCGGCCGATTGGGTGGCCAGGTCGCGGATGTTCACCAGGTTGCGATCGACCTCGCGGGACACCTGCGCCTGCTCTTCCGAGGCGCTGGCGATCACCAGGTTGCGCTCGTTGATCTGGTGAATCGATTGAGTGATCTGCTCCAGCGCGACGCCGGCGGCGCGGGCCATTTCCAGAGTGGTCTGGGTGCGCTGGTTGCTTTGCTGCATCGATTCGACCGCTTCGCCGGTGCCATTCTGGATACCGGCAACCATTTTTTCGATTTCCTGAGTTGACTGCGCGGTGCGATGGGCCAGTGCGCGAACTTCGTCCGCTACCACGGCGAAACCGCGCCCCGCTTCACCGGCACGGGCTGCTTCGATGGCGGCGTTGAGTGCCAGCAGATTGGTCTGCTCGGCGATGGCGCGGATCACGTCCAGCACTTTGCCGATGTCGCGGCCCTGAGCCGCCAGGCCTTCGATCATCTGTGCGGTGCTCTGCACGTCGTGGGTCATGGTCTGGATCGCATCGACGGTTTTCACCACTTGGTCGCGACCTTCGCGGGCGGCGTGGGTCGACTGGTTCGAGGCTTCGGAGGTCGACACCGCGTTGCGTGCCACCTCTTCCACCGCGGCGGTCATTTCGTTGACGGCGGTGGCGGCCTGTTCGATTTCGTCGTTCTGCTGTTGCAGACCACGGGAGGCCTCTTCGGTCACGGCGCTGAGTTCTTCGGCGGCGGCGCCCAGTTGCGTGGCGGAGCCGGCGATCTGTTCGATGGTCTTGCGCAGGTTGCTCTGCATCGCGGCCAGCGCTTCAAGCAGGCGCGCCGGTTCGTCCTTGCCGTCGACTTCGATGACTTTGGTCAGGTTGCCGCCGGCAATGGTTTGCGCGGCCGCCACGGCACGGTTGAGCGGAGTGACGATGCTGCGGGTCAGCAGCCAGGCCAGCAGCACGGTCAGCAACGCGGCAATCACGGCCACGGCGACGATGCCGGTAATGGCACTGTTGTAATACTCACCCGCCTGAATGGAAGCGTCTTTCGCACCGGCGGCGTTGATCGCAATCAGCTTGTTGAGCTGTTCGCCCATCTGGTCGGTGCCGTCCTTGATCTTCGTGTTGATCAGGGCGCGCATCTCTTCGAGCTTGTCCTGACGCGACAAATCCATCATTTGGTTCTGGGCTTGCAGATAGTTGTCCAGCGTCGTCGCGAAGGCCTGATATTGCGCACGCTCTTCACTCTCAGCGGGCAACGCGGCGTAAGCGGCCTGGGCGCTGCGCACTTTGTCCACCAGCACGCCGATGCGAGTCTGTGCTTCCTGCAGGCCTGCAGCTTCACGGTTGACCAGAATCCGGAACGATAGAATCCGCAGACGCAATACGTTCTCCGTCATCACCCCAAGATAAGTAACGCTGGGCAACTGATTCGTCTGCATCTCGACGGACGCCTGACGGATGATCGACATACGGTTGACGGCAAACACGCCGAGCACAATCACCAGCAGGGCAATAAAGGCAAAACCGAGGAAGGCACGGGGCGCGATATTCAGATTACGCAAGGACATAGGAGGACTCTCGGATAGTTGAAACTACTAGCGTCCATGCCCTGTTCACTGGCCCTTGTGCGGGCTTCAGTCCGGCGTCACTGTTTCAGGAAGTCTTGTGCGCGCCTGATCTCTGTATCGGCCAGGCTTGAGGAATTTTGCAGGTAAAGAGCAAATATTTTTCTAATTATTGCGAGTGTTTCGCTATTGAAACACCCGACGTTTTAGATGATGGGTGACAGGTCAGGTCGGAGTCGCCATGCGCCAGACGCGGGCTATATCAGTGGCGCGTTCGCGCAACAGGCGTGGTGCTTCGGCGCAGGCTTGTTCGAGGGTCATCGGGCCGCTGGTGACGGCGAATGCTGCGTCGATACCGTGATCGTAAAGAGCTTGATAGCCCTCGCCCAAAGTCCCGGCAATGACGATCACCGGTATGCCGTATTGCTTGGCGATCCGCGCCACGCCGAACGGGGTTTTGCCGCGCAGGGTCTGGGCATCGAAGCGCCCTTCGCCGGTGATCACCAGATCCGCACCGTTTACTGCATCGGCCAGCCCGACCAGTTCCGCGACCACTTCAACCCCGGCCTGGAACTGCGCGCCGAGAAACGCCTTGGCCGCAAAGCCCAGTCCACCGGCAGCACCGCTGCCCGGCTCGTCCCGAACATCCTTGCCCAGCGCTTGCGCGCAGAGTTCGGCGAAGTGGCCGAGGGCCTGATCCAATTGTTGTATTTGCGCAGGGGATGCGCCCTTCTGCGGGCCGAAAATCGCCGAGGCGCCGTGAGGGCCACACAGCGGATTATTGACGTCGGCGGCGATGTCGAAACGCACTTGCGCCAGACGCGGGTCGAATTCGCTCAAGTCCAGTCGTGCGAGTTGCGCCAGCGCCAGACCGCCCGGCACCAGCGATTGCCCTTGAGCATCCAGCAATTTCACCCCCAACGCCTGCATCGCGCCGGCGCCACCGTCATTGGTGGCGCTGCCGCCGATGGCCAGAATGACCCGCTGTGCGCCGGCATCCAGCGCTGCACGGATCAGTTCACCGGTGCCGAACGTGCTGCTGATGCAGGCATCGCGCTGCCCCGGCGGCACCAGTTGCAAGCCGCTGGCCTCGGCCATTTCAATGATTGCGGTGTGGTTGTGCGGCAGCCAGCCCCACGCCGCATCGACCGCCGCGCCCAACGGGCCGCGCACGCGGGTCCGGCGCAGTTCGCCTTCGCACGCGGCGAGAATCGACTCCACCGTGCCTTCGCCACCGTCGGCCATCGGGCATTTGACCAGCGTCGCCTGCGGCCAGACCTGCGCCAGGCCCAGCGCAATGGCTTCTGCAACGCCTTGAGCACTCAGGCTGTCCTTGAACGAATCGGGGGCGATGACGATTTTCATGCGATTTCTCCAGTTCCAATGCCCCTCATGCTGCCAGTCGCCTTGCCCGTTGACGCCTGTCCGCTGCACAAGTGGCGCAGGCGTTTATTGTTCATTTCGACAAATCGTCGGTCTGCGGCAGCAATTGCACACCCAGATACAGCGCCAGCATGCCATCGAGTTTCAGAGGATCGACCCCGCTCAACTCGGCAATCCGCTCCATCCGGTAACGCAGGCTGTTGCGGTGAATCCCCAAGGCATCGGCGCAGGCCTGGCTCTGCCCGTCGTGATCGCACCAGCTGCGCAAGGTCGCGAGCAACTGGCCGTTGCTGTCCTTGGCGATCACTTTGCGTAGCGGTTTGAGCAGTTCATCCAGCGCATCGTCGTTGCGATGACGCCAGAGCATCACCGGCAAGCGATAGCGATTGAGGGTCAGCAGCCGTGAGCGCGGCAGTACTTCGCGGCCATAGGCGAGCAAATCGCCGACCCGCCGATAGCAACGTCGCAGCCCGGCCAGCCCATCGGCCTGCCCGCCGACGGCAATGCGCAGGATGTTCCAGCCCAGACCATCGAGTTTTTCCAGCAGTCGATCATGCTCGACGTTCTGACTCGCCGGCCGGCACCACAGCAGTGACGACTTCGCTGAACTGACGCACCAACTGTCGGGAAAACGCGACATCAGCCAGGCACTCAGCGCCTCGACGGTTTGGCCCGGCCCGTGTTCCAGCCCCAGCTCGAACAGATACGGTACCCGCGTCAGTTGCGGCTTGAGCCCAAGTTGCTGGGCTTCGTCGACCAGCCTTGGCGAATCCCCCGCCTCGCTCAACAGCAAGGCCAGCAAATCATCGCAACGCTGCCGCCGCCATTGCTGCTCGGATTGCTGATTGCGCTGGCCGACCAGCATTTCGGCGGTCATGCGCACCAGTTCGGCGTAGGTACGCAATTGCTCGGGCTCGCCAGTGATACCGAGCACGCCGATCAACCGTTGATCGAGCAGCAACGGCAGGTTGATCCCCGGCTGCACCCCTTTCAGATGCACGGCGGTCTGTGCGTCGATCTCCACCACCCGCCCGTTGGCCAGTACCAGTTGCGCGCCTTCGTGGCGGGTGTTGATCCGCTCCGGCTCGCCGCTGCCGAGGATCAAGCCCTGGCTGTCCATGACGTTGACGTTGTACGGCAAAATGGCCATGGCCCGGTCGACGATGTCCTGGGCGAGGTCGTGATCGAGTTCGAACATAAGGGCTGGAATCCTTGAAAACAGGCGCGGACGGTTGTTCACCCGCACAGGGTCTGGCAGCAAACCCTGTGCTCAGGCACAAAGACAATCCGGCCAAAGGTGGCCGAGACTCTCAGGGCGATCAACGTTACCCTTTGCATCGCAAAAAATCATAATAAAGAGAGAGCCGCCATGTCGCAGAGCGCCGCTGCCGCCCAGACCATCGCTGACGATAAAAATGCCGTCTACAAACGCATCACCCTGCGTTTAATCCCCTTCATCTTCATTTGCTACCTGTTCAACTACCTCGACCGGGTCAACGTTGGATTTGCCAAACTGCAGATGCTCGACGCGCTGAAATTCAGCGAAACCGTGTACGGCCTCGGTGCCGGTATCTTCTTCATCGGCTACGTGCTGTGCGGCGTACCGAGCAACCTGGCGCTGACCAAATTCGGCCCACGGCGCTGGATCGCGCTGATGATGATCACCTGGGGCACGCTGTCGACCTGCCTGCTGTTCGTCACCACGCCAACCCAGTTCTACACCCTGCGCCTGTTCACTGGCGCCGCCGAAGCCGGGTTCTTCCCGGGTGTTGTGCTGTATCTCTCGCAATGGTTCCCGACCTTCCGCCGTGGCCGGATCATGGCGTTGTTCATGTCGGCGATCCCGGTGTCCGGCCTGCTCGGCAGCCCGTTTTCCGGCTGGATCCTCAACCACTTCGCCGCCGGCCAGGGTGGTCTGGCCGGCTGGCAGTGGATGTTCCTGCTGCAAGGCATTCCGACTGTAATCCTCGGCGCACTCGCCTACTTCCTGTTGAGCGACAACTTCGCCAACGCCAAATGGCTGACCCCGCATGAGCGTTCGGTGCTGGAGGCCGATCAGGCCGAAGACCTGGCGAACAAACCTAAAACCACGTCCGATTCGCTGATCGCGGTGTTCAAGAACCCGGCGATCTGGGCCTTCGGCCTGATCTACTTCTGCATCCAGAGCGGCGTGTACGCGATCAACTTCTGGCTGCCGTCGATCATCAAGAACCTCGGCTTCAGCGACAACCTGGTGATTGGCTGGCTGAGCGCGATTCCGTATCTGCTGGCGGCGGTATTCATGCTGGTGGTCGGTCGTTCGGCGGACTTGCGTAAAGAGCGTCGCTGGCATTTGGTGGTGCCAATGTTGATGGGGGCGATTGGTCTGCTGATCGCGGTGAACTTCGCGGCGAATCCGGCGATTGCGATTCTCGGTCTGACCATTGCGACCATTGGCGCGTTGACCGGTCTGCCGATGTTCTGGCCGGTGCCGACTGCCATGTTGAGCGCGGGTGCTGCGGCGGGTGGGCTGGCGTTGATCAACTCCATGGGACAGATGGCAGGGTTCCTCAGCCCTTACCTCGTGGGTTGGGTGAAGGACAGCACCGGGTCGACCGACGCGGCGCTTTATCTGCTGGCGGGTGTGATTGTTGGCGGGAGTTTGCTGGCGTTGCGGATGACGCGGACGTTGCGGGCTTAAGTCTTAGTCGAAATACAGAAACGGCCCTTTTCGGGCCGTTTTTTTTGGATCTGGCTACAGCGGCGCTTCAGCCTTCAGTTCCAGATTATCCAGCGCCCGATTCACCGCCAGTTCCCCCAGCATGATCAGTTGCGCGATCCCCAGCAGCACATGCCGATGCGAGCCGTCCACCAGCCCGGCGAAGTCGGTGGCCATGGTTTTGGCCGAGGTCAGGGTTTCGCAGGCGTCGGCCAGCAGTTCTTCGCTGTCGATGCCGGGGGCGATGAGGTAGCGGGTGTTGGGTTTGAGCAGCGGTTTTCTGGGGAGCAGCGGATTGAGGTAGTGGTCGAGGGCGCGTTCGGCGGCTTCGTGGAATTTCTTGGAGTCGAGGGTTTCGTAGGGGGACGTTGAATCGGCTTCGGGTGGGTTGGGTGTTGGTTTGATCATGGTGGAACTCCTAAGGCACATATATGGAGCCACCACTCTCGCTACCAAACGATGGTGGTGGCCAGACGCAGGTTGGTAGACCGGGCCTTAGGAGAAACGGCGCACCCGAAGGTGCCCTGCGAATGACCACCATAAAACAGAGACAAAAGACTCTACAAAATGGAGCACTCTGCACTTAAAGACCCGGGCTACCAAACCCGATCGCTGTTCTTTTCAGCGACGGGACAACGATAAAACCCGGCCCTTGAGCGCACAAGCCGGCGGATTCTGGCGCAGTCGTAGGCAACGGCGCAAGGTTGTGTAGCCTGGGGTGCATGTCCGAACGTGTCCATTAAACGCCACGATTAAACACTCACAAAATCCCCGTTTTTGCATCCAGTTCCAGCACCAGGCCTCCCGGCATCTGCACAAAAATCTGCCAGATCCCGTCCTCCGGCACCTGCGCCACCTGATACGGCAACCCACTGCCCTGCACCCGCTTCAAAACCACCGCCGCGTCTTCATCGGTACGAAACGCAATATGACTCAACGCCGCCTCATCCAGCGGCGGCTGCTCAATCACATGCACCAACGCCTCCCCATCCTGATACAACCACCGCCCGGGAAACGGAAACGGCGGCCGCCGCCCCGGCGTCAATCCCAGCAATACATTGAAGGCGTCCTGAATCGGTTGCCCGTCCGGCGCATTGAACGCCAGGTGATCGAAGTGCCAGGTCATAACAATCCACCTCCGTCGACGTCGATGATGCTGCCACTGATGAAACCGTTTTCCATGACCAGCATAAACGCGGCGGCCAGGTCCTGCGGCGTGCCGATCCGGCCTACCGGCAGCGCCGCCGAGGTACGGGCGAACATTGCATTGCGCTGGCTTTCGTCCATGCCGGCGTAGGCTTCGGTGTCAGTCACGCCGGGGCTGATCACGTTGACCCGGCGCGGCGCCAGCTCCTTGGCCAGTTGTTTGGCCAGAGCTTCCAGCGCGGCATTCAACGTGGTCTTGATGAATTGCCCCGCTACGAATTTGCGCGACAGCAAGCCCGACGTCAGGGTGATGCTGCCCCGCTCGCTCAGGTACGGCAGCGCCGCTTGAATCGCGCGCAAAGTGCCCCAGAATTTCACGTCGAAGGCCTGCTGCGCTTGAATCAGATCGCTGTCGGCCAGAGGCTTGGCGCTGACGCTCGGCCCGGCGGTAATCACCAGATGATCGAGGGCGCCGATGCGCTCGAACAGTTGACGCAGCGAAGCGTCATCGGTGACATCGCCTGTTTCGTGACGGACACCATCATCCTTTTCGGACGTTTCAACACGGCGCCCGACCGAATAAACACGGGCGCCGAGTTCCGCGGCGTTCGACGCGACGGCGGCGCCAATGCCGCTGCTGCCGCCGATGACCACAACAGTCTGGTTGTCGAATGGTTTCATGAGAGTTCTCCGGTGGGCTTGAGGAGATTGCATCTTCCCCGGTTGCCAATCGCAGAAAAATCCCGGTAAATCGGAAGGATCTTTAAAGGATTTTTACCAATGAGCTCGATTCTTGATCTTGAGATCTTCGTCCGCACCGCCGACTCCGGCAGCATTTCCGCCGCCGCCCGGGCGCTGGAGTTGACACCGGCCGCCGCCAGCATCGCGTTGAAACGCCTTGAAACCCGCCTCGGCATTCGCCTGTTCGCCCGCTCGACGCGCAGCATGCGCCTGACCGAAGAAGGCCGGCGCTATCTGGAAAGCGTGCGCCTGGCACTGGCCACATTGGCCGAGGGCGAACAGGCGCTGAAGCAACAGACCGAAGGCCTGAGCGGCGTGTTGCAACTGGCGGCGCCGTCGGACTTCGGGCGCAACGTGTTGCTGCCGTGGCTGGACGATTTCAAGCGCGAGCACCCGCACATTCAACTGCAATTGCTGCTCAACGACCGGCATGCGGATCTGTTTCGCGAGACGGTGGATGTGGCACTGCGCTTTGGCGTGCCGAGTGATTCGACGCTGGTGGCGTTGCCGATTCTGCCTGAGCATCGCCGTGTGGCCTGCGCCAGTCCTGCGTATCTGGAACGCCACGGTACACCGCAAAATCCTGCCGAATTGAGCGAGCACAGCGCCCTGCTCTACCTGCGCAACGGTCGGCCCTATAACACCTGGCGCTTCCATCGCGAGGACGAGACGGTCGAGGTCGAAGTGCGTGGCGACTACCTCAGCGACGACGGCGAAGTCGCCCGCCGCTGGGCGCTGGCCGGGCACGGCATCGCCTACAAGGCCTGGCTCGACGTGGCCGAAGACGTGCGTGCCGGGCGGCTGCTGACGCTATTTGATGACTGGCATGGCGAGAGCGTGCCGTTCAATCTGTTGTGCCCGCACCGGGTGCAGGTGTCGGAGCGGGTCAAGGTGTTGCAGGCGTTTTTGCGCGAGCGCTGCGAGGCGTTGCGGCGATAAATTCACTTTGCCGCGCCGGGCGCTTCTGGTATTTGATGGAAGCTTTCCCACCGACAAAAGGATTTCGGCATGAGCTATCGCACACTGGGTCACTCGGGGTTGCAGGTGTCCACTCTCACCCTCGGCACGATGATGTTCGGCGAACAGACCAGCGCGGAAGACTCGCTGCGCATCATCGACAAGGCCTGGGATCAGGGCATCAATTTCATCGACACCGCCGACGTCTACACCAACGGCCGCTCGGAAGAGATCGTCGGCGAAGCCATCGCCCGTCATCGGCATGAATGGGTGCTGGCGACCAAAGTCGGTTTCGGCCCGGTGGATGGTGTGCCAAACCGCAGCGGTCTGAGCCGCAAGCACATCTTCAATGGTCTGGAAGCCAGCCTGACCCGGCTCGGCACCGACTACCTCGACATCTATTACCTGCACCGCGAAGACCACAACACCCCGCTGGAAGTGACGATCTCGGCGATTGGCGATCTGATTCGCCAGGGCAAGATCCGTTATTGGGGCCTGTCGAACTATCGCGGCTGGCGGATTGCCGAGGTGATCCGCGTGGCGGACAAACTCGGCGTCGATCGCCCGGTAATCAGCCAGCCGCTGTACAACATCGTCAACCGTCAGGCCGAGACCGAGCAGATCACCGCCGCCCAGACTTACGGCCTCGGCGTCGTGCCTTACAGCCCGCTGGCCCGTGGCGTGCTCAGCGGCAAGTACGCACCGGACGTGACCCCGGACGCCAACAGCCGTGCCGGGCGCCAGGACAAGCGGATTCTGGAAACCGAGTGGCGGGTGGAGTCGTTGCGCATTGCCCAGCAGATTCAGCAATACACCCAGGAGCGTGGGGTTGGGATTGTCGAGTTTGCGATTGCCTGGGTGCTGAACAACGGCGCGGTGACGTCGGCGATTGTCGGGCCGCGTACGGAAGAACAGTGGGATGCGTACACCAAGGCGCAGGCGGTGAAGATCACGGCGGAGGATGAGGTGTTTATCGACTCGCTGGTGACGCCGGGGCATGCGTCGACGCCGGGATTCAACGATGTCAGCCATTTTGTGTCGGGGCGCAAACCCCATCAGGCTTAGGATTTCCCCTAAACCTTGAACAGCCGATACAATCGGCTGTTTTTTATCGAATCAAGCGCGATCAAACGGAAGCTGATTGATCGTTCGGAATTTGCCAGGGATCAGCACATGTTCAATCGCTCCGCCGAGCTCTTCAGGAAGCCACTGCGCGGGCTGCTGTTCAAATTGACGGGCGATAAAGATCTGCGCCCCCTCACTTTTGCTATAGAGCCCGCAACTTTCGGCGATCGCCGCCCTTCCCTCGCGTACCGGGCCGACATTGACGGACTTCGCGCCATCGCTGTTCTGCTAGTGTTGATCTTCCACGGCGGACTGGCGCTTTTCCCGTCCGGCTTCATCGGCGTCGATATCTTCTTCGTGATTTCGGGTTATTTGACCACCGCTATCATCATGAAGTCGCTGCACAATGACACGTTCACTTTCTCGGGGTTCTACACGCGCCGGATCTGGCGACTGCAACCGGCCGTTATTGCATTATTGATCGTCACATTGTTGCTCACGACGCTGCTGTACTTGCCCGATGATTACGTCGATTTTTTAAAAAGCGAAAAGTACACCTCGTTAATCATCTCCAACCAGTACTTTTCCAAAGCGACAACGGGTTACGCCACACCGGATGCGGCAAGCCTGCCGCTGTTGCACACCTGGTCTCTGGCCATCGAATGGCAGTGGTATCTGATACTCCCCTTGGGCATCTGGCTGCTCAACCGCTATCTGCCGAAAGTTATTTTCAAAGCGGCGGTGCTCGGCCTGACCGTGGCAGCAATGGTGCTCGCGCTGTACCTGTCTTACGCCACGCCTGAGAAAAACTACTACTTCTTCGCTGCGCGGATTTTCGAATTGATGATCGGCTCTTGCGCGGTCATCTTCAGTACGGGCAAGTTCGGGCTCAATCGCTTGAGCGCCTCTGTGGTCTGTGCACTCTCTCTGGTCACGATCATCTATTGCGCCACCCGGGACGATATCTTGCCGGGATTCCCGCAATACCATGCCATTGCCGTGTGTCTCGCCACTGCAGCGTTGCTGTATCAGGGGATTGGTGATGTAAGCATTTTCGCCAAGCTGCTCGCGTTCAGACCCATGGTGTTTATCGGCACGCTCTCGTACTCCTTGTATCTATGGCACTGGCCGATCCTGGCGGTGATGAATTACATGGGAATCGCGCTAACCCCGTCGATGACAATCATTTACTTCGTTTGCACTTTCGTCTCGGCCTGGCTCTCTTATTTGCTGATTGAAAACAAGTTCCGCAAGGCACGATTTGGTTTTGCCAAAACGCTCGTGGTGCTGATGATTTTGCCCGCTATCAGCCTGTCGCTGCTGCACGCGGCCAGTGTCAGGCACGAGGGTTGGCCGGGCCGCTTCAATCAGGGCTACAGCAACATGCTCAACGATTTGAAAGCATCCGTGCCAGCTGCTCGGGAAGGATGTCTTGGTGTCAGCGATGGTGCCGATCCTGGTTGCATATCGGGCGTCGATCACGCGGCGCCACAAATATTTCTGATGGGCGATTCGTTTTCGAATCACTACTGGGGTTTCGTTGAAACGCTGGCCAGGGACGCCAATCTTGCTGTACTCGCACAGGCTTACCCGGCATGCCTGGCGTTGCCCGGGATCTACCAGTACGACGCGAAAAAATACAAGAACGCGTTGTTTCAAAAATGCCACGACGCCGCTCAACGCTATTACGAGATGATTGCAAACAAGCACTTCAAGTATGTGATTGTGGGCCAGTTCTGGGAGGCTTATCTGAACGGTGACATCGTCACTAAACGCGATGATCCTCAAAGCCTGGAACTGTCTCGACAACGCTTTGGCGTAGCAATCCGGCAAGCCCTGGATATTATCGTCGCATCAGGCGCTATCCCGGTGTTTCTGGAGAACACGCTGCCCATGCCACCCGGGATCAACGCGTGCCTGTTGCGCCATGTCAAGTTGCGTGGGTTGATGGACAGTGCCGAGCAAGGCAACCTCTGCGCTACTACGCCATGGTCCGGCAGCAAAGAACCAGCGCTGGAAACACTCTTTAATGACCTGAAGACTGAGTACCCCGGATTAATTGTCATTGACCCGAAAACCGTGCAATGCACGGATGATGCCTGCATGAACACGGTTAACGGTTTTCCGGTCTATCGT
The DNA here is from genome assembly GCF_029967985.1 of Pseudomonas sp. V88_4. Taxonomy (NCBI): domain Bacteria; kingdom Pseudomonadati; phylum Pseudomonadota; class Gammaproteobacteria; order Pseudomonadales; family Pseudomonadaceae; genus Pseudomonas; species Pseudomonas sp. V88_4. The sequence goes on from NZ_JASCAF010000002.1 coordinate 568,709, forward strand.
GACATAGGGCACATCACCGATTACGCCTCTTACAAGTTTGGCGAGATGTACCTCATGAACTTTGGCAATCCCTTGCAAGTTGCGCAGTGATGATTCGTGCCTCCGGACGGCTCCGCCGCAAGGCTGAACGCTTCGCGAGCAGGCGAAGGTCTACAGGCTGTTTGACGTGTGGCAAATATTGAGCATCTGCCCAATATTCAGCACAAAAACCACGTATCCTTCGCTCCCCGTTTGACCATCACCCCCGCGAGGACAGTTTGTCTAAAGGTATCGCTCTATCGGTAACAGCCTCGACGCTGTTTGCCGTCATGTATTACTACACCTCGTTGCTCACCCCGTTGAGCGGCGTGGAAATCTTCGGTTGGCGGATGCTGCTGACCGTGCCCTGCATGACCCTGTTCATGTTGTTGTCCGGCGAATGGCGGCGCGTGCTCGAACTGCTGCGCCGGGTTCCTGCGCTTCCCAAATTGATCGGTGGTCTGATTCTCTCGTCAGCACTGCTCGGCGTGCAGTTGTGGCTGTTCATGTGGGCGCCGCTCAATGGCTACAGCCTCGACGTGTCGCTGGGCTACTTCCTGTTGCCGCTTGCCATGGTGCTGACTGGGCGCATCGCTTATGGCGAAAGCCTGTCGTACTTGCAGAAAGTCGCGGTGTTTTTTGCCAGCCTCGGCGTGTTGAACGAGCTGTATCAGGTCGGCGGGTTTTCCTGGGCGACGCTGGTGGTGGTCGTCGGTTACCCGCTGTACTTCGTGCTGCGCAAATACCTCAAGACCGACAACCTCGGTGGTTTGTGGGTCGACATGACGCTGATGCTGCCGGTGGCGTACTGGTTTGTGCGCGGCGGCGAACAGGGTTTCGGCGTGTTCGATCAATACCCGGCGCTGACGTGGCTGATTCCGCTGCTCGGCCTGATCAGTGCCTCGGCGCTGGTGGTGTACATCATTGCCAGCCGCTTGCTGCCGTTCAGCCTGTTCGGTTTGTTGAGTTACGTTGAGCCGGTGTTGCTGCTCGGTGTGGCGCTGCTGCTTGGCGAAAGCATCAAGCCGGGTGAATGGCTGACCTACATCCCGATCTGGCTCGCCGTGGTGGTGCTGGTGTTCGAAGGCTTCAAGCATCTGATGCGCCAACGGCGCCCGTAAGACGCGCAATAAAAAGCCCGGCCTGCAACATTGCAGGCCGGGCTTTTTTACATCTGCAGATTACTCGGTAGCGAGCACGCCACGACGCACCTGGTCACGCTCGATCGATTCGAACAATGCCTTGAAGTTGCCTTCGCCGAAACCATCGTCGCCTTTGCGCTGGATGAATTCAAAGAACACCGGGCCCATCAGGGTTTCCGAGAAGATCTGCAGCAGCAGACGCTTGTCTTCCTTGTCCGATGCGCCATCGAGCAGGATGCCGCGCGATTGCAGTTGATCCACCGGCTCACCGTGGTTCGGCAGGCGGCCTTCGAGCATTTCGTAGTAGGTGTCCGGCGGCGCGGTCATGAAGCGCATGCCGATCTTCTTCAGCTGATCCCAGGTCTTGACCAGGTCGTCGGTGAGGAAGGCCACGTGCTGGATGCCTTCGCCGTTGAACTGCATCAGGAACTCTTCGATCTGCCCGGCGCCCTTCGACGATTCTTCGTTGAGCGGGATGCGGATCATGCCGTCCGGCGCGGTCATCGCTTTCGAGGTCAGGCCGGTGTATTCGCCCTTGATGTCGAAGTAGCGGATCTCACGGAAGTTGAACAGCTTCTCGTAGAAGTTCGCCCAGTAGGCCATGCGACCGCGATACACGTTGTGGGTCAGGTGATCGATGATCTTCAGGCCGGCACCGACCGGGTTGCGGTCAACGCCTTCGAGGAACACGAAGTCGATGTCATAGATCGAGCTGCCTTCACCGAAACGGTCGATCAGGTACAGCGGTGCGCCGCCAATGCCTTTGATCGCCGGCAGGTTCAATTCCATCGGACCGGTTTCGATGTGGATTGGCTGGGCACCGAGTTCCAATGCGCGTTTGTAAGCCTTCTGCGAATCCTTGACCCGGAACGCCATGCCGCAAACGGATGGACCGTGCTCGGCCGCGAAGTAGGAAGCAACACTGTGGGGTTCGTTGTTGAGGATCAGGTTGATCGCGCCCTGGCGGTACAGGTGCACGTTCTTGGAACGGTGGGTCGCGACCTTGGTGAAGCCCATGATCTCGAAGATCGGCTCCAGGGTGCCAGGGGTCGGCGATGCGAACTCGATGAACTCGAAGCCCATCAGGCCCATTGGGTTTTCGTATAAATCTGCCATGGTTGGCGCCTCATCATTCTTATCAATTAACCAGAGTTATTTGTCAGTAATGCTGAGACCGATGGGTGGCGCACAGGAGATGCCACGCACACTGCGGGCGAGGAAATCACCGTAGATCAGTTGAAACCCGAATATCTTCATTGTCGACCCAAGGCTCTTGCGGGCGAGGCTTCTGCTGCCAGAAGACGATTATTATTGTATGCGTAACCCGATTCTACACAGCGTAAATAGGGTTGTCTGCCCTCTCTATAAAATCCGCTTTGTTCGGCCCGCTGCAAGGGGTTTGTTGCACAGCCAGATGCCCGCCAGAATCAGCGCGCCGCCCAGAAACATGCTCAGCGTCAGCCGTTCGCCCAACAGGATCGCACCCGCCAGGGTGATGCGCTCACCGTAGTGGCCGGAGGTTCGTTGCCTTTCGATCCCGATCCGCGCTTTGTAAAGCGGCCATTGCCCCCCGCAATAACCCGGCAGGTCGGTCTGGCGGTGCTGGATCAGCGCCAGGCATCGCCCGCCACAGGGGCATTCATTCAACTGGCAACACGACTGGATTATCGTTGAGCGGCGCAGGCGTCACTGGCCATCTATCATGGGCTCACACCTTGGGCGCTGCGCGCACGCTTCGGCTGCAATCCAGAGCTCTATTCCATCGCGACAGGAAGCGCCCATGCCACTGACCGTCAGGCCCCGCCGCAAGCGCAGCACCCGGATAATAATGACTTTGCTGTGCGGCTTGCTGCCGATCGTACTCGGCAGTGTGATTCTTTATATGCAGGCCGGACGCGCCCTTCAGCAGAGTTCGCAACACACCGCCGATGAAGCCCTGCGTCAGTTCGAATTGATGCTGGACAACACCGCCCAAGCCGCCCGCGAACTGTTGCCTTTGGCCGGCCAGACCTGCGAGACCGTCAAGCTGGCTTTACGCGAACAAGTCACCCGGCGCCCGTTCGTGCGCTCGACCAATCTGGTGTGGGACGACAATCTCTATTGCAGTTCGCTGTTCGGTGACTTCAAGGAGGCCGTGAATCCGGGCGACTACGCCCAGGGCAAATTGTGGCTCATGAACGGCAACCCGGTCACGCCCGACACCGCGCTGCTGGTCTATCGCCTGAGCGAAGGCCGCGGCGGCGCGCTGACCACGCTGGACGGCTATCACCTGAGCAACATCCTGCGTCTGATTGGCCGGCACACACTGTTGCTCCTGCAAGTCGGCAACAACTGGCTCAGCGCCGACGGCAAAGTGCATCAAGGCGCCCTGCCCGCGCTGCCGGTTGCACAAAGTACCTTGCACTCATCGCACTATGCGTTCTCGGTAACAGCCGCTTTTGCGCCAGGAGAAACCTGGCGTTACATGAAAGAAGAGTATCCGCCATTGTTCAGCCTGCTGATGTTCTTTGGTGCGGTATCGGGGGTAATCGGCTACACCCTGCAGAAGCGCTCGACGTCGCCCAGTCACGAGATGCGTAGGGCATTGGAGGCAGGAGAATTCATTCCGTACTTTCAACCAGTGGTGCACGGTGACAGTAAACGGTGGTCGGGCGCGGAAGTGCTGATGCGCTGGAACCATCCCAAGGAAGGCTTGGTGCGTCCGGATCTGTTCATACCGTTTGCCGAACACTCCGGGCTGATCGTACCAATGACCCGGGCACTGATGCAGCAGACGGCTGTCGTGCTGGGGCCGCTGTCATCGACCTTTACCGCGCCGTTCCACATTGGCATCAACATCACCGCCAGCCATTGCAACGATCTGGAGCTGGTTGAGGATTGCCGTGAATTTTTGTCAGCTTTTCAGCCGGGCAGCATCAGCCTGGTTCTGGAACTGACCGAACGCGAGCTGATCGAGCCGTCCGACATTACCCATCAACTGTTCGCGCAACTGCGTGCAATGGGCGTGAAGATCGCGATCGACGACTTTGGCACCGGCCATTCAAGTCTTGGCTACTTGAGAACCTTCAATGTCGACTTCCTCAAGATCGATCAGACATTTGTCGCCATGATCGATAAAGATGCGCTGTCACGGCATATTCTGGACAGCATCATCGAGCTCTCGACCAAGCTGGATTTGGGCATTGTGGCTGAAGGTGTGGAGACGCAAGCCCAGTGTGATTATCTGGCCGCCCACCATGTCAACTTTCTGCAGGGCTACCTTTTCGGCAAACCGATGCCGGCTGCAGACTTCATCGAAGCATTAACTCATCATTAACTTCTCTGGATAAATCCTGATTCGCCGACAGCTCGCACCAAATTGATACAAAACAGCCTTGTTGTTACATGAAGAAAAAGTCAGGATTTACTCTTGCCGCATTAACTACTACAATTTTTCTTACCTGTTGCAAGATGGGCAGGTGAGCCATTATCACCGAGTCGCTTCAAGGCTCTTGGCTTATAGCTTTGTTTGCGGTTGGTATCAGCCAAACACACTATTGGAGTAAAGATATTGTCCAGACTCGCTGAATTTCGTGCAGCTGAAAAGGCCCTTCAAGAACAGCTCAAGCAGCTGGAATCGCTGAAGAACGATGCCGGGCTCAAGAAAGAAATCGAATTCGAAGAAAAGCTCCAGGGGCTGATGAAAACCTACGGCAAAGGCCTGAAAGACATCATCGCCATTCTCGATCCGAACCCGGCGAAATCCGGTCTGCAACTGACCGCCGCACCTAAAACCCGCCGCGCTCGCGTGGTCAAGGTCTATCAGAATCCACACACCGGCGAGCTGATCGAGACCAAAGGTGGCAATCACCGCGGCCTGAAGGCCTGGAAGGAACAATACGGTGCAGCCACCGTTGATTCCTGGTTGCGCGGTTAATCCCTTGCAAACATGAAAGCCCTGCATATGCAGGGCTTTTTTTCGGACAATATTTAACAAATGCAACGATTTTTGTGGCGGGCAAGTTGAGTTTCAAATCGCTCTCGCGCTGAAACTATGCTTCCGAATGTTGCCCCGTTAGCCGGAGATTAACTTTATGTTTAATCAGTTCCGGTATCTAACACCAGACTGACCCCGAACAGACGACTAGAATTTCAAGCTGTTTCGCGCAGCCACTATGTCGTCGCCGCTGGCCTTATAAACCTCCGCCTGCCCTGCATACGAAAGTACATAGGCCTTATCCGCCTCGACCGCTGCAACCAATGTTTGCGACAACACATGACGGCCGTTTTCAGTCACCGTACAAGTGGTCTCAAGCGCTGTCAGCGAGCCCAGCGTACTCGCGTGAACCTTGTTGCAGACACTCTGATAACCGCTCTGGAAAAAGTCTTTCTGCACCGACTTGCGCATCTCAAGCAACACGCCTTGCAAGTTGACCTGATGACCACTTTCCACACGGGTCATCGTCAACTCCATCACCATGACCTGATTGCCATTGGCGTCAGTCTTCACCGCGCGTTGACGGGAGACTTGCGGGGAGGTTTCGGGTAACGCCTCGACTTCCCAGCCGGCGGGCCAGGTGATGCTCGGCACCTCGGCAAAGGCCGGGAGCGCCAGCAGAGAAAAACCCAGGAAAACGAACAGCGATTTGAACGGTCGGATCATTACCAGAGGCACTCGCGGATTGAGTCGTAAAGTCTGAGGCCCGCCCGCTCGCAGGGCAAGCCCGCGCTTTCGGTTTGGCGATGCTGCCAGGCATGCGTATCATTGCGCCCATTCACTCGCCCCAATTTGTTACGGAGGGCCCATGAGCCTGCAAGAACTGAACACCTTCCCTGGCGTCACCGCCACCCCGGACAGCGCAACCCGCCACTTCGTTTTCAACCACACCATGCTGCGCGTCAAAGACATCACCAAGTCGCTGGATTTCTACACCCGCGTACTGGGTTTCTCGCTGGTAGAGAAGCGTGATTTCCCGGAAGCGGAATTCAGCCTGTACTTCCTCGCCCTGGTCGACAAATCGCAGATCCCGACCGACGCCGCCGCCCGCACCGAGTGGATGAAGTCGATTCCCGGCATTCTCGAACTGACCCACAACCACGGCACCGAGAACGACGCTGATTTCACCTACCACAACGGCAACACCGACCCGCGCGGTTTCGGCCACATCTGCATCTCGGTACCGGACATCGTCGCTGCCTGCGCGCGCTTTGAAGAACTTGGCTGCGATTTCCAGAAGCGTCTGACCGATGGCCGCATGAAGAGCCTGGCGTTCATCAAGGATCCGGATGGCTATTGGGTCGAGATCATCCAGCCAGCTCCGCTGTAAAGCTGAACCTGGGCAGAACGCACCCCGCAAAGAAAAAACCCCATCATCGCTGATGGGGTTTTTCTTTTTCAGGCTCGGGATTTACGCCGGAGCCGAAGTGCGAATCAGGTGATCGAAAGCGCTGAGGGAAGCCTTGGCGCCCTCGCCTACTGCAATCACGATCTGCTTGTACGGCACAGTGGTCACGTCACCGGCGGCGAAGATGCCGGGGATCGAGGTTTCACCGCGATTGTCGACAATGATCTCGCCGCGCGGCGACAGCTCGATGGTGCCTTTGAGCCAGTCGGTGTTGGGCAGCAGACCGATCTGCACGAAGATCCCTTCCAGCTCGACAGTGTGCAGCTCGTCAGTATTGCGATCCTTGTAGCGCAGACCGTTGACCTTCTGGCCATCGCCGGTGACTTCAGTGGTCAGCGCGCTGGTGATCACGGTGACGTTCGGCAGGCTGTGCAGCTTGCGTTGCAATACGGCGTCGGCGCGCAGCTGTACGTCAAATTCCAGCAAGGTGACGTGGGAGACAATACCGGCCAGGTCAATGGCCGCTTCGACGCCGGAGTTACCGCCGCCAATCACCGCCACACGCTTGCCTTTGAACAGCGGGCCGTCGCAGTGCGGGCAGTACGCCACGCCTTTGTTGCGGTATTCCTGTTCGCCCGGCACGTTCATTTCACGCCACCGCGCACCGGTCGCCAGAATCACGCTCTTGGCCTTTAGGGTCGCACCGCTCGCGAAGTGAACTTCATGCAGCTCGCCATTCTTGCCCGGGATCAGCTTGTCGGCGCGCTGCAGGTTCATGATGTCGACGTCGTACTGCTTGACGTGTTCTTCCAGCGCGGTCGCCAGTTTCGGGCCTTCGGTTTCCTGCACGGAAATGAAGTTTTCGATGGCCATGGTGTCCAGCACCTGACCGCCGAAGCGCTCGGCCGCCACACCGGTGCGAATGCCTTTACGTGCGGCATAGATCGCCGCCGAAGCACCGGCCGGGCCACCGCCAACCACCAGCACATCAAAGGCTTGCTTGGCGCTGATTTTCTCCGCCTGACGCTCGATGGCGCCAGTGTCGAGTTTGGCGAGAATTTCTTCCAGGCCCATACGGCCCTGGCCGAAGTTTTCGCCGTTCAGGTAAATGCTCGGCACAGCCATGATCTTGCGATCGTTGACTTCGTCCTGGAACAGCGCGCCGTCGATGGCGACGTGGCGGATATTCGGGTTCAGCACGGCCATCAGGTTCAATGCCTGAACAACGTCCGGGCAGTTCTGGCAGGACAGCGAAAAGTACGTCTCGAAGTTGAACTCGCCCTTGAGCGAGCGGATCTGTTCGATCACTTCGACACTGGCCTTCGAAGGGTGGCCGCCGACTTGCAGCAGGGCCAGCACCAGCGAAGTGAATTCATGGCCCATCGGGATGCCGGCGAAACGCAGGCTGATGTCGGCACCGGGGCGGTTGATCGAGAACGACGGTTTGCGTGCATCGTCGCCGCTGTCGATCAAGGTAATCTGATGCGAAAGACTGGCAACGTCTTTCAGCAGGTCGAGCATTTCACGGGATTTCGCACCGTCGTCGAGTGAAGCAACGATCTCGATCGGCTGGGTGACCCGTTCCAGGTACGATTTCAACTGGGCTTTAAGATTGGCGTCCAACATACGGGCGATCTCCTGACTTTATTTGAGGCGAAAAAAAGCCCGAGCGAATCTCGCCCGGGCTTTTCTATTGGGCGGTGCAGCTTACTTGAGTAGGTGCGGAGTCCCGCCCTGCATTGCGTGTGTCACAGACTTAGATCTTGCCGACCAGGTCCAGGGACGGAGCCAGAGTGGCCTCGCCTTCTTTCCATTTGGCCGGGCAAACTTCGCCTGGGTGAGCAGCGACGTATTGAGCAGCCTTGATTTTGCGCAGCAGCTCGGAAGCGTCACGGCCAACGCCGCCGTCGTTCAGCTCAACGATTTTGATCTGACCTTCAGGGTTGATCACGAAGGTGCCACGGTCTGCCAGACCTGCTTCTTCGATCAATACGTCGAAGTTGCGGGAGATGACCTGGGTCGGGTCGCCAATCATGGTGTACTGGATTTTGCCGATGGCTGGCGAAGTGTTGTGCCAGGCAGCGTGGGCAAAGTGGGTGTCGGTCGAAACGCTGTAGATCTCTACGCCCAGTTTCTGGAAGGCGGCGTAGTTGTCAGCCAGGTCTTCGAGTTCGGTTGGGCAAACGAAAGTGAAGTCGGCCGGGTAGAAGAACACTACGGACCATTTGCCTTTCAGGTCAGCGTCCGAGACTTGTACGAAGTCGCCGTTTTTGAACGCGGTAGCTTTGAACGGTTTTACTTGGCTGTTGATGATAGGCATTGATGACTCTCCGTCAGGGTTGTGAATTCGATGGGTGAATCCTACCCAGTCACTCGACGGATGGCTCATTGGCAAACCTGATGCTGCTGATTTGTTTTCGCTATTAGCTGAAGGTATTAATAGAAGAAAACGATATCTACGGCGACAGCGGCTTATCCGTAATCCGGGCCATCCCGTGAAAGGGGCTCGCTTCAACATAGCGCATGGCGGACTTCATATCCTTCCAGCCCACGTAACTCATCAATGATTTGAGATCCCAGCCGCTTTGATGGGCCCATGTTGCGAAGCCGCGACGCAGGGAGTGGCTGGTGTAGCGCTCGGCGGAGATCCCGGCTCGCTCCAGGGCCTGACGCAGCAACGGAATCACGCTGTTGGCGTGCAACCCCTCTTCGCTCAGGTTGCCCCAGCGGTCGACGGCGCGAAACACCGGTCCTCGCACCAGTGCTGCCTCGGTGATCCACTCGATATAAGCCTGCACCGGGCACAACTTCAGCAGCGCCGGGGCCTGATAAGTCTGCCCGAGGTTTTCTCGATCGCCTTTGCTGCGCGGCAGGTACAAGGTGATGCCGCTGCCGGCGTGCGCCTGCACATGCTCGATCTGCACCCGACACAGTTCATCACTGCGAAAGCCGCGCCAGAAGCCCAGCAGGATCAACGCGCGGTCGCGGCAGGCTCGGAGCAGCAGTGGCCGGTCCTGTTTTTCTCGGGCGTCTTTCATTTCTTGCTCAAGCCAGGCGACGGTCTGCTCAAGATCGCGCAGTTGGAGTGGCTCGGCCTGTTTTTCCTGCGCGGGGTGCAGGGCGCGAATGCCCTTGAACACTTTACGCACCACCGGCGACTTGGTGGGATCGGCGAAGCCCTGACTGTTGTGCCACTGCGCCAGTGCCGATAGACGCAACTTCAGCGTGTTGACCGACAGCACGCCCGCATGCGCCACCAGATACCGCGCGATGCTGTCCGCTGTGGCCGGCAGGAACCCTCCCCACCCGGACTCGAAGTGCTCGATCGCCGCGCGATAACTACGGCGGGTGTTGTCGCGGGTGGCGGCTTGCAGATAGCGATCAATATCGCTCATGGGCTGATTTTCTCGTGGCGTACTGAGGGTTCGTGCAGAAACGGATTTTATGGGTTTCACATGGGGTAATACCAGTATATCCCGTCCGTTTATCGGCGCTTATTTCACTTTATTTTCAACATGGTACACTGCGTACTTTAGTGGCATGTACCACAGTACGAAATGGTAGGAGCAGATATGGCCCGTGGCGGCGTTAACAAAGCAGTAGTCCAGATCGCGCGCGCAGCGATCCTCGCCCGTGGCGAACACCCCAGTATCGATGCAGTACGCATCGAGCTGGGCAATACGGGCTCAAAAACCACGATTCATCGCTATCTAAAAGAGCTGGATGACGGCAGCGAGCCAGCGGATCCGTCGGCAGAACCCATCGATGACGAACTGCTGGCGCTCGTCACGCGCCTTGCCCAACGCCTGAAAGAACAGGCGCAAGAGCCGATTGATCAGGCCCGCGAGCAATACGAGCAACAGCGTCAGGCTCTGGAGGACGAACTGAATCAGCTTCGTCAGGATCATGTGCAACTGGAGAAGAAACACGACATTCAGACTGCCGCGCTGTCCAAGGAATCCGAAGCACTGAGTGATACACGCTCAATGCTGCAGACCGAGCAGACGCGCAACGCCGGGCTGAATCAGGCACTGGCGGATTTTGAATTGCGCCTGCAGGACAAGGACGAGCAGATCCGCTCGCTGGAAGAGAAGCACCTGCACGCCCGCGATGCGCTTGAGCACTATCGCAATGCCATCAAGGAGCAGCGCGAGCAGGAGCAAAGCCGTCATGAAAGCCAGGTGCAACAATTGCAGATGGAGTTGCGTCAGGCGCAGCAAAGCGCCTTGGTACGCCAGGACGAAATCACCCAGCTGCACCGCGACAACGAACGCCTGCTGACCGAGAATCGCGGCACCGTACGCGAACTGAGTCTGATGCAGGATCAGCTCAAGCACAGCAATCAGCGTCAGGATCAACTGTTGGAGCAAGCATCTCGAGTCGACAGCGAGCGCACCCTCCTCCAGGAGCGCCTGCGCGTGGCGTTACTGGAAAGTCAGACGCTCAAGCAGAACGTCGACGAACAGTCGCAGCTTAATCAGTCACTGGAAAAGGAATTGGCCACGGTTCAAGCCAGCCTGCGCCTGGCCACCACCATTGCAGCAGCGCCAGACGCAGCAGAACCGAAAAAGACCTAAGCGCCGACCGGCGTACGCATGGTGACAAACTCTTCGGCCGCCGTCGGGTGCACCCCGATGGTGTCGTCGAAGTCACGCTTGGTCGCACCAGCCTTCAAGGCGATTGCCAGCCCCTGCACAATCTCGCCAGCATCCGGACCGACCATGTGACAACCCAGCACCTTGTCGGTTTTGCCATCGACTACCAGCTTCATCAGCGTGCGCTCCTGGCAGTCAGTCAGGGTCAGCTTCATTGGCCGGAAGCGGCTTTCGTAGATCACGACGTCGTGACCCGCTTCGCGCGCCTCTTCTTCGGTCAGGCCGACGGTGCCGATGTTCGGCAGACTGAACACCGCCGTCGGGATCATCTTGTAATCCACCGGACGGTATTGCTCAGGCTTGAACAGACGTCGCGCCACCGCCATGCCTTCGGCCAGTGCCACTGGCGTCAGCTGCACACGACCGATGACATCGCCCAGCGCCAGGATTGATGGCTCGGTGGTCTGGTATTGCTCATCGACCTTTATGAAGCCCTTGTCGTCGAGCTGCACATCAGTGTTCTCCAGCCCCAGATTGTCCAGCATCGGACGTCGACCAGTGGCGTAGAACACACAATCCGCTTCCAGTACGCGACCATCCTTGAGGGTCGCCTTCAGGCTGCCATCCGATTGCTTGTCGACGCGGGCAATATCGGCATTGAATTGCAGACCCATACCGCGCTTGGTCAGTTCTTCCTTCAAATGGTTACGCACCGAACCGTCGAAGCCGCGCAGGAACAGATCCCCGCGATACAACAACGTCGTGTTCGCGCCCAGGCCATGGAAAATCCCGGCAAATTCGACGGCAATGTAACCGCCACCGACGACCAGCACGCGCTTGGGCAGCTCTTTCAGGAAGAACGCCTGGTTCGAGCTGATTGCATGCTCATGCCCCTGAATCTCGGGAATCTGCGGCCAGCCACCGGTGGCGATCAGAATATTCTTCGCGGTGTATCGCTCACCGTTGACCTCGACCTCGTGCGGACCGACGATTTTCGCGTGAGCCTCATGCAAGGTCACACCGCTGTTGACCAGCAGATTGCGATAAATACCGTTCAGACGATTGATCTCGCGATCCTTGTTGGCAATCAGCGTGGCCCAATCGAAATCCGCTTCACCCAGATTCCACCCGAAACCCGAAGACTGCTCGAAGTCTTCGGCAAAATGGGCGCCGTACACCAACAGTTTTTTCGGTACGCAACCGACGTTGACGCAGGTTCCGCCAAGATAACGGCTCTCGGCCACCGCCACTTTCGCACCGAACCCGGCAGCAAAACGCGCAGCCCGCACACCACCGGAACCGGCACCAATCACATAAAGGTCAAAATCGTAGGCCATTTCTATCTCCTCGGCAGGCGATCAGCATACCCGCCGTCGTCCGTTGGGCAAGCACTCCTGCCGATATAGGGGCGGAAAATGAAAAAGCCACCCGAAGGTGGCTTTTTCGTGCAAGCAGATAAGGCGCTATCAGTAAGCCTTGCCAGTCTTGTAGAAATTCTCGAAGCAGAAGTTGGTTGCCTCGATGTAGCCTTCAGCACCACCGCAGTCGAAACGCTTGCCCTTGAACTTGTAGGCCATCACGCAGCCGTTCTGGGCTTGTTTCATCAAGGCGTCGGTGATCTGGATTTCACCACCCTTGCCTGGCTCGGTCTGTTCGATCAGGTCGAAGATGTCCGGGGTCAGGATGTAACGACCGATGATCGCCAGGTTCGACGGCGCGTCTTCCGGCTTTGGCTTCTCGACCATGCTGTGTACGCGGTAGATGTCGTCGCGGATCATTTCGCCAGCGATCACGCCGTACTTGCTGGTTTCTTGCGGATCAACTTCCTGAATGGCGATGATCGAGCAGCGGAACTGCTTGTACAGCTTGACCATCTGGGTCAGTACGCCGTCGCCATCGAGGTTGACGCACAGGTCGTCCGCCAACACCACAGCGAACGGCTCATCACCGATCAGTGGGCGGCCGGTCAGGATTGCGTGACCCAGGCCTTTCATTTCGGTCTGACGGGTGTAGGAAAAGGAACACTCGTCCAACAGCTTGCGGATGCCGACCAGGTATTTTTCCTTGTCGGTGCCCTTGATCTGGTTTTCCAGCTCATAGCTGATGTCGAAGTGGTCTTCCAGGGCGCGCTTGCCACGGCCGGTCACGATGGAGATTTCGTTCAGGCCAGCATCCAGAGCTTCTTCGACGCCGTACTGGATCAGTGGCTTGTTTACCACCGGCAGCATTTCTTTGGGCATGGCCTTCGTCGCTGGGAGGAAGCGAGTACCGTAACCGGCTGCTGGGAACAAGCATTTCTTGATCATATAAGTCCTTGAAAGGGCTGTGTGTACGAGTTTCGGCGCAGTCTAATCAGGCGGCGTGCACCTTACAATGCCCCGCACTGGCTAACCGATGTCAACATAGAGAAATAATCTGGCGGATAGTTCAATCCGCATACAGAGGCTGCGCATTCAGCTTAGCCCAAAGATCTCGGTACGCCGCATCGACCTGCGCCCAATTGCCGATTTACCGTTATCATGGCGCCTTTGAACCAGCCAACGAGGCCGCTAGATGTCCGCAGCAAAAATCATCAACGGATACACCGTCGCCAAGGCGAAAGATGGCCAGTGGCATATCACTGCCGCTAACGGCGAAGATGTGTCCGGGCCGTTGCCCACTGAAGCGATGGCGATTGAAGTAGCCGCGGTGCTCGATTACACGCCTGCAGCACCGAAACGTCGCGGCAAGGATCAAGACTGATCGGCGACGACAAATCCCGGCCCTGCCTTCGCGCAGGGCTTTTTTTGGGCGGCGCACAAAGAAGTGGCCAAACGCTATAACCTTTTCCTGCCTGCGCTGTCATAGCGTCTAGCCCCCTCCTCCTCGAAGACGACACTGCCATGAAAAAAAGCCACTTCATCAACTGCCTGCCCCTGATTGCGCTCGCAGCCCTGGCCGGCTGCGCTACCTCGCAGACCACCTACCTGAACAACGGCGAACAAGGCTTGAGCATTGACTGCTCCGGTGAAGCCAATTCCTGGGCCAGCTGTTATGAAAAGGCTGATGCGTCCTGTGCCGGAACCGGCTATCGCATCGTCGGTACCGACGGCACGCCAGCACCGAAGGAAAGCGACAAGACGCTGGGCGTCGACGTCGGCAACTATAAAAACCGCAGCGTGGTGGTTGTGTGTAAATAGCCTTACATGTGAATTTCGGCGAACTTGATCCCCAACCCGCGCACGACCTCGATCAGGTCGTCGAGCCGGTTGAAGGATTCGACTTCGTCGTTATCGTCGACCAGGAAATAACTGCGACCGGCGCTCTTCTTGAAAAACACGATCCACTCCCCCGGATTCGCCGGGTTCTGGATCACATGGGTCGCCGCAATGAGCCCTTCCTTGTGTCGCTCCCGCACCTGCTCTCTCTTCATTCACTTCTCCAGAAATGAGAATGCCGCCTCAGCAACGCTGTGACGGCATCAAATGCTGACGGCCGACAGTCTATCAGCCGGAGATGCAGGCCGTGGCGGCTTTGCGCACATCCCAGGGACGCAGCGGTACATTGGACATCCGCTCATGCAACTTGATACTGCTGCCACCCGAGCGATCCTCGATGTCGAACACCGCAGCCGGGCCTGACCCCAGCTTGCCCGGAACGATCACTCTGACTTCATCCTTGTGCCGCTCCACCTGCAAGGCACCCCGGCTGCTGGACAGCTTTTCGGACAGGCACTGAGCATATTCATGGGGTTTCTTGCCGGAAATGACGTTCATGGTCGGCAGGGTTTCATTGATTTCCGAAACGCTTGCGCAACCACCCATTGCCAATGCCAATGGCAGAATCACCACACCCCACTTCATACAAAACCTCCAATAAAGACCTTCCGACAGCACGAATGCCGTTTTTCTCCGAGGCCTGCTGTATTAAACCCACATGAAACGTGAATATCTGTTTTTAATTGTCAAAGCGGCGCCCGACGGCCGGATAATAACCCGTCCGGGCTGATAAACTGCGCCAATCGACAATGCTATCGTTTTGATTTTGTAGAAAAAGCCCTTCTGGAGGCGCCCATGAAATTCATTCACCAGCGCGAGCACCTCAACGAAGACGACATCGTCGTCATTCAATGCTCGCAAACCTGCAATATCCGTCTAATGAACGACGCCAACTTCCGCAGCTTCAAGAATGGCGGCCGCCACACCTATCACGGCGGTGCTTTCGACACGTTCCCGGCCCGCATCACGGCCCCAAGCACCGGTTTCTGGAACATCACCATCGACACCGTCAGCCGCCGGGCAATCAGCGTGACCCGCAAGCCGACGCTGACACACTCGATCAAGATCATTCGCCGCTCGAGCTCCAAACTCAGCTGAGCGATTCCGCCAACGCAGACAGGTAAGCATCAACGTGGCCCAAACGACCAAATACGTGATCAAGTACAAACTCAACGGTGAGCGCCGCTTCGAGTTCGCGCAACTGGAAAACGGCACGCCGGAAGAAGCCAAGGCAGCACTGGATGCTCTGCACGGGCAGAGCAACGATGTGATCAGCGACATCAGCGTCAGCAAGGCCCTGTAAGAACCGGGTGACAATTCGACCGCAAGCGGCGGAGTGTTCCAGCTGGGTGAACGGCTCAGACTGATACCTGAATGTGAGCCAAGGAATCAGCATGTCACCCTCACCCGCTACCCCGCTCGAAGCGCTCGAAGCGCTCGACTGGATTGCCCTGGAGCAGCAACTGGATCACGACGGTTGCGCCGTCATCCGCACGCTGCTGCGTCCGCAGACCTGCGATCGGTTGAGTGCGCTTTACCCGCACAGCGAACCGTTTCGGTCACAGGTGATCATGTCCCGCCACGGCTTTGGGCGCGGCGAATACAAATACCTGCGCTATCCGCTTCCTCCCGTGGTGGAACGCCTGCGCAGCGCGCTTTACCCACGGCTCGCGCCTCTGGCCAACCGCTGGCATGAACGAATGGGAATACCAGAACGCTTTCCAGCGCAACACCGTGAATTTCTCGAGCGCTGCCACGCCGCCGGTCAACTGCGACCTACTTCGCTCTTGCTGCAATACGGCCCGCAGGACTACAACTGTCTGCATCAGGATCTGTACGGTGAACATGTCTTTCCGCTGCAAGTGGCGATTCTTCTGTCAGCACCCGGGGCTGATTTCACCGGTGGCGAGTTCGTCATGACCGAGCAACGTCCGAGAATGCAGTCGCGCCCACTCGTGATGGACCTGAGAAAAGGCGACGCGCTGATCTTTGCCGTCAATCAGCGACCGGTCAAAGGCGTGCGCGGTGACTATCGGGTGACCATGCGCCACGGCGTCAGCCGACTGCACAGCGGAACGCGGCATACTCTGGGCATCATTTTCCACGACGCGACCTGACGATCATGCAAACCACCTTCGACCTGTTCGCCGACACAGAATCCGAACAACCTCGGCGCGCCGAACAGATCGGCGAGCAATCCTGGGTGCTGCGCGGTTTTGCCCTGCCGCAAATCGAGCAGCTATTGCCGGCCCTGGAATCGATCATCGCCTGCGCCCCGTTGCGCCACATGATGACGCCCGGGGGCTTCAGCATGTCGGTGGCCACCAGCAGTTGCGGCGCACTGGGCTGGATCACCGATCGAAGCGGCTACCGCTATTCATCCGAAGATCCCGTGAGCCATCAACCCTGGCCAGCGATGCCCGAGGTGTTTCGCGAACTGGCCCAGGCAGCAGCGAAACGCGGCGGATTTGCCGACTTCATGCCGGATTCCTGCCTGATCAATCGTTATGTCCCAGGCGCGAAGATGTCATTGCATCAGGACAAAGACGAAAATGCCTACGAAGCGCCGATCGTTTCGCTGTCATTGGGCTTGCCGGCCACGTTCCTGTTCGGCGGTTTCGCGCGAGGTGACAGGAGCCAGAAAATCTCGCTGCTGCACGGCGACATGGTGATCTGGGGCGGTGTCGACCGGCTGCGCTATCACGGCATCCTGCCGATCAAGCCTGGCCGGCACCCGCGCCTTGGCGAACAGCGTTTCAACCTCACGTTTCGCACCGCTGGATAATCCTGCAAAGTTTGACCGCAAGGGTCGGAGTGTGCCGGCCGGTGGCACTGGTTAACCTGACATTCACAGGTCAACGGACTCTCCATCATGAAAACGCTTTCCACCTCGCTGAACACTGAAGACGATCCACGCTGGGCCGCTGTCGTGGCACGCGACCCTCGGGCGGACGGCCAGTTTGTCTACGCCGTGAAAACCACCGGCATCTATTGCCGCCCCAGCAGCCTGGCGCGCTTGCCGAAACCGCAGAACGTCGAGTTCTTCGACACCGCCGAAGAAGCCGAAGCCGCGGGCTATCGCCCAAGCAGACGAGTGCGCAAGGATCAGACCGAAGTCGCAGCGCAGCACGCCGCTACCGTTGCGGCAGCCTGTCGCCAGATCGAAGCGTCGGACAGCCTGCCGGCGCTCAACGAGCTCGCCGCGTCAGCCGGCTTGAGTGCCTTCCATTTTCACCGGGTCTTCAAAGCCGCAACGGGGCTTACGCCCAAAGGCTACGCCGCCGCGCATCGCTCGCGCCGGGTTCGCCAGCGTCTGGCGGACGGCGGATCGGTGACCGAGGCGCTGTATGACGCCGGCTTCAATTCCAACAGCCGGTTCTACGAGGCGGCCGATCAGGTGCTGGGCATGAAACCCGGCGACTTCCGATCCGCCGGGCAGAACAACGACATCCGCTTCGCCGTCGGCCAGTGCTCGCTCGGCGCCATTCTGGTGGCGCAGAGCGAGCGCGGGATCTGCGCGATTCTGCTGGGGGACGATCCGCACCAATTGGTGTGCGACCTGCAGGACCAGTTTCGCCGGGCCAACCTGATCGGCGCCGACACCGAGTTCGAACAACTGATCGCGCGCGTGGTCGGCTTCATCGAAGCGCCTGCCATCGGCCTGGATTTGCCGCTGGATGTGCGCGGCACGGCGTTTCAGGAACGGGTGTGGCAGGCGCTGCGCGAAATACCGGTCGGCAGCACCGCCAGCTACGCGGACATCGCCTTACGTATCGGCTCGCCAAAAGCCGTGCGCGCAGTGGCCCAGGCTTGTGGCGCCAACAGCCTGGCGGTAGCGATCCCCTGTCATCGCGTTGTGCGCAGTGACGGCAATCTGTCGGGCTACCGCTGGGGCGTGGAGCGCAAGCGCGAATTGCTCGAGCGCGAAGACAAAACCCGACAGTGATCAGCGATTCACATCCACCACGACCCGCCCCCGGAGCTGCCCCGCCAGCAACTTCGGTGCCGCGTCGATAGCTTCGCCGAGGCCGATTTCATGGCTGATCAGTGACAACAGAGCGAAATCCAGATCCTTCGCCAGACGATCCCAGGCTTCGATGCGGCGGGCCTTGGGCTGGGTCACGCTGTTGATCCCTGCCAACGTCACGCCACGCAAAATGAACGGCGCGACTGAGGCCGGGAAGTCCATGCCCTGAGCCAGACCGCACGCAGCCACGGTGCCTTCGGCTCGAGTGCTGGCGCAGGCATTGGCGAGCGTGTGGCTGCCGACCGAATCGATGACGCCCGCCCAGCGCTCCTTGGCCAGCGGCTTGCCGGGTTCGGACAGTGTGGCGCGATCAATGATTTCGCTGGCACCCAGTTGTTTCAGGTATTCGTGTTCCGACACCCGACCGGTCGAAGCGACCACGCGGTAGCCCAGCTTGCTCAACAATGCGATGGCAAAGCTGCCGACGCCACCGTTGGCACCGGTCACCAGCACTTCGCCCTGTTGCGCTGTCACGCCATTACGCTCCAGTGCCATGATGCACAGCATCGCCGTATAGCCCGCGGTGCCGATGGCCATGGCTTGCGCGGCGGTGAATGCCTTGGGCAGCGGAATCAGCCAGTCACCGTTCAATCGCGCTTTCTGTGCCAGGCCACCCCAGTGGCTTTCACCGACGCCCCAGCCATTGAGCAGCACCGCGTCGCCAACCTTGTAGTCCGGGTGTGAGCTGATTTCGACGGTGCCCGCCAGATCGATCCCCGGCACCATCGGAAACTTGCGCACCACCGGGCTGCTGCCGGTGATCGCCAGGCCGTCCTTGAAGTTCAGCGTGCTGTACGCGACGCGAACCGTCACATCGCCCTCGGGCAACTGCTCGTCGTTGATCTCATGCAGGTTGGCGCGATAACCGCGGTTGTCTTTATCGATCAGAATGCCTTTGAACATGACTGCCTCTTACCGGTGAAATTCAGGATGTCGAGGCATTGGAATAACACATCTGCAACATTTTGCCCCACTCGACCTTTAGCCAATCGCGCCCCGACGACGAGCCAGCTTCGACTGTTCAAGCTACAAATCTGTGCTGGTCATGGGGTTGGCTTTGCGTTAAAAAAACCGGCAGCTACCGTCCCTGCCCTGTTTTGTCGTCGGAGAAGCTATTCCATGAGCCAATGGCCTGATACCCACATTCTTGACCTGTTCGGCATCGAACTGCCGATCATCCAGGGCCCCATGGCCGGAGCCACTAACTCATCCATGGTCATCGCGGCGTGCAACGCAGGTGGCCTCGGTTCAATGCCAGCCGCGATGCTGACCATCGAGCAACTGCGCGAAGAACTGAAGACCATTCGCCAGGGCACGAACAAACCGTTCAACGTCAACTTCTTCTGCCATCAACCGCCGGCCGCCGATGAGCAAAAGGCACGTGACTGGAAAAACCTGCTGGAACCCTACTATCGCGAACTGGGTGTCGACTTCGATGCACCGACGCCGGTGTCCAACCGCGCGCCGTTCGATGCGGCTGCCTGCGAAGTGCTGGAAGAATTCCGCCCTGAAGTGGTGAGCTTTCACTTCGGCCTGCCGGAAAAAACCTTGCTGGATCGGGTGAAAGCGACCGGCGCGAAAATCATCTCGTCGGCGACCACGGTTGATGAGGCGATCTGGCTTGAGCAAAACGGCTGCGACGCGATCATCGCCATGGGTTACGAGGCCGGCGGCCATCGCGGGATGTTTCTCAGCGACGACCTGAGCAGCCAGGTCGGTACCTTTGCCTTGGTGCCGCAAGTGGTCGACGCCGTGAGTGTGCCGGTGATCGCCGCCGGTGCGATTGCCGATGCGCGCGGCGTGGCGGCAGCGTTCCTGCTCGGTGCTTCGGCGGTTCAGGTCGGCACGGCTTATCTGTTTACTCCGGAAGCGAAAGTCAGTGCGTCGCACCACAAGGCCCTGCGCACCGCCAAGGAAAGCGAAACGGCGGTAACCAATCTGTTTACCGGGCGCCCGGCGCGGGGGATTCTCAATCGGGTGATGCGCGAACTGGGCCCGATGTCGGACAAGGCCCCGGCATTCCCGCTGGCGGGTGGGGCCTTGATGCCGCTGCGCGCGAAGGGCGAAGCGGAATTCAGCAACCTCTGGGCCGGCCAGGCTTTCACGCTCGGCAAAGACCTCGGCACCGCCGAACTGACCCGGCAACTGGCGGAAGGCGCACTGGCAAAACTGACCCGTTGATGAGCCCGAACGGGTGAGGAGCGTGGCACCCTCACCCGGTTTAAAAGCAGTGCTTCCCGTTTGGCGGCGTTTCGCTATATATTTCGCTATATAGCGTTTCACCCCCTTGCATCGGCGCAGTCTCCCCATCCAATAACAACTGCCCACTGCACTTGCCACCCACGGAGCCGTTACATGATCAATCGTGCCTCACGTTTTGCCCCTGCCCTGCTCGCGGTATTCTCCATCGGCGCGGCACAGGCCGATGAAGTGCAAGTCGCTGTCGCGGCCAACTTCACCGCACCGATCCAGGCGATTGCCGCCGATTTTGAAAAAGACACCGGGCACAAACTGGTCGCAGCCTATGGCGCCACCGGCCAGTTCTACACCCAGATCAAAAACGGCGCACCGTTCGAAGTGTTCCTCTCGGCGGACGACACCACCCCTGAAAAACTCGAAAAAGAAGGCGACACCGTCAAGGGTTCGCGCTTCACCTATGCCATCGGCACCTTGGCACTGTGGTCGGCCAAGGAAGGTTACGTCGATGCCAAAGGTGATGTCCTGAAGAAAAACGAGTACCAACACCTGTCCATCGCCAACCCGAAAGCCGCCCCTTATGGTCTGGCCGCCACTCAAGTGCTGGAGAAACTGAAGCTGACTGAAGCCACCAAAGCCAAGATCGTCGAAGGCCAGAACATCACCCAGGCTTACCAGTTCGTGTCCACCGGCAACGCCGAGCTGGGCTTCGTCGCCCTGTCGCAGATCTACAAGGACGGCAAGGTCAGCAGCGGCTCGGCGTGGATCGTTCCGGCGAGCATGCACGACCCGATCAAGCAAGACGCGGTGATCCTCAACAAAGGCAAGGACAACGCCGCTGCCAAGGCGCTGGTTGATTACCTCAAAGGCCCGAAAGCCGCTGCGGTCATCAAGTCTTACGGTTACCAGCTGTAAATGTCGCTCACGAGTGCCGATTTCGCGGCGATCTGGCTGACCCTGAAACTGGCGTCCCTGACCACCGCGATCCTGCTGGTCATCGGCACTCCGATTGCCCTGTGGCTGTCGCGCAGTCGTTCGTGGCTGCGCGGCCCCATCGGCGCGATTGTTGCGTTGCCGCTGGTGCTGCCACCGACGGTGATCGGTTTCTATCTGTTGCTGGCGCTCGGTCCCAACGGCTTCATTGGTCATTTCACCCAATGGCTGGGGCTTGGCACCTTGACGTTCAGCTTCACCGGCCTTGTGATCGGTTCGGTGCTCTATTCCATGCCGTTCGTGGTGCAGCCATTGCAAAACGCCTTCTCCGCGATCGGCACACGCCCACTGGAAGTGGCCGCAACCTTGCGCGCCAATCCCTGGGACACCTTTTTCAGCGTAATTCTTCCCCTCGCCCGCCCCGGTTTCATCACTGCGGCAATCCTCGGCTTCGCCCATACCGTCGGCGAATTCGGCGTGGTGCTGATGATCGGCGGGAATATTCCTGACAAGACCCGGGTGGTTTCCGTACAAATCTACGACCACGTCGAAGCCATGGAGTACGCGCAGGCGCACTGGCTGGCCGGGGCGATGCTGGTGTTTTCATTTCTGGTGTTGCTGGCGCTGTATTCCAGCCGCAAGACCCGCGCGGGCTGGAGCTGATCGATGATTGATGCACGTCTGAAACTGGCCTGGTCGGGCTTCAGCCTCGATCTTGACCTGCATATGCCCGGTCGCGGTGTGACGGCGCTGTTCGGTCAGTCCGGCTCGGGCAAGACCACGTGCCTGCGCTGCATCGCCGGGCTCGAACGCGCGCCGCAGGCGCTTATCCGCATCAATGGCGAAGTCTGGCAGGACAGCGAGAAAGGCATTTTCGTGCCGCCGCACAAACGCGCGCTCGGCTATGTGTTTCAGGAAGCCAGCCTGTTTGAGCATCTGTCGGTGCTGGCCAATCTGCAGTTCGGCCTCAAGCGCATTCCCAAGGCGCAGCGCCGGGTCGACATGAACCAAGCCACCGAACTGCTGGGGATCGGCCACTTGCTGGATCGCCACCCGCAAAACTTATCCGGCGGTGAGCGTCAGCGTGTCGGCATCGCACGCGCGCTGTTGACCAGCCCTCGACTGCTGCTGATGGATGAGCCTATGGCCGCCCTCGACAGTCAGCGCAAAAGCGAAATCCTGCCCTACCTGCAACGCCTGCACGACGAACTGGAAATCCCCGTCCTGTATGTCAGCCATGCGCAGGACGAAGTGGCCAGGCTCGCCGACCATCTGGTGCTGCTCAGCGACGGCAAAGCGCTGGCCAGCGGCCCGATTGGCGAAACCCTGGCGCGACTCGACCTCCCCCTGGCCATGGACAATAACGCCGGCGTGATCATCGAAGGCCAGGTCAGTGGCTACGATGCCGACTATCAATTGCTCACCCTGCAACTGCCGGACTCGTCACTGAACATTCGCGTGACCCACGCGCCGATGAAGACCGGCCAGAGACTGCGTTGCAAGGTACATGCGCGCGACATCAGCCTGACCCTGCAAAACAGCGAATTCAGCAGCATCCTCAATCGCCTGCCGGTCACGGTCGTCAGCGAACAGCCTGCCGATAATGCCGCGCACGTACTCATTCGCCTCGATGCCGGGGGCACACCGCTGCTGGCGCGCATCACTCGTTATTCGCGGGATCAGCTTGGCGTGCATCCGGGCCAGTCGTTGTGGGCCCAGATCAAGGCCGTCGCGGTGCTGGCGTAAATCCGCGGGCACGACCGTCATGGCGTGCGGTCAATGGCTTTAACAGCCTGATCTGCCGCGAAGGAAATCCGCCATGCCCGATACTGCGCTCACCGAGGTATTGCCTTCGGATCTGCATTACGTCGATGACACACAGCCCGGTATCACCCGCAAAAAACTGCGAGGAAAATTCGCCTATTTCGACCCCGCAGGCCAGCGCATCACCGATCCTGACGAGATCAAGCGCATCAACTCGCTGGCCGTTCCGCCCGCCTACACCGACGTATGGATCTGCGCCGACCCGCGCGGCCATCTGCAAGCCACCGGTCGCGACGCTCGCGGACGCAAGCAATATCGCTATCACCCGCGCTGGCGCGAAGTGCGTGATGCGGACAAATATTCGCGCCTGCGCGAATTCGGTCTTGCGCTCCCCAAATTGCGCAAACAGCTGGAGGCATTGCTGGCCTCGCCCGGTTTCAGCCGGGATAAAGTCATGGCAACGGTCATCACGCTGCTCGACGCCACGCTGATCCGCGTCGGCAACACGCAATACGCGCGGGACAATCGCTCTTACGGCCTGACGACCCTGCGCAGCCGGCATGTCGAGATCAACGGCAGCGCGATCCTGTTCCAGTTTCGCGGCAAGAGCGGCATCGAGCATCAGATCACGGTGAAGGATCGGCGCCTGGCGCGAATCATCAAGCGCTGCCTTGAGCTACCGGGGCAGAACCTGTTTCAGTATCTGGATGAAAACGGCGAGCGACACACCGTCAGCTCTTCCGACGTCAACGCCTACCTGCAAAACCTGACCGGGGCGGACTTCACCGCCAAGGATTACCGGACCTGGGCCGGCAGCGCTCTGGCGTTGGCGGTTCTGCGGGAGCTGCAATGGGAATCCGAAGCCGAAGCCAAGCGGCATGTAGTCGAGATGGTAAAGGGAGTTGCGCGGCAGCTGGGCAACACGCCGGCGGTCTGTCGCAAATGCTACATCCACCCGGCGGTGGTCGAACATTTCATGCTCGGAGCGCTGGCAGAACTGCCTAAACCACGCATCCGCAAAGGCCTGCGCAAGGAAGAAGTCGCGCTGGCGGTGTTCCTTGAACGGATGGTCGAACAGGCTGACGCGACTTGAAGCCTTCGGCCGTCTCGACTAGGCTACGCACGCCTACCTTTCCAGGACGACCGCAGAAGTGAACAACTAAGCCTTCAAAAATGTAATCGCGACACGCCGTTCATGGCGCTTGTCAGTGTTCACAACATTTTTTGGAGGTGCCGATGACTCACGTCTCGCGTACGCCTGCACTCGTCTCCCTGAACCAGCTGGGTTTTCAGTTCGCCAATGGCGAGACGATTTTCACTGCACTCAATCTGAAATTCGATCACACCCCGACTGCTATCGTCGGGCGCAACGGCGTGGGCAAAAGCGCACTGGCGCGCCTGATTGCCGGACATTGGCGCCCCACCAGCGGCAGCGTAACGCGCGCCGTGGCGGCGACCTACGTGGCGCAAACCTTAGTCACGCTACCCGGCGAAACGGTCGCCGATACCACTGGCTGCGCCGCGATTTTTCAGGCGCTGGGGCGAATGAACCGGGGCTGCGGATCAGTCGAGGATTTCGACCTCATTGGCGAACAATGGGATCTGGCAGACCGCTTGCGCCGCCTGCTCGATGACGCCGGACTGAGCAACGTCGCCTTTACTGATTTGACCGAGCACCTGAGTGGCGGCCAGCAAGCGCGCATTGCCCTGATTGGCGCGTTTTTGAGCCGGGCTCCGCTGCTGATTCTCGATGAGCCGACCAACCATCTGGATGCATCGGGACGGCAATGGCTGATGAGTGAACTCGAGCGCTGGCAAACAGGTTTGATCGTCGTCAGCCATGATCGGCAACTGCTCGACCGGATGTCGCGAATCGTCGAGTTGAACGCATCGGGGGCTGTCGAATTCGGCGGCAATTACACGGCATTCCGCGAGCATCAACGGATCCATCAAGCCGCAGCGCAAGCACGTCTTGAACAGGCCAGAAGCGAACGCCAGCGCGAGTGGATTCGACTTCGCCGCGAGCACGACACGATACAGCGTCACGCCGCCAACTCGCGCCGCCACGCCGAGACCGCCAACATTGCCAGTTTCGAATACGTCGCGATCAAGGGCGCCGCCCGGGAAATCATGGGACGTGTCCGTCAGGGACATCAGGACCGCAAGTCCGAGCTGGATGCCCAAGTGCGCGACGCTTACGCCAAGGTGCAACCCGAGGACAGCGTGCTGATTAACTTGCCCGGGAGCGCCGTGCCCAACAACCGTCAGATCTGCACGCTGATTGAGGCCCGATTGCCGTGGCTGCCGGGCGATGCACTGAATCTTGCAATCCACGGCCCGATGCGGATCGCTGTCAGCGGCCCAAACGGCTGCGGCAAATCAACCTTGCTGAAGGTGCTTGCCGGGGAACTGGCACCCTTGGAGGGAATCGCCACAACACATGTGCCCTTCGCATTCCTGGATCAGCAATTGGCGCAACTGGACGATCAGCGTTCCATCACCGAACAGCTGATGACGCAGGGAGCTGCGCTGAGCGAGGGCACCCTGCGCAGCTATCTCGCCCACTTGCAACTGGATGCGAACCGCGCCACTGGGCCCTGCGCCTCATTGAGCGGTGGAGAACGCTTGAAGGCCGCATTGGCGCTGGCCTTGTGGCGAACGGATCCTGCGCAGTTATTGTTGCTGGATGAGCCGACCAATCATCTGGATCTTCCTTCGGTGGAAGCATTCGAACGAGCGTTGCAGACTTTTCCGGGCACCATTGTCGCCGTTTCCCATGATCAGGATTTCCTCGAGGCGTTGAATCCAACTCATCACTTGCGCTGGCACCGATCAGCCTGGCAACTGTACCCGACGAACTGACTTGCCTATTTTTTGCACGATTGGTCAGGGCTTCTATAGTTGATCTGATACGAATCAGCCGCGGTGAAGCCATGGAAGACATATTCGTCGTGAAGCGCTGCAACAAGATTGTCATCCACGGCCGACGCGCCGGAGAAAGCCTCCATGAACCCGCCGAAGCCTTGGGCTGGTATCGCATCTGCGACACGCGAACCGGCGGTTTCATCGGCGATGGCTACGATCGGGAAGAAGACGCCCGCAAGGAATGCCATCGGCTCAACGCAGCGAGTTCGCGAGCGACCGCCCCCGAGTCGTCGGGCTGATAGCTGTCATTTACGGGTCTATACTCAAACCAGCTGAAGGAGCAGCGCCCCAACGGCAGAAGGCTCGCGCTTGGCGGGCTTTTTGCTGGCACCGAGCGGATTTAATGAACGGAGGTGTTCCATGTCCGAAAAAGAGTCCATCACCACTCTCCTGACCTTGCTCGAGGCTCGGGAGGCGCGTCTCGCGGCAGCCTGCAAAGAGATCGCCGACTGGGTCGATCATCAAGGCGGACACCCGACCGCTCTGCGCATCCGCGACCGGCTGAACGATATCGACAAGGACACTCCGCTGATTCGAAGCACCCTGTCATCGCTCAAACCGATCGACCGGCCGCTGCCACGCTTCAGATAGTTGGTCGATTCGGCTGGCGCATGAAAGAACGCCCCTGGTCGTGAAAGGTCAAAACCTTTACACGTCACCAAGGAGACGTCTCATGGTCATTCATTTCAAAGTCGACGGGCATCTGGCTTGTGGGCACAAGGGCAACAACCTCTCCTCCAGCAGCGAACTCAATCGAGTGAAATGCCGTAGTTGCCGCAATACCGATGCCTATAAGGATGCGCGGAAAAACCAGCGCAACGCGGCGCGGCGCGCGGCGCGCCATTCCAGGGTTGCCCACACGGCGTCTGACTGGCGCTCGGAGTGGATCGAGCGGTTGACTGCAATGGCTGGACTTCAGCGTTTACCTAGAGGGTTTAGCGGGCAAGCGTTTGTCTGAGCACAAAAAAGGGCTTGCATGAGAAATGTCATGCAAGCCCTTGATATTCATGGTGCCCGAAGCCGGAATCGAACCGGCACGCCCTTACGAGCGGGGGATTTTAAGTCCCATGCGTCTACCAGTTTCGCCATTCGGGCGGTAGCGCGGTGTTGCTTTACTCTGACGACGATTCACAGTCCTGACAGGAACTGCACGTCGGCGGCAGAGGGGGAAATATATACATCACTTCACGGTGAAGCAAGTTTGCAGTTGCCGTTTCAAAGACTAAATCTTTCAGGGCAATGCAAATAAAAAAGCTCCGTAAATCATGGATCTACGGAGCTTGTTTATAGTGGAGGCCGAGGTCGGAATCGAACCGGCGTAGGCGGATTTGCAATCCGCTGCATAACCATTTTGCTACTCGGCCTCAAAACATTTGCTGTCAGTAGCGCAACAACAAACGCTGTACAAATTGGAGCGGGAAACGAGACTCGAACTCGCGACCCCGACCTTGGCAAGGTCGTGCTCTACCAACTGAGCTATTCCCGCTTGGTGTGGCGCATTCTATAGATTCCAGATGCCCCGTCAACCCTTTGATTCAAAAAAGTTTTATTTCTTTTCAACATCGGTCTTCAGATGTGGCCAGGCAGCACGAAGGTATTGAACCATCGACCAGAGGGTCAGCCCTGCCGACACCATCAACAATGCATAACCAATGAAAACCCAGAAACTGAAAACCTTGGGGTTGGCCAGCAGGATAACCAGTGCGAGCATTTGCGCAGCGGTTTTCCACTTGCCCAGATTCGACACGGCTACATGAGCCCGGGCACCCAGTTCGGCCATCCACTCACGCAGCGCCGAGACAACGATCTCGCGACCGATGATGACAGCGGCCGGCAGAGTGAGCCAAAGGTTGCCATGTTCTTGCACCAGCAAGACCAGGGCAACAGCCACCATCAGTTTGTCAGCAACAGGATCGAGAAACGCACCAAACGGCGTGCTTTGCTCCAGACGTCGCGCCAGATAGCCATCCAGCCAGTCCGTTGCCGCCGCAAAGGCGAATACCGAACTTGAGGCCATATAGCTCCATTGGTAAGGCAGGTAGAACAGCAGAATGAAGATCGGGATAAGCAGGACGCGGAGAACGGTAATCAGATTAGGGATATTCATCGGCACAACTGGCTACGAGGTGAATGGGCATTCTACTCACTATGCAGGTTTGCATAAATCGACTCTGCTAGCTTTTTGCTGATCCCCGGTGCTTTGGCGATCTCTTCGATGCTTGCACGAGACAGCTCCTGCAATCCACCAAAATGTTTCAACAAGTCCCGACGCCGGGTTGGCCCGACGCCCGCTACACCCTCCAGCGTTGACGTACGGCGGGTCTTGCCGCGCCGTGCACGGTGGCCGGTGATTGCAAAGCGGTGGGCCTCGTCGCGAATCTGCTGAATCAGATGCAGCGCCGGCGAATCACCCCGCAAGGTGAACTCGTTTGCTGCATCATTCAGATACAAAGTCTCGAATCCCGCCTTGCGGGTAGCGCCCTTGGCGACCCCCAGCAGGATCAGATCCGGAACAGCCAGTTCGTTGAGCACATCACGCGCCATCGACAACTGCCCCTTGCCGCCGTCCACCAACAGAATATCCGGCAACTTGCCCTCACCTTCCTTCAGCTTGCTGAAACGTCGGGTCAGGGCCTGATGCATGGCGGCGTAATCGTCGCCGGCCGTCACGCCTTCGATGTTGTAGCGGCGATAATCCGACTTGATCGCCCCTTCAGGGCCGAATACCACGCAGGACGCAACTGTGGCCTCACCGCTGGAGTGGCTGATGTCATAGCATTCCAGCCGTTGCGGCGGCTCGTCGAGGTTCAACACTTCTGCCAACGCTTCGAAACGTGCGGCAACGTGCTGACGATTGGCCAGCCGCGCACCCAGTGCCTGTTCGGCATTGGTCACGGCCA
Source organism: Pseudomonas sp. V88_4 (assembly GCF_029967985.1). Classification (NCBI taxonomy): domain Bacteria; kingdom Pseudomonadati; phylum Pseudomonadota; class Gammaproteobacteria; order Pseudomonadales; family Pseudomonadaceae; genus Pseudomonas; species Pseudomonas sp. V88_4. Next base: position 597,790 of record NZ_JASCAF010000002.1, read on the forward strand.
GTTGCTGCCAGCGCGCCCGGGTGCCACGCACCCGATGACTGATGCTCAACTCACGTCCGCGCAGCGCCTGAATGGCCTCGATCAGTGCAGGAAAGTCGTCATGCACGACGTTGACGATCAGCTCGCTCGGCAAGTCGCGTTCCGGGCTGCTGATGAAGTATTGCCCCAGAAACGCCGCCATGACTTCGGCAACGTCCTCTTCGATCCCGACCTGTGGGAAGAAATTCTTGCTGCCAAGCACCCGCCCTCCCCGCACGCTGATCAGATGAACACAGGCACCGCCAGGATTGACGAACGCGGCGATCACATCAATGTCGCCCGTTCCGCCTTCCATGCTTTGTTGATCCTGCACCCGGCGTAGTAGCGCAATCTGGTCGCGCAGTTCGGCGGCACGCTCGAACTCGAGATTGATCGCAGCCTCCTCCATCGCCGTCGACAACTCATTGGTCAATGCGTGGCTGCGCCCTTCGAGGAACATTACAGAGTGACGCACGTCCTCGGCGTAAACCTCAGGCTCGACGAGTCCGACACAAGGCGCCTTGCAACGCTTGATCTGATATTGCAGGCACGGACGGGTCCTGTTCTTGTAGTAGCTGTCCTCGCACTGACGCACGAAAAAAGTCTTCTGCAAAAGGCTTAGGCTTTCGCGAATTGCCCCGGCACTCGGATAGGGACCGAAATACTTACCCTTGGCCTTCTTGGCCCCGCGATGAATGCTCAGGCGCGGAAATTGCCCGTCAGACAAAAAGACATAGGGATAGGATTTGTCGTCGCGCAGCAGGATGTTGTACGGCGGCCGCCACTCCTTGATCAGGGTTTGCTCGAGCAGCAACGCCTCTGTTTCATTGGACGTGATGGTGGTTTCGACTTGAGCGATGCGCCCGACCAGTGCTGCGGTTTTCGGCGCAAGGCCGGTCTTGCGGAAGTAGCTGGCCAGACGTTTTTTGAGGTTCTTCGCCTTGCCGACGTACAGCAGACGCGCATCGCTGTCGAACATGCGATACACGCCGGGACGCCCGCTGACGGTTGACAGAAAGGCGCCTGAATCGAAGGTTTCAGTCATGATCAGAGGCTGGCATCAACCATGCCGTGACGAACTGCCAGAAGCGTCAGCTCGACATCGCTGCTGATCGAGAGCTTCTCGAAAATGCGGTAACGGTAGGTATTCACGGTTTTCGGCGACAGGCACAACTTGTCGGAAATGATCTGAACCTTCTGACAGCCGACAATCATCAGCGCAATCTGGATTTCCCGCTCGGACAACGCATCGAATGGTGAATCGTTGGTCGGCTGAAAGGATTTTATGGCGAGTTGCTGGGCAATTTGCGGACTGATATAGCGCTGGCCGGCAAACACCAGGCGTATGGCCTGAACCATTTCCGGCAGTCCGGCGCCCTTGGTCAGATAGCCCGCCGCACCGGCCTGCAGCAACCGTGTAGGAAACGGGTCTTCCTCACACACGGTGACCGCGACCACTTTGATGTCGGGATGGCTGCGCAACAGTTTGCGCGTGGCTTCCAGGCCGCCGATGCCCGGCATCTTGACGTCCATCAGCACCACGTCGGGCTTCAACTCACGAGCCTTGATGAGGGATTCTTCCCCGGACTCGGCCTGGCCCACTACCTGCAGGCCATCGATGTCGGCCAGCATACGTGTAATGCCTGTACGAACGAGATCATGGTCGTCGACCACTAGCACCCTAATCAAGCAGACACCTCGCGATATGGTCTTATTGGGATGCCGGACACCTTAGCAAAAAGTGCCGGGCAGACCTAGCGGCAAGCGACATATAAAAAGTTTCAATTCTTCATCGGGGGCTTGCCGGCCGTGGGTTTCAGAGCACAGGTGTACTCAAATCGAGCTGCATTCGCAGGAAACACTCGTCCTCGCCCTGCACCAACATTCCTTTTCTTCGATAAAGGTTTTGCGCCGGATTGTTTTTGAACACCGTCAGGCGCAGCGCCGGCCGACGCTCCAGCCGGGCCATCGCACTAACCTGATCGATCGCCCAGGATCCCGCGCCCTGGCCTTGAGCGCTTTCGACGATCTGCAATTCGCGGATATACACGGCCCGAGCATCACGACTGAGACTGAAATACCCCATCAATTCGCCTTCGCGAAGGATCAACCAGTTTTCGCGCCCTGCCCAGGCGACATCGAACGCCTCGTCCTGCCACAGCAAGTCATAGTGAATGTAGTACCCAAGCATGTTTCGGCAAGTCAGCTCTCGTACAAACGACAGGTCGGCGGACGTTGCCTGGCGCAACTGAAAACTCATTTCTGCCTCGATCTTATTCAAGTTCATGCCCCTTCCTTGAGCGCGAGCTCAGAAAGCAGAGTGTGTCACACCTTGGCAAGCGCTCAACCCATAGAGGCCCTCTTGTACATTCGATAGCATTTTCTGATTGCTGACGCGCAGTAGCCTCTAGTAAGCTCGGCGCATTCATTGGAGACAGCTCATGCTCGACACCCTTTCACAGCTTCGTACCGCCAGCGCCTTGCGCTCGGTTGCGGCTGCCCGGGTGAATGGCGCCTGTGCTGCTCCAGCAAGCTTTTATTTTGGGTATTGGTTTAGCCACTGGCGCGCCTGATACCCAACACGGCGCCCACTTCAACGGGTCGCCTACCAGAGATTTCTCAACCCCCGGTCGGCCTCCCGACCGGGGGTTTTGTTTTTTCAGGCCCGAACTTTTTTCAGCAATACACCAGACACTTTGAGGATTCAGCCAATGAACTACGCCACTTATTACCGTTACGACAGTTTTACCGCTTGGCGATTTACCAGCCTCCGCTCGGGACAGCCTGCCGCCTCCGATCGGTCACCCATAGGTGGCAAGCCAACACACGTAGCCAATCCGGCCAATTGTCGAACACTCCAGTAGGGCCGAGTGAGCGGGAAGCCCCCGCCCTCCGCCCAGGAAAACCGAATATGAACTCGTCCGTTTCTGCCCTGCCACTGTCCACCCTGAACCCTGCCAACGAAGCATTGACCCTGCGTCTGCCGAGTGCGCTGCAACTCAAACAGCAATTGCCGCTGAGCAATGCGCTGAACCAGCAAGTCATCGCCCACCGCCAGGCGGTCCGTGCGATTCTTGATGGCCATGACCCGCGTTTGCTGGTGATTGTCGGCCCCTGCTCGATTCACGACCCAAAATCAGCGCTCGAATACGCAGCGAAGCTGGCGCAGCTGTCCAGCGAAGTCCGTGATGACATGCTGCTGGTGATGCGTGCCTACGTCGAAAAACCTCGCACCACCGTCGGCTGGAAAGGACTTGCCTACGATCCTCATCTGAATGGCAGCGACGACATGGCGGCCGGCCTCACGCTATCGCGCGAACTGATGCTGGAAATGATCCGCCTCGGGCTCCCGATTGCCACAGAACTGCTACAACCCATGGCTGCCGGATACTTCGACGACTTGCTGAGCTGGGTCGCCATTGGCGCCCGTACCACCGAATCACAAATCCATCGTGAAATGGCCAGCGGACTTGGCATGCCGGTCGGCTTCAAGAATGGAACCGATGGGGGCGTCGCCATTGCCGTCGATGCAATGCGCTCGGCAGCTCATCCCCATCGCCACTTCGGCGTCGACAGCCAGGGTCACCCGGCAATCATCCAGACCCCGGGCAATCCGGACACCCATCTGGTGTTGCGTGGCGGTCACCAAGGGCCGAACTACGGCCGTGAAAGCGTTTCCCGAATCAACACCGAACTGAACCGCCTGAAAATCCCGAGCCGGATCATGGTTGATTGCAGCCATGCCAACAGTGGCAAGGACCCGCTCCGCCAGCCGGCCGTGTTCAACGATGTGCTGGAGCAGCGCTTGCAGGGCGATCGTTCGCTGATCGGCATGATGCTTGAGTCACACCTGTTTGAAGGATGCCAACCGTTGAGCGAGTCGCTTCGATACGGTGTTTCGGTTACCGATGCCTGCCTTGGGTTCGAAGCCACCGGGCAGTTGCTGCTCGAAGCAGCGCATCGCCTGCGAAAACAGGCCTCGGCCTGATGGTGAGCACCGCCCTCCGATGCGTTTTCTACCGGAGGGCGGTACAAGGTTCACAATAGATGTCACGCCTTCACTTGCAGCAACATCACCCCGGACTGCTGACTGACGTCGTCCAGCCGCTCGACCGAGTACGATAGCCGCACGACGGTACCCACGTGCTCGCGCCAGAACCGATAGGGCACAATGAACACCAGAGGCTGCATGGCCATCCCCCTCAGGATTTCCCGGTCGTCACGGTGAAAAAAAGACTCGCCGTCGCACTTGAGATAAACCAGCTCGCCTTCCTCCACTCGCGCATCACTGATCAACACGCTGACACCATCGATGGCATCCTCCAAATCGAGCACGCCGTCATCCGCTTCAAGCACCTGAGGAGCCGGCAGCTCACCTCGTACCAATGGCGCAATGCTGATTCGCGTAACACCTGACTCGCGTACTGCTCCGGTGTTCTGCTCAATACAGTAACGAACCATCACCTCGCCACCCAGATGCGGGCCGATGAATTCTGGAGCGATGCCGAACACCAGGGGCTGACCCACGCTAAAGAACTCAACGATGAAAATGTCTCGAAACGATGCCTCCGGTGAAGGCCCTTCCCAGATCAGCTGCACCCGGTCGCCCGCACTCATGCCGGCATAGGGTTGAAGGATGGCCGTCGTTCCGTCAGGTACGCGAGCCGGATCGAGACTGCCTCCGACGGCATCCTCGATGAGGGCTGGCAACAGACTGTAGCGGACGTCCCCGACATCCAGCTGTAGACGCAATGAAGCGACAGGCTCCGACCTCGTGACACTGGTCAACGTCCAGAACACTTCCAGAGAGCCACCGTCCAGCGCCGCGATATGAACGTCCCGTACGACCAGCACCATATCTTTGCCCAGCTGCCCTTCACTGACGGATCGCGAAATGTCGTGGCGATACGGCAAACCTTCCATGTCAAGGCCATGCCAGCTCAAGACCACCCTATCCCCGCAGACCATTCCAGGCCAGGGCGCAATCCTGATGACAACCCTGCTCAATGACGGATCAACGACCGCACCCTTTACTGAATCCAGTGCAGGTGCCGGCAACGGCAAATCCCGTTCAACCTCCCGACACTGCCCGAACGACCGAACGCTCTCACCTGCCATCCCTGTGGCCTTTTCCTGCAAAACCGTAGCTTGTGCATCATTCATCAGTCATCTCTCCACTCCCTGGAAATGACACGTCGCCTGAACGCCGCGTCGAAGGACTCCTATTTAAAGCCTTTCATCATCGACCCGATGTCAGCTCATCACGTTTCAAGCCTGAGTCAAATGCACTGGAGGAAGTAGGCAAATATGGGAAAACGACTTCCAACGAGGCGAGAGCTGTCTAAATGTTCCGAAGTGGATTTCGTGCAGAAGTGAAAATTCACACACACATTGCTCCAGTTTCCAACGCGTGACGGCGAATCTTCAGGCATCCCAAGCCGCACGACTGTTTTAGAGTGGCACGCAGAAAACATCGACGATCTTCTGCGATCAAGGACGAAAAATGCTACTAAATGCGACAACCAATCATCCCATTCTGCTGGTGCATGGCCTGTTCGGATTCGAGCGTATTGGACCTTTCGAACTGTTTCATGACGTTAAACAGGCGCTTAAAGCGGCCGGCGTGCAGGTGTTCGTGCCTCATCTGTCGGCGGTCCATGACAATGAAGTTCGCGGGGAGCAGCTGCTCTCGCAAATCGACTCCGTGTTAAGAGGCACAGGCGCGACCAAAGTCAACCTGATCGGTCATAGTCAGGGCGCACTCACAGCACGCTACGCTGCAGCGCTTGCCCCACACTGCGTCGCTTCTGTGACGTCGGTCAGCGGGCCCAATCATGGCTCGGAACTGGCCGACTTCCTGCGCAAGGCGCTGATACCGGGAAGACTGCCGGAGCTCGTGGCCCAGAATGTGGCGACAAGGTTTGCAGACTTTCTGTCCCTGCTCAGCGGGCATACGACATTGCCACGCAGTGCACTGGCCGCGCTGGGTGCGCTGACTACGGAAGGGGTGTGCAACTTTAATGACAAATACCCCCAGGGCCTGCCCAAAACCTGGGGCGGCCAAGGTCCCGAGTGGGTAAATGGCGTTCGTTATTATTCATGGAGTGGTGTCGTAGCGGAGCTTGACGGGCCGACACTCGACCCGGTCCGGAGTATCTGCAGCACCCTGTCCGAATACTTCATTACAGAACCCGCGCAGAACGACGGCTTTGTCGGTCGTTTCAGCTCTCACCTGGGGACCGTGATCCGTTCCGACTACCCACTCGACCACTTGGGCACTCTGCGACGAACCACCGGGCAATATGCCATGGCACACGATTCGATCGGGCTCTACCTGGAGCACGCCTTGCGTTTGCAAGCAGCTGATCTCTAGCGGTATCAGACAAGCGAACGGAACTTTGCCGAGAAATCGGCCACTGATTCCGGTAGGCTCCCCCCTTTACTGATTTGATTGGAGAGTTTCCCCATGGCTAAAGCCACTGCCCGCCACATCCTGGTTTCCAGCGAAGCCAAGTGCAACGAACTCAAGGCCCAGATCGAAGGTGGCGCTGATTTCGCCGAAGTGGCCAAGGCCAACTCCACCTGCCCGTCCAGCCGTCAGGGCGGCGACTTGGGTTCGTTCGGTCCAGGCCAGATGGTCAAGGAATTCGATACCGTGGTATTCAGCGCGCCGATCAACGTCGTGCAAGGCCCGGTGAAGACCCAGTTTGGCTACCACTTGCTGGAAGTCACCAGCCGTCAGGACTGATAGTCAGCCCGACCTGCTGTGCAACGGCCCGCCTGATGGCGGGCCGTTTTGTTTTGGTTACACCGCACCGCTGGCGAACGGCGCGCCGCTCGCGTACAAATTGCGCTTATCGATTACCCGGCTTTAAGGCTGACAATGCGACTGGCTTTCCCGACATTGATGTTCACTGCCGTGACCCTGCTGCTGGGGATCACCGGTGTGGACGCCGCACCGCAACATGCGATGACCGTCTATGGCGAACCGGCAAAGTATCCGCCCGGTTTCAGTCACTTCGATTACACCAATATCCAGGCGCCCAAGGGCGGTACCATGCGCCGCTCGGCCATCGAAATCGGCCACTTCGACCATCTCCTGCCCTATATCGACAAAGGTATTGGCGTCAGCCAGATCGACGGTCTGCTGTATTCTCCGCTGGCCCAGCGCTCGCTCGATGAGCCCTACACCGTATACGGTCTGGTGGCGCAGAAAATGGAGCGCTCGGATGACGGCCTGTCCCTGCGTTTCTTTATCAATCCCAAGGCCCGCTTCGCCGATGGCAAGCCGATCACCGCCGAAGACGTGCGATACACCTATGATTTGCTGATGACTCAGGGCAGCCTGCGTTATCGCACCCAGTTTGCCGACGTCAAAGGCGTCGAAGTGGAAGCCCCGCTCACCGTGCGCTTCGATTTCAAGAGCAACGAAAACCGCACCCTGCCGCTCGATATCGCGACCCTGCCGGTGTTTCCCGAGCATTGGTGGAAGACCCGTGATTTCGCCGGCGGTGGCGGCTATGAACCGCCGCTGGGCAGCGGGCCGTACCGAGTCGGAAAAGTCGACTCCGGGCGCAGCATCACCTTTGAACGCAACCCTGACTGGTGGGGCAAGGACCTGCCGGTCAGCCGTGGCCTGTACAACTTCGACCATTTCAGCATCGAGTACTTCGGCGACACCGACGTCGCTCGCCAGGTCTTGCGCGGTGGCGCCTATGACTACAACCGAGAATTCTCTGCCACCGGCTACTCCATCGGCTACGACAGCCCCGCGCTGAGCGACGGTCGCCTGCAAAAGGCTCATCTGGCCACCGAGGCGCCGCAGTCGGCCCAGGGTTTCGTGTTCAACCTGCAAAAGCCGATGTTCCAGGATCGTCGGGTACGCCAGGCGCTGGCCATGCTCTGGGATTTCGAATGGAGCAACCGGCAGATGATGCGCAATATGTACATCCGCCAGCAGAGTTACTTTTCCAACACAGATCTGGCCGCCCGGCAGTTGCCGGATGCCGCCGAGCTGAAGATTCTCGAACCCTTGCGCGGCCAGATTCCCGACGAGGTGTTTACCCGGGTCTTCGAGGCACCGAAGACCGATGGCAGCGGCATTATCCGCGACAAACAACTGCAAGCGCTGGAGCTGCTGGAACAGGCCGGCTGGAAACCCGATGGCGACCAGTTGGTCAACGAACGCGGCGAGCCGCTGAGTTTCACCTTTCTGGTCAGCCAGAACGGCATGGATCGCCTGCTGCTGCCCTACAAGCGCACGCTGAAACAGATCGGCATCAACCTCGACATCCGTCGCATCGATTCCTCGCAGTACGTCAACCGCCTGATGAGCCGCGACTACGACATGATCGTTACCGGTTATCCGGTCACCACTTCTCCCGGCGGCGAACTGTTGAACTACTTCGGTTCGGCGTCGGCCAACGATCCCGGCGCCAACAACTACATGGTGCTGAAGAACCCGGCGGTCGATACGTTGATCAACGGCCTGATCCGCGCCTCGACCCAGCCCGAAATGCTGCGCTATGCCCATGCGCTGGATCGAGTGCTGCAATGGAACTACTACTGGATTCCCAACTATTACCCACCGGGCACGTCCACCGTGTGGTGGAACCGTTTCGGCATTCCCACCGTGCAGGCGAGCAATGACGAAGCGATCGAGAGCTGGTGGGAAATCAGCAGCACACCGCTGACCAACCAGCAGATGACGGCCGAGAAGATCAGCCGTGGCAGACCCGGAGGGCCGCACTGATGTGGGCTTACATACTGCGGCGCCTGCTGCTGATCATCCCGACGCTGGTGATCATTCTGCTGGTCAACTTCGTGATCATCCAGGCCGCGCCGGGTGGTCCGGTGGAACAGGCCATCGCCCATTTGCAAGGCATCGGCGGTGCCAGTGTCGGCGGCGGTGCGAGCGAGACCATGAGCGGCACGTCCCGCGCCAGCCGCGGCCTCGATCCGCAACTGATCAAGGACATCGAAAAACAGTACGGCTTCGACAAACCGGCCCATGAACGCCTGTGGCTGATGCTCAAGAATTACGCGCAACTGGATTTCGGCAAAAGTTTCTTCCGCGGCGCCACGGTCACCGACCTGATCCTGCAGAAAATGCCGGTGACCATTTCCCTCGGACTATGGGCAACGCTGATCACTTATCTGGTGTCGATCCCGCTGGGCATCCGCAAAGCCGTGCACCACGGCAGCCATTTCGATATCTGGAGCAGCACGGCGATCATCATCGGCTACGCCATGCCGGCATTCCTGTTCGCGATGTTCCTGATCGTGGTGTTCGCCGGCGGCACCTCGCTGAACTGGTTTCCGGTGCGCGGGCTGGTGTCCGACAACTTCGATTCCCTGTCGACACTGGGCAAGATCACCGATTACTTCTGGCATCTGGTGTTGCCGGTCACGGCACTGGTGATCGGCGGTTTCGCCACCCTGACTATCCTCACCAAGAACTCGTTCCTCAATGAAATCACCCGCCAATATGTAGTTACCGCGCGCGCCAAAGGCCTGAGCGAAAACCGTGTGCTCTATGGGCACGTGTTCCGCAACGCAATGCTGCTGGTGGTGTCGGGCATTCCCCAGGCGTTCATCAGCGTGTTTTTCGCCGGCTCATTGCTGATCGAGGTGATTTTCTCCCTCGATGGCTTGGGGCGCATGAGTTACGAGGCGGCCGTGTCCCGCGATTATCCGGTGGTGTTCGGCTCGCTGTTCATCTTCACCCTGTTCGGCCTGCTGATAAAACTGATCGGCGACCTGTGCTACACACTGGTCGACCCGCGCATCGACTTCGCCGCGAGGAATGCCTGATGTTCAAGCTCTCGCCTCTGGGTCGTCGCCGCTTCGAACGCTTCAAGAAAAACCGCCGGGGCTGGTGGTCGCTGTGGTTATTCATCGGCCTGTTTCTGCTCAGCCTTGGCGGCGAACTGATCGCCAACGACAAGCCGTTGGTCGTCAGTTATCAGGGCCAGTGGTACTTCCCGGTGTTCAAGCGTCACACCGAACAGGAGTTCGGCGGACAACTGCCATTCCAGGCCGACTACCGCAGCGACTACGTGCAGAAACTGATCCGCAAGGACGGTGGCTGGTTGCTGTTTCCGCCGATTCCGTTCAGTGACGACACCCCGAACTACGACCTCAACAAACCGGCACCGAGCCCGCCGACTTCGGTCAACTGGCTGGGCACCGACGATCAGGCGCGCGACGTCCTGGCCCGGGTGATCTTCGGCGCGCGGGTGTCGATCCTGTTCGCCCTGATGCTGACGTTTGTCAGCGCCCTGATCGGCATCGCGGCCGGTGCCCTGCAGGGCTATTACGGCGGCTGGGTCGATCTGCTGGGTCAACGATTGCTGGAGGTCTGGTCAGGGTTGCCTGTGCTTTACCTGCTGATCATCCTCTCGGGGTTCGTCGAGCCGAACTTCTGGTGGCTGCTGGGGATCATGGCGCTGTTTTCCTGGCTGGCGCTGGTGGACGTGGTACGCGCCGAGTTCCTGCGCGGGCGCAATCTCGAGTACGTCAAGGCTGCCCGGGCCCTGGGCTTGAGCGATCGCAAAGTGATTGTCCGGCACATCCTGCCCAACGCGATGAACGCGACCCTGAGCTACCTGCCCTTCATTCTGACCGGGGCGATTTCCACCCTGACCGCGCTGGATTTCCTGGGTTTCGGCATGCCCGCCGGCAGTGCATCACTGGGCGAGCTGATCGGTCAAGGCAAGCAGAACCTGCAAGCGCCGTGGCTCGGCTTGACCGCGTTTTTCACCCTGGCGCTGATTCTTTCCCTGTTGGTATTCATCGGCGAAGCGTTGCGCGATGCCTTTGACCCGCGCTCATGAACGGATCCTTGAAATGACTGACAACCTGATCGAAATCCGTGATTTGAGCGTCGCCTTCCATGGCCAGACCGTGGTGCGCAACCTGTGCTTGGACATCCGCCCCGGCGAGTGCCTGGCACTGGTCGGCGAGTCGGGTTCGGGCAAGTCGGTGACGGCCCACTCGATACTGCAACTGCTCCCCGAATCCGATGCCAGAACGACCGGCAGTATTCGTTATCGCGGACAGGAACTGGTCGGCGCCGATCCCAAGACCCTTCGCGATCTGCGGGGCAACCGCATCGCCATGATTTTCCAGGAGCCGATGACCTCGCTCAATCCGTTGCACACGATTGAAAAGCAGATCGGCGAAACCCTGTTGCTGCACCGCGGCCTCGGCGGCAAAGAGGCTCAGGCGCGGATCCTCGAACTGCTGGAACTGGTGGGCATCCAGAAACCGAAAGAGCGACTGAAGGCTTATCCGCACCAACTGTCCGGTGGGCAGCGCCAGCGGGTGATGATTGCGATGGCCCTGGCCTGCGAGCCGGAATTGCTGATCGCCGACGAACCAACCACCGCACTCGATGTGACCGTACAGCGCAAGATTCTGTTGCTGCTCAAGTCGTTGCAACGGCGCTTGGGCATGTCGCTGCTACTGATCAGTCATGACCTCAATCTGGTCCGCAGCATCGCCCAGCGTGTATGCGTGATGAAGGCCGGTGAGATCGTCGAGCAGGCGCCGTGCGAAACCCTGTTCACCGAGCCGAAACACCCTTACAGCTGCGTGTTGCTCAACGCTGAACCGGAGGGCGAAGCGCTGCCCCGGGACGAACGCGAAAACGTGCTGGAAGTCGATGACCTGCGGGTTGATTTCACCGTCGGCGGCGGGTTGTTCCAGCGCAAGCAATACCTTCGTGCGGTGGACGGTATCAGCCTGAACATCCAGCGCGGCAAAACGCTGGGGATCGTCGGCGAGTCCGGTTCGGGCAAGTCGACCCTCGGTCAGGCGATCCTGCGCCTGCTCGACTCCAAGGGCAGCATTCGTTTCCAGGGCACAGCCCTCGACGGCCTCGACCAGAAACAGATGCGCCCGTGGCGCCGACAAATGCAGGTGGTGTTCCAGGACCCGTTCGGCAGCCTCAGCCCGCGCATGTCGGTGGCGCAGATCATCAGCGAAGGGCTGGAGGTGCATTGCCAGTCCACCGCCGAGGAGTGCGACGATCAGGTGATCCGCGTGCTCAAGGAAGTGGGCCTCGACCCTGAAAGCCGTCACCGCTACCCCCATGAGTTTTCCGGCGGCCAGCGCCAGCGCATTGCCATCGCCCGGGCACTGGTGCTCAAACCGGCGCTGATCCTGCTCGACGAGCCGACTTCGGCGCTGGACCGTACCGTGCAGAAACAGGTGGTCGCGCTGCTCCGCCAGCTTCAGGAAAAACACGGCCTGACCTATTTGTTCATCAGTCATGACCTGGCCGTGGTGCGGGCGCTGGCCCACGACATGATCGTGATCAAGGACGGCAAGGTGGTGGAAAGCGGTGCCAGCCATGACGTGTTCGACTCACCGCAGCATCCCTATACCAAAGAGCTGTTGGCGGCGGCGCATCCGGGATAGGCATAATCAGCGCCACCTGACTTCCGCCAATGGACGCCGCCATGAACACCACCGAAAGCCTCAAGGATTACCAACGGGTTCGCACCCTGGCGATCCGTTCGTTGTTCGAGATCATCGAGCAATCCAGTGAAGGCACGGTGATTGTCGACCGCGACGCAAACATCGTCTGGATGAACGAGCGCTACGCCCGGCGCTTCGGGCTCGATTCCGCCGCCGGGGCCATCGGCAAGCCTTGCGAAAGCGTGATCCCCGGAAGCCTGTTGCGTGAAGTGGTGCGCACCGGGCGGCCGATTCTGCTGGACATGCAGGACACCCCGAAAGAACCGCTGGTGGTGATGCGCCTGCCGATCCATGACGATGCCGGGGCGGTGATCGGCGCCATCGGTTTTGCGTTGTTCGACGAATTGCGCACGCTGTCACCGATGCTCAAGCGCTACCTGAGCATGCAGGAAGAACTGGCCTCGACCCGTTCGCTGCTGCGCGCCCGGCAGACCAAATACAACTTTGCCCACTTCATCGGCACCAGCGCTGCCAGCCTGGAAGTCAAACGCCGAGCCCGTCGCAGCGCCAGTGCCGAGTCGCCGGTGCTGTTGCTGGGCGAAACCGGCAGCGGCAAGGAGTTGCTGGCTCAAGCGATCCACGGCGCTTCGCCTCGGGCACACAAGGCGTTCGTCAGCATCAACAGTGCGGCGATTCCTGAAGCACTGCTTGAAGCCGAGTTCTTTGGCACCGCCCCCGGTGCTTTTACCGGCGCCGACCGCAAGGGTCGCACCGGCAAGCTGCAGATTGCCCAGGGCGGGACGCTGTTTCTCGACGAGATCGGCGACATGCCACTGCCGCTGCAAAGCAAATTGTTGCGGGTGCTTCAGGAGAAAGAGTTCGAACCCGTAGGCTCCAACGACGTGATCCAGAGCGATGTGCGGGTGATTGCCGCGACCTCGACGGATCTGGAGGCGGCAATCAAGCGCGGCGAATTCCGCGCCGACTTGTATTACCGCCTCAACGTATTGCCAATTCAGGTGCCACCACTGCGTGAACGACTGGACGATCTGCCGGCCCTCAGTGAGGCGATTCTTGAAGAACTGCGCAGTCAACATGAACTGAACCGCGAAGCGCTGGAGCTGCTGGGTCAGCATGCCTGGGCAGGCAATATCCGCGAGCTGCGCAATGTGTTGGAGCGGGCAGCGTTGCTCAGCGATGACTTGATGCTGACGGCGGATGACATTCGCTCTGCCATTGGAACGTTTACACCGGTTGAACGAACGCTCGCACCCTTGCCTGAACCGGCAACCCACGAGACCTTCAGTCAAGCCCGGGAGCGTTTTGACCGGCAGTTGATTTCATCCACCCTCGCGCAATGCGGGGGCAAGGTGATCGAGGCGGCTGAGCGGCTGGGACTGGGTCGCTCGACGCTGTACAAGAAAATGATTGCGCTGGGGATCGCAGAGTCTCAATAAGGAGACAAGATTCTCCAAATCAAGACACCATCAAAAGCATCGCGGGCAAGCCCGCTCCCACAGGGGATTGCGCCAAACTGTGGGAGCGGGCTTGCCCGCGAAAGCGCCTTCCGAGCCATAGAAGTCTCAAAATAGAGACAAATTCTATGAAACCATCACCAAAATCAAAATTAATTTCTTTGTTTTCAACAAGTTAAGCGTCTGGCACAGATCTCGCTATAGCCCTCCCCACACCCGTTCCACCCACAAAAATAACAATCGAAGGAGCACACCATGAGTGTGATCATCGCCTTGGCAGCTCTCGCGCTGCTGATGCTCGCGGCCTACCGTGGCTACAGCGTTATCCTTTTTGCCCCGATCGCCGCCCTCGGCGCCGTCCTGCTCACCGACCCGTCCGCCGTCGCCCCCGCCTTCACCGGCGTGTTCATGGAGAAAATGGTCGGCTTCATCAAACTCTACTTTCCCGTTTTCCTGCTCGGCGCCGTGTTCGGCAAGCTGATCGAACTCTCGGGTTTCTCCCGCTCGATTGTCGCGGCAGCGATTCGCTTGCTCGGCACCCGCCAGGCGATGCTGGTGATCGTGCTGGTCTGCGCCCTGCTTACCTACGGCGGCGTTTCGCTGTTCGTCGTGGTGTTTGCGGTCTACCCGTTCGCAGCGGAAATGTTCCGCCAGAGCAACATACCCAAGCGCCTGATCCCGGCGACCATCGCCCTCGGCGCGTTCTCCTTCACCATGGACGCCCTGCCCGGCACGCCGCAGATCCAGAACATCATCCCCAGCACTTTCTTCAATACCACCGCCTGGGCGGCGCCTTGGCTGGGTGTGATCGGTACGATTTTCGTGTTCTGCGCCGGCATGCTGTTTCTGCAACGCCAGCGCAACAAGGCCCAGCGTGCCGGTGAAGGCTACGGCACCGAACTGCGCAACGAACCGGAAACCGCCGAAGACCTGAAACTGCCGAACCCATGGATCGCCCTGTCGCCGCTGCTGGCGGTGGGCATCATGAACCTGTTGTTCACCCAGTGGATTCCGCAGTGGTACGGCAAGACCCACAGCCTCGCGCTGCCGGGCATGGCCGCGCCGGTCACCACCGAGATCGCCAAACTGACCGCGATCTGGGCGGTACAAGCGGCCCTGTTGGTCGGCATCCTGATGGTGCTGGCATTCGGCTTTAAAGCGATCAAAAGCAAGCTTGCCGAGGGCAGCAAAAGCGCAGTCAGCGGTGCGCTGCTGGCGGCAATGAACACTGCTTCGGAATACGGTTTCGGCGCAGTCATCGCCTCGTTGCCGGGGTTTCTGGTGCTGGCCGACTGGCTCAAGAGCATCCCCAATCCGCTGGTCAACGAAGCGATCACCGTGACCCTGCTGGCCGGTATAACCGGCTCCGCCTCGGGGGGCATGAGCATCGCGCTGGCAGCGATGTCCGAACAATTCATCAGCGCCGCCCACGCCGCCAACATTCCGCTGGAAGTGCTGCACCGGGTGGCCGCGATGGCCAGCGGCGGCATGGACACCCTGCCGCACAACGGCGCGGTGATCACCCTGCTCGCCGTCACCGGCCTGACTCACCGTGAGGCCTACAAGGACATTTTCTGTATTACGCTGATCAAGACCCTGGCGGTTTTCGTGGTGATCGGCACTTTCTACGCCACTGGCATTGTGTGAGGTATTGATGACGACTCTTTCTGGCAAGACCGCACTGGTTACCGGCTCCACCAGCGGCATCGGGCTGGGCATCGCCCTGACGCTGGCCAAGGCTGGCGCCAACCTGATCCTCAACGGCTTTGGCGACGCCTCCAAGGTGATCGCCGAAGTCGAGCAGTTCGGCGGCAAAGTCGGCCATCACCCGGCAGACGTCAGCGATCCGGCGCAGATCGCCGACATGATCGCCTACGCCGAGCGCGAGTTCGGCGGCGTGGACATTCTGGTCAACAACGCTGGTATCCAGCACGTTGCGGCGGTTGAAGAATTTCCGGTGGAACGCTGGGATTCGATCATCGCGATCAACCTGTCGTCGGTGTTTCACAGCACCCGCTTGAGCCTGCCGGGCATGCGCGCCAAGGGTTGGGGGCGGATCGTCAACATCGCCTCGGTGCACGGTCTGGTCGGCTCCACCGGCAAGGCTGCGTACGTGGCGGCCAAGCATGGGGTGATCGGCCTGACCAAGGTGGTCGGCCTGGAAACCGCCGCCAGCAACGTCACCTGCAACGCCATCTGCCCGGGCTGGGTGCTGACGCCGCTGGTGCAGAAGCAGATCGATGATCGCGCAGCCAAGGGCGTCGACCCGCAGCAGGCGCAACACGATTTGCTGGCCGAAAAACAGCCGTCGCTGGAGTTCGTCACGCCTGCACACCTGGGTGAACTGGTGTTGTTCCTGTGCAGCGAGGCCGGCAGCCAGGTGCGTGGCGCAGCGTGGAATATCGATGGCGGGTGGCTCGCGCAGTAAGCGTGCAAATGATCGCTCCCACGCTGTCGTGGGAGCCTTCTGACCAACAATAAGAGGCAAACCATGTCCGACATTCTCTGGCAGCCCGATGCCAAACGCATTGCCCGCTCCCGCATGGACGGCTTTCGGCGCTTCATCAATCAGCGCCACCACCTGAAGCTCGACGACTACCCTGCGCTGCACCAATGGTCCATCGACCAGCGCGAAGCGTTCTGGCAAGCGATCGTTGATTTCTTCGGCATCAGTTTTCACACCCAACCGGACGCCGTTCTGCGCGGAGGCCTGAAAATGCCGGGTGCCGAGTGGTTTCCCGGTGCCACCCTGAACTTCGCCGAGCATCTGCTTAGCCGACGCGACGATGCCATCGCCGTGATCGCTATCGGCGAAAACGGCCAGCGTGAACTGCTGACCTGGGCCGAACTGGCCCAGCAAGTCGCCGGGTTCCAGGCCAGCCTGCAAGCGGCCGGCGTGGCGGTTGGCGACCGGGTCGCGGCCTGCATGCCCAACACCTGGCAAACCCTGGTGGCGATGCTTGCGACCACCAGTCTCGGCGCAATCTGGTCATGTTCCTCGCCGGACTTCGGCACCCACGGCGTGATCGACCGCTTCGGCCAGATCGAACCGAAGGTGCTGATCACCTGCGCCGGTTACCGTTACGCCGGCAAAGAGATCGACCAGACCGTCAAGGTCAATGAAATCCTCGAACAGCTACCGTCACTGCAACAGCTGATCATCGTGCCCTACGCGCGACCTCAAGCCCATGCCACGGATTACCGGACACCCGCCAACGTCACGCTGTGGGACGACTTCTACGAACCCGGCGATGAACCACACTTCGTCCCGGTGCCCTTCGACCATCCGCTGTACGTCCTGTATTCCAGCGGTACCACCGGCGTGCCGAAGTGCATCGTTCACAGCACCGGCGGCGTGTTGCTGCAACACGCCAAGGAACACGGGCTGCATGTCGATCTGGGTCCCGGCGACCGGTTGTTCTACTACACCACGTGTGGCTGGATGATGTGGAACTGGCTGGTCTCGGCGCTGGCGGTCGGCAGCGCGGTGGTGCTGTATGACGGTTCACCGTTTTACCCGGACAACGAGCGGTTGCTGGAGCTGCTCGACCATGAGCAGGTCAGCGTGTTCGGCACCAGTCCGAAATTCCTCGCCACACTGGAAAGCAGCGGCATCAAACCGCGTGAAAGCCATGACTTCAGCTGCCTGAAAACCCTGCTCTGCACCGGCTCCGCACTGTCACCGCAGAGTTATGACTTTGTCTATCGCGACTTCAAATCAGACGTTTGCCTGTCCTCGATGTCCGGCGGTACGGACATCGTGTCCTGCTTTGTCAACGGCAATCCGATGACGCCGGTACGCCGGGGCGAGATCATGGGCAAGAGCCTGGCCATGGCAGTGGAAGTGTGGAACGACGCCGGGCAACCGGTGATCGGCGAAAAAGGTGAGTTGGTGTGCACTCGCCCCTTCCCGGCGATGCCCATCGGACTCTGGAACGATCCCGATGGCGAGAAACTGCGCAAATCCTATTTCAGCCAGTTCCCCGGCGTCTGGGCCCAGGGTGACTACGCCGAACAGCAGCCCCACGGCGGGATGCTGATTCACGGCCGCTCTGACGCCGTGCTCAACCCCGGCGGCGTGCGTATCGGCACGGCGGAAATCTACCGTCAGGTGGAGAAAGTCCCGCAAGTGCTGGACAGCGTCGCCATCGGCCAACAGTGGCAGGACGACGTGCGGGTGGTGCTGTTCGTGCGCCTCAAGGACGGCGTAGCGCTGGATGAGGCGCTGCAACAGCAGATCCGCCAAGTGATCCGCGCCAACACCACACCGCGCCATGTACCGGCGAAGATCGTCGCGGTCACCGACATTCCGCGCACCATCAGCGGCAAAGTGGTGGAGCTGGCCGTGCGCAATGTGGTGCACGGTGAACCGGTGAAAAACACCGATGCGCTGGCCAATCCGCAAGCGCTCGAGCAGTTTCGCGATCGACCGGAATTGAACAGCTGACAACAGCGCTCCTGTGCCAGGAGCGCTGTTCTGTAATGCAGACGGATTATTCAGGTCGGTTCAGGGTTAGCACCACCGGTTCGGCAATCGCACCGGTGCGACGGGTCGCGAGACAGGCTTCAAGCGTGTGGAGGTTGCGCTCGAATTCCGGTTTGTCGGTGTAGTACTGGCCAAGCAACGAGATGACCAAGGCCAGTGAGTCAGCGTTTTCAACGGCCTTGGTTGCCGAGTGATATTGCGTCGTGGCGCCGTCCTCATCCGTCGCAAGTCTGCCGCTGGCAAGATTGAGCAGCGACGCAACGTTCAGCATCTGGTCAGTGCCGCCACTCTTTGCAGTATCGCTGGCGTAGCTGACATCTTCAGTCTGCGCTGCACCGTGCAGCATCTCGTGAATCAGGTCATCCGCCACTACCGCGTGGTTGTAAGCGTGCCCGATGAAATGAGCGTTCAGATTGCGCGTATAGATTTCCATGAACATCACCTTGGGTCGCTCGTTGGCGCTGGCGGCGATCCATTGCCGGTACAACTGCGGATTGAAGGAGGCGATATTGCCGTTGTCCTTGTACGGGTCAAGGATCAGATTGCTCAGTGAAAAACCGGCGAAGTCCGTGCGGATCAGCTTCAGGTATTTCAACAACCGGTCCTTGGCATCCGAGGTATTGCTGCCTAGAAAGGCCTTGATGATGAAATCCCGCTCCTTGGTGAAATCATGATCGCCAAGGGCCTTGATCGCCTGTTCGATCTTCGCCTTGGCCTTCGGCAAGCTGTTCTCGATGACGGCCCGGGTGTAACTGATCGGCAGTGTTTTATGGAATTGGCTCACCCTGAAAGGCGAATCGATCGCGAAATGGCTCAGCTTTGGCCCCCAGGCCTTGCCCGTGCGATCAAGTGCGTACCAATGGAAGTCTTCACGCGCAGCCAGGACGGTCAGGGTGTCGGCACTGACCGCTCTCGGGCGCCAGGTGCCTTGTCCGACGATCGCGTTGTGACGGATACCGAGCAGTCGCCCGGATTTGTGAGTGCCTTTGATATGACTCATCTGTGATTTGGCCAATGCAATGATTTCCTGAGTCTGCCGACTCAAACGCATCCCGCCCTTATAGACGAGCTTGCCCGTGCCGCGCACGACTGAAGGCAGGTCATCCAGCGGGTTGAAAATGGCAATCCCGGTGGCAATTGCCAGCTTGGCGAGGTGCCCCAGTCTGGTGGTCAGCGAGGAAGCCTTTGAGACGATCGAAGCTGTTTTGCTGGCAACACCCGCAGCGGTGCCCACCAGTGCAATGGCATCCATGGCGCAACCGTAGAGGCCGTCGACCACCAGATTGTGTTCGCCGGAACTGAGGTCCTGAATGCAGCGTTTGAATGGCACGGCGAGGTCCACGATGTAGGTCGCCACCACTTCACCCTTGGCCCGTTCACGTTCGAGTTCCGTGGGTACAGTAGCGGCCGCCCGCAGTTGCTCAAAGGTCATCAACGGATGCCGCGACACGACAAGAGCCGAAATCTGCTCGATCCGCGGATCAGAGAAATTCTGGTACTCGCTGTTTTTCGGTTTCGAAGGCGTGGTCGGTGCAGACAACACCATCAACTTGTCGATAATCGCCTCGCTGCGCGTGACTTTGAAATCATTCGCCACGCCTTCGATGTAGCACTTGATATTGATCGGCAACCGCTGTTTGGGAGTCGGTGCTACGTGGGTCTTCAGATCGCCCTTGAAATCCACCCGCGCCGGGGCCTGGAGCTTGCCACTGCTGACGATCAGTCTGGCCAGTTCATCGTTACGGTGGATTTCACCCCGCAGGGTGAACACTTCATAGCAACTCGTTTTGCCGCCATGGGTGGCACACATGACAACACCGAACCGTCCCGTCGCGGCATCCTTTGCGGCCTGGCTCTCGACCGGCTCTTCTCGGGTCAACGGCCCGCCTATTGGAGTGGTACGAGTGATGACGGCAGAGTCACGTACGGTCAGAAACGTCAATTCACCGCGCAGCACATCCTGCAGGTCGAAATAAGACATCCGCGACAGCGCCAGCTTGAGGGTTGTAGCCAGGGCTTCGTTCAACTGGTCCAGATGACTTCGCAGCTGACGGATGAATTCGACATTGTTATCTACCAACCGCAACAGTTGTGGATAGCGACGGTAAATGCTCTCGACCGATGGATCGTGAAGTGCAGGTCTGCTGCCGGTTATCTGGGATAGCAGATCGGGCGCCTTGCTGTCTGGAAAGAAAGGGCGAAAGTTCCACTGCTGTGTTGTGAGGTCGCCGGACATGTGCAGGTCGATCATCGACAGGGTGGTCGGGGACGCCCCAAGTCCAGGACGCTGATTGAGCCGCGGCTTTTCCAGGAAGTCGCAACCCGGGGTGGCAGGCTCCAGCGCTGCCCTGGCGATGGCCCTGCGGTCAGGCAGTGGCGTGGAATAGGCAATGCTGACCTGAGAAAAATTCGCCACGTATTGCTGATAGGCGACGATGGCCCGCTGCGTTGTCGCCTGCTCGTCCTGCTTCAGCTCGGTTTCAGTGACGACAGCGTTGATCAACGCCCAGTCCACGATCGGATCGATCAATGCCAGCGTATGCACATCAGCCAGCGCCTGACTGACTGGCTCCAGCTGCGCATACGCCATGATCTGCGCATAAGTCATCACGCGCGCAGCGCCTTGAACGACCGCTTCGACCAAAGCGACACCCCGACAGAACGCCACCCACTCGAGCGACCCGATCGTGATGGAGGTCGGTACCTGCCTGACAATGAATTCAGGGGCAACCTGTGCCAGACACAAGTGAATCGCCAGCGGTGCCGAATCGTGCCTGACCCATTGATTGCTCACCATATGATCACGCAATCCCTCCAGGACAACCGATGCCGGCCTGCCGAGATAACGTGACGAGTACATCTCGTAACTGCCGACAGACTTTCTGTTCTGCGGCTTGCCGATAAATGGATTGATATCCAGCAACAGCGCGGTCACCAACAGCTGGTCAAGTTGCGACTCGGGCATCGTCTGCCCCGCCTGCGATCCATACCAGCCCAAACGCTGCAGGCATGAGCGCGCCCAGTCCTGCGATATCGAGTGGCCAATGACTTGTTTTAACAACACCGCTGCATTGTCATGCACTGCAACCCCGATCCGGGAACCCGACATCAAACTGTCCAACAACCTGGATTGACTGGGTAATTGCTGAGACGTGACGTTTTTGATCGCCAGGCATTGTTCGGAAGACAACGTAATGAATGATTGATCGTCCACGACGAGTTGCCCGCTATAGTTCCCAAGCTCATCAACTTCCGGAAAATCGAACTCGAAGTAAGCAATCAGATTATTCAGCTGAGCCGCCGTAGTGGGCACATCATAGCCATGAAACCCCAGCCATTGTTCCACGGTAATTTCGTTGTCTGTCCATACATACCCACCCGTTTCCCTGGCGATATCCGTTATCAGCGACAACACCGAGTGATCGAATCCCAACCCTTCGCGATTCTTGTGATCCTTGAAATCAATCCAGCCATCTGGAGCGAATACTTCCATTTTTCCCGACTGAGCAACGCAAATCGGCGGTCGGTCCTGCTGTGTCAGGCCCAGCAACAGACTTCGCATGGCAACTGTTTGGGTCAAGCGACTCAAGAGCGCCTTGCCAGGCGCATGAATCAAATCCAGAGAGGAGTTTTTTTGCAATTCGATCTGGTAGTCCCATCCCAGAATTTCCTGGTCTGTCGCACTGTTCGCCAGACTCAACTTAAGTTCCGCCAATACCAGACTGCGCTCTAATGCATCAGCATCAAGGCGCTGTTGTGCGTCTATACCGGCTGCATACTTGAAAAATTTCTCGTTCGTTTTATAGCTCATAGTTCCCTCATGAATAACAATGTATGCCCGCTTGGCGGAGGCGATCCTACTTCCACCCAACAAACTTTCCAGTCGTTATTCATGAGACAACATTTCAATCAAACAAACCGAAGCTAAAACCAACCCCTTCAATCAGCCAACCCCCATTCACCCGCATTTGAAGTGGGTGTCTCGCCCTGGTGCTCCAACTTCAACTTCAACTTCAACTTCAAATTATTGATTGAGTCAGCATGTTTAAGTGCCTCCTGCACACTTAAAACACCTTCAACCACCAACTTGTAAAGTGCGTCATCGAAAGTCTGCATGCCCAACTCTGTGGATTTTTCCATGATGACTTTCAACTCGCCCAGTTCATTGCGACGAATGAGGTCGGCAATGGTGGGTGACCCCAACATGACTTCCACTGCCGCCCGTCGCTGGCCATCAAGCGTGCGTACCAGACGTTGGGAAACGAAGGCCTTCAAATGATTGCCTAAACTGTGCAGCAATTGCGGGCGGCGCTCTTCGGGAAAGAAATTGATGATCCGGTCCAGCGCCTGATTGGCGTTGTTGGCGTGCAAAGTCGACAGGACCAGATGCCCGGTTTCGGCGAAGGCCAGCGCGTGCTCCATGGTCTCGCGATCACGGATTTCGCCGATCAGCACCACGTCCGGGGCCTGGCGCAGGGTGTTCTTGAGCGCAGCGTGAAAGCTGCGGGTATCGACCCCGACTTCGCGCTGGTTGATGATCGACTTTTTGTGCCGATGGATGTATTCCACCGGGTCTTCAATGGTGATGATGTGCCCGCTGCTATGGCGATTGCGATGATCGATCAATGCCGCCAGCGAGGTCGACTTGCCCGAGTCCGTAGCACCGACAAACAGGATCAGCCCCTGTTTGAGCATCACCGTTTCCAGCAATACCGCTGGCAATTTGAGGTCTTCGAATCGCGGAATGTCGAGTTTGACGTTACGGATCACGATCGACACGTCGTTGCGTTGTTTGAAAATATTGACCCGGAAGCGGCCGATCCCGGTGCGGGAAATCGCCAGGTTCATTTCCAGATCCCGGTCGAACTCCCGTCGTTGTTCGGCGTCCATCAGGGAGACGGCGATAGTGGCCACCTCACCGGGTTTGAAGGGCTGCTCGCTCAAGGGCGTGAGCACCCCGTCGAACCGCGCACTGGGTGGTGCGCCCGTGGACAGGAACAGATCCGAACCGTGACGGCTCGCCAGTTGTTTGAGCAGTGCGTCGATTTCCATGGCCAAAAGCACCTGCGAAGCTTTCAATGAACACAAGACCGCGCCGTGACGCGACGTGCCTTACAGCGTCTACCGCACTAGGATAGTAGACGCCGCCTCACCGACCGACGCTCAGGATTGATGTGATGAACGCTGTACCGAACACCAACGACGCCCAGACATTGATAGCCCGAACCGACTGGAGCCGCAGCCCGCTGGGCGCCGCCGGCACCTGGCCTCAGAGCCTGCGCACCGCGGTGGACATCGTGATTCACTCGCCGATGCCGATGCTGCTGTTGTGGGGCCCGCAATTGACCCAGATCTACAACGACGGCTTCGCGCTGCTGGCCGGCAACAAGCATCCGCACGCTTTCGGACAACCAGCGCACCAGATATGGCCGGAACTTCGAGACTTTACCGACCCTATTTACAGCGCCGTCCTACAGGGCCAGGTGCGAACCTACAGCGAACGACGCTTCACCCTGCAACGGGACGGCCAGGAGTCCGACTTCTGGCTTGACCTGACCTACAGCCCGATCCGCGACGAAAGCGCGCAGGTGGCCGGAATTCTGGTCACCGCCATCGAAACCAACGAACGCCGACGCATTGCCCTGGAACTGCAACAGCGCTCCGAAGACAGCCTCAAGGCCCAGCGCGAAAGCGAAGAGCGCCTGCAACTGGCGCTGGCAGCTACCGATGCGGTGGGCACCTGGGATTGGGACATCGGCGAAGACCGCTTCATTGCCGACGCGCATTTCGCCCAGTTGCACGGTGTCGATCCGGCGCTGGCCGGTCAGTTGCCGATCAGCGAGTATCTGCACGGCGTGCACCCCGAAGACCGCGCAATGATCGCCCGCAGTATCAAGCATTGCATTACCCACGGCACCGAATACGCCGAGGAATACCGCTTGCTGCAGGCCAACGGCGAGCTGCGCTGGGTGTTCGCCCGCGGGCGTTGCTACAAGGATCATCATGGTCGGCCGACGCGCTTTCTTGGCGCTGCGCTGGATCTGACCGAACGCAAGCACACCGAACAGGCATTGCGGCAAAGTCAGACCGAGCTGCAACTGATCATCAACGCCATGCCGATCCTGATCAGTTATGTCGACCACGAGGAACGCTTTCGCCTGAACAACGCCGCTTACCTCGACTGGTACGGGCTCACGCCGCAGGAGCTGTACGGTCGCACGATCCGCGAGGTGATCGGCGAAGAGGCCTATTTCCTGCGGGCGCCGTACATCGCCGAAGCCCTGGCCGGTCGCCCCTGCTCGTTCAGCCTGTACACGCCGCACCGCGACGGCAGTCAGCGGCATGCCTTGATGAATTACCTGCCGCGCCACGGTGCGGACGGGACAGTGAACGGTTTCTACATCTTCGTGATCGACGAAACCGAACGAAAAAAGACCGAAGAAGCCCTGCGCAACCTCAATGAAACCCTTGAGGAACGTGTGAGTGCGCGCACCGAACAACTGGCCCAGGCCAACCAGCGTTTGCAGAACGAGATGTTCGAACGCGAGCGCGCCGAAGACGCTCTGCGCCACGCGCAGAAAATGGAAGCGGTCGGCCAGCTGACCGGCGGCATCGCCCACGACTTCAACAACATGCTGACCGGCATCATCGGCAGCCTCGACCTGATGCAACGCTACATCGCCAGTGGCCGCGCCGATGAAATCGGCCGTTTCACCGATGCGGCGGTGTCCTCGGCCAACCGCGCGGCCGCGTTGACCCACCGCCTGCTGGCGTTCTCCCGGCGTCAGTCGCTGGATCGCAAGACCCTCGACGTCAACGAGCTGATCCATTCGCTGGAAGACCTGATCCGCCGCACCAAGGGTGATCCGATCGAACTCAAGTTGCGCCTGGCCGACAATGTATGGCCGGTCAGCACCGATGTCAGCCAACTGGAAAACGCCCTGCTCAACCTGGTGATCAACGCCCGCGACGCCATGCCTGACGGCGGTGAGCTGCTGATCGAAACCGCCAACGTCTACCTCGACGGCAACGACATCACCACCCTCGAACCGGTCAAGGCCGGTGATTACCTGATGCTGGCGGTGAGCGACAACGGCACCGGCATGACGCCATCAGTACGTTCCAAAGCGTTTGATCCGTTCTTTACGACCAAACCCATCGGGCAAGGCACCGGGCTCGGCTTGTCGATGATTTATGGCTTTGCCCAGCAATCGGGTGGGCACGTCAGCCTCGACAGCCTGCCCGGCCAGGGCACTTGCGTGCGCCTGTACTTGCCGCGTTTGTATGCACTGGAAGCGGAGCAGCCGGTTATCGAAGCGGTTACCGAGGCCCCCGCTCTCGCCACTGGCGAAACCGTGGTGGTGGTCGAGGACGATCCAGCGGTGCGCATGCTGGTGATGGACCTGCTCAAGGAGCTGGGTTATCTCGCCCATGAGGCCGAAGATGCCAAGGGTGCCTTGCCGCTACTGGAATCCGACCTGCGGGTGGACCTGCTGGTGACCGACGTCGGCCTGCCGGGCATGAACGGTCGGCAAATGGCGGAGATCGCCCGCCAGCATCGTCCGGGGCTCAAAGTGTTGTTCATGACCGGTTACGCGCAGAAAGCCGCCGAGCGTCAGGGCTTCCTCGAAGACGGCATGGACATGGTCGCCAAACCGTTCTCCATCGAGCAACTGGCCGGCAAGATCCGCACGATGATCAGCCAAAACCCGTGACTTGAGGCATAATCCGCGCCCCGCCGTCACCCCGCTACAGGTATTGCACGATGAAAGCCCAAGCCCGCCACATTCTGGTGAAGACCGCCGAAGAGGCTGAAAAACTCAAACAACGCATCGCCAACGGTGAAGCGTTCGATGTGCTGGCGAAGAAGTTTTCGACCTGCCCGTCCGGCAAGCGCGGCGGCGATCTGGGTGAAGTGCGGCCAGGGCAAATGGTCGGTGCGATCGATGCGGTGATCTTCAAGAAACCGCTGCGCACCGTGCACGGGCCGATCAAGAGCAAGTTCGGCTATCACCTGGTGCAGGTGTTTTACCGCGATTGATCCAGTGCCCTGAAGGCGTGGCTTTCGCCAACGCCTTCAGGGCACTGGATCAATCCTTGGGGATCAGCGCCCCCGGTACTTGAATGACCTGACTGGCCAAGCGATGTCCCGCCTCCGCCGCCTGCGCTGGGCTTGCTCCCGACAAGCGACTCGCCAGATACGCCGCACTGAACGAATCCCCCGCCGCCGTGGTGTCCACTACCTTTTCGACCTTCTGCGCCGGCACTTCAAACGCTTCCCCGTCGCAACGGATCAGGCACGCTTCGGCACCGCGCTTGAGAACCACTTCCGGCGTGCCGATCTGCGCGTACGCTGCAAACACCGCATCACAGTCTTCGAAATGAAACAGCGCCTGCTCGTCGTCAACCGTCAACAATGCCAGATCGACGTGAGGCAACACGCTGCGATACTCCGCTCGCGCCTCCTCCACTGAAGCCCACAGGCGTGGGCGGTAGTTGTTGTCGAACACGATCCGCGCGTCGCGCTGACGGGCCTCGATCAAGGTCTGAATCAGTTTCTCCCGCCCCTGAGCACCGAGTACCGCCAGCGTGATACCGCTGAAATACAGCACGTCGTAATCCGCCAGCGCCGCCAGAATCGGCGCGGCCGCCGGCGTGGTGAAGCAGTCGCGCACGGCGGCTTCGTTGCGCCAGTAAAGGAAACGACGTTCGCCGGCAGCGTCCGTTTGAATGCAATACAGGCCCGGCAAACGACCGGGCAAGCGCTGGACCAGATCCAGACCAATGCCTTCGTCGGCCCAACTGCGGCACATCGCGTCACTGAAGCTGTCGTCGCCCAGCGCCGTGACGTAATCGACCTGCGCCTTGTCGCCCATGGCGCGGGACAGATAGACCGCCGTGTTCAGTGTGTCGCCGCCAAAGCTCTGTTGCAGGCTGCCGTCGGCACGTTGCTGGAGTTCGATCATGCATTCGCCGATCAGGGCGATGCGCGGGGTGTTCGGACCCAAAGGATTGAGCGCGCTCATCAGAAACAGGTTTCCATGGTTTCGATCACCGACAGTTGCTCGTCCACCAGCAGCCCCACGCGCCACTTGTCGAAGGTCAGGCATGGGTGCGAAGTGCCGAAGGAAATGATGTCGCCCACGCGCAATTCCACGCCCGGCGCCACGGTCATGAACGCGTGCTGGTCCATCACCGCCGTCACCTTGCAGGCGCCGACATCGTCGCCCACCGCCGGCAGCACGCCGGCCTTGTAACGCAGCAGCGGCACCGGCATCCCGGCATCGAACGCCACGTCACGCTTGCCCAGGGCAATCACCGCAAACCCCGGCTCCGGCAGCGACTGCACGTGGGCCCAAACTTCCAGCGCCGGGCGCAGGCCTTCGTGCAGGTCGCTGCGACGGTCGAGCACGCAGCACTGCGCCTCTTTATAGATGCCATGGTCGTGGGCCACGTAACTGCCGGGACGCAATACGCTCAGGAAACGCCCGCCAGCGTTCTGCGCTTCGAACGATTCGGCAATCAGGTCGTACCACGCCGACCCCGACGCAGTGATGATCGGCTTGGCAACGGCGAATGCGCCGCTGTCCTGCAACTGCACGGCCAGGCGTACCAGCGAAGCCGCGAATTCACGGATGCCGCTGACGGCGTGATCGCCATGGATCACGCCTTCGTAACCTTCGATACCGGTCAAGGCCAGCGCCGGTTGCGCACCGACAGCCTTGGCCAGTTCAATGACTTCCTGCTCGCTGCGGCAACCGCAACGGCCGCCGACCACGCCGTATTCGATCATCACGTTCAGGCGCACACCGCGCGAGGCGAAATAAGCGCCCAGATCGGCGACGTTGTCCGGGTGATCGACCATGCAATAGAAATCGAAGCCGGAATCGGCCGCCAGCAGATCGGCAATCAGCGCCATGTTCGGCGTACCGACCAGTTGGTTGGCCATCAACACCCGGCGCACGCCGTGGGCGTAAGCAGCTCGGGTCTGGGTCGCGCTGGCGAGGGTGATGCCCCACGCGCCGGCTTCGAGCTGACGACGAAACAGCGCCGGGGTCATGCTGGTCTTGCCGTGGGGCGCGAGTTCGGCGCCGCTGTCGCTGACGAAGTTCTGCATCCAGCGGATGTTGTGTTCCAGCGCTTCGCGGAGCAGCACCAGTGCCGGCAGGCTGATGTCACGTACCAGTTGCGCGCCGAGGGCGGCATCGCCCTTTTCCACGGCAGCAGTGTTAATGGCAGTCGTCATGGTCGAACTCCTCACAGTCGCGCCCGCAGGCAGGCGCGGTTATTCGTTGATTCGCCGGGCGAGGCTGTTGGCGCTCTCGATCAAGACCCGGCGATAGTCGTTGTAATTGTTCTTGGCATCGGCACGCGGGGCGACGATGCACAGGGTGCAGATGGCAACGCCTTGAGGGTCTTTGACCGGGGCGGCGAAGCAATGGGTAAAGGTGTCGGCGACACTGTCGAAAGAGAAGAAACCGTCGATGCCGGCCTGACGGATTTCCGCCAGAAACGTCTCCATCGGCAGACGTTCGCCACCCGGCAGGATGAAGTCGTCAGGGTCGATCAGGTCGCTGATCTGCTGATCGCTCAAGTGCGCCAGCAGCAGGCGACCGGAGGCGGTCCACGGGATCGGCGCGTTTTCGCCGATATCGGAAGAAATGCGGAAATGCCGCTCGCCCTCCTTCATCAGCGCCACCGTGTATTTGCGCCCGTTGAGCAGGCACATCTGCGCGGTTTCCCGGGTCTGGCTGACGATCTCCTGCAAGGCGTGATCGGCCTCGCGACTGAGGTCGAAATGACGCAAATGCGCCTGGCCGAGGAAGTACAGCTGACGACCGAGATAGACGTGACCGTCCTTGCCCACCGGTTCGAGAATCCGCCGTTCGAGCAACGACGCCACCAGCTCGTAGACCGTGGATTTCGGGCTGCCGATGCCGTTGGCGATGTCGTTCGGACGCAGTGGCTGGCCGATTTCCTTGAGGAAATCGAGAATATCGAACGCCCGGTCCAGACCGCGTGCCCGGCGCTTGATGGTGTCTTCGGTCATTTCTGTGGTTCCCATAAAAGATGCCGGGATGGTAACTGGCCCTTCGCGCTGTGTCAGTTGGATCGCAGCCCTCACCCCCCGCCCTCTCCCAGGGGGAGAGGGAGCCTGATCGCATCGATACAAATGCCATCGTCTGACACAACAATCTGCATCGATAGAGATCAGTCCCCTCTCCTGGGGGAGAGGGCCAGGGTGAGGGGTCTACGGCCTCAGCAGCGCCACATCTCTCAAGCCTTCTTCTTGTACGCAATGCAGTCGATCTCGACCTTGCAGTCGACCATCATGCTCGCCTGCACACAGGCCCGGGCCGGTGCATGTTCGGGCTTGAAGTACTCACCGAACACTTTGTTGAAACTGCTGAAATCCCGCGGATCGTCCAGCCACACGCCGGCGCGCACCACATCTTCCAGGCCATAACCGGCCTCTTCGAGAATCGCGATCAGGTTCTTCATGGTCTGGTGCGTCTGCTCGACGATGCCGCCCACGATGATCTCGCCATCCACCGCCGGCACCTGCCCGGAAACGTGCAGCCAGCCATCGGCTTCAACGGCGCGGGCGAATGGACGCGGCTGGCCGCCAGCGGCGGTGCTGCCGGTGCCGTAACGAGTAATGCTCATGGGTATTTCTCCTGATTGAAAAAGTAAAAAGTCAGAACCGCGTGCTTTTGAGAAATTCCGCCAGCCGCGGCGATTGCGGACGCTCGAACAGTTCCTTGGGAGGCCCCTGCTCTTCGATGCGCCCCTGATTCATGAAAACGATCTTGTCCGAGACCTCGAAGGCAAAACGCATTTCGTGGGTCACCAGCAACATGGTCATGCCGTCCTCGGCCAGGCCCTTGATCACGTTCAGCACTTCGCCGACCAGTTCCGGATCGAGGGCCGAGGTGACTTCGTCGAACAGCATCAGGCTCGGGTTCATCGCAATCGCCCGGGCAATCGCCACGCGCTGCTGCTGACCGCCGGACAACTGACCGGGAAAGTGATTGCGCCGCTCCAGCAGGCCGACCCGTTCCAGCCATTTTTCGGCCAGGGCCACGGCTTCGTCCTTGTGCATCTTTTTGACTTTGAGCAGGCCGAGCGTGACGTTTTGCAACGCGGTGAGATGCGGGAACAGATTGAATTGCTGGAACGCCATACCGGTCATCGCCCGATGACGGGCGATGACTTTTTCCGGATGGCGCACGCGCTTGCCGTTGAGTTCGTCATAGCCGATGGATTCGCCGTCGAGCAGGATCTGCCCGCCCTGGAATTCCTCGAGCATGTTCACGCAACGCAGCAGCGTGGTCTTGCCTGAGCCACTGGAGCCGATCAGCGTCACCACGTTGCCGCGCTGCATGCTCAGGTCGACACCCTTGAGCACTTCGACCGCGCCGTATTGTTTGTGCAGACCACGGATGTCCAGCAGCGGCTGAGCGTTCTGGACGTTGGAAACTTGAGCTTGAGTCATGGCAGGGCCACCCGCTTTTCAATGTGCCGGCCGAGTAATTCGATGCCGTAGTTGATGACGAAGAACAGAAAACCGGCGAACAGGTAAAACTCCAGGGTCATGAACGTCCGGGCGATGATCTGCTGGGTGCTGAGCAACAGCTCGGCCACGCCGATTACCGACAGCAACGTCGAAGCCTTGACGATTTCCGTGGACGAGTTGACCCAGGTCGGCAGGATCTGCCGCAGCGCCTGAGGCAACAGCACGTAGCCGAGGGACTGATAGAACGTCAGGCCGATGGCCTTGCCGGCTTCCATCTGCCCGCGTGGCAACGCCTGCAATGCACCGCGCACGATTTCGGCCACGTGGGAGCCGCAAAACAACGTCAGACCCAATGCGCCGGCCTGAAATGCGCTGATCTGCCAACCAAGCGCCGGCGCCATGTAGAAGCAGGCCAGCACCAGCACAAACACCGGCGTACCGCGAATCAGGTCGACATAAAAGCGGAACGGTGCGCGCATCCAGAACTTGCCGTAGGTCAGCACCAGACCGGCGAAAACGCCGATGACCGTGCCGAACAGAATGGCCAGCGCCGACACCTGCACGCTGGTCAGAAAGCCTTGCCACAAGGCTTCGCGGGCAATCCACAACTCATGCAACCAACTGGGGGATTGGTACATCGCAGCCTCCTATCGGCGGATTGCCAGACGCTGCTCCAGGTAACGCAGCAGCATGGCAATGAGGTAACAGGCCGCGACATACAACGCCGTGGTCACCAGCCAGGTTTCGATCACCCGGTAGCTTTCGACGTTGATCTTGCGCGCGTAATAGGTCAGCTCCGGCACCGCGATCGCGGCGGCCAGCGAGGTGTCCTTGAACAGCGAAATGAAGTTGTTCGACAGTGCTGGCAGCACGTTGCGCAACATCACCGGCACGGTGACGTAGGCTTTCACCTGCCACTCGCCCAGACCAATGGCCAGCCCCGCTTCGCGCTGGCCCTTGGGAATGCTCAACAAACCACCGCGGAACACCTCGGTCAGATACGCCCCGGCATACAGCGACAGGGTGATGATGAACGACGGGATCTTGTCCAGCCGGATCCCCAGGCTCGGCAACGCAAAGTAGATCAACAGGATCAAAACCAGAATCGGCGTGTTACGGATCACCGTCACATACACCGATGCCAGCACCCGCAAGGCGCGATGCTTGGACAGCAAGGCAAACGCCATCAGCAGGCCGATCACGCAACCGATGGCGATCGACACCAGCGCCAGTTCGAGACCCAGACCGAGCCCCGCCAGCAAGGTGTCGAAATCGCGCCACACGGCGGCAAAGTTCAACTGATAGTTCATGGTCGGCAGTACCTTGAGCGGGGCGCATCAGGGCGCCCCACTCTCACGGGATCATTTGAATTCGACAGGGAAACCGATGGCAGGCGATGGCAGATCCACGCCGAACCATTGCTTGAACGACGCGGCATAAGTCGGAAACTCGACGCCGGTCATGGCTTCATGCAGGGCGGTGTTGACGAAGTTCAGCCAGTCCTGATCGCCGCGTTTGACGGCGCAGGCGTAGGTCTGCGGGCTCCAGGCATACGTCGGGCTACGGTAGCGACCAGGGTTCTGCACCATCAGGTATTTGACCGAAGACTGGTCAGTGGCGGCAGCATCGGCGCGGCCGGAGTTCACCGCCTGGTACATCAGATCGACGCTGTCGTACTGATCGACCTTGGCCTTGGGCAGCGCCTGATGCACCAGTTCTTCGGCGTACACGTTCTGCAGCACGGCGACGGTCACGCCGTCACCACCGGCCTGCAGGTCTTCGATTTCCTTGTACTTGCTGTTGTTCGGCAGCAACAGGCCGACGCCTTCGCGGTAGTACGGCAGGGTGAACGCCACTTGCTGCGCACGGCTGGCGGTGACGGTGATGAACTGACAGCTCATGTCGACTTTGTCGGTCAACAGATTGGGAATCCGCGCATCGGACGACTGCACGACGAACTCGACTTTGCTCGGGTCATTGAACAGACCTTTGGCCACGATCCGGGCGATGTCGATATCAAAGCCCTGCAACTTGCCGTCCGCGCCCTGGAAGTGCCACGGCGCATTGGTGCTGCCGGTGCCCACAATCAGTTTTCCACGGGCCAGCACGCTGTCGAGCTTGCTGTCGGCCGCCTGGGCCATACCCACGACAGCGGACGAAGCCGCGAGAACAAAAACACACGTTTTGAACAAGGAAGGTCGGCGATGCATGGCAAGCACTCCTGGAAGTTGTTTATTCCGCTATACCGGAACACGGTTTGTTACTACGGAATAGACAGCAGAAAGTGTGCCACAGGATTCATGGGGAATCTGCAAAGGATTGAATTTTGTTTTGAATCAAAGGGATGGAAGAAACCTGCGAAACGCTGCAACCAACATTGATTAATCACTTCGCTACTTTGCGCCACACATGGCGGGTATCCGGGCCACATTCTGGTGCGCGATGCACGATTGGGCGCGGGCTGCACCTGTCAACTCTGACAGTTGCGGCAACGGCCGCGCGCGCCCTAACGTCGTAGCGTCCAGCACATCGAATAAAGGAGGCTGCGATGACGACGCCGACTCGATATTCAGCGTTGCCCCCCACATATCGGAAGGTCTTGAAAGCCAGGCGCCTTGTCGTCCTGTATTTTTTCAACAGGCACTGCGGGGCCTGCGAATTTTCCGGCCCGGTCTTTCTTGAGATCGCCAAGCCCTTTCGGCCCTGGATGGATATCTTCATGCTCGATACCGCACAGTCGTGTCGACATCCGGATGTCAAGGGCACACCGACCGTGTTGTTCTACAAGGAAGGCATTCTGGTCAAAAAACTGAAAGGCATCGGTTCGGAAGAATCCCTCCTGCAAGACTTCACCCAATTCCTCGGCAAAACCCGTCACCCCGCTGTACCGCGCAAATCGGCCCATGACCTGAACTGGCTGCGTGACACCCTCCGCACCCTTTGCACCGTCCACCGCGCAAAACGGTGGAACCTTTCATGAAAGTGCCGTCACGCCTCACGCACCAGCAACACCCGCGTCACGCGACGTTCTTCGACTGCCATTACGGTCATGCCCCAGCCTTCATGCTCCAGACGATCGCCCTTCATCGGCAGGCGATCCAGCAGGCTCATCACCAGCCCGGCCAGAGTCTGGTAATCCTCGGTCGGCTCGGCGCGAAAACCGGTGTGTTCGCGGATACGGGTCAGGTTCAGCGCACCATTGACGATAAATCCGCCCTGCTCCTCGACCACGTCGGGGCCGGCGATTTCGCTGGCGTCCGGCAGTTCGCCGGCAATCGACTCGAGAATGTCTGTCATGGTCAACACGCCGACAAAGTCACCGAACTCGTTCACCACAAAGGCAATGTGGGTCGAGGCCGCACGCATTTGTTCCAGTGCGTTGAGGATCGAATAGCTGTCCAGCAGATTGACGGTCTTGCGCGCCAGGTGTTCAAGGTTGGGCTCGTTGCCGGCCAGGTATTCCTTGAGCAGTTCCTTCTTGTGCACGAAACCCAGCGGCTCATCCACCGCACCGTTACGAATCAGCGGCAAGCGCGAGTAGGACGAATGCATCAGTCGCGTGCGAATAGCCTCGGCGTCATCGGCCAGATCAATGTGATCGACATCGGCGCGCACCGTCATCAAGGCACGAATCGGTCGCTCGGCCAATTGCAGCACACCGCTGATCATCACCCGCTCGCGACGGTCGAACAGCTCCGCGCTCGGCGCTTCACCGTTGTCCAGCAAGTCGGAGATTTCCTCGCCGACTTCTTCCTCCGCCAGTTTGCGACCACCCAACAGACGCATCACCGCGTGAGCCGTGCGCTCACGCATCGGACGCAAGCCCTGCATCGAGCGCTTGCGACGAGCGCGGGCGATCTGGTTGAAGATCTCGATCAGGATCGAGAAACCAATGGCCGCGTACAGATAACCTTTCGGGATGTGGAAGCCCAGGCCTTCGGCCGTCAGGGCAAAACCGATCATCATCAGGAAGCCCAGACACAGCATGATCACCGTCGGGTGGGCGTTGACGAAGCGGGTCAGCGGCTTGCTGGCAACGATCATCACACCAATGGACACGACCACCGCGATCATCATCACCGCCAGTTCATCGACCATGCCCACGGCAGTAATCACCGCGTCCAGCGAGAACACTGCGTCGAGCACGACGATCTGCGCCACGATCGGCCAGAACAGCGCATAAGCGGTGTTGGTCGAACGTTCGCCGATGTGGCCTTCCAGCCGTTCGTGCAATTCCATGGTCGCCTTGAACAACAGGAACACACCACCGAACAGCATGATCAGGTCACGGCCGGAGAAGCTCTTGCCGAACACTTCGAACAACGGTGCCGTGAGGGTGACCAGCCAGGAAATACTCGCCAGCAGGCCAAGACGCATGATCAGCGCCAGGCTCAAGCCGATGATCCGCGCGCGGTCGCGCTGATGCGGCGGCAGTTTGTCCGCCAGGATCGCGATGAACACCAGGTTATCGATACCCAGTACCAGTTCCAGCACGATCAGTGTCAACAAGCCCAGCCATGCCGTGGGATCCGCTAACCATTCCATAATCTGTCTCTATCTCTCGTCGGTGAATTCAGGCTGCCGGACACGGCAAAGTGCGGCGCGAAAGCTCGAAGGCTGCGCCAACAACGATAGTCGGTAGTCGGAAGACCGGATGTTGCGAGTGCGTCAAGACCGCGCCGTGGCGCGAGGGGAACGGGGTTCCTGGAATAGAACTGGGAGGCTCCGAGAGGGTGTTCATGCAAATCCTGAATGAAAAAAGGCCTTGAAGCGTACAGGCTCAGATGACTTTTCCTACAGCTGCAAATCATTTCAAAATCTGTACGCCGCCGGCTTATCGCCGTCCCCGTCAGCATCGGCAACCAACGGATGTGTAAGGGCTAACGCCCGGCAAACCTGAGGCGAGACAACTGGCGCAGATCGCCCTCGACGTAGTAGTCGTTGGTCCAGCTGTCATCCACCGCCAATGGCTGCACCTGCTTCAACGCCAGTTTCTTCGCGAAGTAGCGAAAACGGTAATGCTCGTAGAACCGCAGCAGCTCCAGGCCATAGCGGTCCGCCAGATCGGTGTCGCCGCGAATGATCAGGTAGTTCTCGTCATTGCCGTTGCTGGCAGAGGTGCTGAGGTTGTGGCTGCCGCTGATGAGGGTCGGGCTGTCGCTGGTGAAGTCGGTGACCACCGCTTTGGTGTGCACCAGCAAGTTGCCCTTCTGGCCTTTCATGTTCTCCCGCAGCCAGCCTTCCAGCCCGGTGTTGAGCAATGCGGTGGCGGCAAACTCGGCGGTTCGGTCGGCGTGAAACCCGGTGATGCGGCTGACGGTGTTTTGCAGGCCGTAACGCAGGATGTCGTCGTGGGGCTGGCCGAGCAACGCGTTGAGAATCGCGTCGGGCAAGGTAAATGCGGTAACGAACAGCAGGTCTTTTTTCGCCCCCTCGATGATCTCGACGAACTCCCGCAGATCGGCGCCGCCGGTACGCGGTGAAAATCCGGCGAACAAGGGCTGCGCCGGATTCATCGGGTTGTGTTGGCTGATCCAGTCGCGGGTGGCGCCGACGTCCGCCGGCTCGGCCCAGATCTGTTCGAAGGTTTTCAGGTAACTCGCGCTGACCGCCGAATCGTCCAGCACATGCACCACGTTGGCCTGGCGGTACACGCCGTTGGCGGTGAAGTTGGTGCTGCCGCACAACACCGCTTGCGGCTGACGTTCGCCGCCTGCGTCGAGGCGGCTCAGGACGATGAATTTGTTATGGAAAATATTGTGGGTGACCCGCCCGCGCTTGCTGGTCGCCGGCAGTTTCGCAAGGCTCGCTTCATTGATCGTGGTGTCTTCGTCGTCGGGCCGGGCGTGATACAGCACACGCACCTGAACACCTCGATCGAACGCCGCGTTCACCGTGTCGACGATGGCTTGCAACTGATATTCGTACATCGCGATATCCAGCGCCCACTGCCCGTCCACCGCACGCTCGATAAACCCTTGCAGGCGCCCGAGCAGACCGTTCTCCAGCCACTGACGCGCCGCATCGGGCCAGGCTTCGATGGGCATGTTCTTGTTGGCGCTGATCTGTGCATCGAGGTCGGGAAACTTGCGCTGAAACGCCTGACTGGCGGCCACGGCGCGGTTGAAGATCACGCCCTGATTGGCGGGATGACCATCGTCGGAGCAGATTGTCAGTTCCAGCGCCTCACCGAGTTGCGGCGCATCCGGCGAGCCATACGCCAAGTGCACCCGATAGTGAATCGTCATGCCCGGATTGACCGCGTAATCGGCCCAACGAAATTTCTGCAACGGCGCCTTGTCGCTCGGCGTGGCGTGGAACTGCGCGAAGGTATGGGCCCTGCCGGGAAAGGTCAGGCTGTTGAACAGGAACAGCCACGGTTTTTCGCCCTGCTGCTTTTCGATGGCAAACCCCAGCAGGCCTTTGCGCCGGGGTTCGGCGAGGTCCATGGCGAGCAGCACGCCGTTGGTGCCGGCGTAGGCCTTGACGCGAAAATCGTCCTGCGGATTGGCGACCAGTACGCGCATGATTCACTCCTTGTGATTGGGCCTCAGTGCAGCATAGCCCTCAGACCGACAACAACTCGTCGATATGCCGGTAATCCGCGTCGAGCGCTGTCGCCAATTGCCTTGCCCGATTCAGGCGGATCGGCCCGCGCTCGATATCGATCAGCAGGCCCGGACACGCCAGCGCTGGCAGCTGCGGACAGTCTTTCAAACGGCCATCGGTGATCACCAGCAATCGTTGTTGTTCGGCGGGAAAACGCTTGCGCCGCACCGCCAGCCAATGCCCGGCTTCCGTCAGCGCTGCCAACAGAGGCGTGCCGCCTCCCGCGCCCAATCCATCGAGCCAGGCGCGCAACCCGCTGGAGGCCTTCAGCCCTTGCACCTGCCATTTCGGCGCGGCGCCGCTTGCGGTCAACAACGCCAGGCGCGCGCGCTGCCGATAAGCGTCGTCGAACAGTTGCGCGAGTACGCCCTTGGCATCGCTCAGTGCCTGATGGCGACGGGTCGAGGCCGAGGCGTCGACAATCACCAGCCACAGTTCGTGGGGCGTGCGGGTGCGCAGTTGAAACAGCAGATCCGCCCTTTTTTTCGGACGGCCATTGAGCAAGGTTCCCGGCCAGTTCACCGAGCCACTGCGAGCGGCATGACGCTTGCCCTGGCGACCGTTATCGAGGCGTCCGGCGCGGGGTCTGGCATTCGCCCCCGCGTCGGACCGGGGGCGAATGCCTAAGGCTTTTTTTGTAGGTATGGCGGCCAGGTCGGGACTTCGCGGCGTGCGCCGGTAGCCAGTGCCGGCGCCGGCATTTCTCCCCACTGCCCCTGCCCTTCGCTCGGTTCGGCGTGAGTGCCGGACGGCGATTGCGCCGGTGGCTGCGTACTGGTCGGAGACTGTTCGCGACGACGATGACGCAAAGCAAACTCAGCCACCGCATCGATATCCTGCTCAGCGATGGCGTCCGCACCGCGCCACGCCGCATGAGCCCGCGCCGCACGCAGCCAAACCAGATCAGCACGCAAACCGTCGACGCCTGCCGCAAAGCAGCGCTCGGTGATCTGTGCCAAGGCCGCGTCATCCAGCGGAATGCCCGGCAAAACCTTGCGGGCATTCTCGCAGCGCTGACGCAAAGCTTGCTGTTCAGCCTCCCACTGCGCACAGAACGCCTGCGGGTCGCTGTCGAAATCCAGCCGACGACGAATGATCTGACCGCGCTCGGCCGGCGCCGTGTGACCGCTCAGGGCGACGTTCAAACCAAAGCGATCCAGCAATTGCGGACGCAATTCCCCCTCTTCCGGGTTCATGGTTCCGATCAATACGAACTTCGCCGAATGCCGATGGGAAATGCCATCGCGCTCGATCAGGTTGGTGCCACTGGCAGCCACATCGAGCAGCAAATCCACCAGATGATCCGGCAACAGATTCACTTCATCGACATACAACACGCCGCCGTCAGCCTTGGCCAGTACGCCGGGGGAAAACTGCGCACGCCCATCGCTCAACGCCGCGTCCAGATCCAGCGTGCCGACCAATCGCTCTTCCGTCGCACCCAACGGCAAGGTAACGAACTGACCACTGGCCAACAGATCCGCCAGACCCCGGGCCAGCGTCGACTTGGCCATGCCGCGCGGGCCTTCGATCAGCACGCCGCCGATCTTCGGATCGATGGCCGTCAGGTACAGCGCCAGTTTCAGATCATCGGCGCCGACCACGGCGGAGAGCGGGAAATGCGGGGTGTCGGTCATGTTCAGTCTCAGCTCTCTTCTTCTATGTCCAGCAGCAGGTTTTCCAAGGCCTCTTTGTAGGCGCCCGGTTCCTGCCACATCCCGCGCTGCTGCGCTTCGAGCATGCGTTCGGTCATGTCGCGCAGTGCGTGGGGATTATGCTCGCGCACGAACTCACGGGTCGCCGGGTCCAGCAGATAGGCATCGGCCAGCAAGGCGTATTGGTGATCGTCGATCAGTTGCGTGGTGGCGTCGAAGGCAAACAGATTGTCGACCGTCGCCGCCAGTTCGAACGCGCCTTTATAGCCGTGGCGTTTGACGCCGTCGATCCATTTCGGGTTCGCCGCCCTTGAGCGAATCACCCGGTTTAGTTCTTCCTTCAAGGTGCGGATTTTCGGCAGGTCCGGCTGACTGTGATCGCCGTGATAACTGGCCGCTGCTTCGCCGCGCAGGCTTTCCACCGCAGCCAGCAT
Organism: Pseudomonas sp. V88_4; assembly: GCF_029967985.1. Classification (NCBI taxonomy): domain Bacteria; kingdom Pseudomonadati; phylum Pseudomonadota; class Gammaproteobacteria; order Pseudomonadales; family Pseudomonadaceae; genus Pseudomonas; species Pseudomonas sp. V88_4. The sequence goes on from NZ_JASCAF010000002.1 coordinate 637,407, forward strand.
GCCGCCCTGGAACTGGTAATAGTCGTTGGAATCGAGCAGATCATGCTCGCGGTTGTCCTGATTCTGCAGCACGGCCTGCACCTGGCTCAGGCGCTGGACGAATTGCTCGCGGGCGGCGGTGCCTTCGTCGGAACCGCCATAAGCATAGGCGCCCCAGTTCAAGTAGACCTCGGCCAGATCCTCGCGGGTTTGCCAGAGGCGTCCGTCGATGGCGCCCTGCACGCCCGCGCCATAAGCGCCGGGTTTGGCACCGAAGATTCGCCAGCCAGCCTGACGCCGGGCAGCGTCTTCATCCAGCCCTGACTGACGCAACGCCTCACGTTCGGCACGCACCTTTGCGGCCAGCGGGTTGAGGTCGTCCGGCTCGTCCAGTTCGGCCACGGCTTGTACGGCGGCGTCGAACAGGCGGATCAGGTTGGCGAAAGCGTCGCGGAAAAATCCGGAGACCCGCAGCGTGACATCGACCCGAGGCCGGTCGAGCAGGCTCAACGGCAGAATTTCGAAATCGTCGACTCGCTGACTGCCGGTGGCCCAGACCGGACGCACGCCCATCAACGCCATGGCCTGAGCGATGTCATCGCCGCCGGTGCGCATGGTCGCGGTGCCCCACACAGAGAGACCGAGTTGGCGCAGGTGATCGCCGTGGTCCTGCAGGTGTCGCTCGAGGATCAGGGTCGCCGACTGGAAACCAATGCGCCATGCCGTGGTGGTCGGCAGGTTGCGCACGTCCACCGAATAGAAGTTGCGCCCGGTAGGTAGCACGTCGAGGCGACCGCGACTTGGCGCACCACTTGGGCCAGCGGGGACGAATCGGCCGCTCAACGCGTCGAGCAAGCCGCGCATTTCGGCCGGGCCGCAGGCGTCGAGGCGTGGGGCGATCACTTCGCGCAGATGAGCAAGAATGGCACTCACTTCAGACCAGTGAGGACCCTGTGGGAGCGGGCTTGTCCCCGGGCGGCGATCCGACGAAAGCGGTATGTCAGTGAAAGAGATATTGACTGACACGACGCCTTCGCGAGCAAGCCCGCTCCCACAGGGATTGTGCAAGGCTTGATTTTGGTTGAGAGCCTGTTCAATCAATTGCGCCGCGAACAGCTCCAGACGCTCGCGAGTATCCCCCGCCGTGCGCCAGACCTCGTCGCTGACCGACAGCAATTCCGATGGACGCGGGCCGGTCCACGGATCAGCCAGTGCACAATCCAGCGGATCGAACCCCAACTGAAACGCTTTCGCCAACGCCCGCAACAGACTCGACTGCGCCCCTTTGCCATCGCCACGGGGAATCCGCAGCAACGCCAGCAAGGTGTCGATGCGCAAACGCCCGGTCGGCGACTCACCGAAAATATGCAGGCCATCGCGGATCTGCGATTCCTTCAGATCACACAGATAGGTATCCAGACGCGGCAGCCAGATCGCCGCATCGGCATCGCTGTCGAGGGCGGCATCCAGCTGCAATTCACGATCGATCTGCGTGTCACGCACCAGTTGCAGAATGTCGCGCTGCAACTCACGGGCGCGGCGCGGATCGAGTAACTGAGCTTCGTAATACTCGTCCGCCAACAGTTCCAGATTGCGCAGCGGACCATAGGTTTCAGCGCGGGTCAGCGGCGGCATCAAGTGGTCGATGATCACCGCCTGGGTGCGACGCTTGGCCTGGGCGCCCTCGCCCGGATCGTTGACGATAAACGGATAGATGTTCGGCAGCGGCCCGAGCAGCGCGTCCGGCCAGCAGTTCTCCGACAGGCCCACGCCTTTGCCGGGCAGCCATTCGAGGTTGCCGTGCTTGCCGACGTGGATCACGCCATGAGCGCCGTAGGTCTGGCGCAGCCAGAAATAGAACGCGAGGTAAGCGTGCGGGGGCACCAGATCCGGGTCGTGATACACCGCGCTCGGATCGACCTGATAACCCCGCGCCGGTTGAATGCCGACGAAAGTCAGGCCAAAGCGCAGGCCGGCGATCATCATTCGCCCGTCACGGCACATCGGATCGTTTTGCGGCGAGCCCCAGCGCTCCAGCACCGCCGCGCGATTGGCTTCTGGGAGTGCGTTGAACATCGCCAGGTAATCGTCCATCGCCAGGCTTTGCTGGCACGGGCGCTGATCGAGCGTATCGAGGTCATTGCTGACGCCGCCGAGCAGTTGCCGGATCAGTTCGGTGCCGCTGTCCGGCAGTTCGGCCGGCAGCGGATAACGTTCGGCCTGCAACGCCCGCAGGATATTCAGCGCGGCGGCCGGCGTGTCGAGGCCGACGCCATTGCCGATGCGTCCGTCCCGGGTCGGGTAGTTGGCGAGGATCAGGGCGATACGCTTTTCAGCGTTCGGCACCCGCGCCAGATCAACCCAGCGTCGCGCCAGTTCGGCGACGAAATCCATGCGCTCAGGCTGCGCCCGATAACACACAACATCGGACTGACTGCGCTCGCTGCGCCACGCCAGATCCTTGAAGCTGATCGGTCGGCTGATGATCCGCCCGTCCAGCTCCGGCAACGCGATGTGCATCGCCAGATCCCGCGGACCGAGGCCCTGCTCGCTCTCGCGCCAACCGGGTTCGTTGTCCTGGGCGCAGATCGCCTGGATCACAGGAATGTTGCGACGGAATGGCCGCAGATGCGGCGCTTCCGGGCTGGATTGGGCAAAACCGGTGGTGTTCAGAATCACCGAAGCCTCGACCTCATCCAGCCAGTCCTCGACCACCGACAGGCAGCCGGGCTCTTTCAAACTGGCCACGGCGATCGGCAGCGGATTGAGTCCGGCCGCCTGAAGCCGTTGGCAGAACACGTCGATAAACGCCGTGTTCGCCGCTTGCAAATGCGAGCGATAAAACAACACCGCTGCGACCGGTTGACCGGGCAGCCAATCGGCTCGCCAGTCACTCAGTGCGGCGGTGTTTTTATTCGGGTGATAAATCGCCGTGCGCGGCAGCGTCTGCGGCTCGCCCCACACGTAATCCCGCGCCAGCCAGCGATTGGCCAGGCAGTGGAAAAAGTCCAGCGCATTGCCAAGGCCACCCTGGCGCAGGAACTGCCAGAGACGGTCGCGATCCTCGGCGCCCACGGTGCTCAAGTCGCTGAGTTCCGGGTCGGGCCGGTCATCGCCCGGCACCAGAATTACCTGCACGCCACGCTCGGACAACTCGACCAGCCGCTCGACGCCATAACGCCAATAAGCGATGCCGCCGTGCAGCGAAATCAGAATGACCTTGGCGTGGCGCAGCACTTCATCGACGTACAGGTCGACCGACGCATGGTTCTGCACCTGCATCGGGTTGGCCAGCCGCACGCTCGGGTAATCCTCGGGCAGTTGCTGCGCGGCTTCGGCGAGCAGCGCGAGGCTGGAATCGCCGCTGCACAGGATCACCAGCTCGGCGGGGGTTTGTCCAAGGTCGGCAATGTTGTCGTCCGACACGAAACCGCCGGGCTGGGTCCTGAGCAGGTGCATGGCTTAAACGCTGAGCGCGGCGCGCAGTTGCGCTTCGAGTTGGGCCGCGTCCAGTTCCTGGCCGATCAACACGAGACGGGTGATACGCGCTTCTTCGGCGCCCCATTGACGGTCGAAGTGCTTGTCAAAACGCGTACCCACGCCCTGGATCAGCAGGCGCATCGGCTTGTTCGGGATCGCCGCGAAGCCTTTGACCCGCAGAATGCCGTGCTGAACCACCAGTTGCGTCAGCGCGTCGAGCAGCAGGCTTTCGTCGGCTTGCGGCAGCTCGATGGAAATCGAATCGAAGGCGTCGTGATCGTGGTCGTCGTGATCGTCATCGCCTTCCCCGTGGTGGTGATCGTGATGGCTGTGACGGCTGTCGATGTGTTCTTCGGAACCGGCACCGAGGCCGATCAGCACGTCCAGCGGCAGGCGACCGTTGCTGGCTTCGATGATTTTCACGGCTGGCGGCAGCTCTTCGGCGACTTCCAGACGGACCCGCGCGAGGTCTTCAGGGCTGGTCTGGTCGGCCTTGTTGAGGATCACCAGGTCGGCGCTGGCCAGTTGGTCGGCGAACAGTTCGTGCAGCGGAGATTCGTGATCCAGGTTCGGATCGAGCTTGCGCTGGGCATCGACCTGATCCGGGAACGCGGCGAAGGTGCCAGCGGCCACGGCCGGGCTGTCGACCACAGTGATCACCGCGTCGACGGTGCAGGCACTGCGGATTTCCGGCCACTGGAAGGCTTGCACCAGCGGTTTTGGCAGGGCCAGGCCCGAGGTTTCGATCAGGATGTGGTCAAGGTAACCGCGACGGGCCACCAGCTCGCGCATCACCGGGAAGAACTCTTCCTGAACCGTGCAGCACAGGCAACCGTTGGCCAGCTCGTAGACGCGGCCGGTGGCTTCTTCTTCGGTGCAGCCGATGGTGCACTGCTTGAGGATTTCACCGTCGATGCCCAACTCGCCAAACTCGTTGACGATCACCGCGATACGGCGGCCCTGAGCGTTATCGAGCATGTGCCGCAGCAAGGTGGTTTTGCCCGAGCCGAGGAAGCCGGTGACGATGGTGACGGGGAGTTTGGCCAGTGTTTTCATCGGATGCCCTTTGGCAAGGTGGCGGGCATACGGGACGAGACCGGCAACGCGCGTGCGTGCCTGGAGAGTTCGCCACCGGATCACCCCGCCCGGTTGAAAGTGAGAATCTGTGACGAGGCAGGTCTCCTGGCTGACGGTGTTCGGGCCTTGGCCCGGTATTCGCTGCGCCTTCCCGCTGGCTCTGGATTGAGTTGGCAGTGGCGTGGCAGCGAACAGCACCGTTCACAGTTGCGGGGGCAGCCGCGGCTTGGACCGCGTTCCCTTCTTAGCTTCGGCGTGGGCCGAAGAACCTCGAGAGCGCAAGGCTACGCATGGGTTCGTGATGGGTCAATGGCCGTTGTTTTTTGGTTTTGGGTTTTGTGCGCATATCCGTTGCTGCGGTAACGGCGTCCTAGGGTTCCGCCCTTACGGCGGGTCACTTTTGACAAACGCCTCAAAAGTAACCAAAAAGTCTACGCCCCGGCGTACGGCACTTCGCTTAGGCTCAGTGTTCCCTCGCTACGGTGTCCAT